>NZ_MZGV01000079.1 GCF_002029235.1 Clostridium oryzae
CTGAAATGTTGAATCTAATGAAAATACTAAATATTTTAGAGCTAGGTACGATACTATAAATGGCGAATTAATATTTTTTTAAATTTTTTTTATAAATACTATTTAAAAAATGAAGCAAGTAATTTATAATATAAGTTGTGGGACATAAAAAATTATGCTGGGACATGGTGTGACCAAAGGAGTGTTAGCTTTGGAAGAAATATTGAAACTACAGCAAAAGATTGTGCCTGAACTCATAGAACTTTTAGAGAAGAGATACAACATACTAAGGACTATCTATTATCATCAGCCTGTAGGAAGAAGGATACTAGCTAACAATCTCAACCTTGGCGAAAGAATAGTAAGGACAGAAATCAATTTCCTAAAATCAGCAAATTTAATAGAAGTAAGCACTCCGGGAATGACTGTGACGGAGGAAGGTGAAGATATAGTAGAAAAACTTAAAAGTTTCATTCATGAAATAAAAGGTTTGTCTTATATAGAATCACTTTTAGCTGAAAAGCTCAATATAAAAAGAGCTATTGTAGTTCCAGGAAATATGGATGAAGACAGCACAATAATTAAGGAATTAGGAAGAGCTGCTGCCAATCACATAAGAAGTATGATTAAAGATGATGACATAATAGCCTTGACAGGCGGTAGTACAATTAGAGAAGTTGTACAATGCATGCCTAAATTAAACAGCTTTAAAGATGTTCTCGTAGTACCAGCTAGGGGAGGCATGGGAAAAGATGTTGAAATTCAAGCTAATACATTAGCAGCTAGCTTTGCAAAAAAGATTGGTGCTGTTTATAAATTATTACATATACCCGATAATATAAGTGATAGGGCTCTAGATACTATGCTGAATGAGAAAGATATAAAAGACATAATTCACAGCATAAAGCGAGCTAATATACTTATATATGGAATAGGAAGAGCAGATCAAATGGCTCGTAGAAGAGGGGTAGAACCTGATAAACTGGATAAACTCAATGTTTTAGGAGCTGTAGGAGAGGCCTTTGGATGTTACTTTAACAGGAAGGGTGAAGTTGTTTACTTTACTCCCACTATAGGAATAAATAACAGCGATATAAGAACTATAAGGAATCCTGTGGCTGTGGCTGGAGGAAAGAATAAAGCTGAGGCTATAGTGGCTACTGAGAATGGTAATACTAGAGGAGTACTTATTACTGATGAAGGGGCAGCAAAGGAAGTATTAAAAATATTAAATGTGGACTTAGAAGTTGACTACTAATTTTTGCTGTAATTGATGTAATATTTATTAAAAAAAGGTTTATAAATATTTTTTATAAATATTTTATATAAAATTTTAGGAGGTAGTATAATGGCAAAAATAGCTATTAATGGTTTTGGAAGAATAGGAAGATTAGCTTTAAGAAGAATTCTTGAAGTACCTGGATTGGAAGTTGTTGCAATAAACGACTTAACTGATGCTAAAATGTTAGCACACTTATTCAAATATGATTCATCACAGGGAAGATTCAAGGGAGACATAGAAGTTAAAGAAGGAGCTTTCGTAGTAAACGGAAAAGAAATCAAAGTTTTTGCTGAAAAAGATCCTGAACAGTTACCTTGGGGAAAACTTGGAATAGATGTTGTTCTTGAGTGTACTGGTTTCTTCACAAAGAAAGAAAAAGCAGAAGCTCATGTAAGAGCAGGTGCTAAAAAAGTTGTTATATCAGCTCCAGCTGGAAATGATTTAAAGACAATAGTTTTCAATGTTAATAATGATGATCTTGATGGAACAGAAACAGTTATATCTGGTGCATCATGCACAACTAACTGCTTAGCTCCAATGGCTAAAGTATTAAATGATAAATTCGGAATAGAAAAAGGATTCATGACTACAGTTCATGCATTCACTAATGACCAGAATACATTAGATGGTCCACACAGAAAAGGAGATTTAAGAAGAGCTAGAGCTGCTGCTGTAAGTATCATCCCTAACTCAACTGGTGCTGCTAAAGCAATCGGTCAGGTTATTCCTGATTTAAAGGGAAAATTAGACGGAAATGCTCAAAGAGTTCCAGTTCCAACTGGTTCAATAACTGAATTAGTTTCAGTTCTTAAGAAGAATGTAACAGTTGAAGAAATAAATGCTGCTATGAAAGAAGCTGCTAATGAATCCTTCGGATATACTGAAGATGAAATAGTTTCAGCTGATGTTGTAGGAATTAACTATGGTTCATTATTCGATGCAACTTTAACAAAAGTTATCGATGTTAACGGATCACAATTAGTTAAGACAGCTGCTTGGTATGATAATGAAATGTCATACACTTCACAATTAGTTAGAACTTTAGAGTACTTTGCAAAAATTGCAAAATAGTTTGAAGTAATCAATTAATTTAAATATTTTTATGTAAAACATAGTAAAAAGGTCTAGTTTTATAGTTAAACGGCTATGAGGCTGGACCTTTTATAGGATATAAGAAAATATGAGGTGATAATAATGAGTTACAATAAAAAGACTATAGAAGACATAGATGTTAAAGGTAAAAGAGTTTTAGTAAGATGTGACTTCAACGTTCCTATGAAGGATGGAGTTATTACTGATGAAAACAGACTAAATGGAGCTCTTCCAACAATAAAATACTTAATTGAAAAAGGTGGAAAAGTAATACTTTGCTCACATTTAGGAAAAGCAAAAGGACCAGATCGAAAGCTTACATTAGCACCTGTTGCTAAGAGACTTGGAGAACTTTTAAATAAGGAAGTTGTTTTCGCAGCTGATGATGAGGTTGTTGGTGCTAATGCAAAAGCAGCTGTTGATAAGATGAAAGAGGGAGACGTTGTTCTTCTTGAGAATACTAGATTCAGAAAAGAAGAGGGAAAGAATGAAGAAACTTTCTCAAAGGATCTTGCATCTCTTGCTGATGTATATGTAAATGATGCATTTGGAACAGCTCATAGAGCTCACTGCTCAACAGTTGGAGTAACTCAATTTGTTCCTACTGCTGTTTGCGGATACTTAATTCAAAAGGAATTAAAGTTCTTAGGAGAAGCAGTTAATACTCCTGTAAGACCTTTCTGTGCAATACTTGGAGGAGCCAAGGTTGTAGATAAAATTGCTGTTATCAACAATCTTCTTGAGAAGGTTGATACACTTATAATTGGTGGTGGAATGGCTTATACATTCCTTAAAGCCCAAGGTTACAGTATAGGAAAGTCTCTTTTAGATGATGAGAGAGTAGAATATGCTAAGGAAATGATGGCTAAGGCTAAAGAAAAGGGAGTTGAACTTTTACTTCCTGTAGATAACAGAGTAGCTCCAGAATATGCAGATACAGATGCTGTAATAACTGAAGATGCCAATGTTCCAGATGGATACATGGGACTTGATATTGGACCTAAGAGTGAAAAATTATTTGCTGATGCTGTTAAAAAGGCAAAGACAGTAGTTTGGAACGGACCTATGGGTGTTGCTGAATTCAAAAACTTTGCTGCTGGTACTGTAGCAGTAGCGAAAGCCATGGCAGATAGCGACGCAACTACTGTAATTGGTGGCGGAGACAGTGCTGCTGCTGTAAATAATCTAGGTTTTGGAGATAAGATGACTCATATCTCAACTGGTGGTGGAGCATCACTTGAATTCTTGGAAGGAAAAGAACTTCCTGGAATAGCTGCATTAAATGATAAATAATAACTTAACAATATAATTGAGAAGGAATTCAGCTGAAGGCTGAATTTCTTCATTAGTAATAATAATTGATTTTTATGAGGAGGAACAATCAATGAGAAAACCAATAATAGCTGGAAACTGGAAAATGCATAATACAGTAGAGGAAGCGGTAAAGGCTGTAGAAGCTTTAAAACCTCTTGTAAAAGATGCAAAATGTGATGTCGTAATTTGTCCTACATTTGTATGCCTTGATGCAGTATTAAAGGCAGCAGCAGGAAGTAATATAAAAGTTGGAGCTCAAAACGTTTATTTTGAAGAAAAAGGAGCTTTCACTGGTGAAGTCGCACCTGGAATGCTTGAAGCTATGAAGGTTGATTATGTAATAATCGGGCATAGTGAAAGAAGACAGTACTTCAACGAAACTGACGAAAGTGTAAATAAGAAAATAAAGGCGGCTTTTGCTCATAATCTTATCCCAATACTATGCGTTGGTGAATCTTTAGAAGAAAGAGAAGCAAATGTAACTGAAGAAGTTATAGGGAAGCAGATAAAATTAGATCTTGCAGGATTGACTAAAGAGCAGGTTGAAAAAGTTGTAGTTGCTTATGAGCCAATCTGGGCAATTGGAACAGGAAAAACTGCTACTGCTGATCAAGCAAATGAAACAATTGCCTTCATAAGAAAATGCATAGCTAACTTATATGGAGCAGCTGCTGATAATACAAGAATTCAGTATGGCGGATCCGTAAAACCAGGAACAATAAAAGAGCAGATGTCAAAGTCTGATATAGACGGTGCATTAGTAGGAGGCGCAAGCTTAGTACCTGCTGATTTTGCTGCAATAGTTAATTTCTAATAAAAGATAAATAGTACTTATAATATACAGACAGCAAAATACCAGAAGTTATTTATCTATAAGAACTACCTAAAATACAGTAAATGGAGGGGTAAGCTATTATGACAAAGAAACCAGTAATGCTTATGATACTTGATGGTTTTGGACTAAGCGATAAGGTAGAAGGAAATGCTGTAAAAGCAGCTTCCAAACCTAACTTTGATAAATTATATGCATCATATCCTCATACACAGCTTGGAGCCAGCGGTCTTGATGTAGGACTTCCAGCAGGACAGATGGGAAACTCAGAAGTTGGACATTTAAACATCGGTGCAGGAAGAATAATATATCAGGAGCTTACTAGAATCACAAAAGCTATCGAGGATGGAGACTTTTTTGAAAACGAAAGTTTGAATTTTGCAGTAGATGAAGCTAAAAAGAATGGAACAGCGTTACATCTTTTGGGACTTCTTTCAAATGGCGGAGTTCACTCTCATATAGAACATCTTAAAGGACTTTTGAAATTAGCTAAGAAAAAGGGCTTGGAAAAGGTATATCTTCATGCATTTATGGATGGAAGAGATGTTCCGCCTTCTTCTGGTAAAGACTTTGTAGTTGAGATAGAGAATGCTATGAAGGAAATTGGCTGCGGCAAGGTCGCAACTATAAGCGGAAGATATTATGCTATGGATAGAGATAATCGTTGGGAGAGAGTACAGCTTGCATATAATGCTATGGTACTTGGAAAAGGAAACACTGCAACTACTGCTGTAGAAGCTATGGATAAATCTTACGCTGACGGAAAAACAGATGAATTTGTTGTACCAACTGTAATAGAAGAAAATGGTCTGCCTACTGCCAAGATTCAAAATGGCGATTCAGTAATATTCTTCAATTTCAGACCTGATAGAGCAAGAGAAATAACAAGAGCAATAAATGATAAAGAGTTTAGTGGTTTTGAAAGAGAAACTTTGAACCTTAATTATATCACTATGACTCAATATGATAAGACTATAGAAGGAGTAAAGGTTTCTTATCCTCCTCAGTCCTATACAAACACTCTGGGGGAATATGTAAGTAAGCTTGGAAAGAATCAGCTTAGAATAGCTGAAACTGAAAAATATGCTCACGTTACTTTCTTCTTTAATGGTGGTGTTGAAGCTCCAAATCCAGGAGAAGATAGGGCTCTTATACCATCACCTAAAGTAGCAACTTATGATTTAAAACCTGAGATGAGTGCATATGAAGTAACTGAAGAAGTATTAAAGAGACTTGATACTGACACTTACGATATGGTTATATTAAATTTTGCTAATCCTGATATGGTTGGACATACAGGAGTTTTTGATGCAGCTAAAGCTGCAATAGAAGCAGTAGATAAGTGTCTTGGTAAAGTTGCAGATAAGATTCTAGCAAAAGATGGATCACTATTTATAACTGCGGATCACGGAAATGCGGAGCAAATGGTAGATTATGAGACAGGAAATCCTATGACTGCTCATACTACAGGACCTGTACCTTTCTTATATGTTGCTAAAGATGCAAAGCCAATGAGAGATGGTGGAAAGCTTAGCGATATAGCTCCTACAATGCTTCAGGCAATGGGACTTGAGCAGCCTAAGGAAATGACAGGAAAAACATTAATCAAATAAGATTGAATGGATTAGTAGAAAATACAAAAAAGATTCAGCCTTTTGGCTGGATCTTTTTTTGTCTAGGATAGTATAGATTTTTGCATATTTTACTTTTTTTCCTTAAGTACCTTGCATTGGAAAAGATAGTGTTGTATAATTTAATAAAGAATAGTTATTAATTAATTATTTTTTTTATGAAGAAAAATGTATAGAATAATCAATAAAAATAATAAAATATGATAAATTAAGTTTTTTTATGGATATACTAATCATATAGTCTCATATACAGAGTTATTAAACTCAAAAACAAATATCTTTTGAAAGGGGTGAATAAGCTTGATTTACTGCATATAATGCGGCATCTTAATGATAAATTAAGGTGAAATATTAAATCGAGCGCTTAGTATGAAAAATTATGTAGAGATTACAGATGTGTTCGCAAGACAAGTACTGGATTCAAGAGCATTTCCAACAGTTGAGGTTGAAGTAACTTTGGATGAGGGAACAGTTGGAAGAGCTGCAGTACCTTCAGGAGCTTCGACTGGAATGTTTGAAGCAGTGGAATTGAGAGACGGAGATACCAGTAAATATAATGGAAAAGGAGTGCTTAAGGCTGTAGATAATGTAAACAGTATAATCGCTGAAGAACTTATTGGTATGAATGTTTTTGATCAGACAATAATCGATAAAACTCTTATTGATTTGGATGGAACTGAAAACAAATCAAAATTAGGTGCAAATGCAACCTTAGGAGTATCCCTTGCTATTGCAAGAGCTGCCGCTGCTTATCTTGAGATTCCTTTATATCAATACATAGGAGGAGTAAATGCAAAGGTACTTCCTGTACCTATGATGAATATTTTAAATGGCGGTAAACATGCTGATAATAATGTAGACTTGCAGGAGTTTATGATAATGCCAGCAGGCGCACAGAGCTTTAGTGATGCATTAAGAATGTGTGCTGAAGTTTATCATACATTGAAAGGAACTCTTAGAGAAAAAGGATATGAAACTGGTGTGGGTGATGAAGGTGGATTTGCACCTAATTTACAATCAAACGAAGAAGCAATAAAAGTAATTGTTGAAGCTATAGAAAAGACTGGATATACTCCAGGAAAAGATATTTTTATAGCATTAGATCCTGCATCTTCTGAATTTTATGAGAATGGAAAATACAACCTGAAAGGAGAAGGAAAGCTGTTTACGTCGGAAGAAATGGCAGATTACTATGTTGATTTAGTAAATAGGTATCCAATAATATCCATTGAAGACGGTATGGCAGAGGAAGACTGGGATGGATGGAAGCTTATCACTGATAAATTAGGCAGCAGAATTCAGCTTGTTGGTGATGATCTCTTCGTAACTAATACAAAGAGATTGGAGAAAGGGATAAATCTTGGTGTAGCTAACTCAATACTTATAAAGCTCAATCAGATTGGAACCTTAACTGAGACATTAAATGCTATAGAAACAGCTGAAAGAGCAGGATACACTGCAGTAATTTCACATAGATCTGGAGAGACTGAAGATACAACAATTGCAGATCTAGTAGTTGCAGTTAATGCAGGACAGATAAAGACAGGAGCTCCAGCAAGAAGTGAAAGAGTTGCAAAATATAATCAGCTACTTAGAATCGAAGAAGAGCTTCTAGATATAGCTGAATACAGAGGACTTAATTCCTTCTACAATGTGAAGAGCAAATAATTCATATAAAGCTTAAGGATGGAAAAGTGATTGAACAAGCGTTTTATGGCTTACTGAAATCACTTTTCCTCTTTTTTACTCAGGAAATTTACATGAAATTCGTGCTACAAGTGCTTAATGAACGGATCAATCTCCGTAGTGCCACAACATTTCTTTTTTTATATATGGTATTGCTATTTTAAGGGAATATATGTTACAATAACAATTGTACGACTATTTCCGTTGCTGGGAGGTGCAGTAGATTGCATACATTTTTGTTAGTTTTAGAAATACTATTTTCCATTGCTATTATTGTAGTTGTTTTAATGCAGCCAAGTAAAGCTGATGGATTAAAAGCATTGATGTCAGGTAATTCAGATACATTCTTTTCAAAGAATAAAGCCCGTACTAAAGAGGTTATGTTAGCAAGAACAACTGTAATTCTTGCAGTAGTATTAGCTGTTGTTACTATGTTACTCGATTTAATAAAGTAGCTATTTTAATTTATTAGTACGTAGTGTATCAATATACATATAATATTTAGATTTACACTATAAAGGCAAGGTAAAATGCTGATTCATGTGATAAGAGTATTTCTGCACATATCAGCATTATTTTTTTACTTAATTATATTTAAAAGTTAGGTGTGTACATAAATATATTTTTATAATAGAAAAAGCCTGCTGTTAATATGAAATATAACGATAGTACAGTTTTGTTACATTGAGAGAATACAAAAATAGCAGGTGTTATTTGTATTTCAACATATGGGCATAATATTTATTAGCCTATGAACAGAATACAGACACAACTAGATTATATGCAACTGAGTTATGCCGTAAATAAAGATGAAACTGAAAATGACATGATGAGAAAGGAAGTGAGTATTTAGTGATATGAAGATATCGCTAGAGAGAAAATATGAATATTAGAGAAAATATAATGGAGTTTATGAGAGATACAAATTATAAGCCTATGGATGTATTTGAGCTTGGAGAAGCTTTTGGGATTAATAGAGAAGACGTAAAACTTTTAAAGAAGACTTTAAAGTCTATGGAAAAGGAAGGCGTATTAGTTAGAAATAAACAAGACAAATATGGACTTATAGACATAGTTGGAGTTATGAAGGGGAAGTTTCAAGGAAATCAGAGAGGCTTTGGCTTTGTTATCTGTGATGAAGAGGTACCAGATATATTTATACCTGCTAATGCTACAAAGGACGCTATGAACGGTGATAGAGTTATGGCTAAAATAACTAGGGAAGGAGGTAACGGAAGAAAGTGCGAAGGAGAGATTATAAAGGTACTGGAAAGAGCAAATAAAACCATCGTAGGTGTTTACCAAGACAGCAAGAATTTTGGCTTTGTAGTTGCAGATGATAAGAAAGTTTTTAATGATATTTTTATACCTAAAGATTTGAAGAACGGTGCTGAAAATGACGATGTTGTTATGGTTGAGATTACTCAATGGCCTGGCAAGAACAAAAATCCCGAAGGAAAAATTGTGGAGGTTTTAGGTAAAAAAGGTGATGCTGGCGTTGATATACTAACGATTATAAGGAAACATCATTTACCTGAGGAATTTCCAGAAAAGGTAGAGAGATTTGCAGCAAATATCGATGAAGAAATACCTGAAAGTGAATATGCGAGAAGAAGAAACCTGACAGAGGTTAAAATGGTTACAATAGACGGGGAAGATGCTAAGGATCTTGACGATGCTGTATCCATTGAGCTTATGGAAAACGGAAACTATAAGCTGGGAGTGCATATAGCAGATGTATCTAACTATGTTCGCGAAAAGAATCCGCTAGATAAAGAAGCACTTAAAAGAGGAACTTCAGTATATCTCTTAGACAGGGTAGTGCCGATGCTGCCTAAGAAACTTTCCAATGGAATCTGCAGCTTAAACCCCAAGGTTGATAGATTGGCATTAAGCTGCATGATGGAGATAGATGGCAAAGGTAAGGTGCTAAATTATGAAGTGTTTGAAAGCATCATAAGAACAAACGAAAGAATGACCTATAGAGATGTCAGCGATATTCTTAAAGGTGAGGACAAAGAGCTTATAAAGAGATATGATTATTTATATGAAGATTTCAAACTGATGGAAAAGCTTTGTAGAATACTAAATAAGAAGAGAATGGACAGAGGAGCTATAGACTTTGATTTTGCAGAGGCTAAAATAGAACTGGACGAGAACGGAAAACCAGTGGATATACGGCCTTACGATAGAGGAATATCTAATAGGATTATAGAAGAATTCATGCTAGTTTGCAATGAAACGATAGCTGAATATATGTTTTGGGCTAATGTACCATTTGTATATAGAGTACATGAAAACCCAGATGAAGAGAAACTGCAGCATTTTTATGAATTTATATTTAATTTAGGATATACTTTCAGACATACTAAGGAAGTGCATCCAGCTAATTTTCAACATATATTAGAACAAGTAAAAGGTAAGAAGGAAGAGACTGTTGTAAACACACTCCTGCTAAGGTCTATGATGCAGGCGAGATATTCACCAGAGTCTCTTGGACACTTTGGACTTGCAGCACAGTATTACTGCCACTTTACATCACCTATTAGAAGATATCCGGATCTTATAATTCACAGGATCATCAAAGAGTATATAAATGGGAAAATGACTGAAGAGAGAATGGCTAAACTTGCTACTCTTGTAGCTTACGCATCAGTACAATCTTCTGAAACTGAGAGAGCTGCACAGGAAGCTGAAAGAGAAGTGGATGATCTTAAGAAGGCTGAATATATGGCTGACAGAATAGGAGAAGTATATGAAGGTATAATATCCTCTGTAACTTCCTTTGGCTTCTTTGTGGAGCTGCCTAATACTGTAGAGGGTCTCGTACACATGAATGATCTTGAGGATGACTACTATAATTATGATGAGAAACATCTAAGCCTTATTGGCGAGAGACTTAAGAAAGTGTATAAGTTGGGAGAAGCGGTTACTATTCAAGTAGATAGAGTAGATATAGATAACAGAGAAGTGTATTTTAAGTTATACGAGGCTGAAGATGATTTGGAAAATGAATAGAAGCCTATGGATTAATTGACATAGGATACTAATTATTATATAATTAGTATCCATGTTAATGTTAGGAGTGTTAAGTATGGCAAAGCAATCAGGAACAAAGACGTTGGCTGAAAATAGAAAAGCAAGGCATGATTATTTTATAGAGGAAACCTTTGAAGCAGGAATAGTTCTTGTAGGTACTGAGGTTAAATCAGTAAGGCGTGGAAGAGCGAATCTGAAGGACAGCTATGCAGACATAATGAACAGTGAAATATTTGTTAAGAATCTGCATATCAGTCCTTATGAAATGGGAAATATATTTAATGTAGATCCATTAAGACCAAGAAAGCTTCTTATGCATAAGGAAGAAATAAAAAGACTTATAGGTTTTACTGCTCAAAAAGGTTATACCCTGGTACCGCTTTCTTTGTATTTAAAGAATGGACGCGTTAAGGTTAGTCTTGCTATAGCTAAAGGTAAGAAAGACTATGATAAGAGAGATTCTATGCTTGAAAAGGCTGCCAAGAGAGATATCGATAGACAAATGAAAGAAAGAAATAGATAGACATGTAATTTTTATTTTATCGAATTTTGGGTTGCTTAATTTTTTATAATAGTGTATTATAGTGTTACAATAAGTTTTGCGTTAGTTTGTACTTTTCGTTAGGTACAGCTCCTATAATAAGGGGGCGTACTGGTTTCGACGGGGGTAAGACGTGTTTAGGAAGCGAGTCGAAGGTTCTCGGGCCTGCGTTAAAAAACTGAGAATTAAATATAAACGCAAACGAAAATAATAATTTAGCTTTAGCAGCTTAGTCTGCTAGCCGTCAGCCCATGAGTCCCGCGGCATGGAGTCTGGCGTCGATAGCGGGGAAACGAGCCTAGGAAAGCTTTGACCTAGGAACGGAATTTATGAAGCTACTGAAGTCAGAAGCTTGTCTTTCGGCGTCTGATAGAGGGAATGTTAAAAGAGAGACTGCACTCGGAGATGCTTAGGCATTGCTGCTTTCGGACAGGGGTTCGATTCCCCTCGCCTCCATTGAGGAAATACACCACTTTTATAGTGGTGTTTTTTAGTCTCTAGGAATTTATGTTTTTGGATAATGTTAAGATATACTTTTGCTAAAAGTAAGAAAGATAATCATTAAATAAAGAAACGGTAATATATTTTGAAGTTAATGAATTAAGAGAAGAAGGCAACGGAAGCAATATAATAAAAGTATTTTGTGAATATTAAGAGTTAGGGCATAGGAAATGTTTACAGTCGGGGTTATCTAAGCACGCTCATTATCATTAGCAGATAACCCGTTAAAGGCCATTTAAGCCTTTAACCAACGGAGATATAGAGTGAATTTAGCAATTGTCAGCAAATTTTATGTAAATTTTCGTTAAGATTAGGGCAGTGTTTGAGGCGTAGCCGAGTTTGCTCTAATTAGGAGATTTACATAAAGTGTATGTGTTACTAAAAGAATGTAACTATATTATATATGAAGTAATATGAAAATAGCTCTTAAGAAAATACTAATAAACCAATAAACAAGAAAAATAATTTGGGAGAAGAAATATAGAGAATAATGCTTTGTAAATGCATAGAGCCGGCATAGGGAAGGAAGTGGTTGGAGGAGGCATTTTCCAGCCGACGGAAATCACTTCCTCCTCCCCTTTTTTACTTATTTAATAAATTGTGTATTATTCTTGTTGCATCCATATATTTTGCAATGGATTTATCATAATTTAATCTATTTATTATTCTAGCAGTAAGCTCGGATAAATCAACAGATTTAAACCATTTTGAATCCTTTAATCTTTGAGGAATATAAGTCAAATTAGTTGAATATATTCTTGATATTAACCCTTCTTTATGAGCCTTATCAAATTTTTCAAATCCCTCTGTAAAGAAAGCAAAAGTTGCTGCGACAAATACATTTTGAGCATTTCTCTTTTTTAACTCTCTTGCAATATCAAGAACTGATTCGCCTGATGCTATCATATCATCAACAATTAAAACATCCTTACCTTCGACAGATCTTCCCATATATTCATGCTGAACAATTGGATTCTTACCATTAACTATTGTAGAATGATCTCTTCTCTTGTAGAATAATCCAACATCAACTCCTAAAGCACTAGAGTAATAAATTGCTCTATCCATTGCTCCAGTATCAGGGCTTATTACAAGCAGCTTTTCTTTGTCCAAATGCAAAGATGGTTCGTTGGATATTATTCCTTTTACTATATCATAAGTTGGATATATGTTTTCAAAGGATAATAGTGGGGTAGCATTTTGAATGTTAGGATCGTGAACATCGAAAGTAATGATTCCTTCGACCCCTAACCTTTCAAGCTCTTGAAGTGCCAAGGCACAATCTAAGGACTCTCTTCCTTTACGTCTGTGCTGTCTTGATTCATATAAAAGAGGCATTATTACAGTAATACGAGATGCTTTTCCCCTAATTGCAGCTACTGTTCTCTTTATGTCCTGGAAATGTTCATCAGGCCCTTTGTGATTTTCGATTCCAAACATTTTATAAGTACAGCTGTAGTTCCCAACATCACATAAAATGTAAATGTCCTTTCCTCTAACAGATTCAGAGATTTTAACTTTTCCTTCTCCATTAGAAAACCTAATTTCATTAATTGGTATTAAATATGATTCAGTAGAATTTCTAGTTGTTTTGATATACCGGTCTATAGCATTACCTAATTCCTTACAGCTTTCTAATGCTATAATTCCAAGTTCATGATTTGATTGATTCATTTGCATTCACCTTTTTTATTATTTTATATAAATGTATACAAAATGCGATAAAGTTCTTATATTGTGACTTCTAAAATATCACTGTTAAAGATATGTGACATTCAAATATTTTAGAAAATAGAATATAATTGAACTTTCGCAATTTATGCAGATGGTATTATAAAAAAACCAAACAAATTAAGTATAACGTAAAATATTATATTTATGAATATGTAAATTGAAATTTCTAAAAAAATTTGAGTTTTTTATGCTATAATTTTACTTTTTTGCTGTTATTTTTTAAATAAGTACCCAAATCGATAATATTAAATAAGTATCCTTGGTTAATAGCAAGTTATTTCTGCGATTATAAAAAAAATATATTCTCTTTATATATTTTTCAAATTGTTCAATTTATTTATAACTTCCTCATAATAACAAATAATTCGGCAAATTTTGGCTTGTAAATACTGCCGGCTATACTTTCAAAGATGGAAAACAGCTCTAAATATTCATTTCTGCGTTCCAATATAGAATTTCAACAATTAATTGAAGAGTATCGTGCATAATGCTGAACATTAGAAAGAGCTACCGTGGTGTCTGTTTTTAGACGTATGAAACAGTAATGCTTTTTAATTAAGAAGTATAAAAAATGCCATGTTAATAAGTATGACAAATGTTGTATAATAAAATAAAAAGTATATTTGGTGAATTGTATTTGTTGTTATCTTGTTAGCTACTGCGAGATTTCATAAGGCAAAATAGGAATAAAAAGATGATGCATTGTGTGCAGAGATATATTGATTGATATATTAGAGAAGTTAAAGTGTAGTATATTAAAAATGTTAGGAGTGAATGTTATGACTAAGTCTACTTATAAGATACTTTTTATTGGAAATAGCCATACCTACTATAATGATATGGCATATATGCTGCAATATTTGTCTGAGCAATCGGATTCAAGTCATCGGATTGAGCCTGTAATGATTGCACATCCAGGAAAAAGTTTAGGGGAACATAAGGTAGAACCAGAAATTAGGTTCAACATTCTTTATGGGAACTATGATTTTATAGTTTTACAGCAGGTAGCACATCCTTTTAAAGGCGGGAAGGAAGCGCTGATTCGAGATGGAAAAGAGATTTATGAATTTATTAAGCAGACTCAGGCAACGCCTATTACTTATATGACTTGGGCAGAGAAAGATAAGCCGGAAAATCAAAAGCCAATGACAGAAGCTTACATAGAATTTGCAAAGGAAATCCATGGACTGCTTTGTCCAGTAGGGATGGCTTGGCAGAATGCTATTGCTTCAAATCCAGACTTAGAGTTATACGATGCTGATTATGAACATGCGAACCCTGTTGGTTCTTATTTGGTTGCTTGTACTTTTTATAGTGCAATATTGAAGAAGAGCCCTTTAGGTTTACCAAATGTAATCAAAGTAAATGGCAAAGTGCTGCATGAAATTCCGGCAAAGGAAGCAGAATTTATTCAAAAAGTTGTTTGGAATACAGTAACAGGAATAGGAAAGTAGAGTAAATAACCTTTTACGAAAGTAAAAATAGAAACATATAAAAAATATCCTTGCAGAAGGAAATAGTTTATCTTCCGCAGGGATTGATCAATTCTAGGTGCTTTCTTACAGCAGCAGCAGTTGCCTCAGCATCATGAAGTTTTAAAGCTTTCCATATTTCTTGGTGTTGGGTTTTAACAATTGTCTTGTTAAGCATATGAATTTTAGAATTTTCAATGTATTTCTCGATTAAAGAAGATATCGAAAACATTATAGTTGCAATTAAAGGATTGCCGGAAGCTTGGGCTACTATATAATGAAATTTTTTATCTAATGAAGCACAAAGTTCAGCGTCTGAAGTATTATTTAATGAGTCCATTATATCAGCTAATTCAGTAAGCTGGCTCTCTGTAATATTCTTGGCCGCGAGAGCAGCTGCTTCAGGTTCTATTATTTTTCTGAGTTCATAAACATTTTCACTGTTACTTCCAAGAAGTAAAAAAACAATAGATAAAGGTTCAAGTAAACTATTCTTAAAATTTTGATTGATAAAATTACCTTCACCATGTCTTGATTCGATAAGCCCAAGAGTCTGTAATGCCTTTAGAGCTTCTCTAATAGACGATCGGCTAACCTGAAGTTTATCACATAATTCTCTTTCTGAGGGCAACTTATCACCACTCTTTAATTCACCTTTTATAACAATATCTTTTATTTGTTCCATTACGATTTCATATATTTTTGTGCTTTTTACTGGAATTAACATTATACCTTCCTCTCAAAAATCAGCTTTTTGTTTTTTCGGATAAATATTTAAGCAAATCATCATAATTTTTTTCTGCTAACGGCTTTCTTTCTTTCAAACTCCTTATTTTATCATTATGCAGCTCAATGTTTTTTTTGAAATTTTCCAACGTGTTAATGATAGCAGTTTTAAAAAGAGGGATAGTATCAATTATCTTTTTTATTCCATATACATACTCATCATCACTTATATTAAAACATTGAAATAATCCTGATGTTAATCTTCCGTCAGAAAATATGTAAATATATCTATCACGCATTTCATCAGATAAGTCGACTTCAATTTTATGCTTATACAATCTAAAGATGACATCATTCTTTTTAACAAAAATAGGGAATATGCTAGAAAAGAGCATTACTATACTGTTATCTCCTTCACTAACAAATCCAGAAAAATCATTTTCATTAAGTTTCATTACAATTTCATTAGTAAATATACTGTCTTTTATTTTATTAGCGAGTTTTACCTTTAATCTTTGCTCCTTTTCTTCAATTAATAAGTTATCAATAGAATTAAATAGTTTATTGAGGGTATGTACTTTTTTAGTTGAATTATTTTCTTTATCAGACATCTTAAAATCTCCTTAAATGGTTTATTTAAAAAATGTTGAAAATAAATTCCAGAGTGCAGGCGCTATGATTACTGTGATAATTCCTGAAATAGCAATAGTCACGCTGCTCATTGCACCTTCTGTTTCGCCAATTTCCATAGCTTTAGCAGTCCCGACAGCATGTGATGCACTACCCATAGCTATCCCCATAGCAACTTTATCATTTATCTTCAATATTCTATTTAGAAATGGTCCAATAATAGAACCTAGTATTCCGGTAATGATTATTGCAACTACAGCTATTGAAGGAAGTCCGCCTATTTGATTGGCTAATGCCATACCTATAGGTGTTGTTATAGATTTAGGTATTAAGGATTTTGTAAGCTGGTCTGAAAGATTAAATAGCTTTGAAAGTGTAATTACACAAAGCATTCCAGATACAGCACCACATAAAATACCAGCTAGTATAGGTAAAGCATTTTCTTTGAATAACGAAAATTTTTTATACAAAGGTAATGCTAGAGCTACAGTCGCTGGGGCTAAAAAGAAAGAAATAATCTGACCCCCATGATTATAGTTTGCATAGTTTATATGAAATTTCATTAAAAATGCAATTAAGATTATTATTGCAATAAGCAGCGGATTGAAAATTGACAACTTTAATTTTTCCTTGATAAAAGAACCTATTTCGTAGGCCATTAGAGATGCTAATACGCCGAAAACAGGTGAATTAAGTACATCCTTCATCTTGCACACACCTTTCTTAAAAACTTAACTACATGAGCAGTTACAATCCAGACGACTAAAGTGGAGATTAGAATTATAACAGAAAAAGCTATTATTTTACCTTTAAGTAACCCGAAAGATGTCATCAAACCGACACCAGCAGGAATAAATAAAAATGACATGTGGGATATCAATACATCGCAAATGTCTTCGATCATTTCAATTTTAACTATTCCAGAATATAAAGCTAAAAAGAGTATGATCAATCCTAAAACTGTGCCTGGTATAGGCAGTTTAAAAATTGTTTGCAGCAACACCCCTATAAAATATGCAGTAAGAATTATCATTAGTTGTTTTAAATACTTCAAAAGATTGCCCCCCTTAAATATAAATAACTGGTATAGTGGTCAGACCAGTTATTTATTAATATATCATACAATATTTATTAATTCAACGTAGATTGTGCTTCAGTTCATATTGTTTACATGGTTTTACATATAAAAAGCTTTTAGATGTAATACAATAATGGATTATAACAGAACAGGATAATTTATACTGATCACTAAAAGAATTTGAAGGTTTTGCTCTAACAGCTGAAATTTGAAGAATATGTACAAAAATTTGTAAATGTATACAGCAAGTAGTAATAATAGTGCCATTATAATTATATTATTTTAGTAATAAAAGTTTTATAATAAATTAAAAGATAGTGTAAAGTTTGCTATGAAAAAAATTTAGAGAAGAAAAGTAAGATTGAAAAGCGAAAAAGAAGAAAAAAAGCAAGGAAAAATAGGTAGGAGGAAGAAGTCGCCACCCTTGACAGCATGACAAATTAATGCAGTGAGGAAAGTATTAACGGCGAAGGAACTCAAAAACAGAGAGATATAACCGTCAATATCACAGCATTGTAGCA
>NZ_MZGV01000080.1 GCF_002029235.1 Clostridium oryzae
TGCCCTAATTGTGATGCAGATTTTTATTATTCAGGAGAAAAGAAAGTAGAAGAAGGTTCGTATTTAGTTGATGAGAACGAACCTTTTCCATTCTAAAACTCATAGTCCCCGGTAGGGGATTTTTTTATAGTAAAATTCTTAACCGGTTCTTTTACTGGATCTATACTCTGTGGGTGTTAGCATTGTTTGATTCTTAAATTGTCTCATAAAGTGAATTCCATTATTATATCCGCACATTTCTGCAATTTTTTTGACTGATATATCAGTTGTTGAAAGAAGATACTTAGCGTGCTCAATTCTACTTATAATCACATCTGTCATCGGACTTACACCGAAGAAATCTTTATACAAATGCTGAAAGCAGGATCTACTCATAGTAAGCTCATGAGACAAATTATTAATGTTCCAGTTTTTATATGGTTGATTATAGATTTTTGTGCGTATGATAGACATTTTGTTGTAGTGCGTATTGGAAAAGTCATAGTTACTATTGTGTATTTTGTTGCTTAGCTTTATAAAAAATAATTTTAAATATAGCTCTATAATTTCAGATTTATATCTATTTGATGCATAGGTTTCATAGCACATATTGTTAATCATAATAGACAGCTCGTTAGTATCCCCGATATGAACTATTTGATTAAATGGAATTTTTAGTTTGCTAAGGAACGATTCGTCACAGGTTTCTAACTTGAAATGAAACCAATCATTTGAAAACTGAGCGCCATATGCACACGATATGTAATTGAATAATATTAATTACTTCATTATACTGAAAATATCAGCTAACTGTATATACAAACTAGTAACGGACATGCTGCCCGAAAAGAGTTATTAATCATGTCAGCTGTTGCATTTAAATAAAAATGCACATTATGAAAGTAAATTTGAAGGGTGATGCTTATGAAAATTAAGATAACAGATAAAAATGGAGCAGCTATTAATAAGAAAATGATAGGCCTTTTTTTTGAAGATATAAATTATGGTCTTGATGGTGGTCTTAATGCAGAAATGATTGAGAACCGCTCTTTCGAGTTTTTGGAGTCATCAGGATACAATGATAATTACAAACAGACATTTGATGGACTTTATGGTTGGAGTGCATACCCAAAATCAGCTAATGGCGCTAAATTAAATATTCAATCAATAAATCCTCAGAATGAAATAAATCCCCATTATTTGGAGTTTACTGGTACAAAAACACAACTAGCTTTTTCTAATAAAGCATATGATGGTATCTGTATGAAAAAAGGCTTATCCTATAAGATATCTTTTTATGCAAAATCCGAAGATTACTTCAGTAGAATTGAAGTGTTTATAGAAAAAGATAATAATATAGCAGCAAGTACTATAATAACTGAAGCAATAAGCAAAGAATGGACAAAATATCAAGTGGACCTAGTTTGTGAACAGTCAATATCTTATGGAACTTTTGTTGTTAAACTAAGTAAACCTGGTACAGTTTGTTTTGATTTTATATCCATGATACCTTCTGATGCAGTTTTGGGACTTTTCCGCAGAGATTTGGTGGGATTGCTGAAGGATATGCAACCTGGGTTTTTAAGATTTCCGGGAGGCTGCGTTATTGAAGGAAATACGCTCGATAATCGTTATCAATGGAAAAAGAGCATAGGAAAAGCAGAAGAGAGAAAATTAAACTGGAATCGTTGGGCTGTTCATGGAAATTGCGAAGAGAATAATTATACAAGCAAGTACAGTCACTATAATCAGAGTTTAGAAATTGGTTATTATGAATATTTTCTTTTATGTGAATATTTGGGAGCTAAACCTCTTCCGGTTGTAAATGTAGGACTAGCTTGTCAGTATCAATCCACAGAACTAGTGGAGGTTGAGGATGCTGCATTTCAAGAATTTATCACTGATGCTCTAGACTTAATTGAGTTTGCTAATGGAGACGCGAATTCCTATTGGGGACATATAAGAATGCAAATGGGTCATCCAGAACCTTTTAAACTTGAAATGATAGGAATAGGTAACGAACAATGGGAAACGGAAAGGGTGGATTTTTTCAAGCGGTATCAGCTATTTGAAGAAGCTATCCATGAAAAATATCCATCCATTAAGTTAATCGGTTCAGCTGGACCGGACATTACATCTGAAAAATATAGCAGTGCGTGGGAGTTTTATCATAAACAGGCAAAGGAAAACGCTGATTTTGTATATGCAGTGGATGAGCATTATTATGTTAAACCAGAGTGGCTTTGTTCGAATATACATTTTTATGACAAGTATCCAAGAGATGTTAAAGTGTTTGCAGGAGAGTATGCAGCTCATAATGACAATTGCATTAATAACTGGGGTGCGGCTCTTTCAGAAGCTGCATTTCTTACTGGAATCGAGAGAAACGCTGATGTAGTGGTACTTGCATGTTATGCACCGCTTTTCGCAAGATTAGGCTATGTGCAGTGGTCTCCTGATATGATATGGTTTGATGGTGAACATTCATATGGAAGTCCTAGCTACTATGTTCAGAAAATGTATAGTACATTTATGGGAACAGATGTATTACAAGTAATAAATGATGAAGAAGAAATACCCTTTAATGTTTCCTATGATAAAGAGGAGCAAGCTGTAATTGTAAAGCTGGTAAATACTACAGAACATACTGTTCATGTTAAGCTAGACAGCGACTTTGCTTTAGGTAAAGACGGTGAGGTATGTATCATGGAAGGGAATGAACATGATGTGAATTCAATTGACAAGCCTTTCAATGTTGTACCTCAAAAGCATCACATAAAGGTAGAAGAAAATATGGATTACGCAGTGAATGCTAAATCATTTCATATTATTAAGATGTTTATAAAACATTAATTTTTATTCTTCTTTCCTATACTTGCTTGGCGAGCAGCCAATAGCTTTTATAAATTCTCTATTAAAATAGCTGATATTGTTAAAGCCGACGCTTCTAGCAATATCAGCTATTTTATAATCAGTTTCAGTAAGCAGACTGCAGCTTTGCAAAATTCTGTAGCGAATAACATACGCAATAGGGGGCATGTTCATTACTTCCTTGAAGGTGTGACAGAATTGTCCTTCACTCATAGGAAGAATTTTAGCCAAATCCATTAACGAAATTTCCTCCTTATAATTAGTATGTATATAATCCAATACAGGCTGCATTCTTTCTATTTTATAGTTTTTCTTTTCCTTAAGCTTAGGAGAAGTTGGTATTGAATTTTGGTAGCACAAATGCCATATCTCAAATAACCTGCTTTTTAGAAGCAGTTCATTTTCAGACAAACTTAAATCTCTCAACTCATCTATTTTCTTAATTAATTCAATCACTGATTTTTGCCAAGGCTTTTCAGGTTTAAAATAATTATCAAATTCAATTTGACTATTTAAAATTGGATAGACAAATTTTGAATATGTAGCTCCTTGCTTATTGTTACCAAATAAATTTGGATGAAACAGCACTACACACGCTTCACAATGCATTCCATTATAGGACCTTGCAGCATGCAACTGATTAGAATGAATATACAAGCCTTGCCCGGCCATGACTCGATATTCTTTGTCTTCAATCGTGTAGACAATTGCACCTTCTAATACTACAATAAACTCAAATTCATAGTGCCAGTGCAGATAAAAAAAGTTATCTATATTTGAACTATAACTTAAATGATGAATTGCAATAGGTACGAGTGCTGTGCCATGTATGGTTTTTTCTTTAAGAAACATTTTAGATTTCAAGCTTTATCCCCCTTATTAACAATATTGTGTTATTAATTAGCAATTTACTTAAAGTATTAGTTATAAATAATGAATATAATACAATTATAGATAATAAATACTTTAGTAACAATATTATAGATAATAAATAAGAAAAATTAATCCGCATGAGACAAAATATCAAATGTAAAGGATCTTTTATTGCATGTAAATTAATAGCTGAAATTTGTTATCTGCATAAATTCGTATATATGAGGAGGAGAAAGATGAGATTTACGCAAAGTGGAAATCGTTTAATAGGAAGAGCTGGCGTTGAAACTATTTGGATAGAACCATGGGGAGAAAATTCTCTGCGCGTTCGTGTAACTAAAGAAGCAAATATGGATACCAATGATTGGGCACTTATTGATACACCTAAAGCTGCTTCAGCTAAAATATCTATAGATGATATTGAACTAGCAGAACCTTGGATAAAAGAAGAGGAAAGAGCTGAAAAAGCTCAAAAGACTCAAATAGCTTCTATTCAAAATGGTGAAATAATAGCTTCTTTTAATGGTGAAGGATGGCTTACTTTCAAAAACAGTGACGGAAGGATACTTACGGAAGAGTATTGGCGTGATAGAGAGCGCATCGATAGATATTGTATACCGCTGCGTATTGAGGGCAGGGAACTAAAACCTATTATTGGAACTAGTGATTATAGAATAACGTTACGTTTTGAAGCCTATGATGATGAAAGGATTTATGGACTTGGACAATACCAGGAAAAGGTTTTGAATAAGAAAGGAGCTACTTTAGAATTAGCTCATCGTAATGGTCAGGCAAGTGTACCATTCATGTTATCAAATAGAGGGTATGGTTTGCTTTG
The DNA here is from genome assembly GCF_002029235.1 of Clostridium oryzae. Lineage (GTDB taxonomy): Bacteria > Bacillota > Clostridia > Clostridiales > Clostridiaceae > Clostridium_AE > Clostridium_AE oryzae. The sequence continues at coordinate 4,562 of NZ_MZGV01000080.1, forward strand.
GAACAATCCTGCAATTGGAACTGTGACTTTTGCTACTAACCGTACTGAATGGGTTGCTGAAAATACAAAGAAGCTGGATTATTTCATTACGGCTGGTAAAACTCCTGCTCAGATAGAACAGCAGTATGCAGATGCTGTTGGAAAGGTTCCTATGATGCCTGAATACGGGATGGGTTTCTGGCAATGTAAGCTTAGGTATCGTACACAAGATGAACTGCTTAAAGTAGCTAGAGAATATAAACGCCGTGGTATTCCTATAGATGTTATAGTTATTGATTTCTTCCATTGGACAAAGCAGGGGGATTTCAAATTCGAACCAAGAGATTGGCCGGATCCTGATGCGATGATAGCTGAATTAAAGGATATGGGCATTGAACTTATGGTATCCGTATGGCCTACTGTGGACAGTCGCTCAGAAAATTTTGAACATATGTCTAAAGAAGGATATTTAGTCTCAGCTGACAGAGGTATGAACATAAATATGAATTGGATGGGAGAGACTGTATTTTTTGATGCTACACACCCTGGTGCAAGAGAATATGTATGGCAGGTTTCCAAGAAGAACTATTATGATAAGGGGGTCCGTTTGTTCTGGTTAGATGAAGCTGAGCCTGAATATGGTCCTTATGATTTTGATAACTATAGATACTATCAGGGTCCAGCCCTTCAGTGTACCAATATATATCCGGCTATGTATGCAAAAGGCTACTATGATGGAATGACTGCTGAAGGCCAAAAGAACATCTGTAACTTAGTACGTTCTGCATGGGCAGGTAGTCAGAGATACGGTGCACTTATATGGTCAGGCGATGTTTCCTCAACCTTTAGAGCTATGAGGGAACAGCTTCAAATCGGACTAAATATGGGTATAGCCGGTATCCCTTGGTGGACAACAGATATTGGAGGATTTCTAGGTGGATATGTAGAGGACAAGAATTTCCATGAATTACTGCTTCGCTGGTTTGCATTTGGTGTGTTCTCGCCAGTATTCCGTCTACATGGCGAACGTGTTCCGCATATTGAGCCAGAGCAGGCGGTTATTGACGGTGTAACACAGATGTTTACAGGCAGTGATAATGAAATCTGGAGCTTTGGAGAAGAGAATTATGAAATTATGAAAAACTATATTGAGATGCGCGAGAGACTTCGCCCATATATAAGAACCTGTATGGAAGAAGCTCATGAAAAAGGAACACCAGTAATGCGTACGATGTTCTATGAATTCCCGGAGGATGCCGCTTGCTGGAATGCAGAGACACAATATATGTTCGGCCCTGATATTCTTGTAGCACCTGTATTTGAGTTAGGTCAGAGAAGCAGAGAAGTTTATCTTCCTAAAAATCAAGCCTGGAAGAATGCTAAGACTAATGAGATATTACAAGGTGGTCAAACTATTACTGTGGAAGCACCAATTGATGAAATTCCTTTATTTATAAGAGCAGAGAAGGATTATCCTATATATTAATGATTAAGAATTAGAAAATGAGGAATGAAGGTGAAAAATTAAATGTAATGCAAACTAAGATAAGAGAAAAGAGTAAAGAGAAGAGAGAAAAGTGAAGGACGAAACTCTGCTGTGCAGAATTTCTGAGAATTTAAATCTGATAAGCAGCAGATAACTTTTTAAAAACTAGGACTATACCTAGTATTCCAAAAGGATTATTAAAATAATTAAGATTATCTATACAATCAAAATTCAGCACTGCTGAATTTTAACCTTCATTTTTCTCTTTACTCTTTTCTCTTTACTTTTAGTTCACAATTTATATATTTACAATCTTTTTAAAGGGAGGTAACAAGAATGGCAGAAAAATATGTGTATAAACCGATCTCTGTACCTGGAGGTGGATTTGTTACAGGTTTTGTTTTTCATCCAACAACACCTAACATTCTATATTGCAGGACAGACATTGGAGGGAATTATAGATATGATTTTGAAAAGGAAAGCTGGATATCATTAGTGGATCATGCTACTGATCGTGATGTTTGGGAAACTTATCCTCTTTCAATAGCACTAGACAGACAGAATCCAAGCTATATTTATACTATGGTTGGCCTATATCCTAACCATAAAATAGCTTTTTCTGAAGACTATGGTGCTCATTGGATATATTTTGATTCACCTATAGTAGATGAAAAAGGGAATACAGCAACAATACATGGAAATGCACCAGGAAGATCTACTGGAGAAAGACTTGTAGTAGATCCCAATAATTCTAATGTTTTATATATGGGTACGATGGAGGATGGATTATGGAAAACCACCGATCGCTGCAAAACTTGGACTAAGCTTACTGTGGCTTATCCCGGAAAAGCATCAGAAAGAAATATTTCTTTTGTAGAAATCGATCCTTCCAGCGGTGGAAAAGGGAAGGGTTCAACAAGAATAATAGCTGCTACAAACGGACAAATGGGTTCACCTGGAAATAATGTACGTGGACAAAGTGTTTATATAAGTAACGATTCGGGAGCTACCTTTAAACCACTAAAAGGAGAACCTGCACCAGTTATCGGAGGCTCAAAGGATTATCCTGGATATGTTGGACAGCGAGCAACTTTTATAGATAAATATTTATATATATCCTATGCGGCCTACAATATAGGCTGGTCAAATTGGAATACTTACGGATGCGATACAGGACTGTGCTATGATGGTGCACTTTTCCGTTTTGAACTTGATGAAAACGGGGAAGTGATAGAAGCCTTAGACATTACGCCTCAAAACATAATACAACCCAATTATCATGATTCTGAAGTGCCGGATAGGAGAGTTGGTTACGGCATCAGCGGAATCTGCGCAGATCCTAATCATCCAGGGACATTAATATGCTCTACAATAACAGCTAAACCTGATACGATTTATCGTTCAACGGATTACGGATTAACCTGGAAACCAATAATGTGCGGACTAAAAGTAGGAAGGATAGATTTTAATGTTTCTTATCAGAAGCCTAAATATAATGGAAATGATTCGCTGATACACTGGATGTCTGATTTGAAAATAAATCCATTTAATAGTGATATGGCTCTATTTAATACAGGGGCAGGTATATTTATGACCAAAGATCTGACTAGGGCTGATAAAGATGAAGATGTTACTTGGGCATGCTGTGATAAAGGCGTAGAGGAAACGGTTCATCTAAATATATATTCCCCGACCGCAGGTGACGTTAAGGTTATTGATATTATTGGAGATTACGGCGGCTTTGTATTTACTGATCTGGATAAACCTGCTGAAAATACTTTTGCTAACAGTAACAATGATAGATGGATAACAGCAATGAATGCAGATTATCCAGACTGCAATTCAAACATTATAGTTACTGCAGCTAGAGGAAACTGGACAGGTAAAACGAAGGGTGGACTTATAATAACTCATGATCAGGGACGTACTTGGGAACAATTAACTGATCCGGTTGGTATCAATAATGATCTAGATGAGTTAATTAAATATTTGAAGGTTCCAAATGTAACTTCTGGATGGACAGCTATATCTGCTGACGGAGAGACTATCCTATGGGAACTTGGACTTCCTATATTTGCTTCAAGAATTGTATATTCAAAGGATGAAGGTAAAAACTGGACACAAACTAAAGTATATAATTCTAAACGTGAGCTTATTACTGAAGCAGATTTAGAATTTAAGGTGATGTCGGATAGAGTAAATCCTAATATTTTCTATGGCTTTAGTGATAATAAAAACGGACAGGGTTTTTATGTGAGTCTAGATAAAGGTGCAACCTTCAATCAAGTTAAAGCACCGGTTGGATTCCCAGAAGTGAATCTTGCTGGTATTGACAGTAAACAGGATTATGAGATAAGAGTTGAATCCGGTAAAGAGGGCACCATATGGATGGCCATGAATGAATTTGGACTATGGAAAATTACATATGATAGTTCAAGTAATTCATTTTCTGGAGATAGAGTTTCAGAGCCTGGTGACTACATAAAGAGAATTGGACTTGGAAAACCAATGTATGGAAGTGAAATCAAAACTCTTTTCACAAGTGGAACGATAAACGGAGAATATGGTTTTTATAGATCCCATGATGAAGGAACAACTTGGCTTAGAATAAATGACGATAAGCATCAATATGGTGATATTCGTTCTATTACTGGTGATCCAAGAGTGTTTGGACGCATTTATGTTGCCACAGGTACTAGAGGTTTAGTATATGGAGATATAGTTTCCTAGAGACTAAAAAAGTAAGGAGCTGATTTTAAGTCAGCTCCTTCTTTGTGGGTACAGAAGAGTATAGAATTTTCAGCTTACGGGGTTCCTTAACTTCTCCATATCCACTTCCACATCTCGACAAATACTAGATAATCTTTTAAGTCAACTATATTATCAGGAGTGACATTTAAATCAGGTGGAGTTCCGGTAGCTGGTCCGATATCTTTTTCTTTGTAAGGTGTTCCATATAAACCAGCAGTAGCATTTTCCCAGCCAATATCTCCTGTTTTATGATTCCATGCTTTGGCAAATAATAACAGATCTTCAAAATCAATTTTGCCGTCATAGTTAAAATCACCTATAAAGCTGCTAATGATGTCAATACTGCAATTTTCAGCTGATACAAGTATTGGGTTACCCTGATCGTCTCTCAAATCAGCTATTGAGTGAGATAGGGATGCTGTTCCGTTATCTTTAGCTTTTAATGTTATATTAAAGACAACGCCATCACTAGAGGGATATGCAGTATCTGATCTAGCTAGATTGAAATCGATAGTCCCTGATAGATTATTAATATCAATTATGGGCTCACCTATAATTGGATTTAATAAACAATCCGATGGTATCTCACAACCAACAGCCTGTAATAAATTTGCATCAAAGCTTACTGTGTCATGAAATCCAAGAACATTTTGTCCACTTGGAAGGGATTTAATAATTACTTTGATAATAAAATTATCACTATACTCTGAGGTTGGCAGTTTAGTTACTATTTTCGTAAGTGGCTCAAAGCTCACAATTGCAGCAGTAGGAATATATTCTGTAAAGGCTTTTAGGCATACGTTCCCGTAAGGAGGCTGCTGAGAAAGATCGAACCAGGAAACTTTATCACTACTAAGAAAACTTTCGCCTGGATTTATTGTTACATTACTGCTGAATCCTTCTATTTTTTCTTCTACAGCAGCATAGCTTGTATACCCTGCTGGAACAGTAAGATTAACTACTATAGAAAATTTCGTTCCATTTGCTATTGCTAATGGACTATCTAGTTTCACTGTTTGATAACCAATCATATTGGAAGTAAAGGACTTAGTTGCTGCTAATTGGCCGCTGGCAGGTAAGTCTTGACAATTTGTATAAACTTCGATAGTGCATTCTGTTGAGGGGTATAGAGTATAAAAACTTACTGCTGTTAATGGATTATCTGAAATTGCAGTAAACATATTAGCCATCCATATACTTCTTGAATCAGTATAGCCTAAAGAATTTATAAAACCAAATTGGTCATATTGATAAATATCTTTATAGTTATTAGTTGATTCTGCAATGGTATACGCTGCTCTAGGAACGAATCTTTCGTCATAATAGGATATATAAAAATAACCGTTGCTTCCCCAGTCTGTACCCCAACTGTTTTCGATTATAAAAGCTCCATCGCCTGGAGGAGTGATACTAAAGTAAGAACTGCTGAAATTATTATCCCATCCTATAATGGTTACTGCATGATTAGTACCAGTGCCTGCAATATTATAGTAATATGCATTTGAGTTTTCATCATAATAATTATCGTCCCATAGCATACTTGCGTGAATTGCACCGTAATTTACTAGTACATTTTTTATATAATCATTATCAGTATAATTTTGTCTAGCGGGAAGCAATCTTATTTCCTGTATATGCTTAATAGGATAAATATCAGAAGGTGATGGATGCACCTGACCGGCATAAGGATCATCTTTTTCATCCATAGGACCGCTCCATCTTGTAAGATAGGCAGATGATAAAACGTGATTGCCTCCTTGGTCAACTGTCCAATCAAATCCATGATTATTAATTAAATTATTTTCAGAAAGGTCAGTAAATTCATTTGGAAGAAGGTTAGATTCCAGCGAACCGAACGTAGCAAATGCCCAACAGGTTCCTAAAGGGTTTTGATTTTTTACAGGAGTAACCCTACCTTCAGAACGCAGGTCATAGTATGAAGGAAATTCTGCATTTTGATCTTGTTTTACTTGATACTTTGGTAGTTCTACAACCGGAGGTACTGAACCAAGAGAATGTTTGGATTCAGTGGAAGACAATACATTGCCCTGCTTTATTGATTCAAGGTAATCCAAAAAATCTTTATTTTTTGGTAGTGCTGTAAATTTAGGGTCGGACATAATTTATCACCTCTTTTGTATTGTAAATGCAATTCCAAAATTTGATTGCATTCACTAATACATAATATGCAAAAAAGCAGCCAGTGTTCGACGGCATTATACATATTGTGCAAGTGTTTACAGAGTTGGAACTGTTAATGATTAATGAAACAAGGCAATAATTTATCAGAAGAAAGAAATAAACTCAGCGATTCTTTAATAAGTAAGAACCGCTGAGTTTTTAGTTTTCATGTGGTATTCCATATTTTTCACATTTTAATGATATGGTTCTATGGGTTAAACCTAGAACCTTTCCTGCCTTATTGTAACTTTTATATTTTTTCATCGCAGCAGATATTATTTCTTTTTCATATTCTTTCATTGTAAGCAAATCCCCATCAGAAAAACTTAGAGTATACTCCTTTTGAGGAATGATATTAGTTAGATAAATAGGAAGATCTTTTTCAGTTATAACTGAACTCTCACACATGTTTATTGCACGTTCTATAATGTTTTCAAGCTCTCTTATGTTGCCTGGCCAATTGTAGTCATGCAAATAGTTAAGAGCTTCCTTGCTGATTCCTTTAATATTCTTATCTAGTTTTTTATTAATTTTTTTAATAAAATACTCGGTTAATTCACATATATCCTCTTTTCTGCTTTTTAAAGGCGGAAGCATTATGGTTATTACATTTAGTCTGTAGTATAGGTCTTCTCTAAATTCACCACTTTTAAGCATTTCTTCAAGAGGCCTGTTAGTAGCGGCAATTACTCTTGTATCAACTTTTTGGGTAACAATACCGCCAACACTTTCAAACTCTTTTTCTTGTAGAACTCTAAGTAGTTTAACCTGCATTGAAATAGGCATATCTCCGATTTCATCGAGAAAAATAGTTCCTCCGTCAGCCAATGCAAATTTACCAGGCTTGTTTTTAACAGCTCCTGTAAAAGCTCCTTTTTCATACCCGAATAATTCACTTTCAAGCAAATTTTCTGGAATTGCAGCGCAGTTGACTCTTATAAAAGGCTTATCTTTGCGATTACTGTTGTTGTGGATCGCTTTTGCCACCAATTCTTTTCCAGTGCCGCTTTCTCCGCGGATAAGAACCGTAGAAATTGATTTAGAAGCCTTTTCAGCCATTAAAATGCTGTCTTGTAAGCTGCTGTTGGAACCTATTATGTCCGCAAATGAGTTACTTAATTTTGAATGTCTTAATAGTTCTTTTTTATAATAATTTAACTCTTCTTGAGAGTGTTCAAGTTTTAATAATAAATTTTTAATTTGATCTACTGGTTTTAAAATCGAAATTATGCCTTTAAAAGTTCTATCAATAAATAAAGGCTCTATAGTACAAATTAAATCAATGTTTTCCTTTTGGTAGACATAATTTTCAACTTTTTCTCTAGTATTGAATACTTTCATTCGGAGTCCATCAGCAGATATATCCTTAAGATCTTTTCCTAATGCGTCTTGACTTGAGAGTGGCAGATATTTCATATACGAGGGATTTAAATAACTTATTTTTCTATTCTCATCCACAAAGCAAATTAAATCACTGCTGCATTCAAGTATCTTACTAAATTTTTCATTTAACTCTTTTACTGCTACTAATTCTGAAATATCCTGAAATACTCCTACCGCTCCAATAACTTTATTTTCTGAAAAAATAGGAGATCTTGTAACTAAAACTTCTTTATTGTTAATAATTTGAGTTGTACCTATGTGTTTTTTTCTACTATTTATTACTGTTGAAAGATCTGAAGTTGGAATAATATCTGAGACATTTTTCCCTATTACTTCTTCTAAAGTCATGTTTAGAAACTTAAGACCATAATTATTCATTGATACTATGGAAGAATTTATATCAACAACTACTATTCCTACAGAGATGCTTTGCAGAATCTGTTCATTAGCTATATTGCTTTGTACCATTATATTATCTAATTTGTACATGTTCTCATTTTTATCTGTAACTAGCCTGCTTATATAATTACTAAGCTCTATAACAGCATTTCTTCCTTCAACACTATCTTCCTTACAGGAAACTTCCACGATATCATCTTTTTCGATTCTCAGAGACAGCAAAGCAATCATACTAATGGCTATTGGAGCTGAATCTGTGGATTTCCTTACATATAAACTAGTATTATATTTTCGTTTTAACACATCTGCATGATGAACTATTTCTGCTGCAATTCTTACATGAATGCCTAATGGATTAGTAATTGTAACTGCATGTTTAATCATTTTACCCTCCTTGGAGTTGACTAATATAAATATCATAATGAGTTGATAGTTGATAAATAATATTAGTATAATTATAATATGAATGATTTATATTTTCTACGAGTTTTTCGATGAGAAATATTCTGGTTGTGAAAACTGTATTGTTGATAACTAGAATCTATAAGTTGAGCACTAATGGTAACGATTAGAATAATTAACTTAAGGGGTGTCCGTAATGGATATTGGTATGTTTCAGAATATACAACAACAGCAAAAACTTATACTTACACATGAAATGCAGCAATCATTGAAAATACTTCAGATGCCAATAGTTGAACTTAAGCAGGAAGTGACTAAAGAATTGGAGGAAAATCCGCTGCTTGAAACGACTCAAGAAGATGATATACAGATGAATGATGATTATTTAGTAGAGAACGAAGATATTGACTTTAATATGCTTATTAATACTATGGATAAGGATGATTTTAGTGAGACAACTTATAACACTGCATCGAATGAACGTAAAGAAATAATAAGTTTTATTAAAGAAAAAGGTACATTAAGACAATATTTATCTGAACAAATTATTGATTTACAAGAAGAAAATCAAGTTATTCGTGCATGTAATTATATAGTAGATAATCTTGATGATAGAGGATATTTAGATTGCACAGTTGAGGAAGTAGCTGGCAATTTACGAATTTCTATTGAAGAAGCGAACTATGCCCTTACACTAGTACAAAATCTTCAGCCATGCGGTATAGCAGCTAGAAATTTGAAAGAATGTTTAAAAATACAGTTAATTAATAGTGGTATAGAGGAACCTAAAATATATAAGATAATAGATGATTACTTAGAACTTGTTGCTCAAAATAAAATTAAGCAGATAGCTAAAAATCTAGGAATAGATACGAAGAAAACTCAGGAATATTGTGATCTAATAAAAACTTTAGAACCAAAGCCTTCAAGAGGATTTTTTACTGGAGAACTTGAAAGTTTTGTTATACCTGAGGCTTATATTAAAAGTATCGGGGATGATTTTTATATTATAATGAACGATAACTTTCTTCCAAGGTTAACTATTAGTGAAAGTTATAAGAAGCTCATTAAAACTCAGACAAATGAAGAAGTGTCTGAGTTTATAAAAAATAAACTCAATAGTGCTGTTTATTTAATAAAGGGCATAGAGAATAGAAATAAAACTATATATAACATTTTAATGGTTATAATTGACATTCAGCGAAAATATTTTGAAGCTGGAGAGCAATATTTAAAGCCTATGATAATTGCAGATATAGCATCAAGGTTGGAAATTCACGAATCCACTGTAAGCAGAGCCATAAGAGATAAATATATAGGTACTCCCTATGGAACTGTAAAAATAAAAGATTTATTTTCTACTGGCATAGAGTCAAAATTAACAGATGATAATGTATCAATAAATCATATTAAAACTGAAATAAAGAAGATGATTGATAATGAAGATAAATCCAAGCCAATGTCTGATCAAGATATATGTGATATATTGGTCAGCAGAAAAATAGAGATATCTAGGAGAACTGTAGCAAAGTATAGGGAAGGCATGGGAATAATGTCTTCAAGCAAGAGAAAAAAATATTAATTATTTTTATTATTGTGATTGAGTGACAGCAGCAACTGTGATCAAATTTTTTCAGTCTTAAGGAAATTATGTGTTTTACCAATTGTGGATAATCTTTGGCTAATGCTAAGATACTATTATATAAAGCAAAAAAGATAATCCTTAAAAAAGAAACGATAATAAATTCTGAAGTTAGTGAATTAAGATAGAACGGTAATGGAATTAATAAAATAAATTTGTTGATAAAAATAGCAATATTATAATTATAAAGTTGATAAAAAATATCAATGCCTTCAATGAAGTAAATTCGCTATATACAGCTTTACTTGCAATAGAAAAAAGATAAAAGAGGTTTAAAATATGATAAAATTTATCAACGATAACAATGAATAATATGAATTCAGCTATTTTTGTTATACTGACAAAATCACTATTTGACCCAATCTTAAGTTTTTTTATATATGAGGACTAATTTGGCATAGAAATTGCTTTAATATATTACATAGATATTAATACTATTTCTAGGAGGATAAAATAATGATATCAAAAGATATAATAGTAATGAATAATTCGGGGATACATGCGAGACCAGCCTCTTTGTTTGTAAGTACGGCATCAAAGTTTAAATCTAACATAATGGTTTCTAAAGGTACAAGCAAAGGTAATGCAAAATCAATGCTTAATATTTTATCATTAGGAATAACAAAGGATAGTAATATTACTATTTCAGCTGATGGTGATGATGCTGCTGAGGCAGTTGACACATTGATAAAGCTAGTGGAATCTAAATTTGGTGAGGAATAGAATTTGTAAGTGAGAGGCGATATGATGAAAAAGGGAATTGCTGCTTCAAGTGGTTATGCCATTGGAAGAGTTTTTTTGAAAGTTAATGAACAAATAGTTATAGCAAAAAAGACAGAAATAGATAAAGAGGAAGAGAAAAGGCGGCTTGAAGAAGCTATAGAAAAATCAAGGCAGCAGCTTTTAGAAATTAAGGAAAGGACAGCTTCCGAAATCGGGGAAGGTGAAGCTGAGGTTTTTGAGAGTCATCTTATGATACTTGATGATCCGGAATTTATTGGTGCTGCAATGCAAAATATAGAATCAGAACAGTTAAATGCTGAAATTGCAGTTAATACAGTTATGGATATGTATTTGGACATGTTTTCAGATATGGAAGATGAATACATGAGAGAAAGAGCGGCTGACTTAAGAGATGTAAAGGACAGGCTACTTAGAAATCTTACAGGAAGTATTTATGCTAGTTTAGATAACCTTGAAGATAATACAGTTGTAGTAGCTCATGATTTAACACCTTCGGATACTGCACAACTAGATAAAAATAAGGTAATCGGTTTTTTAACAGATATAGGAGGACGAACATCTCATAGTGCTATTATGGCAAGAACATTAGAAATTCCAGCGGTGGTAGGCATAGAGGATATTACCTTAAGCGTAAAAACTGGGGATATAGTTATTGTAGATGGAGTAGCCGGAAAAGTCATTATAAACCCAGATAAAGAGACTATAAAAATATATGAAAAGAAGAAATTGGAACTTCAGAAAGAAAAGTTGGAACTTAAAAAACTTGCTAATACAAAAACTGTAACCAAAGCAGGAAAAGAAGTAATAGTTGCAGGAAACATAGGAGCTCCGCAGGATGTGCATAAAGTTATAGAAAATGGCGGCGAGGGAATAGGCCTTTTTAGAACGGAGTTTTTATATATGGATAGGGGGGAGTTACCTTCCGAAGAAGAACAATATGAAGCATATAAATATGTGGCTGAGAAGATGGAAGGAAAGCCTGTAGTAATCAGAACTCTAGATATCGGTGGAGACAAGAAATTGTCATATTTGCCGCTTCAGGTAGAAATGAATCCATTCCTAGGCTATAGAGCTATAAGGTTATGTCTTGACAGGCAGGATATCTTTAAAACCCAGCTTAGAGCAATTCTTAGAGCATCAGCACATGGAAGAATTCAGATCATGTTTCCGATGATAAGTTCGTTAGAGGAAACAATAAAAGCTAAGGATGTTCTGAAAGAATGTATGAAAGAACTTAGCAGTGAAGGCAAATCATATAACGAGAATATTGAAATAGGAATTATGATAGAAATACCTGCTGCAGCCATTATTGCTGATGAACTTGCAAAACATGTTGATTTCTTTAGTATCGGCACGAATGACCTTATTCAATATACTGTTGCGGTAGATAGAATGAATGAAAGTGTATCATATCTTTACAATCCTATGCATCCTGCAGTTCTTAGATTGATAAGAATGGCTATAGATGCAGCACATAAAGAAGGAAAATGGTGCGGCATGTGCGGAGAAATGGCTGGAGATGAAGAAGCTATAACTACACTACTGGAATATGGCCTCGATGAATTTTCAATGAGTGCTTCTTCAATACTTAAAGCAAGACAAATTATTATAAATAATTAATTTCTGAACTGCAGAATAATATTTATTGAAAAGTGAATATATAAACTGTAACATAACAGATAAGAAGAAAAGGTGTTTCCTAAATTGGTGCGGAAACACCTTTATATTACATTGGTTGATGTATTTATTGCATAAAACAGTTCCATGTGTATCAATATGCCATATATAAAGAAAAATGACGAATAAATGATTATACACAGCATAAACTTATTAAAACATGAATCTAATAGAGAACATATGCAGGTAATGTGATATTATATAAAAACCGTCTGGTGCTGAAGTACAGACGAGGGGTTTCCGGAAGGAAAGTCCAATAAAAAATACTTCAAAAAATATATTGACACGGAAAAACAACCATGTTAATATATGAAAGCTGTCCGAAAACGAAGTAAAAAAACTTCGAAAAATGTCTTGACATTAAGAAATGGACATGCTAAGATGTAAAAGTCGCTTAACGACAGGTTAGCGAAAACAGTAGAAACAAAGAAATGCTTAATTTAAAGGAAGACGTAGAAACGTCAACTAGATGTTAGCACTCTTTGGAGTTTCAATAGAAACGAGCAGTACGCGAAAGCAAGGAGCGCGGAGCGGAGTTGGCTAATTGCCAATGAGCACCACAGCGACGCAGCTGACAAAGTAATGCGAAGTTTATATTGAAATGACTATGGTCTTTGAAAATTGAACAGAGGAAAAAGGTAAAATAAACCGACAATTCTGAGAGATCTCGAAAGAGATACTTGAGATAAAGTAAGTAAGAGCAAGACAAACTTTTAAATTGAGAGTTTGATCCTGGCTCAGGACGAACGCTGGCGGCGTGCCTAACACATGCAAGTCGAGCGAGAGACTTCGGTCTCTAGCGGCGGACGGGTGAGTAACACGTGGGTAACCTGCCTCATAGAGGG
>NZ_MZGV01000081.1 GCF_002029235.1 Clostridium oryzae
GTTCTGTAAATTAAATAGCTGTTAATTATTTAATGTATCTTTTAAATATAAACTAAGTGCTATTGGATAAACGTTATTCTATGGAATAACAATTTTTTAATTTCTTCGAAGAAAACTAAAGTGCATCGCTAATTTTTTAGAAAGATAAAAAACCTCTTTTTAATTTGGAAATTGCTAAAACTAATATCCATTTTAATAGAGATAACCTTAAAAAGCTATCTAAGCAGGACAGGTCTTGGCTTCGAAGACCTGCTTCTTCGTAGAGCCCTGTCACGATTAATAGGCTTTTAAGTAGTTGGATTATTAAAAGAAAGTTAATTATAACAGTTTCCATATTGAAGAGAAGCCTTTAACTCTCTTTATAATTAAGATCACACTTAATAATCTACGAAGAAAAATTAAAGATACAACTTCATCAAATAACGTCTGTAAAATTAACGTGTAGAAATTTTAGAGACGGTACTTTAAAACTAGCAATCTATATAATTTACAGAGCCCGCAGGGAGCGTTGACCGAGCGGTCAACGCTCCTATTGCTGGTTCGCAATATACTTATGTTGTATATAAATTAATTTAACATTCATATATCAATTATACTATTGTTTACTTTAAAGTGTCTACACAATATAAAGGATGCACTTATCTAAACAAGTTAGTCTATTTATTTTCCGATATATATATATTATAATAGATTTAAATAAAAAGGGAGGTTATAACAATGGACTCATTATTAGTAATTTGGATCGTTATAGGCTTTGTGGCGCTATTTATTGACATTTTTACAAGTACGTTTATATTTGTATGGTTCACAGTAGGCTCTATAGCAGCTTGTATAGCTAATATTACAGGATATAATGTTACAATACAAATACTAACTTTTGTATTAGTATCTGCTGTTTTCATGGCAGTAGGATATCCACTAGCTAAAAAAACAATAAAAAGTACAGTTAAGAAAATTCCGACTATGGAGGAAAGCTATATAGGCAGAGTTCTTACAGCCGAAAGTGATTTTTCAGATAAAACAACAGTAAAAGTTGATGGTATCTACTGGACACTAAAAAACAGCGGGGAAGCAATTAAAAAGGGTGATAAAATCGAGATAACTGGTATAGAAGGCAATAAACTAGTGGTCAAAAAAATTTAATTTATTAAGGAGTTGAAATATAATGATTATTTTTTTATTAGTGTTAGCATTAATAATCATCATTGGCTTACTATCTTCAATAAAGGTAGTAAACACAGGTTACGTTTTTGTTCTTGAAAGGTTCGGACAATTTAATAAAATACTGGAACCAGGCTGGCATCTTGTTATACCCTTTGCAGATTTCATAAGAAAGAGAGTATCTACAAAACAGCAGATACTTGATATAGAACCGCAAAACGTTATAACAAAAGATAATGTAAAGATTTCTATTGATAATGTTATTTTCTACAAAATTATGAACCCAAAGGATGCAGTATATAATATAGAAAACTTCACTCATGGTATTATTTATTCAACTATAACCAATATGAGAAACATAGTGGGAGATATGACATTAGATGAAGTTCTGTCAGGAAGAGATCAAATCAATTCAAGACTTTTACAAATAATAGATGAAGTTACAGATGCTTATGGAATAAAAATATTATCAGTAGAGATAAAAAATATTATTCCGCCGGCTGAAATACAGCAAGCAATGGAAAAACAGATGAAAGCTGAAAGAGATAAAAGAGCTGTAATACTTCAAGCTGAAGGTCAAAAGCAGTCTGAAATAGCTAAGGCTGAAGGAGAAAAGCAGGCTAAGATCCTTACTGCAGAAGCAGATAAGGAAGCAAACATTCGAAGGGCTGAAGGATTAAAAGAATCTCAGCTTCTTGAAGCAGAAGGTAAAGCAAAAGCAATTGAAGCAATAGCTGAAGCTCAAGCACAAGCCATTGCTCTTGTAAATAAAGCAATACTTGAATCTGGTACTAATGAGACTGTAATTGCACTTAAACAAGTTGAGGCTTTACAGGAAATGGCTAAGAATCCGGCAAACAAACTTATACTGCCAAATGAAACATTATCTTCTCTTGGCAGCATAGCTGCTATAGGCGAAATGTTAAAAAGATAAAAAATGGTTACACCCTATGTCGGCTAGTTCCGCTTGGTTAAAGGACTAAATGGCCTTTAACGGGTTATCTGCGAATGATAATGAGCATGTTTAGATAACCCAGTAGCAATTTGACCGCATCTTTTAGTCAAATTTCCTAATGGTTCATAACTCGGTTGCGCCTCAAACAATTCGCCATCTTAACGGAAATTTGCCTAAAAGACGCGGATAATTGCTAAATTTTCTCTATATCTCCTTTGTGCCACAACATTTCATTTTTTATACCTTTCTTTCATCTCTTTATCTAACATCCTTAGAGCATTTCTTGAACCAAGATTATATGTTTTTAAGAGTTTCACAACAAAAATGATAATTGCATTTTATCTTATTTTAGGAGCTTAAAAATATAATATTATTCGTACCAGTGCGAATAATATTATATTTTTAAGCTTGATTATTGACACAGTTCTTAATTGATGTTAATATATTTGTGTAGCAACAATTATCACTTTGACAATATTGTTCTACAGTCGAATACGTAAAATTATATAAATAATATTTTATTTAAAAAATAAAATATCCATATAATCCAAATAATAAGGTTTTGGAGTATCTACAGGAAGCCATAAACTTTCTACTATGGGTAAATCTTAAGTCAATAGAAAATTTCCTTTCGTTGCCTTTTTTTATGTAAAACAGGATCTACTCTAGTATGCAGTTTATTAATATTTAAGGAGAAGTGAATTTATAATGAGTAAGAATGTTAGAAGAGTGTACGTAGAAAAAAAGAAAGGGTTTAATGTAGAAGCGCAGAATCTGTTTAATGATCTAAAAGCAAATCTAGGTCTGAACAGTTTAAAAGCGATTAGAATTTTGAATTGTTATGATGTATCAGGAATATCTGATGAAGAATTCAAAGTTGCAGCGGACAATATTTTTTCCGAGAAAAATGTCGACGATGTTTATTACGAAAATTTCTCTTTTAGTTCAAATCAATATGCTTTTGCTACCGAATTCCTGCCTGGTCAGTACGATCAGAGGGCAGACTCCGCAGCAGAATGTGTTCAGCTTATTACCGCAGGCGTGCGACCTCTTGTGCATACATCAAAAGTTATTATATTAGAAGGTAATTTATCTCAAGAAGAATTGAAAAAAATAAAAGATTATTATATAAATCCTGTAGATTCAAGAGAAGCATCTCTAGATAAACCAGAGAAGCTTGAAGAAAACTATGAACTTCCACAAAGTGTAGAAATACTAGAAGGTTTCATAGATCTTGACTTAGATGGACTTAAATCATTATATAAAAGTTTAAATTTAGCAATGAGCTTTGATGATATAAAGCTTTGCCAGCACTATTTTAAGAATGAAGAAAAAAGAAATCCTTCCATTACAGAAATCAGAGTATTGGATACTTATTGGTCAGACCATTGTAGACACACCACATTCCAGACAGAAATTCAATCTGTAAAAATCGATGAAGGCCGTTTCAACAAGGCCATAGAAGAGAGTTATAAAAAATATCTTGATTCCCATTTAAGCGTATATCCAAAAAAGAATAGACCAGTGACATTGATGGATTTAGCAACAATAGCAATGAAACATCTAAAAAAGCAGGGCAAACTTAAAAATTTAGATGAATCTGAAGAAATAAATGCCTGCAGCATTAAAGTTAATATACCAATTGACGGAAAAGATGAAGAATGGCTTATAATGTTTAAAAACGAAACTCACAACCACCCAACTGAGATTGAACCTTTCGGTGGTGCAGCAACTTGCTTGGGAGGAGCTATAAGAGATCCACTTTCGGGACGTTCCTATGTATATCAAGCTATGAGAGTAACCGGAAGCGGGGATCCAAGAACTTCAATCAAAGATACACTTTCAGGTAAACTTCCTCAGAAAAAAATAACTACAGAAGCTGCCCACGGTTACAGTTCCTACGGTAATCAGATAGGTCTTGCTACTGGTATGGTTAACGAAGTATATGATGAAGGTTATATAGCTAAAAGAATGGAAATTGGCGCAGTAGTTGGAGCTGCCCCTGCAGAGAATGTTATAAGAAAAGTTCCTGTTGGCGGAGACATAGTAATACTTCTTGGTGGACGTACAGGAAGAGATGGCTGCGGCGGAGCTACAGGTTCATCTAAAAAGCATACTGAGAAATCTATATCAACTTGTGGAGCTGAAGTTCAAAAAGGTAATCCTCCTACTGAGAGAAAGATTCAAAGGCTATTTAGAAATCCAGAAGTCAGTACATTAATTAAAAGATGTAATGACTTCGGAGCCGGTGGAGTTTCTGTAGCTATTGGTGAATTAGCTGACGGTCTTGATATAAACTTGGATGTAGTTACAAAAAAATATGAGGGACTGGACGGTACAGAGCTTGCTATCTCTGAGTCTCAGGAGAGAATGGCAGTTGTTGTAACTGCTGATTCAGCTGATAAATTTATAAACTTATGCAATAACGAAAACCTAGAAGCAACAGCAGTCGCTACAGTTACTGATACAAACAGATTAGTACTTAATTGGAAAGGCAATGCAATAGTTGATATAAGCAGAGATTTTCTTAACAGTAATGGAGCTAAGGCTTACAGCGATGTTGCTATAGCTGAAGTTAAAGATATAGATAGTATATTCAAAGCTAAAAAATCTGATAAACCACTTAAAGAGGCGTGGCTAAACAAACTGTCAGAGCTTAATGTATGTAGCCAAAAAGGTTTAGTTGAAAGATTTGACAGCACAATTGGAGCTAATACAGTACTTATGCCTTACGGTGGTAAATATCAGCTTACTCCAAATGAAGCTATGGCCGCAAAGGTTCCTGTACTAAATGGTGATACAACAGTAGCTACAGTTATGTCCTATGGGTTTAATCCTAAAATATCGAAACTTAGTCCATTCCATGGAGCTGTTTATTCAGTTGTGGAATCAGCAGCACGTGTAGTTGCAGTGGGCGGTAAATTAGAAAGTACAAAACTAACTTTTCAGGAATATTTTGAAAGACTTGGTACAGATCCATATAGATGGGGAAAACCATTTGCAGCATTACTTGGCGCTTTTCATGCTCAAGAAGAACTTGAAATTGCAGCTATTGGCGGAAAAGACAGTATGTCAGGAAGTTTCAATGATTTAGATGTTCCTCCTACACTTGTTTCATTTGCCTTAGACGTTGTAAAAGATGCCGATATAATAGTTTCTCAAGAATTTAAAGCTGCTAACCATAAAGTTGTATTACTTAAATCAGCTATAAATGATGAAATGCTTCCTGAGTTTGATAAGTTAAAAACTAACTTTAATCTTATATCAAAGCTTATAGAGCAGCATAAAGCAGCTTCCTGCAGCAGTATTCGTTACGGTGGTATCTGCGAAGCAGTATCTAAGATGAGTTTCGGTAATAAAATTGGTTTCAACTTTGACAATAGCTTTGATGAGGAAGAATTATTCATACCTTATTATGGATCCTTCATAATAGAGTTAAATGACGACGTTAATATAGAAAAAGAGTTCTCCGGAAAAGATTATTCAGTTCTCGGTATAACTTCAAAAGATAGCAGGATTAAATTGAATAGTATGAATATAGCAGTTGACGAAGCTATAGAAGCATGGATTTCACCGCTGGAAACTATTTTTCCTACTAGAACTTCTGAAGAAAAAAGAGCATATGAAGAAAGATTATATAATGAAACAAATAAGCACAGCTTTGGTCTATCCATCGGCAGCGCTAAACCTAGAGTTTTCATTCCTGTTTTTCCAGGAACTAACTGTGAATATGACAGTGCTAGGGCTTTTGAAAAAGCTGGTGCAGTTTCCAACACATACGTATTTAAAAATTTAAAGCCAGAAAATATCAAGGAATCAGTTAGAGCTATGGAAAAAGCTATAAGGGAATCTCAAATATTAATGATTCCAGGAGGCTTCAGTGCAGGTGACGAACCAGAAGGTTCCGGAAAATTTATCGCAAATGTATTTAGAAATCCAGAATTAAAAGATGCTGTAATGGATCTTATAAAAAATAGAGATGGTCTTATTCTTGGTATCTGTAACGGCTTCCAGGCACTAATAAAACTTGGTCTCGTACCTTATGGTGAAATAACTGATTTAGATGTTGATGCTCCGACACTTACCTATAACAATATAGGCAGACACGTTTCCTGCATAGTTAATACAAAGATAGTTTCAAATAAATCTCCTTGGCTGAATAATGTAAAAGTTGGGGATATACATTCAATAGCTGTATCCCATGGTGAAGGAAGATTTGTAGGAACTGACAGAGTCATAAACAAATTGTTTGAAAATGGTCAAGTGGCTACTCAATATGTTGATCTTGATGGAAATGCGGTTAACTATATGCCATTCAATCCAAATGGTTCAATGTATGCTATAGAAGGAATAACTAGTCCTGATGGAAGAATATTCGGTAAAATGGGACACAGTGAAAGACGTGGACAATTTGTTCATAAAAATATTATGGGTGAGAAGGATCAGAAGCTATTCGACGCTGGCGTCAAATACTTTAAATAATAAAGAATGAGGGATTAAAAATGAAAGTAAAAACACAGCCTTGCTGAATTTTAATCATAAACTCTTCATTCGTAGTTCCTAATTAATCAATATAGAAGCATTGAGAGGAGAATATAATTATGAAAGTTGCAATAATCTTTGGAAGTAAATCCGACAAAGATGTGATGAAAGGTGCAGCCACTGCTCTAAAGGAATTTGGCATAGAATACGAAGCTCACATTTTATCAGCACACAGAGTCCCCGAGAGACTTGTAGAGGTTCTAGATAAGCTTGAGAAAGAAGACTGTCAGTGCATAATAGCTGGTGCAGGACTTGCAGCACACCTTCCAGGTGTTATAGCATCTCATACTACTAAACCAGTAATAGGGGTTCCAATAAACGCAGCACTTAATGGTATGGATTCACTGCTTGCTATAGTACAAATGCCTAAGTCAATACCAGTAGCAACCGTTGGAATAAATAACAGCTACAATGCAGGAATGCTAGCAGTTCAAATGTTAGCTCTTAAAGATGAGACTATAGCTAAAAAATTAATTCAATATAGAAAAGATATGAAAGATAAATTTATAAAGGATAACAATGAAGGAGTGGAATTTTAACATGGAAAAATTAGAAATGTTATATGAAGGAAAAGCTAAAAAGGTATATGCTACAAATAAAGCAGATGAAGTAATAATATATTACAAGGATGATGCAACTGCTTTCAATGGAGAAAAGAAAGGGCAGATTTCCGATAAAGGAGTTATGAATAACTCTATAACTTCAATGTTATTCGAGCTATTAGCTAAACACGGAATAAAAACTCATTTTGTTAAGAAACTAAGTGATAGAGAACAGCTTTGCAAAAAAGTTCAGATAGTTCCTCTAGAAGTAATAGTAAGGAATATAGCAGCTGGAAGCATGGCTAAAAGACTTGGCCTTGAAGAAGGTTATCAGCTTAAAACAACTGTTTTTGAATTAAGCTATAAGGATGATGCTCTTGGAGATCCATTAATAAACGATACACATGCCATAGCCATAGGTGCAGCAACCCGCGAAGAACTTGATACAATTTATTCTATGACTAGTAAAATAAATGATGTTCTTAAAGAGTTCTTCTTAGGTCTTGGAATCAAACTAATAGATTTCAAACTTGAGTTCGGAAAATATAACGGAGAAATAGTACTTGCAGATGAAATTTCACCAGATACCTGCAGGTTCTGGGATGCTAAAACAAATGAGAAACTTGATAAAGATAGATTCAGAAGGGATTTGGGTAATGTAGAAGATGCCTACATCGAAATACTCAATAGAATTTCTCATAGCAAATAATATTGAAAGGATATAGTTTATGAATAAAATATTGAGCGATAAATTCAAAGAGGAATGTGGAGTTTTTGGTATTTTTTCTAGTGAAGAAGATAATTTGGATGTAGCCAGTGTTAGTTACTTTGGTCTCTATGCTCTTCAGCACAGAGGTCAGGAGAGTGCTGGTATAGTAGTCTCAGATGGCAAAGAATTAAATGGGCATAAGGGTATGGGACTTGTTCCGGATGTATTTAATGAAGATAACTTATCAAAACTTAAAGGTAATGCTGCGATCGGCCACGTTAGATATTCTACTACAGGATCCAGTAATATTAATAATGCTCAGCCTATTCTCTCTAAATATAAACTTGGTCCTATAGCTATAGCTCATAATGGTAATCTAGTAAATGCAGATGTAATAAGAGAACTTCTAGAAAATGGCGGCTGCATGTTTCAGACCTCTATTGATACTGAAGTTATTTTGAATTTGATTGCCAGAAATTCAGGAGAATCTATTGAAAAAGCTGTGTTTAACGCAGTTCAAGCCATAAAAGGTTCCTTTGCTATTGTTATTCTTACGCAGGATAAATTAATAGGTGTAAGAGATCCTAATGGAATAAGACCTTTGTGCATAGGTAAGCTAAATAATAGCTATGTCCTTGCTTCTGAAAGCTGTGCCCTCGATACCATAGGTGCCGATTTTGTAAGAGATGTAAACGCAGGAGAGATCGTTATTATAGATAAAGATGGTATCAAATCACTTAATCCTACAGAAAAGATAGGATGCGCCACCTGTGCGTTTGAATATATATATTTTGCACGTCCTGATAGTGTAATAGACGGAATAAACGTATATGAATCAAGGGTTAGAGCTGGTAAAACGCTTTTCGAGGAACATCCTGTAGACGCTGATATTGTTGTAGGTGTACCTGATTCAGGCCTTGCTGCAGCAGTAGGCTATGCTGAAGCTTCGGGAATTCCTTATGGCACAGGCTTTATTAAAAATAAATACGTAGGCAGAACTTTTATTGCACCGACACAGGAAATAAGAGAAAGAGCAGTATCTATAAAACTTAACGTACTTAAAGTAAATGTGAAAGATAAAAGGGTAGTCCTTGTTGAAGATTCCATAGTAAGAGGTACTACCAGCAGGAAACTTGTAGAACAATTAAAAAATGCAGGAGCTAAAGAGGTTCATTTCAGAGTTGCATCTCCTGTAGTAAAATATCCGTGCTATTTTGGTATAGATATAGCTTATAGAAAAGAACTTATAGGAGCTAATCTATCAGTTGAAGAAATAAGAGAACAAACTGGTGCAGACAGCCTTGGGTATATAAGTCTCGAAGGTCTTCTTAAAAGTTTCGGAAAAAAACACATATTTTGTCTTGGCTGCTTTAATGGTGTATACCCTGTAGCTACTCCTATTGAAGTTGACAAAGAAAGATTGGAAAGGTAGGAATTTTATGATTACTTATAAAGATTCTGGAGTAAATATTGAAGAGGGTTACAAATCTGTAAGCCTTATAAAGGATCATGCTGCGAAAACTCTTCAATCCTATGTGCTTAACAATATAGGCAGTTTTGCTTCTATGGTAGAAATACCTGAAGGCTATAAAAGGCCGGTACTTGTATCAGGTACTGATGGTGTTGGAACAAAACTTGAAATAGCTTTCAAGAAAAAAAAGTACGATACAGTAGGTATAGATTGTGTTGCAATGTGCGTGAATGATGTTTTATGCCATGGCGCAAAGCCTCTTTTTTTCCTTGATTATATAGCTTGTGGAAAACTGGAAGCAGAGGTTTCTTCAGATTTGGTTAAAGGAGTAGCCGATGGCTGTCTTCAAGCTGACTGCTCACTAGTAGGTGGAGAAACAGCTGAGATGCCTGGTTTTTATGCGGAAGGCGAATATGACATAGCTGGTTTCGTAGTCGGTGTAGTTGATAAATCTAAGATAATAGACGGCAGTACCATAAAAGAAGGCGATGTTCTTATAGGACTTTCATCATCTGGACCTCACAGCAATGGTTATTCCCTTATAAGAAAACTTATACCTGATATAACTACAGACTTTAACGGTAAGAATATAGGAGACGTACTTCTTACTCCTACTAAAATATATGTAAAACCAGTACTTAAAATTATAGAAGAATTCAACATTAAAGGCATGGCACACATCACTGGCGGCGGGTTTATTGAAAATATTCCAAGAATGTTTAAAGATAAGCTTACAGCTGTAATTAATAAAAATAGTTTTCCTAAACCTGCTATATTTGACCATATAATATCTTTGGGAGTAGATGAAACTCATATGTATAATACATTTAATATGGGTATAGGTTTTGTACTTTGTGTAGCAAAAGAAGATGCTGATAATGTTATAAAATCACTAAAAGCCAAAGGTGAAGATGCCTACGAAATAGGCTATATTTCAGCTGGAGGTGACGGAGTTTGCTTAAAATAGCAGTGCTTATATCCGGCAGCGGAAGCAATCTTCAGTCAATAATAGATGCTGTAAATTCTAAAGAACTGCAGTGTGAAATAAGCTTCGTTATTTCCGATAAAAATAATGCTTTTGGTATAGAGAGAGCTGAAAAAAACGGAATAAAAACGTATATATTTGATAAGAAAGAATATAAAGAGAAATTATCTGACACAATACTTTCAGTTATAGAAAATAAGGTTGACTTTATAGTTCTAGCAGGATTTTTGTCTATATTAAGAGGGGATATATTAAAAAAATTTGAGGGAAGAATAATAAATATTCATCCTTCCCTAATCCCTAGTTTCTGTGGTAATGGCATGTATGGTATAAAAGTACATGAAGCAGCAATCGAGAGCGGTGTTAAAGTATCAGGCTGTACCGTTCATTTTGTTGATGAAGGAACAGATTCGGGTCCGATAATCCTGCAAAGGACAGTCCCCGTTTATTATGAAGATACTGCGGAAATGCTTCAGAAAAGAGTACTAATTGAGGAACATATAGCACTCCCTACTGCACTTAAACTAATTTCTGAGCATAAAGTAGAGCTTAACAATAATAAAGTTAAAATTCTAAAATAATGAAATCAGTTTCTGTTATAATATTGTGTGGTAATATATAAACTTAAGTCATTTAGAAAGGAGCCTGTTATGAAAATATTAGTTATTGGTTCTGGCGGACGCGAACATGCTATAGCCTGGAAAGTAGCTCAAAACAGTACTGTAGAAAAAGTATACTGTGCTCCAGGAAACGGCGGAACTTTTTTCGAAGATAAATGTGAGAACATACCTCTCACTAACCTGAATGAATTAATATCTTTCGCAAAAGATAACCACGTTGAGCTTACAATAGTAGGACCAGAGGAACCTCTTACAAAGGGATTCGTTGATGAATTTAGAAAAAATGGCTTAGCTATCTTTGGACCATCCAAAGAAGCCGCTAAACTTGAGGGCAGCAAGATTTACTCAAAGGATTTCATGAAGAAGTATGGTGTTAAAACTGCTGAATATGCTTCGTTTGACCAAATAAAGCCTGCTCTTGAATACATAAAAAACTGCTGCTATCCTGTAGTTGTTAAAGCTGATGGCCTAGCAGCTGGAAAAGGCGTTGTAATCTGTGAAAATGCTGCTGATGCTGAAAGTACTCTTAAAGATTTTATGATTAATGATATTTTTGCTGGTTCAGGTAAAAAGGTAGTAATAGAGGAATTCCTAGATGGAGTGGAAGCTTCCATTCTATCTATAACAGATGGAAATACTATTATTCCTTTCATATCTTCTAAGGATCATAAGCAGATTTACGATGAAAACAAGGGTCCTAATACTGGGGGAATGGGAGCTATAGCACCTAATCCATACTGCACCAATGATGTATTAGAAAGCTTTGATAGGGATATCTTACAGCCTACTCTAAAAGGAATAAAAGGTGAGAATCTTGACTATATAGGTATAATTTTCTTTGGAGTCATGATAACAAAGAAAGGTGTATACCTTCTCGAGTACAATGTAAGACTTGGTGATCCTGAAACTCAGGCTGTTCTTCCAATTATGGAAAGTGACTTAGTTGAACTCATTCAAAGCGCGTTAAAGAAAGATTTATCAAACTTTAAACTGACATGGAAGAAACAAAGCAGCTGTTGCATCGTTGCTGCATCTGGTGGTTATCCAGCTTCTTATGCAAAAGGTTATGAAATAAGCTGCGAGAAAATGAATAGTGGAAAAGTATTTGTTGCCGGAGCAGTAGAAAAAGATTCAAAGCTTGTTACGTCAGGCGGCAGAGTTCTCTGTGTTCAATCTCTTGGAGATACTGCTGAAGAAGCGAAGAAAAAAGCTTATGACAACCTTAAAAAAGTATCTTTTAAAGATATGTACTTCAGAAAAGATATAGGTACTATATATGAATTTAACAGGTAAAGTCGCTATTATAACAGGCTCTTCCAGAGGTATTGGAAGAGCTATAGCTTTAAATCTTTCTAAAAACGGCGCTTCAGTAGTCATAAATTATTCCAGCGATGAAATCGGAGCAACAGAAACTTTAAATATGATAAAAGCCGCAGGCGGCTATGCAGTAATGCAAAAGTGGGACATAAGTGATTATGAAGCTTGCAAAAAAGCTATGGATTTCACATTAAATAAGTTTGGCAGGCTTGATATATTAGTTAACAATGCAGGTATTTCAGAAATAGGTTTATTTATTGATTATACACCTGAAATGTGGAGCAGAATGTTAGATATTAATGTTAAAGGTATGTTTAACATGAGCCATCTAGCTTTATCTGCAATGCTTAAGAATACTGACTTTAGTTCTATTGTAAATATATCATCGATCTGGGGCAACGTTGGTGCTTCCTGTGAATGCATATATTCTGCTACCAAAGGAGCTATAAACTCCTTTACGAAAGCGTTAGCAAAAGAAATGGCGCCATCAAAAATACGAGTTAATGCAGTTGCACCTGGTGTCATAGATACAAGCATGAATAAATGGCTCAGTGAGGAAGAAAAAAAAGAATTGGAAGAAGAAATTCCGTTAGGCTACTTTGGCAGACCTGAAGATATTGCTAATACAGTTTGTTTCTTATGCAGCAAGGAATCTGAATATATGACCGGTCAGATACTTACTGTAGATGGAGGATTTATCTAATCGCACAGATTGTATCTATATAAATTGCAATAAAGTTCTTACATTATGGCTTCTAAAATATCACTGCTAAATCGGTTCGACCCTAGGATTTTTTAGAAGTCAGAATGTATTAGAACTTTCACAACTTATCTATTATAATTTCTATTTAACTGATATAGGAATTCAGCACAGCTGAATTCCTTACTCTTTATTTTCTTTCTCATAGTAAGCAGGTAACTCTATAATAAAACTAGCTCCAATTTCAGAATTTTTAGCAGTAATTTTCCCGTTATGCTTCTCAATTACGTTCTTACTTATGGATAAGCCGAGCCCGCTATTTCCTTTTCTTCCTTTATAAAACCTATCAAAGATATTATCTATTTCATTATCGTCAAATCCAGCTCCATCGTCACAAATCTCTATTATTACATCACTGCCGGTATATTTAACAGATATTATTATGTTAGTTTCGGCATAGCGAATGCAATTACCTATTATATTCACAATAGCTCGGTTAAGCTTTTCCTCGTCTGCGCAGATAATTGTGCGTTGATCCTTTTCATTTACAATAATACTGATACTATTTTTTATTGCAATGCCATCCATACGTTCTATACAATCAGTTAGAAGATCATGCACGTTAACAGCTTTAAAATCATAATTTTCTTCAATTGCGTCAAGTCTGGATAAATACAGCAAATCTTCTATAAGATGTGTCATACGTTTTGTTTCATCTAATATAACATCTACAGCAATTTCGCTTTCTATAATATTATATTTTATGCCTTCAGCATAACTTTGTATAGACATTAAGGGTGTTCTAAACTCATGGGATGCATTCTGTAAAAATGTCTTCTGAGCTTTATCGTAGGTTTCAAGTTTTTCAGACATTATATTGATATTATAGACAAATTCTTTTAATTCATCATCAACTGTTATATGAATTTTATCGCCAAAATTTCTAGCTGCTATATCTTTTATATACTTGTTTAAATATATAAAAGGAGTAGATATTTTCTTTGATATATGTGATGAAAATACTCCAATAATAACGGCAGAAAAAACCAATATTATAGATAAAAGTATATTTATCGTTTTCTGAAGCTGATTTACTTTTTGAAGGCTTGAATATATTATTATCCATCCCAAACCAAATGAGTTTTTATCATACACAGGTTTTATGATAGCTACATACTCCGAATTTGATAACCTTAGATTCACAAATTCTTCCTGATTAGGTATTTTCAAATCATTAATTTTCTCTATAATCTTTTTTGAGACATTGCTTGAAGCTTTATATTCGTCTTCTGGAAAAGGTGTTATAATATTTTTATTTTTATCCAGCAGCAAAAAATCTGAATTTAATAATGTTAGCGAATTCTTTAAATTTCTATCTAGCATGAAGTAGAATCTAGATATATTTCCATTTTGCTGTTCGTTATTGTAAACCTTCTGTACATTTCTTGGAGCAGGTTGTATATCACTTTGTGGTTCTGAAAGGAAATCAGGTCCGTGCCGCAAAGCAGTGTCTTCCGTGCTATTGGCTATCTTACTAAGTTGATCCTGTATATCTTTTTCAAAATATATTCGCACTGCCATGTTGAATATAATGGTTGTTAGGATAATCAGCATTATTATAACCAATGTATTATATTTAAAAATTCTCCATTTTATGGTGTTATATTTCATATCGTCATTCCTTATCTTGAATTGTAAAACCAAATCCCCATACAGTATCCACTTTTAACAAAGAACCTGCACCGGTTAATTTTTTTCTTATCCTCTTAATCATGTCATCAGTAGCTCTAGTTTCAACTTCACTTTCAAAACCCCACACTTTAACAAGAAGTTCACTGCGGCTTATCGCTCTATTTTTATTGTTTATTAAATAGTAAAGCAGTGAAAATTCCATATTGGTCAGTCCAATATTTTTGTTGTTCACTAGCACCTGTTTTTTATTTAGATTAATTGTTACATCAGCTATATTTATTATATTACCTTGAATATGGGTTTTATCAAATTCAATTCTTCTAAAAATGCTTTTTATTCTAGCTATTAATTCCATAGGGCTAAATGGTTTGGTGAGATAGTCATCAGCCCCTAAAGTTAATCCAGCTACTTTATCAGGTTCTGTATCCTTAGCAGATACTATTATTATAGGTATCGGACTTTTCTTTCTTATACTCTCACAAATGGAATATCCGTCTAGCACCGGCATCATAATATCCAGAATAAGCATGTCTGGTTGACGCATATTAAAAGCATCTAGCAGAAGTGCACCATTATTAAAAGTTTCTACCTCAAAGCCTTCCTTGAAAAGAAATGATTTTATTATATTACAAATATTAATTTCATCGTCTGCTATGTATATTAATTTTTTATCCATTTTGCTCACCTTCCATGGTTTATATTTTATCATAAATCTATTAAAACTAATTTTGATTTTTGTGTAATTTTATGTGATTTTTAATCTGCCACATTTTAGCCACAATATCTCACTGTTTTGCCACAGTATTGTTATTCATAATTACGTATAGGCATCGATAAATCAATCAGGAGATTCAAATTGCGTTTTATCAGAAATCTGATTCAACAGAAGACAGTCCGTTTAGTTCTATTCTAAATGGTTTGGTATCTGATGGCACTATCTCCGAAGAGCAATTAGAGGTTATACAAAACATACTATAAAATGGATCTAAAATTAAAGGCATTCAGTATAACTGAATGCCTTTGCTGCTAATTAATTAAATTGCCTTTCTTAATGTAAAGTAGAACATTACTCCATTTTCAATATTTTTTACACCAAAAGTACTTTTATGTGCTAATAAAATATTTTTAGTAATCGAAAGTCCAAGTCCTGTCCCACCAGTGTTTCTAGTTCTGGACTTATCGATTTTATAGAACTTATCCCATATATTCTCCATTTCTTTTTGCTCTATGTGCTCTCCATCATTCTCGACCTGAATCTGCACATTATCATTATCCTTATCAAAAACAGTTATCTTTATAGTACCGCTATCAGGTGTGTTTCTTATTGCATTAGTAAGAAAATTAGTTATTACTTGTTCAATTCTCGTTTCATCGCCATAGACTTCTATGTTATCAGAAATGGTTTCTATATCTATGCACCTTTCCTTAAGCAGTTCCTTATGTTTATGGACACATTCAGATATAAGGGAATTAATGTAGAAATTCCTAGGATTGAAATTAAAGCTTCCGCTTTCAAGCTGTGAAAGATCTAGCATATCGTGAACTAAATTGCCCATTTTTTGGGCTTCATCCATTATTACATCTATATAAAAACTTCGAGATTCCTCATCTACTACATTATCCATTAGACCTTCAGCATAACCAGATATTAATGAAATAGGGGTTTTTAGTTCATGAGAAACTCCAGCAACAAACTCTTTTCTCATGCTCTCCATCTTTCTTTCCTTTTCAATATCAGCTTCTAGCTGCTCATTTTGCTGCCTCAATTCGTTTAATGCATTGTCCAATTTGTCAGAGAGTATATTTAAAGTATTAGCTAGATTACCAATTTCATCCTTACTATTTACATCACATTTAACTGAAAAATCCATTTTAAGCATATTCTCAGCAGATTTATTTAATTTAATAAGCGGTTTAGACAACATATTAGAATATATCAAAGCCAATATTATAATCATAACAACACCGCCAGCAAATATATAAATATAAAAAGCCCTTATTGTATCTGAAGCCTCTTGTATTGGCTGAAGCGATGAAACCGCTACAATCACATCAGAGTTGTTTCTATCAACAGAAGGGGATATGCAAATTATATTATTAATATCGAAATCGGTATTGTAATATTTCCCAACTATAGTCTTCCTCTGACGTATTATTTTTGCTAGCCTGTCTGGCGAGTCAACCCATCCGTTCAAAATTTTATTTAAAGTATTTATTTTACTTGAATCTGAATCCATTTTTGAATCGCCTAGGTACTTTGCTACACCATTACTGCCAAGAACAACTATTTTAGCATTATTATTCTCTTCGAACTGTCTCATAACTATATAAAGCTGTGAGTTAGATAAATTATTGTTAGAGTATATATCATTAAATCTCTCTACACTTATCTTTAGATTCTTCATTTTTCTAGATTTGTAGAATTCCTCAAAAAAAACTGACTGAAAGTTCATTGTAAGAATAAAAAATGCTAATAAAAACGCAGCAGTTATAATAAACAGTTTATATACAATACTTTTCTTCATTTTCTTACCTCGAATCTATAACCGCTTCCCCTTACTGTAGCTATTAGATAAGATTTTTCTCCAAGTTTTTCTCTAAGTCTTTTTATATTAGTATCTACTGTTCTTGCATCACCATAATAATCAATACCCCATACACTATCCAGTATTTGAGTTCGCGACAATGCAATACCTTTATTTTTTATAAGATATAAAAGTAATTCATATTCCTTGGGAGATAATATAATTTCATTTTCATCTAAGATTACCTCATGAGACAGCTCATTTATCTTTAATCCGTCAACCTCTATTATTGATTGTTCAGCACTATTGGCTGAGTCGATTCTATTAAAAACAGCTTTTATTTTGGCCACCAGTATTTTAACACTAAACGGTTTTGTTACATAATCATCTGCACCTAATTCATATCCAAGCAACTTATCGTCTTCCTCAGCTTTAGCTGTTAACATGATTATTGGTACCCGTGATTTTTGTCTTATGTTTTTGCATACCTCCCATCCATCCATAAATGGCATCATTATATCAAGTATTATTAAATCTATTTTATTGTTGTTAAAAATCTTTATAGCATCTAACCCGTTTCCAGCCTCGTATATCAGATAATTTTCACGTTTTAAGTAATCCTTTATCAGAATTCTCATTCTTACCTCATCTTCTACAATAAGTACACTTTTACTCATATATCTCCACTCCAAAACTTATTTTCGTATATCAATTATATAATTACATTATATATAAATTATTTATATATTCAAATATTACTATCTTAAAT
>NZ_MZGV01000082.1 GCF_002029235.1 Clostridium oryzae
GCTCTATTATATATTTCTATTATAATTATAAAAATCCTCCTATAATTAACATTTTTTTCTATCATTTCATAATTATTGCCACATTGATTTTTTTTATTCAGCTAAATCCAATTTTAAAAAATTATTTTTTATATACAGCACCGATGTACACCCTTGTAACTAAAGTTCATGCTTGTTATAATTATATTTATTAATTCTTATGATTAAATTAAATTTTGGAGGTTTGCAAATGGAACTTTGGTTAAAGGAAGGACAAATTGAAGATGCAGTTATGACTTATAAAATTAAAGAAACTTTAGTTAGACGAATGACTCCATATCAGGATCTAGCTATTGTTGATACATATGCATTTGGAAGGATGCTTGTACTAGATGGTATCGTTCAAACTACTATTAAGGACGAATATGTATATCATGAAATGATAACTCATATTCCCCTGTTTACTCATCCTAATCCAAAGAAAGTTTTAGTAGTCGGCGGCGGTGATGGCGGTGCTATAAGAGAAATATTAAAACATCCATCTGTTGAAAAGGCCGTATTATGTGAAATAGACGGATGCGTTATTGAAGAATGTAAAAAGCATCTTCCAGAAATAAGCTATGCACTGGATAATCCTCGCTGTGAAGTATTTGTAGGCGATGGAATAAAGTATGTCCATGAGCATAAAAACGAATTCGATGTTATTATAGTTGATTCTACTGATCCTTTTGGAGCAGCAGAAGGTTTATTTGGCGGCAGTTTTTACAAAGAAATCTTTGACTGTCTGACAGAGGACGGAATATTCGTAGCTCAGACAGAAACTCCGTTTTATTTACCTGATGTAGTTAAAAAAGTTTATAAGGATGCAAAAGCAGTATTTCCAATAACTAAACTGTTTATGGCAGCAATTCCAACATATCCATCCGGCTATTGGAGTTTCACAATTGGTTCTAAGAAATATGATCCTGAATCAGTTAAAGTTGATTTGCCAGAAGATATGAAATTGAAATATTATACCGCTAAACTGCATAATGCCTGCTTTACTCTTCCTAAATTTATAGAAGATATCATTCGCTAATACATGGTTACTTATTAAAGGAATCCGGTTTAAGCCGAATTCCTTTCTTAATTGCTAAATATTCTCCACTCACACTTCACTGCTTAACGGTTTTGAGTATAAGTTTCTTTTCCGTTGAATTTAACTCAAAATATTCATACAAGTCATTTTCATTATTAATCCTGTTATGTTCAAGTAATGGTATCTTAAGTCTTTCTACATTATTAGGGTAATACTCATATATATCTCTTCCCATCTTTTTACCAAAACATTTGAAGTAAAACTCATATATAGGGCTATTTAAAAGCATCGAGAGATAATCATAAGATGCTTTTACTGTATCTTTTATTAAAAGAGCATAAATATCAGCACTAAAAAACTCATTAGAGCTTTTAGTAAATATATTATGATTACTTTTATAAGGAAATATTATTTTCTGTTTCCTAAAAATACTCTCATCTCTGCCCCATTGCAGCTCATACCATTTACGTCTGCTATTTATGCATTCACGACGTTTAGCAAGTCTTTCTTTATATCTGCCTATATATGTAATTGCGTTAGGATATTTATTTTCGTCGATTATATCATCTGCATAAATTAAGAATAATCCTCTATCCTTAATATAATTAACATGTATATCTGAGTTCTTTATCCATCGCCTTAAAAGATCTTTCTCTATATTATTCTCCTCAATAGCATCCTTAGTTACAATAAATGCTTTGTCACATCCGGTTATTATTCCCTGATAAAAATCACCTATTTCTTTTAATGACACATTACATCTATCTTCAATCTTTTCTAAAACTTTTAATTTATTTTCTGGTTGAAGCCGCCAAGGTTCATCTGAAAGTGTAGCTGCTTTCATGCAGAAAGTAACCATTTTATTCTTAAAATTATCATTTATCTTGCATTCGCTTACGACTTTGTCGACTTCTATATTTTTATAACCTTTGTCGGATAAAAATATAATTACAGGATCTATACCTATATTTTTAAAAGGTCTTTTTCCATAAAAATCAGTAATTTTATATATGCTGCTATTATTTAGTATATATTTTCTCAAGTTGCTTCCGCTTAATGATTCTAGAAAATATCTTGAAACAATAAAGCAAATTTTAAAGTTATTTTCACACACCTGCAGCGCCTTCTTAAAAAAGCAATAGGATAAATCGCTCTTATCGCCGTATATTTCTCTGTACTCCTTTTTAATAAGATCTGAATAATTTCTATCGATAGATTTTCTTCCGATATACGGTGGATTACCTAAAATAATATCAAATTTTTTTTGTTGAAACAAACTTTTATTCATTAAGAAATCAGTGCATTTAAAGTTGTCTTCGTTTATAACTTGACTGTTTAAATAAAGTTCTATTAATAAAATCTTAATTGACAATTCATCTACATCTAATCCAAATATATTGTTAGAAATAATATGCTTCTTTATATCTTCCTTTTTCAAATTCAATCCACTGTTAATATTGATTTTATCTAGATTTTTAACGTATATTCCTTCTAGATATTCTAGTAATTCTATAATTATGTTGCCAGCTCCGCAGCTAGGATCTAATATTTTTATAAAAGGATTATTAATAATATCCTTTGGGCTTATCGAGTTTTCTAACATATACGTAACAATTTCTTTAGGAGTATAAACAACTCCTTTTATATGTTCTTGTCTGCAAATATCATTATAATAATCTGAAAATGTTGATTCTTGAGAAATTCCAAGGAAATCTTTACAACTTTTAATTTTATTGATTTTGCATATACTATCCTCAGTGCTAAGAACTATGGAATATAATTTTTCTATTTCATCTTTAAAAGCATTCTTCATAGCTCACCTCATGTACGACATTTAATATAACCAAGCATATGTATGTTATTTCTATATAAACAAATAATCTATAAATTCTATATAAGTATATCATATTAATGTGTTTATAGGTAATTTAAAGGAGGTTTTCAATAAATGAAATTTAAAATTTTATGCAGCTCTTTAATTCCGCTAATACTTGCTGTATTACTTCCTAATACGAATGAATTAAACTGGTATACAATACCAAATAATAATGGTGTTCCACCTACTATGCCGGGTGAAATCGAGGAACTAGTAAAAGAAAACTCTGCCTATTATGTTGGGGATAGAACTAAAAAGGAACTTTACCTTACATTTGACGAAGGCTACGAAAATGGGTATACGTCTCCAGTACTGGATACACTTAAAAAACAAAATGTCAAAGCAGCATTTTTTGTAGTTAAGCCTTATATTGATACAAATAAAGAACTCGTAAATAGAATGGCAAAAGAGGGGCATCTTGTTTGTAATCATTCATGGCACCATCCTTCCATGGCTAAAATATCAGACATGGATAAATTCACTTCAGAACTAAGAGAGGTGGAGAATACTTACAAAGAAACTACCGGTTTAGAAATGCCTAAATTTTTTAGACCTCCTATGGGAAAATATAGTGAATTATCATTAAATTACACAAAGCAGCTTGGATACAAAACGATATTTTGGAGTATGGCTTATTTTGACTGGGATGTTAACAAACAACCTGATAAACAGCAGGCTATGGAAAAGCTACTAAAAAGAACTCATAACGGTTCAATAATTTTACTTCACACTGTGTCAAAGACAAATGCCGAAATATTACATGAGCTTATTAATAAGTGGAAAGCTGAAGGTTATACATTTAAAACCCTCAACGAGCTTCCATAAAAAGGGTAGGAAGTGATTTACGTCGGCTAAAAAATGCCTCCTCCAACCACTTCCTACCCTATGCCCTGACTCTTAATATCCACAAAATACTTTTATTATTTAGCATTATCCAAAAACTATTCATAATTAATCTTATAGAAACTAAAGAATGATTGGACTTACATCGATTCTAAGTAGTTAATAGCCCTTTCCGTCATTGGAAAGAGCCATTAATTTAAAAAAGTTTATTTTGCTAATCTGCTTTTTTTTCCGTATTGTTAAATAACTGAGAAAAATCCTTGTTATGTTTCAGAGTCTTAAGATATTCTACTAAGCTATATTTTAAGTCATCTCTCTTTAATGCAAATTCTATACTTGCCTGTAGAAATCCTAACTTGTCCCCTACATCATATCTTCTGCCAGAAAAACTATATGCATACATTGCTTCAGAATTCATTAATGTTCTTAATGCATCCGTAAGTTGTATTTCTCCAGCCTTTCCAGGTGTAGTTTTATCAAGTATATCAAATATCTGAGGTGTAATTATGTATCTGCCAAGTATAGCCACATTAGAAGGTGCTTCCTCTATACTTGGTTTTTCTACTAAATCTTTTACCTTATATACATTATCTTCGATATACATTCCTTTAACAATACCATATTTATTCACATCATTTTTCGGAACTTCCTGAACTCCAAGTATCGTGGTCTTAAATTCATTATAGCAGTCAATAAGCTGCTTCAAGCAAGGAATTTCACTGTCAACTACATCATCACCTAACATTACAGCAAAAGGTTCATTTCCAACAAAGGTTCTCGCACAACTAATAGCGTGTCCTAAACCCTTAGGCTCCTTCTGCCTTATGTAATAGATATTTGCCATTTGAGATATTTCTTTTACCATGTTTAACAACTGATTTTTTTTATGTAGTTCCAGCTCCTGTTCAAGCTCTACTGATTTATCAAAGTGGTCTTCTATCGCCCTCTTATTTCTTCCCGTAATAACTAAAATTTCTTCTATGCCAGAAGCCACAGCTTCTTCAATTATATACTGAATAGTAGGCTTATCTACTATTGGTAACATTTCTTTAGGCTGAGCCTTTGTGGCTGGCAAAAATCTTGTACCCAGACCTGCTGCTGGAATTATAGCTTTTTTTACTTTCATTTCCAACCTCCAATTATATCTAATTTTATTTAGATCAGTTTTTCTAACTGCTTTACTATATCATCATCTTTATTCATTTTTTTAGCAATCTCCAAATGCAGTAAAGCGTTCTTTTTATCTCCTATATTTATATAGCACATAATCAAATTAGTACATACATCTATAGCTTTTGTAGCTTCAAAAATCTTCCTAAAATATTTTATTGCTTCTTGGAAATTACCTATTTGAGCATAATTTAACCCTATTTCATTATATATATCAATGATTGTATCATCAATGGACTTAGCCTCATTTAGGTAATAAATAGCCTTTTCATATAATCCTAAATTTCTGCAAGCTACTGCAATATAAAAATATAAGAATGCATTATCCGGAAGTTTATCAATCAGCGGCACAAGAAGTTTAAAAGCAAGTTTTGGATCTGCGTTAACATTATCTTTTCCCTTCTCAAAGTCAGCCATAATCATCAGATCATCTTTATACCTTAATATACTTTCATTGTTTTTACCATCATAACTGTAATATAAATTTAAGCTATCCCATGCCGAAGAGTAATCTCCTGTATCATTAAAATATAAACTTTCGTATAAAAATGCCATTGCATATTTTTTATTTTTTCCTTCACTTACAATATCCAAAAAATCATCTTTATAGGCATTATATACTTCTTTTGATTCATATATAAAGCTTATAAGTTTTTCATAATTTACGCTGCTTTCATCTACCGTATATTCAGCTCTTAAAAACACGTATGCATCTATCTGCTGCGAATTTTTTATGCTTTCAGCAATAAAGGAATTAATAAGTTGCATCGACCAACTATTTTTCTTTAGAATCCTTAAATACTCTTTAGCATACCTAAACTGGTTATCACATCCTAATATAAAGGACATACCCTCAATAAAGTATTTCACGGGTATATTCTCTAACTGATCTCCACTTTGTAAATCATTAATTATGTTTTTAGATTTAATCGGAAAATATAATTCATTATCTGATGTATATCCAAAAATTTTAAGAAGTACCTCTTCCTTCAATTCAAGAAATAAAAGTTCTGACAATTTGGAAGATACCTTACTTTTATTTAACATACCATTCCACCTAACATCTAGTTACTAGACTCTCTAGTTTATATATTGCAAGCTTTATCTATAAGTTCCATTATTCTATTTTTAAATTCATCCATCTTAGCTTCAGAGTCTTCAATGGATTGTCCTGTTACTGAAAGATAAACTTTCATCTTAGGTTCTGTACCGGATGGTCTAACAACAAACCAAGAACCATCCTCAAATCTAAATTTAAGTACGTTAGATTTTGGAAGTTTAATATCACTTTCTTTAGCATTTTTTATGTCATATTCCTTACTTAGTTTATAATCTGACTTTCTTATTACATTAAGTCCTTCTGCTTTGTAATCTAACGAATTTCTTAAATAGTCTATAGCTTTAGCTATCTTCTCTTGACCTTCTTTACCTTGGAGCTCAATAGATACAAGCTGCTCTTTAAAACATCCGTAAGTTTTATACAAGTTCATTAAAGCTTCATAAAGAGTCTTTCCTTTACTCTTATAATATAGAGTCATTTCACATATAAGCATAGAAGCTATAACTGCATCTTTATCACGTACAAAATTTCCCGCTAAATATCCATAACTCTCTTCAAAGCCAAACAAATATGTATGATTTCGATTCTGCTCAAATTCCTTTATCTTTTCTCCTATATACTTGAAGCCTGTTAATACATCCATATATTCTATACCATAGGCATCAGCAATTTTATTAGCCATTTCAGTAGTTACTATCGTTTTAATAATAACACTGTCATTAGCTAACTTATTCATTTCTTTCATTGAAGTTATCATATAATGAGTTAATAAAACTCCCGTTTGATTTCCAGTAAGTACTTTATATTCACCAGTGTTTGTTTTTACAACTACACCAATACGGTCACAGTCAGGATCAGTGCCGAATATTATATCTGGTTGAATTTCTTTAGCCATATTTAATGCTATATTAAATACTTTTGGATCTTCAGGATTTGGGTACGGTGCAGTTGGAAAATTGCCATCCGGAAGTTCCTGTTCCTTTACAACAGTTAAATTAGTGTAGCCTAGTTCCTTTAGAACCCTTCTTACCGGTATATTTCCACTTCCATGTATAGGCGTATAGATTATTTTTAAATCTCTAGCATGTTCTTTTACTAGGTCTTCTCTTACGGTTAGGCCCTTAACCTTATCAATATATACTTTATCTACATTTTCTCCGATAATTTCAATTTTTCCGTTCTTTTTTCCTTCTTCAAAACTTACCTTTTTAATTTCTGAGAAATCCTGTATTGCTTCTATGTACGATAATATTTCCTTAGCAGCCTTATCTGTAACCTGACCTCCATCTTCACCGTATACCTTATATCCGTTGTATTGTTTTGGATTATGTGATGCCGTAATTACGATTCCTGCTTTGCAGTCCAAATGTCTTACAGTAAATGAAAGTACTGGCGTTGGTCTAAGGCTTTCATAAAGATATACTTTTATTCCATTTGCACTAAGTACTCGTGCTGCTGTTTCAGAAAATTCAGTTGACATGTTTCTTGAATCATGGGCTATAGCAACAGTAGCAGTATCTCCATATGTATTTAATAAGTACTGTGCCAATCCCTGAGTAGCTTTTCCAACTGTATAGACGTTCATTCTATTAGTTCCTGCACCTATAATTCCTCTAAGCCCTCCAGTACCAAACTCCAAATCTTTATAAAACCTGTCCTCAATCGCTTTTTCATCTGTAA
Source organism: Clostridium oryzae (assembly GCF_002029235.1). GTDB lineage: Bacteria > Bacillota > Clostridia > Clostridiales > Clostridiaceae > Clostridium_AE > Clostridium_AE oryzae. The sequence goes on from NZ_MZGV01000082.1 coordinate 7,687, forward strand.
GCTCTAATAATTCTTTTTTTGTTTGAGAATCTATAAGCTGTGAATTTGTCCATGATGCATATTTCTCTTTATATGACATAGCCATCCTCCTCTAAATATTAAAATGCTATATTATTTTAGTTAATAATATCACATATGAAGCTATAATAAGTCAAACATTAAAATATTAATAACATTTCATACAATACTCATTATACTAAAAATAATTTTGATTTACAATTTTTAGATTAAAATGATAAAAGTTTATTCCTACATATTTTTTTCATCATCTGGCTCATCCTCCTGTGCTGCATAACTGCCAGATTGCAGTGATGCTAACACTGTTTTGGGATCATCAACGAAAGTTATCTCTTCTGAAGCTTCTATATTAGCAATCCTGTAGACAGTAGTGATTTGAGGATTTATGGTCACCTTAAGGAATTCAGGTACATTTTGTGCAGAACACCTTACTTTTACAGTATCCTTTTCTTTTTGAAGTATAGCTCCAGATTTAGAAACATTTTTATTTTGCAAAAACCTTACTGGTAATTCTGTAGTTACCATTTCTGTAGGCTTTACCGTTTCTAAATCTATATGAATTATCTTATGTGTCAACGAATCTGTCTGAATTTCCTTAATTATTGCAGTATATTTTTCACCGTCAATATCAATGTTCTTAAGACTATGCCATCCCTCTGATGATACTTCTTCCATTAATCGCCTTCTTGATATCTTAACCATTACGTTCTTCTTATGACTTCCATATAGTATTCCTGGTACATCCCCCTGTCTTCTTATCTGATTTACGTTAATATCGTCACTTCTATGGGTAAAACTAATTTCTTGTGTATTACTCATTTTTTAATTCTCCTTTTCTAAATTTAATTTTCCATATTATGAATTATTACCAAAAATGAGTTTATCTATTCAGTTTCCCTTAATCTTATATAAACAGTGAATAATGAAGATTTTTCATCTTCTTTTCTAAATCCTCATTATTAATTCTTAATTTATATCTCTTATGCAATCAATTTAATGATTATAGTAATCCTTCTTTCTGGATATAATACTAAGAAGAGGTGTGTTATAATGTATAAATTTGATCAAAACGAAACCCCTTTGTTCGATGCTCTAATGAAATACGTAAATAGAGAAACTATCCCTTTTCACGTTCCAGGTCATAAAAAAGGTATTGGTGTTGACAAAGAATTTAAAAATTTCATAGGCGAAAATGTTTTCAAAATAGATGTAACTGTATTTAAGACAGTAGATAGCTTGCATCATCCCACTGGGGCGATAAAAAAAGCACAGGAACTAGCAGCTGATGCCTACGGCTCAGATGCATGTTTTTTCTCCATTCATGGCACTTCTGGTGCTATACAGGCCATGATACTTTCAGTGGTTTCTAATGGAGATAAAATAATTATCCCGAGAAACACTCACAAATCAATAACTTCTGGCATTATCCTCAGTGGAGCCGTTCCGATATTCATGCAGCCTGAACTTGATAAACGTATTGGGATTGCTCATGGTGTGACGGCTGAAACTGTTGAAAACACTCTAAGACAGCATCCGGATGCGAAAGCTGTTCTAATTATAAATCCCACATATTATGGAGTAGCTACTGACATTAAAAAGATAGCTGACATAGTTCACAAATATGATATTCCTCTAATTGTTGATGAAGCACACGGACCTCATTTAATTTTCAACAACAGACTCCCTATCTCAGCCATGCAGGCAGGAGCAGATATGTGTGCTCAAAGTACTCATAAAATTATAGGTGCGATGACACAGGCTTCATTACTTCAAGTTAAAAGCACTAGAATTGATCCGGCAAGAGTTCAGCAAGTACTCAATCTGCTGCAGACCACATCTCCTTCATATATTCTAATGGCTTCTTTAGACTGTGCAAGAAGACAAATAGCTGTTGAAGGAAAACAGCTTTTAGATTACGCTATAGATTTATCTAATTATGCTAGAGCACGAATTAATCAGATATCCGGTTTTTATTGTTTTGGTGACGAGATTTTAGGTGAACCAGGGCTATTCGCTTTTGATCCTACCAAAATAACTATTACCTGCAGGGATTTAGGCATCACTGGCTATGAGCTGGATGTTCTGCTTTCAGAAAAATATCACATTCAATTGGAGCTTTCAGATTTGTATAATGGTCTTGCGGTAGGTTCTTTCGGAGACACTAAAGAAAACATAGATAAGCTTCTGAATGCATTGACTGAAATAAGCAAAACTCATAATAATCATTCAGATGCAAAGCCTGATTTTATAGATGTGCCTAAAATACCTGAAGCCCTGCTTAATCCAAGACAGGCTTTTAATTCCATAAAGACTTCTGTAAAACTTAATGACAGTATAGGATTTGTCAGTGGTGAATTTCTAATGGCTTATCCACCCGGGATACCAGTACTTTGTCCTGGTGAAAAAATAACTGCCGAAATTGTCGACTATATAACTAAACTAAAAAAAGTTGGACTATATGTTCAAGGAACAGAAGATCCTGACGTAAACTATATAAAAATAGTAAGACTTTAGAGAATAAAAAAGGGTAGGAAGTGATTTCCGTCGGCTGGAAAATGCCTCCTCCAATCACTTCCTACCTTATGTCGCGACTCTATGCATTTACAAAGTATTATTTTCTATATTTCTTCTCACAAATTATTTTTCTTGTTTATTTATTTATTAGTATTTTCTTAAGAGCTTTCTTCATATTACTTCACATATTATATAATTGTATCTTTTTTAACAACATATACAATTTATTCATACATAGTAGAAAGTTATCCACAATTGGCAAAAATCATAAATCCCTACGAAAAAGAAGATTACTTTTTCATTCTACTTGCTGAAAGCACGCTTTCATGAACATTTCCTAGAGACTAAAAAGAGAAAAGAGTACGAATGAACATAAATGTTAAATTTCATTATACGAAATTTCTTCCATCTCTTTTCTCTTTTCTCTTTTTTCCTTACTCTTACTTAAGCTCTACAACTGTAGCTCCAGTACCACCTTCTGAATATCCTCCAAGCCTATGACTTTTAACATGAGGATGGTGTTTCAGCATATCAGTTATAGCATTTCTTAAGATTCCTGTACCCTTTCCATGGATAATAGTAACTTCGCCAAGGCCAGCCATGTATGCATCGTCTAGATATTTATCCACTTTATACATAGCCTCTTCAGCATCTAATCCTCTTAAATCCACAGAACTTTCAACCCGGCTTAAATTTAGCTTAACTTCTCTTTTTTCTTTCTTACTTATATTTTTATTTGCCACCCCAGAGCCTTCACTTAAGTCCTTAAGGTTAACACTTACTTTCATTATACCTGCTTGAACCTGAAGATCTCCTTTACTATCTGGAAGCGTCAGTACTGTTACCTTCTGATTCAAGGAGTTTAATATAAGCTCCTGACCAAGTTCTACTTTCTTAGGAGTTTTCGATGGTTTTACATCCTTCTTATAACTAGTTTTTGCTTCCATTACATCAAGTTTATCTCTAAGCTTTCGTCTTTCGTTTTCAAGTTTCCCTGAAACATCACTTCCGTAGCCTATCTTTTCAAGTTCTCTTATATTTTTAAGTATATCATCGGCCTCTTCCTTTGCCTGTCTAATAACTTGTTTAGCCTCTCTATTTGCATTTTGAATCATATTGTCCTTGTTCTTTTCAAAACTTGCAAACTTCTTCTCATATTTTTCTTTTAGTGTTTTAGCCTCCATCTTCATAGAAGCTGCTTCTCTTAAGTTATCTTCCGCTTCAATGGTTCTCTGCTGCAATGTCATAATTAAATCTTCAAACTTCATTGCTGTGTTTGAAACATTCTTTTTTGCATCTTCAATTATGTTATTTGTAAGTCCAAGCCTTTTCGATATCTCAAATGCGTTAGATTTTCCCGGTATACCTACAAGTAATCTATAGGTTGGCTTAAGTGTTTCAACGTCAAACTCCATAGAAGCATTTTCTACTCCCTCAGTACTCAACGCGTAAGCTTTTAATTCACTGTAATGTGTTGTAGCAACTATTTTACTTCCTCGAAGCTTAAGGTTATCCAAAATTGCAATAGCAAGTGCAGCTCCTTCTACAGGATCTGTACCAGCTCCGAGCTCATCAAATAATGCAAGACTTCTATCATCTGCCTTGTCCATAATATATACTATATTCTTCATATGTGAAGAAAACGTAGAAAGATTTTGTTCAATGCTTTGCTCGTCACCAATATCAGCAAATATATTATCATAATAGCTCACAGTAGAATTATCATCTGCCGGTATAAATAACCCACTCATAGCCATAATATGCAAAAGCCCTACGGTTTTTAACGTTACTGTCTTACCACCTGTATTGGGTCCTGTTATTATCAGTGAACTATATTCTTTTCCAAGATACACTGTAATTGGAACGACTACTTTGTCATCTATGAGAGGATGTCTTCCATTCTTTATTTCGAAGCTTCCATCTTCAGTCATGTGAGGACATGTTCCCTGTACCTCAGACGCATAGTGTGCCTTAGCGAATATAAAATCCAATTCCCAGACTATATCTGCATTAATCGCAATTCCATCAATATTGTCGTATATCTTCCTTGATAAATTTGCAAGTATCCTCTCTATTTCTGCCTTTTCCTTAAGCATCAATTCTCTTATATCATTATTTAGCTCCACAAGGCTCATCGGTTCTATAAACAAGGTTGCTCCGCTGGCACTCTGGTCATGTACTATACCTGGAACTGCACTCTTATTTTCAGATTTTACAGGTATAACATACCTGTCACCTCTCATCGTATACAAATCATCCTGAAGAAGTTTTGAATATTTCCTAATTAAGCTGTTAACTCTATCTTTAACAGAAGCATTCTTGGTTTTTAGCTCTCTTCTCAGGTTAAATAAAGTTTCTGTAGCTCTGTCACTTATCTCGTCTTCACTTACTATAGCATTAAAAATTTCATCCTCAAGCCTTTTAAATGTCGTTATGCCTCTGCATATATTATCAAGATAATTATCCTGTGCATAATCTATAAATCTTCTGGAGCATCTTAGCAGCCCACCCATTCTAAAAATTCCTGAGCACGTAAGATTAGCTCCTTTTTTAGCCATTAATATCTCATTTCTTACATCATAAATTCCTTCAAATGGCGGCATTCCCTTTTTATTAATAAGTTCTACCGCTCCATTCGTCTCCTTTAAGGCAACTGTAGCATCATATGCATTTCCATAAGGCCTCAAATCCTTCACTTTTTGCTTACCTGCAGCAGTTTGACAGTATTCTGCAACTTTATCTTTTATTTTATCAAATTCTAAGACTCTTAGAACTCTTTCATCCATTATATTTCACTCCCATCAGCACATTAACATATGTGTCATTCTACTCCTCTTTTATAATGCCCTCTTGTAAATTCTCCGTCTTCTATAGCTTTCTTTTCTATAATACTCTTCGCTATATCATAGGTTCTATTATAGTCCTCATCTATAAAATCAACTCTAAAGCCCCTAATTCCAAGTTTTCCAAGTTCAGAAATATTCTCCGTAAGGTTTATTGGGACACTATTATAAATATAGCTTCTGCAAAAAATATCTTGCTTCAGCACAAATTCTTTATCCATTCTATCTTTTAAAACATAATTGCCTCCCATACACTTCTCATTACATGATTTTTTTATCGTATTTCCCCCAAGCACGCTTCCTACAGCACAGTATTCACTTACCATAAGTTCTATTTTACCATATATTAGTACCATATTGTTAAATTTGTTGTTACGATTTTTTTCAATAATCTGTTTTATATCGCTTCTATTTAATTCCACACTTAGTGCAGCAGCACCACAGTAATCCCTAATAAATTCTTGAGCTTCAGAATTAAAAATATTAAGTTTATAATCTCCAATACAGCATAACTTATTCTTAAAATACTGTAATATTCCATAATTTGATGTAATAATTCCTTTTATATTATGAGCATTTTTTTCAATAAAAGCAATTATTGTGCTAAATTCATTTCTAATTATCGGAGGAAGTTTAATGTATATATTAGGTATGCTAACTTCCTGTAAATTTATATCATACAGTTTTCTCTTATATAAATCCAATGCTACCGTTTCTATATTTAGTTCCTCTAAAGCTTTTAATTGATCTTTTCCCACTACTGTAAACATATATTGAGGCATATGGCAGACTACCGGTTTTTCACCCTCTAACACTGCGCTGTTAACCTTAGATTTATATTCATCGACTTTCCTACTATAACTACTTAGAATACCATTTTTTACTTGTTCTAACAACATTCTTCTAGAATCATTAATTGCAGCAGCAGCCATAAATCCTTCATCATAGCTTAGAAAATCTATATTTTCTATTTCAAAAGGAGTGTTACCAGTTTTCTGAATTTTTTCTATTATAAATTGCTGGGTGACTGGCTTATGAATAGCCTTTTCTACAATTTCACCTTTATATTCATATTTAATTCCATTATAAACTGTATATAATGCCAGTTTAGAGCCAACACTAAATTGTATCTGAACATCCAGCTTAATTTTTTTACTGTATTTATCCTTGAAAGTTTCCCTAAGTTCTTCATTTAATTGATTATCAGAAGTCTTATATACATCAGCACCCTTCTTATTAAAATTAGGATAGAGCTTTACTGTTTGATTTTTTCCAGCGTGCTGAACCTCATTACCTTTGTATATTATCTTGTTAATGAATGCTCCATTTTCCCCTATGCTAAATCCATCTTTAACAGCTATGTTGTCTTCCAGCCTTATATCTCCGTTACTATCAACTTTTCCTATTTTTATTCCACTGTTTTTAGGATTCTCATAGGCCATCATTTCCTTACCATGATTTCCAAAAATATACCCTGAAGAAAAGCCTTCTCTATTAAATAGCTGAAATAATATTTTTTTCTCTTTATCTAAATTGCATGGCCAATTACCACTATAGTAACTATCCAATGCTTTTCTATAACTTCTCACGATACCGGCCACATATTCAGGTCTTTTCATTCTTCCTTCTATTTTTAATGATTTTGTTCCGCTTTCAACAACTTTATCTATATTATCCAGTGTAGCTATATCCTTAGTACTAAGCAGATAACCTCTTCTATTTTCCCCATTATCGCTATTGATTAAAGTGTAAGGCATTCTGCAGCTTTGAGCACATCTTCCTCTATTTCCACTTCTTCCGCCAATCATACTGCTCATAAGACACTGTCCAGAATAACACACACATAATGCCCCGTGAATAAAGATTTCTGTATCTACAACAGCTGACAATTTCTTTATTTCTTCTATAGCCAATTCTCTAGCCAGTACTATTCTTTTAAAGCCTGCAGCCATAAGCATCTCGCAGCCGCTTTGATTATGAATACTCATTTGAGTAGATGCATGCAGTTCAAAATTCTTAAAATCTTTATGTATTGCTGCTGCTATTCCAATATCCTGCACTATAAGTGCATCTACACCAGCGTCGTACAGTCCGCTTACATAATCCATCGCTTCACTAAATTCTTTTTCTTTAATTAATGTATTAAACGTAACATATAGTTTTTTTCCATATATGTGACAATAATTAACAGCTTCTTTTATATTATCTAAATTAAAATTTTCAGCATAAGCTCTAGCGGAAAATTTGTTTCCTCCTAAATACACTGCATCAGCACCATTACAAATAGCCGCATATAAGCTTTCCATATCACCGCATGGTGCTAAAAGTTCAACCTTGTTATCTATATTCAAAATAATCTCTCCTTAGGATTCTTGAGTTTATAAATATTTTTCATACTTGTAACTAATATTATACTATACCACAAAAATAAGATAAAAATTAAATAAATTGTGAAACTAAAGACATCTTTTAATAAAAATGACTGTTGAGAAGCCTATTAAGCAGGACAGATCTCAAGACTATATTTCTTGAAAAGCCCTGTCCTGTTTAAATAGTTTCGTAAGATTATATTTACTAGAAAGTCCTAGTTGCTCTACTCAATATTATCTACTGGGAAAAAATCCTGTGGAAACGGAGTCTGCGTAAAATCTAAGAATGCTTTACAGACATCTTCTTCCTGGCTTTCCTCAAACTCTTCACATTCTGGCGGCTCAGCTGCATAACCTATATCTTCTATTTTTATTTCTACATCACCAACTATCTTAATCACAATGAATACTCCTACCGAAATTCTTATCTGCCCCTCAACTATAGCTGCAGAATTAAGCTGTTCAGATTTAGTATCAACTACGATTTCATATTTATATTCATCCCTAGAGTGCGGTATCATAACTACAATATCTTTATATATTTGCGGGAGAGTTCCTTTTATATTAAGTACGTTTCCTTGTTCTGTGCTAAACACAGTCCTATACGGAATGTCTATAGACATCTGAACTCTTGAATAATCCTCTCTGTCCTCAATTGGACTAATTATTAAAGAGTCCTCAACTATGTTTCCATTTTCAAAAAGTATCTTTTCAAAATTTATGTTTTCCGAATCTTCAGGAATTGGTATATTAACAATTGGAAAACAAATTCTCTGCTGATAGCTTGAAAAAACTTTTTTCGCTATTATATACATATAACTTTTCATATCTCCTTCTATAAAATTGCTAAATTTCTCCGATGTCCTTCCTATGTTCATATCTTCATATAAATTGTTAGATGCAATACAACATGGCTGTGCAGCAGCTCCTATAAGTATAGATTCCACTCTCTTATTAACAACATCTAGAATGCTTACAGTCCCGCTGCCTGAATTCGTAATATATATTTTTTTCTTTTTGAAAAAAGCTAGCATATAACTTGGATTAGCCCCTACATTCACAATATCGGGCAATATCTTTCTGTTTGGTAAATCAATTACTCTTATATTTCCCTTGCTAATGTTATTTGCTACATATAGCATATTGTTGATTACTGCCATAGCTCCAGGGTTAATAAACTCGTTTCCTTTTATCGTATTTATTATTCCTTTTCTGAATATATCATATATTTCTATACCACAGCTTAATGGTGCATTACCATAAGATATATATATTTTTTTATCGTTTCCAAAACAAATATTATTGATATTATCTGGTGCATAGATTTCTCCTGTGTACTCTAAGGTTATTGTATCAAATGTTTTTATAGAATTTCTATCAACTATATATAACTTGTTATCTTGTATATCAATCTTGATGTATGAGGGGCTATCAAGTCCGTCTATTGAAGCTATTTTGTCACAGCTTGATAGATCATATATGTTAAGACAGCCACCGTTAGTTACGTATATCCTGTTAATAATATGATCAACTGCAGCATATCCATCATTCTCTATACTTAGTATATCTATATTTTCATCTCTTCTTATTATTGTAATTGTTCCATCCAAGCTGCTTACTGCATAGACGTTTCCAATGCCATCAACGAAAATATCCTTTGTTCCTATAGATACATCATATTTTTTAATTATTTGATTATTCAATGCATCTAGTACTATTAATGTATTTAGTGATAAGTTTCCTATATATACTTTATCGCAATCGTGTACTCGAATATCCTCTTTTTTTTCCGCCATTTAAAATCAGACCTCCCCTATTTATAATATTCATAAATTTCAAAAGTGTGATATTTTTTTTTCAATATTCATATATTTACATAAGAAAATTATAAATTTTGAGAAAGTAAATGTAACAAAGGTGGTGGTGTAATGATTTATAATAACCTATGCCATACTATAAGGACATCTAAAAACCAATACTATAAATACTATTTGAATAGTTTAAACGCTCTAGTAGAAGAGAATTTTAAAGATTCCAGCCTCTTCTCTAAAACTAATATTCTATATACAGATATTTTAGACTACAGTATTGAGATAGATAGTAATGATATTTTAAATATTATACATATAAATAGTAATGGTGAATTGTATTACTCTCTTTTTTCTCCTGAAAAAAGCAGCAAAAAATTGGCTCAAATTGATTTAAATAATTTCACTATTAAATTCTTGAC
>NZ_MZGV01000083.1 GCF_002029235.1 Clostridium oryzae
GATTACAGTATACTTTGTGTTTTATATAACATAACAGGAGTGTTCTTATGGAAATTAAAATACCTCAAAAGGTTAATTATATAATAGATGAACTAAAGACTAGCGGTTTTCAAGCTTATACCGTAGGCGGTTGTGTGAGAGATTGTTTTCTAGATAGAATGCCTAATGATTGGGATATAACTACAGAGGCTCTTCCAGAAGACATAATTAAAATTTTTCCTCATACAATTCCAACAGGTATAAAGCATGGAACCATCTCAGTAATGATAGATAATGAACTTTTCGAAGTAACAACCTATAGAATAGATGGCGAATATTCTGATAACAGACATCCGGACAGTGTAGTCTTTACCGATAATATAGTTGATGATTTAAGTCGAAGAGACTTTACAATAAATGCTATGGCCTATAATGAATCTAATGGATTAGTAGATCCTTTCAATGGATTAAATGATTTAAATAATAAGCTTATTATGGCCGTAGGCAATGCTGATAACCGCTTTAATGAAGATGCCCTAAGAATGATAAGAGCAATTCGTTTTTCCTGCCAGCTAGATTTTAGAATACATGACGACACTTTTTTAGCTATACAAAATAATTGTGGGTTAATACAAAATGTAAGTGCTGAAAGGATAAGAGAGGAATTCTGCAAAATATTATTATGTAAAGTTCCATCTAAAGGTATAGAAAATTTACGTATTTCTGGACTTTTGCAATATATTATTCCTGAAATATTGCCTATGGTTGGTTTTAATCAGAAAAATCCTCATCACACAATGGATGTATATACTCATACAATGACAGTTCTAGATAATACAGAAGCAGATCTTTCATTGAGATTGTCAGCCCTATTTCATGACATAGGAAAACCCTCTACTTTCTCAATAGATAAAAAGAATATTGGTCATTTTTATGGTCACGAATATAAAGGTATGGATTTAGCAGAAAAAATATTAAAAAGATTAAAGTTTGATAATAACACTATTAAGAAAGTTTCTATATTAATTCATTACCATATGACAAGATATAACAAATTTAAAATGTCTGGAATAAAGAAATTAATTACTAAAGTAGAAAAAGAAAACTTAGACGTTTTATTTTCATTACAAGTGGCCGATGTTAAAGGGAGCGCTCCTCCGTACGACTTTTCGGGCATAAATGATATGAAAACTAAAATTAATAAAATATTAGAAGAGCATCAGCCAATATGCTTAAAAGATTTAAATATCAATGGAAATGATCTCATAAAACTGGGCGTTAAACCAGGTAAAGATGTTGGTATAGTATTAAATAAACTTCTTGATTTAGTGCTTGAAGATTCTAAATTAAATGAATTCCACACTTTAAAAGATGCAGCTTTAAAAATTTTAAATAAAGATTCAATTTAGAAAGAAGGTTTTTGTATTGGATAAAAAAATAGGTTTTATAGGTTGTGGAAATATGGGGCAGGCAATGATAGGAGGTATAATTAAATCTGGTCTTGCAAAGCCAGAAAATGTTATAGTTGCAGATCCTAACGATTCTAAACTTGAGGATGTAAAAAAAGATTTCAATGTTAATACAACAAAAAGTGCTGTTGAATCATCAAATTTTTCTGATATACTAATTCTGGCGGTTAAACCTAATTCATTCTCTGACTTAATAACTGAAATCAATTCTACAATTACTTCAGATAAGATAATTGTTAGTATTGCAGCTGGAATAAGCATAGGTTATCTTGAAAGTGCATTTGGAAATGATAAAAAGATAATAAGAGTTATGCCTAATACTCCTGCGTTAGTTGGCGAAGGCATGAGTGCACTTTGTAAAAACATTAACATATCTTCTGATGAACTTAATAACGTAATTGAAATATTTGAAAGCTTTGGTAAAGCAGAAGTAATAGATGAAAAATTAATGGATTCTATTCCAGCTATAAGCGGTTCTTCTCCTGCTTATGTATTCATGTTTATTGAAGCTTTAGCTGATGGGGCGGTTCTACGAGGTATGCCTAGAAATAAAGCTTATAAATTTGCTGCCCAAGCTGTATTAGGTTCTGCAAAAATGGTATTAGAAACTGGTGAACATCCTGGCTCATTAAAAGACAAGGTATGTTCTCCTGGAGGAACAACTATAGATGCTGTCTATACTTTAGAAAGAAACAATTTCAGAGGAACAGTTATTGCAGCTATGGAAAGCTGCACTGAAAAGGCCATTGCTATGTCTAATCAGAACAAAAAATAACACAATTTAAGAGTAACGAGTAGAGAGAAAAGAGAAAAATTATGGTGAAAATTCGGCATAGAAGAATTTCTTCCTTCACTTTACTCTTTTCTATTTACTCTTTTTACTCTCTTCCTAAAAGGTTATTTATAAATTGTTTTGCGGTTCTTCCTGAACGGCCGTTATGCCACATTTGCCACTGAAGTGCTTCCTTCTTAATATCTTCCATGTCCATGTTTATATCAAGTTTTGAAGCTATTCCTTCAACAATATCTAGATACTCATTTTGGTTAGGGGATGGGTATATTATTGTAAGTCCAAACCTATCCACAAGAGATAGTTTTTCCTGAATTGCCTCTCCATTGTTTATTTCCTCATACTTTCCCTCTCTATCTTCCCAAGTTTCTTTTATTATATGTCTTCTATTTGATGTAGCATATATGAGTACATTATCCGGTCTTCCCTCAAGTCCGCCCTCTATAACTGATTTAAGATACTTATAGTCAGTTTCAAAGTTTTCAAAGGACAAATCATCCATAAATATTATAAAGTGCAATCCTCTATTTTTAATAATGTTTATCACTTCGCTAAAGCACCTAAGCTGATGCCTATTTATTTCTATGAGTCTTAGCCCCTTGTCACCAAACTCGTTAATAAGTGCCTTAACTGATGATGATTTACCTGTTCCCCTATCTCCATATAACAAAGCATTGTTTGCTGGCTTTCCTTGTAAAAATGCTTTAGTATTACTAATTAGTGTATTCTTCTGATCTTTACATCCTATTAAATCTTCAAATTTTTCTTCCCATTTACCCTTAATTCCAACAAGTCCTAGCTTTTCATCATATCTGAAAGCCTTGTACTTATTTAATAAACCACAACCATTTTCAAAATAGAACTTCGTAAAATACTCCGTAATTTTTGTATGATTGCCACTTTCTAATATCTTTTGTAATATATAAATTCCCTCGTTTTTAATTGAACAATTATTGTAATTTTTCAATATGAATGCTTCATCTTCACCAAAAAGATTAGATATATCAAATTTATATATATTTATAAGATGCTTGAAGTCAAGAATCGCAAGTTTATATATCGATGATTCTTTATTTACTAACCCCTTTTCTGCTGCTAATGAAAAAGGATTTTTAGTTTCCTCAATAAATCCAATTATATGATTCTTCCACAAATCGCCTGTATATCCCTTTTCCTCAGCTTCATCAATTAAACTTTTTAAAATCTTATTTCGATTCTCAAGATTTAAAATCATCTTGATTACGCTGTCCCCAATAAGATCTTCATAAAGAACCAGACTGTTTACCTCACCTTGTAACTTTAGTACTTCATCTTTGAAATTTACCATTTTAATTTGCCCCTTTTTATTTATGTATTTTATAATATTTTTTGTCCTCTTTTATCTATATCTACTATTTTTGTTACTCTCTCTCCCACGGCACCTCTAAACCTTGAAATAATGTCGTAAGTTTCCCCAAAATGCATTGGAATAAAGATATTAGGTTGAAGCTTTTCAATAAAGTATTTACCGCCCATGTAATAATTTTTTTCAAGCCTTGGATCTACTGGAAAAAATGCTATATCTATATGATTTCCCTCTATCTTTCTTATCTCTTCTTTAAACATGTTTTCAGCCTTCTGGATTTCTTCTTTAGTATCATCCCACCAGTACCACCAATTAAGATCACCTGCATGAAAAATATTCATGCCTTCTACAGTTATAAAAAATGATATTCCTATATCTGTAGAACCATAAGCTTTTACATATATACCATCTATATCTATGTGATCATATGCACCAATTAAGGTAATTGATTCTGACAATTTTACATCTATATCATCACTTAGAATATATTTTATATCAGGTCTTATATCTTTCCATTTTAATATTATAGGATTGAAGTGATCAGGATGGCTATGTGATGAAAAGACAATTATTTTTTTGTTTAGCCTAAGTTCTTTCTCTGTTATTACTCCATTTTCAATACATCGCTGCTGACCATCCGGTTTATCATTAAAGTAATCAAATATTAAAAAGTAATTATCAGTTTCTAATGTAAAACCACTATTATATAAATAATTTACCTTAACATTATACTCTTTCATAATAATATCACCACCTTAGTCTATTAAAATCATTATATCATTAATAATTTTATTTGTTGATTTTTATATAGTTTTGTTGTAAATTAATTATAGATGGTAATCATTATCAACATGAATTAATAATGAAAATCAATTCTAATAACTTTAATATGTATATATTATATCAAGAATAGAGGTGCTTTATTTATGACTCTTAATGAATTAAAAGCAGGTCAAAGCTGCAAAATCAATGCTGTAAATGGAAGTGGTGCACTGCGTGACCGACTGCTAGATATGGGGTTGACGCCAGGTACCAAGGTTGCATTAAGAAAAATAGCACCTATGGGAGATCCTATTCAGGTTACTCTTCGCGGCTATGAACTCACTCTTCGAGTTGACGATGCAAAAAGTATAGAAATTGAGAAGGAGGCTTAGTTAATGATATTTGCACTTGCAGGTAATCAAAACTGTGGAAAAACCACACTATTTAATCAATTAACTGGTTCAAATCAGCATGTGGGCAATTTTCCAGGAGTTACGGTAGATAGAAAAGACGGAGTGATAAGAGGCCATAAAGAAGCTACAGTAGTAGATTTACCTGGTATATATTCTCTTGCGCCATATACGAGTGAAGAGATAGTTACAAGAGATTTTTTATTAAATGAAAAACCCGACGGAATTATTAATATTATTGATGCTACTAACATAGAGCGTAATCTTTATTTAAGTCTCCAGCTTATTCAGCTTGATATTCCTATGATTTTAGCTTTAAACATGATGGACGAGCTACGTTCTAACGGAGGCACTATAAAAATATCTGAAATGCAAAAAGAACTCGGTGTACCTGTTATTCCAATATCAGCTAGTAAAAATGAAGGCATTGATGAATTAATAGAGCTTGCGATAAAAACTGTTTCCTTAAAACAGAAACCTCAGCGAAAAGACTTTTGTTCTGGTGCTGTTCATAGATCCATTCATGCTATTTCACATCTTATCGAAGACCACGCTGAAAGGATAGCTGTTCCAGTAAGATTTGCAGCAACTAAAATTGTTGAAGGCGACAAACCTATACTTCATTCTTTGAATCTATCTCAAAATGAAATTGAAACTATCGAACACAGCATTGTTGAAATGGAAACAGAGCTCCATACTGATAGAAAAGCAGCTATAGCAGATATGCGGTATAATTTCATTGAAAAGCTGTGTATAGACACAGTAGTGAAACCTAAAGAAAGTAAACAGCATTTAAGAAGTGTAAGGATAGATAACGTATTAACTAATAAGTATCTCGCTATACCTATATTTCTTTCGATAATGATGATCATTTTTTGGCTCACTTTTGGTGTAATTGGAAGTTTCTTCAGTAATATATTGGCTGATGCAATAACATATTTGACAAATGTCACAAGTTCAGTACTTAAATCATATGGCATCAACCCTGTAGTTCATTCCCTCGTTATCGATGGCATATTTGCAGGTGTAGGAAGTGTTCTTTCTTTTATACCTACTATAGTCATTCTTTTCTTCTTTCTATCACTGTTAGAAGACAGTGGATACATGGCTAGAGTTGCTTTTGTAATGGACAAGTTGTTAAGAAAAATAGGTTTGTCTGGAAGAAGTTTCGTACCTATGTTAATAGGTTTTGGATGTTCAGTACCTGCAATAATGGCAACACGTACCTTATCAAGTGAACGAGACCGTAAAATGACCATACTTTTAACTCCATTTATGAGTTGCAGTGCAAAGCTGCCTATATACGCAATGTTCACAATGGCTTTTTTCCAAAAATATCGTGCACTAGTTATGATATCCCTTTATGTGCTTGGTATGCTATTAGGTATTTTAAGTGCTCTTATATTCAAAAGTCATTTATTTAAGGGCAATCCTGTTCCCTTTGTTATGGAATTGCCTAATTATAGACTTCCAAGTGCTAAAAGTGTCTTGCTGCTATTATGGGATAAAGCTAAAGACTTCCTAACTAGAGCATTTACCATTATATTTCTCGCAACTATTATTATTTGGTTTTTCCAAACCTTTGATGCTAGATTAAATGTAACTCAAAATGGCCAAAACTCTATGCTTGTTGATATAGGAAAATTCATTGCTCCAGTATTTGCACCTCTGGGCTTTAATGATTGGAAAGCTGCTACTGCATTAATTACTGGTTTTACAGCTAAGGAATCGGTAATAAGTACTCTTGCAGTACTCACTAGCTCTAATACCAACAATCTTCCTAATGCACTTACAAGTTTATTTACCCCACTTACAGCTTTTGTTTTTCTTGTGTTTACTTTAATCTATACTCCGTGTGTCGCTGCAATAAGTACTGTGAAGCGTGAAATGAACAGTGTAAAAGCTGCACTATGGGTAATAATCTATCAGACTGGCTTTGCTTGGTTGGTTGCTTTTGTAATCTACCGTATCGGAATTTTATTTATAAATTAAAAGGGTGGATATTATGAATATACTAGATTATATAATTTTACTTATTGTATTTTTACTTGCTGCCGTAGCAATTTATTTTAATCTCAACAAAAAAGACAGCTGTTGTAACTGCAGCCAACGAAGCTGCTGTTCCAAGAAACAGGTATAAAATAAGTGGTGAGTGACCTCTCCGTCGGCTGAAAAATGCCTCCTACGGTCACTCACCACTTTAGCTGACTCTATGTATTTACAAAATATTATTTCCATATTATTTCTCACAAATTATTTTTCTTGTTTATTTATTAGTATTTTCTTAAGAGCTATCTTCATATTACTTCGTATATTATATAATTATATCCTTTTAATAACACATAAATTTCCTAATTAGGGCAAACTCAGCTACGCCTCAAACACTGCCAAATCTTAACGAAAATTTACATAAAATATACATGCATCTTCTACTTGTTATTTTCTCTAATATGCCTTATTATATAAAAAATAAAGGAGTGATAAAATGAATTTTAAATTTGATCATAATAATATAAATGTATTAAATTTAGATAAAAGCTTAGCTTTTTATAAAGAAGCCCTTGGCCTAGAGGAAGTCAGAAGAAAAGTTGCTGATGATGGAAGCTTTATTCTTGTTTACTTAGGTGATGGTTCTTCCAAACATACACTAGAGCTTACATGGTTAAGGGACCGAAAGGAACCTTATGATCTTGGAGATAATGAATTTCATCTAGCATTTAGAGTTGATGATTTTGGTGCAGCATACGAACAGCATAAAAAAATGGGATGCATATGCTTCGAAAATAAAGAAATGGGGATTTATTTTATAAATGACCCAGATGAATACTGGCTAGAGATAGTACCTTAAAAAATCGGCTAAAATAGCCGATTTTTGGGTTAGATTTTGAATTTTCGTTTAAAATAATTAATCGTAATTCAGACTCAGCTGAATTTCTCCTTCGCTTTTTACTCATTTCTCTTTACATTTCTACTATATCACCTGTATAAAAAAGATACAGGTATTTGTTTTTTACTTCTTTATTCAATATTTTTTCTATAGTATCACTATAATAATCTATTTGTATTCTATACCTATCTTTTATCTTGTCAGTTCCGTCTTCATCTACATAATCTGTTTTATAGTCTAAAAGAACTATTCCATCCTCTTCTTCAAAATAGCAGTCTATAACTCCCTGAAGTCTTACCTTTTCATCAGCGTATATTTCTTTAGATAACTCCTTATTTACCTCCGTAGCTGGTATATCTATATAAAAAGGAACTTCTCTATATATTCTATATACGTTACTAGCTTCTAAAAGTCTCTGCCCTAAAGAACTTTTAAAGAAAGCAAATATTTTATCAGGTTTTACAGCTTCTGCTTGATTTTCTGTAATAAAGTTTTCCTTCACCATAATGTCTATCTCTCGTTTTATATCTTCTATTGAACTAGTGTTATTGAGATTTATATGCTGCATTACAAAATGTACAGCAGTACCTCGCTCAGCACCTGACAATTTGTTTTCCTGTTGAAGAAATCTAGGCCTTTTCACCTCAGAAGCATCATATACATTAAATACATCCTCTTCCTCTTCCAAAGCAGATCTTTTTATTTCAGATACGCTTATATTAGCTGGTACTTTAGAAGACTCTATATATTTATATTTCCAATCTAGTCTTCTCCTAACCTCTTTTTCCTCCACATCGTTGCTATCTAAATTTATAAAAAGTCTATCATCCTCAAGAAAGTTATCAACATCCTCCAAATTTTTATCCACAATCACATCTGTTTTATAAATAAAATTTACGCTCCATGTGGATAACTCATCATTTTCTATTATATCTATCTGTTTTCCTGAAGCTTCTCTTATTTTCTGACCATGCTTGTGTCTAGACAGAGCTGTGCATATCCAATCAAGATAATTCTTGCCTTTTATAACCTCATGCTTTGAAATCTTCTCTCCGCTGCCAGACGAATAATTACACCATTTCTCGCAGCTCTTCTCTATGTTATTCACACTTCCAGTTATGATAAGTTTTTCTTTTGCTCTAGTAAAAGCAACATATAAAATTCTCATCTCTTCAGATAAACTTTCAAGCTTAAATTTCTTCTTAATAGTGAGCTTTTTTAATGTCTGAAAGCTTAAACGTCTATCATAATCTATATAGTCAGGACCATAACCAAGTTCTTCATGATATAAAAATTTTTTATTTAAATCCATCAGATTGAACTGCTTTCCGCAGCCGCATAAAAACACAACAGGAAACTCTAGTCCTTTACTTTTATGAATGCTCATTATTCTTACAACATTTTCATTTTCACCAAGTATCTTAGCACTTCCCATGTCTCCACTGCTGCTTTGTAACTTGTTTATATAATTAATAAAATTAAATAACCCTTTAAATGAAGTCATTTCATACTGGCTGGCTCTTTGAAATAACATCTTTAAATTAGCTTGTCGCTGCATCCCGTTAGGCATAGCCCCTATATATCCAAAATACGATGTATCATCATACAGATACCAAATAAACTTATCTATTGGCATATGTACAGATTTATTTCTCCATTCATTAAGCTTTTCAATAAAATCTATTACTTTTTTAGTAAGTGGTTTGCTTAATATCTTTATATCATTTTCAATGTAATTTAGTTTTACATCCTTCATATTTTCGAAAAAATACTTTTCCTCATCGATCAATCTTATGTCTATAAGTTCCTCCTCTGTAAAACCAAATATAGGAGATCTGAGTACAGCAAGCAACGGTATATCCTGATAGGGATTATCTATAATCTGAAGCAGAGACATTACAGTTCTTATCTCCACAGTTTGAAAATATCCTGTGTTTGAATCGGCATATACAGGTATTCCGTTTTCACTTAATTCATCCATAAATACAGGAGCCCATTGAGCAGTAGTTCTCATAAGTATGACTATATCTCTATATGAAACTCTTCTATACTTCTTTAGTTCCTTATCATAGACATTAAATCTTTCCTCATTAATTAATTTCTTAATCCTCAAAGCTACAAACCTAGCTTCTAGCTGAATCCTATCTAATTGCTCTTCTTCATTTACGCTATCTTCTGTTTCATTGTAAGAATTACCTTGAGCTTCCGTTGTGCTTTCTTTGTCTATTATATTTACCTCTACAGGACCTCCTGTTACAGTATTCTCATTATCTGCCTCTGGAAAATCAGCCCCTAAGTTTAATGCTTCTCTTTCATCATAATTTAATTCTCCAACATACTCTGACATGAGCTGCTTAAATATAAAATTAACAGCACTAATAACTTCCTGTCTGCTTCTAAAATTTTTAAACAGAAGAATTTTTCTATTCTTAGAATCTTCTTCCTTAGAATATTTACTATACTTATCAAGAAACAACTCTGGTTTTGCTTGTCTGAATCTGTATATGCTTTGTTTTACATCTCCTACCATAAAAACATTTGGATTTTCGCCAAACTTTCTTGAAACCATATTAATAATTGTTTCCTGTATGGTATTACTATCCTGATATTCATCTACCATAACATATTCAAACTTCTCCTTAAATCCTAAAGCTACATTTGATGGTACTACACTGCCATCCTCTTTCTTGTCCGTCAGTATTTCCAGACAAAAATGCTCTAAATCATTAAAGTCCAAAATACCTCTATCTCTTTTAGCTTCAGAATATTCATCGTTAAATTCTATTACAAGCTCAGATAATTCCTTCATGTAAGGATACATGTGCTTAAGACTGTCATCTATCTCCTGTGGTGACATTGAGAATGTCTCTTTGCCCACAGCCGTTAGCTTTTTCTTCACGTCATCTCTAATTTTTTTAACTTCTTCCCCAGCAACTTTATCTGCATCCTTCTTTAATCTTTTTATTGTGTTAAATTGTAATGCATTAAACGCCTCATAAATTTCATTAAAGCTGCCTTTCATCGCTTGATAGATTGTTTCTACTTTAGCCTTATCCTCTAAAAGAGTATCTAGATAGGGTTCTAACCCTTCAGCTGTTTCACATATATTAATAGCTTTATTTAAGCTATCCAAAGCCTCTAATATATCAATTTCTATGCTTTCTATAAGAACATTACCCCAAGCTTCAGACATTATGTCAAAATCGCTATCAACATTAAATTCTTCTGCTTTTTCAATAAGCCATTTTTCAGGCCATGGCCCACTCATTGAAAAATTATATAGTTCACTAATCATTTCAATTAGAAATCTATCATCCTTCGAACCGCCAAAGGCATCCACTAGATTAATGAATTTTTCATCTCCCTGCTCATACTTTCTTTCTAACATATCTTGAAGAGTTTCTTGTTTAAGTAGTATAGTCTCAGTTTCATTGGCTATTCTAAAGTTCGGATCTAAATCTATACAATGAAAGTTGTTTTTTATGACATCCAAACAAAATGAATGCATAGTTGTAATATTAGCTTTATTAATAAGTGTAAGCTGTCTCTGCAAAAGTCTAGAATCTGGATTTTCATCAAGTTCCCTGGAAATAGCATCTCCTATTCTTTCTCTCATCTCAGCAGCAGCTGCATTAGTAAACGTAACTACAAGTAACCTATCTATGTCTATTGGATTCTTAGCATCCGTTATTATCTTGATTATCCTTTCAACTAATACAGCAGTTTTTCCTGAACCAGCAGCTGCAGCTACTAAATAGTTACCACTTCTAGAGTAAATTGCACTCTCCTGCTCCTTAGTCCACTTGTTCTGTCCCACTGTTCTCACCCACTTTCACTTTTTGTTCCATAAGACCCCAAACCTCTTCATCAGACTTTCTATCTATAGTTTTATAATTATTATCAATAAGCGAAGGATCAAATTGACATATCGAAGAGAAATTACAGAAATTGCAGGCAGTATCACTATTCTCTTTTATTGGTTTTATGCTTATATTTCCACTTAACATTTCTTCACATAAACGCACCAGTGTATCTCTAACATATTTCCTAAGTATATCAAACTGCTCCAGTGTTACAACTGAATTTGTATTTCCAAGAGTATCTCCCTTATTCATTCTCGCCGGTATAATAAGTGAATATCCTTCTATACCAGAATCCATGCTTTTAACAACTCTAGCATCCTTTAGAATAAGGCCATTCATTTTAAGTTTCTTAAGTATTTCATTTTCTATTTCTTCCTGTGACATATTAGGATAACCATTAACTAATGGATCATCAACTTTAAAGTATAAAATTGCCCCAGGTAGCGCTTGTTTATGTATATAGTATTCAGCATTAGTAACCAATGCGTCTATATACACTAATAGCTGTAATTGAAGTCCAAAATAAACTTCTGATAGGGAAAACACTTTATTACCGGATTTATAATCAATTACTCTGAAATAAGTCTGTTCGTCTAAATCCATAGAGTCAACTCTATCTATTCTTCCTATAAGCTCTACTGTTTCTCCAGATGGTAAATTGAGTATCATAGGAGGAAGTTTGCCCTTAGTACCGAAGGCTAATTCATTAGATATTGGTTCAAAGGAACTTCTCTTAATATGTTCTGTAATTACACTTACTGATCTTGTAAGTATCCTTTTCAATTTAGCAGTCATATATTTATATTTAGCGGAACTGTTTAATATAAAATTGTTTCTTGAATTAAGCTCCTTATCTACTAATAAATCTATAGCTTCCTTACACCAATTATTATCAATCTCTTTCCATTTCATATCCTCAAGTTTTATAGTTTCCGAAAACTTATCTAGTATAGTATGAATAAAGCTTCCTAAGTCTGGCGATGAAAATTCATAGATTTTTCTGTCCTTAGCTTTAAGCCCAAACTTTATATAGTAAGCAAATGGACATCTAGCATATTGTTCAATTCTTGAGACACTCATCTTAAGAGGTTTTCCATATAATGTTTTAATCTTTTCTCTATCTATTTCCTTAGCTTCATTAGTATAATAAAGACCTTTAAATATTGTTTCAGCTTTATTCTTCCATTCTGGTTTATCATTGTACCATTTATAAATAGAACTCCAAACTTCATTTACTTCCTTACCCTCATGATTTCTTCTCAATTCTGTCACCATTTCATTAAAGGTAGGCCCAGGTGATGCTACAGTATCTAAAATATTAGCCTCATTTGCAAGTTGACTTTTTTCAACTATCTTAGGGAATATCTTTTTTATCTTAGATATTATAGATGAAGGCCTTATAGCCTTTCCTTCAAAATCAGCCATAGGATAAGTTATCATTAAATAATCTGATGCTGTTGTTAGGGTAGTATATACAAGAAATTGTTCGTCAAAAGCCTGTATCTTTGTATCTGGAGCTAGCTCCAGACCATTTTCCTTAAGCTGGTTTCTGTCTCTGTCGGAAAGAATCCCTTCTTCTCTAGAAACTCTCGGAAATACACCATCGTTAGTTCCTATTATATAAAGTGCTTTTACTCCATGACTTCTAATTCTTGCAATATCTCCTATAATAACTTCATCAAGCGAAACAGGTATAAGCCCCATTTCGTGCTTTTCAAAGCCAAAGTTCAAAAGCTTACTAAATTTATCTATATTAACTGCCTCTTCACCCATTATCTCTACCATTTCATCAAGCGTATCTATTACAACATCTATAATCTGAGCATATTTATTTGAATTTTCTATTTCTCCTTTATCCTTAAAATAACGTGACCAATCATTTATAACATTTAGCGCATTTACATCAACCAGAAAATTATACAATGAGCCGCATATACTCCTTATGTTTTTCCTACCTTTTATATCTTTATATAGTTTTATGATAGGGTCTGATATATATTTCTTTATTTCATTTACCTTCTGCAGTTTTTCTATCTCATAGGCAGTTTTCTCTGTTTCATCAGCATCATAATTAATTTTAAATTCCCATTGCTCTTTAAACCAAGTATTACCTTTTATACCGTTAGCCAATACATAATTTTCTATAACATCAACATCATCTTTTTCTATATTCAAAATCCCTGTCTTTAAATATCTGAATACGCTCTCATAAGACCAATTTTTAATGAATATATCAAACAAAGAATTAATGAATACCACCAATGGGTTATCAGTAATCTCTCTTCTTTTATCCATAAAATATGGGATACCGTATTCTGAAAAAATCACTGATATAAGCTTTTCATAATCATCTATTTCTCTACATACTACAGCAATGTCTCTATACCTATACTTTTTATCCCTCACAAGACTTATTATATTTCTTGCTACTACTTCCATCTCTTCGTATCTATTTTGTGCCTTATAAAGCTTAATTCTATTTATATCTTTGTTGTAATATCTATATGGATAAGAAAAAAAGTACATCTCTAAATGTTTAAGTTCTTCAGCTCCATCAAATCTCTGACAGCAGTTTTGATTAAGATCCACAGGTTTCTCAAAAGCTACATTATTCTTTTCTGCAAGCCTTAAAATCCTTCTCTCTGTATTTTTAACAGTATAAAAAATATCAGTATTATCGCTATTACCGCGCAACTCATCACAATTTAACGTTATATTGACCCTCTTACACTTTTTCAATAGTTTTTCTATTATCAGATACTGCTGAGGTGTAAATGTAGAAAACTCATCTATCCATATTTCAGCATTGTTATATAAATTACTTTTATCTATTTTTTCTGCAAGAATTGTAAGTTCATCTTCTGCATCTATATATTTTTCGTGGAGTTTCTGTTCAAAAGCCCCATATATTTTTTTTAGGTCTAAAAGCTTTAGTTTTAATTCATCATTTTCAATACTTTCTGACGAATGTTCCAGTATTTCCGGGGAAATGTTATACCTTTTAAATTCTTTTATCGTATCAGATATTATATCTACAAAACCCTGCTGCTTACTAGATTTATTGAATATGCTTAAATCATCTTTTAACTCCTCTATAACCTCATATATAAGCATTAACTTTCCAATATCATTTATTTTCTTTAAAGTGATTCCTCCAACTTCATTAAATACCCTGTAACATAATCTCTTAAAACTTAATACTTCAGCTTTGGTAATATGTGTAACTCCAAGCATATTGAGCATGTTCTTCTCCGCTTGAAATGAATACTGCTCAGGTATAAGCATAATAAGTTTATTTTGATCTCCCCTATCCATGCTTTTCTTTATTTCATCAAGGCAATAACGACTTTTACCACAGCCGGCTCTTCCATATATAAATCTTAAACTCATAATCTCACCGCCCAATTATAAAAATATTACGGAAACTTCATTTATATTTTAATTATAACCTATTTATTATTATATAGATGTATAAAAAAATAAACTCAACACAATGTTGAGTTTATGAACGGAGGAAGAGGGATTTGAACCCTCGCGCCGGTTACCCGACCTACGCCCTTAGCAGGGGCGCCTCTTCGGCCTCTTGAGTATTCCTCCAAGTCCTACAAATTAAATTTTTTAATTTTTAATGGCGGAAAGAAAGGGATTCGAACCCTTGGTACGGTCACCCGTACGCCGGTTTTCAAGACCGGTGCCTTAAACCAACTCGACCATCTTTCCATTCATCAGACAAATAACATTATAACAACGATATTCCATTGTGTCAATACAAATTTTATTTTTCTTTAATAATATCGATATTTTTTGCGCTATTAAATAAAGAATAAAGGTTTTTATAGACCATAAGCCTTAAAAACCTTTATTCATAAAGCTTATTTTCTATTTACTTTATTTTTAAGCATTTCTCCAAGCTTCTTTATATATTCTCCATACTTAGCCCAATCACCACTCTTTTGAGCTTCCATAGCCTTTTCATAAACATTATTCATTTCCTTTATACTATCTTTAGCCTCTGTACCAACATTACTCTTCTCAGAATTATTATTCTGATTATCCGTTTGTTCATCATTATTGAAAAGTAAATTAATAGCTTCATTTATATCTTTACCCATAACTACTTTCTTTCCATTTGAAACTACTATTCTCTTTATTTCAGGAATACTATTATTTCCACTAGCTATCAAATACATTGGCTGAACATAAAGCAGAGAATTATCCATAGGAATTATCATTGTATCGCCAAATTCTGTTCTAAGCTTTTTCGTATTCCATAAGCTTAATTCCTTGGATATAGTTGCATCCTGTTTCATTGAATTTCTAAATAAATATGGACTCAGTACTGTTTCTGTTGTAGGAAACTTATATAATATCAGTTTACCATAATTTTCTCCATCCATTCGTGCACAAAGCATAGCCGACATATTTTCCTTATCTCTTACGTTAAAGTATTCTATAAGTGTCATTTCTTCATCAGTTTCTCCTGGAAGTCTCGTAACCAAATATGATGCTTCATTTATTGATTTTTTCTCATCTGTCCCGCTTTCATTGGTTTTAGACTCGTTCATAGCAACCTGCCACAAATCTCCACCTGTCATAAAAACCATAGGATCAGTCATGTGATATTTACCTAAAACTTCGCACTGTAAGTTAAACAAGTCTTCTGGATATCTAAAATGTTTCTTTATTTCCTCTGGAATCCTATCTTCGCTTTTAAATAATCCCTTAAATATTCCACTATAACTTTTTATTATAGGATCGTTTTTATCAACTATATAGAAATCTGTCTTTCCAGTATAAGCATTTATCACAACCTTCACAGAATTCCTTATATAATTAATGCCATTGTATGATCGAGAATATGGATATTTATCAGAATAAGTATATGCATCAATAACCCAATATAATTTATCTCCTGCTATTACCATGTATGGATCGTTATCATACTTGAGGAATGGAGCTATTTTCTTCACTCTGTCAACAATATTTCTATTGATAAGTATTTTACTATCGGAGTTAATATAATTAGATGTTATAAAATTAGCATTTTTCTCTTTAAATGCAAATAGTATTCTGTTAAGCAGAGACATCTTAATTCCCGCATTACCCGTGTACTTTGTATATTCATTTTCTCCGCCCTTAGGAAAATCAAACTCCTTCGCTTTAGTCTTAACGATAGCATAGTCATTAGTTTGTTCTCCAAAATAAACCCTCGGATTAGATATCTGTATATCACTTTTATTTTCCATAGGTATATGCTTCATAACAAAATCCGGCTGCCCCTCTTCAGTTACAGAACTAACTTTACTCATCACAACGCCATATCCATGCGTGTATATTAAATGCTCATTAAGCCATGTATTATAATTTATCTTTCTTGTATTTATTTCCCTTGGAGAAACAAATACTTCACTATACTTACCATTTATATTATATCTATCAACATCTATATCATTAAATCCATAATAATATCTCATAACTTCGAACTGGTTATAAAAATCTAAAGACTGCCTAAAAGAATTTATCTTTATATTATCTATAATATCTTTATTTTTATCTATTTCCTCTTTAGCTAAAGTACTATTAGTAGAATATTGTACATTGTCTATATTATCTATATTGAATGCTTTTCTAGTGTATTTTATATTATTTTTAATATATTTTTCTTCAAATGCTATTTGATTGGATTTAACAATAAATTTCTCAGTAAATACAAAAGCTCCATCATGAATTAACATTAAAACTACTATAGAAACTACGCTTATTATGACTGGTTTAAATTTAAATTTTAATATGCTTACAGTTGTTATAATAGAACATATAAAACAAACTAAGGCAAGTATAATATTAAATACTAATGAAACCTTTATATCCGTATATCCTGCTCCATAAACTACACCATTAGTACTATAAATAATATTTAACGCTTTAAGTAAAAAGCCTAACGCTCCAGTAATAAACAATAATCCTGTAAGAATAGCAATCTGCTTTCCCGCAAACTCTGTTAATTCATTAGGAACAAATTTAAAATCAATCTTTTTATTTTTTATGCTAGAATAGGTATTGCTTGAAATATTTAAAACTAAAAATATAATGAACGTTATAACAAAAAAGAATATTAAAAAATAGAATACACACTTGTATAAAGAC
>NZ_MZGV01000084.1 GCF_002029235.1 Clostridium oryzae
TTGTGGCGTAGGAACTTCAATTATAACATGAAATTGGGGGTCATTGTTTTTTTATACAAAAAAACTCTACAACCCTTGATATATAAAGAAATTTTTAAAAGAGTAGTGTAAAAAACTTTACACTAACGAAAAGTGTTGGAGGGAAAATATATGAATGAATTCAAACAAAAAAGAATTGAACATATCTTATGTGGTGGTGTTAGTGAGGATTTACTTAATACTACAGGTGCAATTGAATTTAATTATGGAAAGGGTATTTATCTCTATGATGAAGATGGAAATAAGTATATAGATGCAATGTCTGGAGCTTGGGTTGTAAATGTTGGACACGGAAATAAGGAAATCATAGATGAACAATATAAGCAAAGTAATAAATTAGCATATCTTTTGCAAGAAGGGTATTTTAATGAATCAGTAATTTTACTGTCAGAAAAATTAAGTGAACTTACGAGAAATGGATTGAGAAAAGTATTTTTTACTTGTGGAGGATCAGAGGCGGTAGAGTCTGCACTAAAAATAGTTAGACAATATTGTTTACAAAAACTTGGATATCAGAAACATAAAATATTAGCAAGAAAATATTCGTATCATGGAGCAACTATGGGAGCTATGAGTGTAACTGGATTTGATAATTGGAGAGAATTATTTAATCCATCTCTTCCGGGAGTTAAATTCGTACCTCATCCATATTGCTATCACTGTGAGTTTGGAATGAAATACCCTCATTGTGCATTGAAGTGTATTGAGGAAACTGAACGAGTTATAGTTAGAGAAAACCCAGCAAGCATAGGGGCATTCATAGCTGAACCAATTTCTATGTCTGTTGGAACGGCCATTCCACCTAAGGAGTATTGGAAAGAAATACGTAGGTTGTGTGACAAGTATGGCATTTTACTCATTGCAGATGAAATTATAACAGCCTTTGGAAGAACAGGAAAATGGTTTGCACTTGAAAATTGGGGAATTGAACCTGACTTGATGGTTATTGGAAAAGGATTGACAAGCGGCTATTCTCCACTTGCTGGTGTTATGTGTTCTGATAAAATAGCCGAAGTAATGGGTAAATCTGGATTTGTTCATGGATTTACATACAGTGGACATCCAGTCGCATGTGCTGTCGCATTAAAAAACATTTCGATTATTGAGAAAGAGAACCTGTTGAAGAATGCACTCGATAATGGAAGATACTTAGAAAAAAAATTGAATCAAGAACTTGCTTCGCTGTCTATAGTTGATGAAGTAAGAGTATACGGATTGCTAGCAACAATTGAATTGGTTGAAGATAAGAAAACTAAAAAGAGACTTGTTGGAGGAGAGAGAGTTGCCAATATTGTAAAAAGATACTTAATGGATCAAAAAATCATATGTCGTGTTACAACACAGGTTTTACTTGGACCTCCGTTAGTAATTACTATTGATCAGATTAATATCCTTGTTGAATCTATTAAGACAGCATTAAAAAAATTCTCCGATTATTATTTTGCTAATAAAGAGGAATTGTTTTATGAGTAAAAAAATCAAAATAAAAGTAGTACAACGACATTCAACTGCATTTATAGAATGGATTAAGAATACTGTAATGAATTCAACAATTATACACATAGATGCTCATTCTGATTTTTATGGAGTGCCAAAAAAAAAGAGCAAAGAGTTTGACTCATTTATTGAAAAGGATTCAATTTATATGACTGCTGAAGGGGATTATGATATAGGTAGTTATTTGTCAATAGTTATAGAAACTGGCATAGCGTCAAAAATAGTTTGGGTACGTCAGGATTTTGATCCATCTAACGAAAAGCTTGAAGAAATTATGTATGAAAGCTTTATGAGTAATGGAGAGGGAGTTTGGGAATTTAATTGGAAGGGTTTTAATAATGAAAATAAAATTGCAACTGCAATTATTAACGGTGTTATATGGGATTTTTGTTCCTTTGAGAATATTAAATGGAATATTTATGAGTCTATTGTTATAGATATTGATGCTGATTATTTTATGTTTTACAGGAAAAATATGAGAAATGAACTAATAAGAGATATTTTAAAAAGATGCAATGAACATGTAAGTGATAAGTATGATTTTATAATTCTGTCAATATCTTTTGAAGGTGGGTTTATTTCCTATGATTTCAAACAACATATTATGGATTTATTTAAAGAATGTAATTCTTCATATGATATACAATTAGTTACTGAACCGCAAATTCATCCAGAACTAAATATGGAATTTAGAAAAAGGTATAATTGTGCATTATATTTGTTAAGAAGTGGGGAATGTACAGAATCAAATTATGAGTTTTTATCTTTGCTAAATCAATATAATTGGATTCCAGGAGTACATTATAACATTGCCCTAACATATAGAATATTAAATAATTATCATGAATCTGAAAGATTTTATAAGAGTGCACTAACAGTTAATCCTAATTTATATATGGCAATTAATGATCTTGGCACTTTATATTTAAACGCAGGAAGACTAATGAAGGCATTAGATTTATATGAAAAAGAAATTGACAAATATGATATGTATTCTGATATTAATTATAATATGGGAATGGCATATTATATGTTGAGAGACTTAGAAAAAGCACTTGATAAATTTACAGTAGCGACAAATTTACAGCAGATTAATTATAAATATTCTTATATGAAAGCAATCACACTTAAAGAATTAAATCAAACTAAGGAGGCTAATAAAATATTACGAGATATATTAAATTTGCCTATTCAGAATAAATTTAGAAAATTAGTGAATGATTCTATAGAATGATGAGGAAAGTATGGATAGTATTGTTGATTATTTAATTAATAACCAAAGGCAGTATGAAAACAGAATTGAAAATATATATGTTGAAAGAGATATAAGTCAGATTTTAATCCTATCCCCAACAGGGGAAATATATCAAAAAACAGATTGTGAGTGTGGACTAGGATTTAGAGAAAAGAGAAACTATAGATATTTTAACCATATGAGTTTAGAAAACATAAATACTATTTTTAATTTTAAAAATATAACTAATAGACATACTGGTACCGAAATTTTAAAGTTTCCAGACTATATGTATCAATTTGAATGCCTTGATTATAATGAGATAGAATTTATTAAAAGTATTCAGTCTATTTATTTAAGTTATAAATTTGTAATGAATTGTGAGATACATTGTAGATTTTCGGTACAATATTTATCAATTATGGATAATGGGTATAGCTGGCATAAAGCAATAAGACCTTTTTCAACTATAGAAATTATATGCTATGAGAGACGAGGAGAATCAATTATCAAAACCGCACATACTTGGTCTTTTCAAGAGTATCATAAAACATTTTTTTGCCGTTCTAGGGGCTATTTTACAACAGAAATCAATAATAATAGATTACCCATAAAAGATATAAATAGAGAATTTAGAAATATTATCATTGCACGAGGGTGTGCAAAATTTTTTCATGAAGCAATAGGACATTCAATAGAAGCTGATTCCTATGTTTCGAATAATTCGATTTTATATGGTAAACTTGGATGTAAAATAGGATCAGAATTATTAAACATTTACGATGATCCTACTATAAAAGGATTAAATGGGTCTTTTAAAATTGATGATGAAGGAAATGTAGCGCAAAAAAAGTATTTAGTAAAGAATGGCGTATTAGTTGATTTGCTTTATGATTCTAGAACTGCAGGTAAAAATAATAAATTCATAGCAGGCAACGCAAGAAGAAGAGGGTATCAGTTTGAAACACTTCCTAGGATGAGTAATACAATAATTGATAATGGATATGATGATGGAAATTCTATTGTTTCAAATTTGAACGATGCACTACTAGTTAAGGATATTGGAAATGGTAGTGTAGATACAAACAGTGGTGATTTTAATATAGCAATACTTGATTCTTCTATGATTATTAATGGTGAAGAGCGAATCAAGTTTAATCCTTTTATTGCGCATGGAAATACTAATAAGGTTTTAAATTCAATAGAGGCTATAGGCAATGATCTAATGTTAAAATCATCAGCTGATTATTGTATGAAAAATGGGCAGAGTATTCCAATTGCATATGGGCAGCCAACTGTATTGCTACATGGAATTCATACACTTTATTAGATAATAAATTCCAATGAATGAGATTTTCAGTGCACAGCCATTTATTCATTCAAAGTAATATTAATTTAGATATATCCAGGAGATAAAAAATGGAATGGTATGATTTTGCCAAAAAAATTATAAGAAAACTAACAGAGTGTGATTTATTTATAGATGTAGAGATTTATTATATTGATACGCACAAATATGAAAAATACGAGTACAATTTTATGTCTAATCAAGTAGAAGATGGACATGAAAACTCGATTGCAATTAGGGCAAAAAATGAGGATGGAAAAATATTTTTTCATTCTACACAAGATATATCTGATAGAGGTGTGAATATAATAATTGATAAATTTTATTCAGATATTTATTGCGCTTCAAGAGAATTTTGGAACAGTCCTAGTCACTGTAATTTTATACAAGTTCAAACATTTGATACTGGGATTAAGGACCAAACATTTGAGGAGAAATTTGCACGTATACATAAAACATTCTATTATTATATAGACAGTATTGATATAAAAAATATATTTATAAAATATTCTCAAGTATTAGGAAAGACGGCAATAATGACTATGAATGGGTTTAATAATACATATGAATGGTCTCGATATCAACTTACATTTTCAGTAGTAGGTGTAAATGAACGAGAATATCATAATAGTATTTTTTCTAGAAAATATTCAGATGTGGATTTAGACTCTATTTCAGAAGATATATTAATTTTTTTAACAGCTGAGGAACTAAAAAGAGGGGAAAAAATAAAAGTAAATAGAGTTTTCTTTACATCGTTTTCTGCAGCTCAGCTTCTTACAGAAATTTCAATTGCAGAAACATATTTTTCTGAAATTCCTATAAATGCAAAGATAGCTAATAGTAATTTGAATATAGAAGATAATGGATTGATTGATATGTGCATAGGCAGTAGACCATTTGATGATGCTGGATTTATTCAAGCGCGAAGAGGTATTATAGAAAAAGGGATTTATAAGGGTTGCATATATAATAAATTTTATAATGTTGAGGATGTTAATGTATCAAGAGATTCATATAAGGACTATCCTAAACCTTCAGCATCTAATTTTATAATCGTACCGTCAGTTACTGAAATTAAGAAATTCATGTTGAATTCTATTACAATATATGAGATAGAAGATATACAATTTATTAGCGATGAATCGCTAATACTTAAAGGTGTCAAGTATATATATGTTAATAGTCTAAATAATAAATATTATGGAAAGAAAAATCTGACTTTATCAATATCCAAATTACTACAGTGTTTTAGAAATGCTGGTAATAATCTTACATTTCATAGTAGTACAACTGGAGCGCCAACACTTGAATTCTCCAGTGAGTTATTTGATGATTGGGAGGAATAAAAGTGATTAACTATAAGGTTACGCGTAACATTGTTTGTAATTATATACTCTGGTGGCAAGGACTTGTTGGGGAAAAAAAATATATAGGAAAGGATGGGGTATTGCAATATATTAGGCATATTGGGTGTATTCAGTATGACCCAGTAGATATTTGTGGTAAAAACGCGGATATTGTTTTGCAATCTAGAGTTGTTGAATACTCAAAAAATATGTTAGAAGAATTGTTATATGAGCAGAAGCAACTTATAGATTGTTATGATAAAAATTTATCAATTATTCCGAGCAGTAATTGGAAATATTTTCAGTATGCAAAGAAAAATTTCAAAGAATATTATAAAAATATGAAAAATACTGAATTAATAATAAATGATATTAATGAAAAAATAAAAAGAAAGAAGTATGTATGTTCAAAAGATATAGAATCAGAATATAAAACTGATTGGGGATGGGGTGATACTAAAATTTCTAGAGTTGTGTTGGAACTAATGCATAGAGAAGGAGAGTTAGTTGTACATCATAAAATAGGAAATATTAAATATTATGCTTATGCTAAAGATTATTTGAGTAATGAAACATTTGACTCTCAAAATGCCTTTTTTAGTAGAGAAGAGTATTTAGAATGGCGAGTATATATGCGTATAGTAGCAGTAGGGGCATTATGGAATCGAGGATCGGATGCGTGGATTGGCATAGACATGAATGCTAATGAACGAGATAATGCTATATATAACTTATTACAGAATAATAAAATTGTAGAAATACATTTAAGCGATGAAAAATTTCCGTTGTATATACCAGAAGAAGCAGAAGCCACTTTCGTTCAAATTGTAAATGGGAATAAGAATGTGGCTGCTAGAATGGAATTTATCGCTCCACTTGATTCGATATTATGGGATAGAAAGTTAATAGAGATGTTATTTGATTTTAATTATAAGTGGGAGATTTATACCCCTTCATTGAAAAGACAATATGGGCCATATATTTTACCTATATTATATAATGATGGGTTTATTGGAAGAATTGAATTAATACATAATAAAGAAGAGAAAAGTTTATTTATTAAAAATATATGGATGGAAAAGGATGTTGAAATTGACTCTAGAATAAAAGAGAATTATTGTGATTGTATTAGTCGTTTTATGAAGTTCAATAAATGCACTCAGATAAATGGTTTAACTAATTTAGCTTAGTCATGTGTTCAAATTACAAAATAATATTAGTATTTCATGGGGATGATTTGTTATTAGAATATTGTAAAATTGTTATAAGTCCAATAGTTAATTATATTGAAGAAATGCAAACAAATAGAATAAATTATAAATTTGAATGGATTTATAGTAAAGCTAATCCTTTAATTATGGTAACTCAAAAATATTAGAGTAAGGGTAATTATACTATTTTATCTTATGGTAGTTATAATAATCCAAGCTATGCTAATGTTGTTAATTTAAATTGTTTAGCGGAACTTATTATAAATATGAAATATCTTGAAAATATAGATGAACAATATCTGGTACAGAAACGCAAAAATGTATATGATAAAATCAGACTATAGAATATTATCGCTATAATCTGGTTTGCTTAATATTACAATCACAGTTCCAAAATCCTCTCAAAGTACTTTCTAGAAATCTGATAATCCCCCCTTTTCCAATGCTCCAAACTGGAAGCATCAACTCCAATCATCCTAGCCAGTTTTCTCAATCCATATTTCTCAACAAGCAACTTCAGCTTTTCTTCCTGTTCAAGTACAAACCTATAATAATCATCGCAAACAATATCCTTATCAAGTACAGTTAGCAGTTTTAATAAGGTAGGTCTTAAAATCTTATCTCGATAGCCAGCCTCAACTTCATTTAAAACAGAACGACTTATGCCAACCTCCTTTGCCAGTTCTACTTGAGACATGCCAGTGAGCATTCTTGCCTTCTTAGGTCTCTGAGCCAAGTTATTACAAGGCATATCAGCGAATTGTAATAACTTCCTTAGATAATAAACTACAGCTAAAAATATGGACAAGATGAAAGACTGTTGAAGCGTCAGTATTTCATCTTGTCCATATTAAGCTTTCGTATTTATTATCTATAAATTTGTCGCAATTTGGAACGCATGCTGAAGCTGTCGCTAGCGGCTCTCTAGCGGGATATAATGCGGCTTCCCAGGCTTTTGGGCATGCCCCACTGCAACTTCCAAGAACAACAGCAATCGGTGATATTATAGCCTATGCAAATGAGAAGATGGAGACTAAGGAAGGCAGGAGAAATAGATATACTTTTGCTGGAGCAGAGTATTTTGAACATATGAAGGAAGCTGGACTGTACACGCTGGATGTTAAGGAGATTGAGGAGCGGATAGAGAAGGCTGGACTTAAGGATGTGTTTAAGAGAAAGATTGTGTAGAGAGTAGAAGTGAGAGGCTCGCTGATGTCCTGAGAGAGGAATGTTGGCGAGCTTTGTGTGTTTATTATTATAGCAAACAATGTGAAATATATGTATTATATGCTATAATAGTATAAAAATGTATTTGGATAAGATTAGTTAAAGTACATTTGGGGTACTTGAATAATATTGCTTGTACTTGGAAGAATTTGTACCTTTGGGGTGCTAGCGAGACTAGGCGAGCTTGCTAGAAGTATATCAGGGTTGAAAGGGTGAGAAGTATATGGATAGAGATACAACAGTGTTCGGTGAAAGAGATGTAATAGGAATCATCTGTAGCAGAGGGGCACAGAAGGTTGGATTATGGGACAAGTATCTATCGGAGAAGAATATTACACCAATTTATTTATTGGATATAAATTAAGAAATGATATTTGAAGACATTATCTATGGTGAGAGAGGTGTGAAATCTGGAATCATTGCAGAAAATAAATCGAAACTGGATTATGCTATCAAATGTTTAAAAGAAGCAGGTGCTGATATCGTATTAGGTTCATGTTCGGAGTTACAAATGATTCAAAGAAGCAATTTTGAAATAGGATATTTAGATATTTTTGATATTACAATCAATAAAATTGTAAATAAGTATTATAACGATCTATAAGATGTATATTAAGGAGAATATTCATGAATGTCAAACAACAAGATATGGAAAATGCAACACATGGTATATTAAGTAATTTTCGGTTTATGTTCAAGGAGCAATGGACATTTGAGAAAAAACAGGTGTTTGTATGGATCCTAAGAATTTTATCAGATTTAATAGTTTCATTATTAGGAATCTATTTTCCTAAAGTAGTATTAGATTCCATTGGCCAGTCTATTTCCAGCAGTGAATTTTTATTTCGTATAGGTATCTTAACCGTAGTATTAATTATTTTCCAATATGCAAGTTTTTTCTCAGAACAAAGCGTGATTATTGGAGCAATTCGAATTTTAAATATGCGGTTTTACATAGGAAAAGATTGGAAAACTCTGGACGTGGATTATAGCATAGCAATGTCAAAAGAGGGAAAAATGAAGATTGAAAAGGGACATAGTGCCATAAACAGAAACGTGTACGTTAACATGGCATCCTACTATATTAATCTTGTAGAGTTCTTGAAGAGCATGCTAGGGCTAATTTCATTTAGTACAGTTATTTTATTGTTAAATCCAATTGTTATATTAATATTGCTTGTTACATATCTGATTGATGGAATTGTTTCAATCAAAGTACAGAAATGGGAGATTAGTATTAAGGAAGAGAGAGCAGTTGTGAATCGACGTCTTGGTTATGTGTTAGATGATATCAGCAATTCACTTATGGCTAAAGATATAAAAATTTATAAAATGATGAATTGGATTAATGAAAACACCAGTAAGTATATCGATGAATCTAAAGAATTAGAGAAGAGGGTACAGAGAAAGTATATAAATCGGCAGCTGATCGAAGTTTTATTGGTATTTGTCCGTAATGGAGGGGCGTATCTTTATTTGTTATGGAGCATGTTCCATTCCAATATGACAATTGGTGATTTTATACTTTATTTTGGTGCAATTACTGGATTCGGGCAATGGTTAAGTCAAATTGTATCAAGAATCAGTGGTTTATCCAATGCCAATTATCTTGTGGATGACTATCGCTATTTACTTGAGACAAAGGACCATATGAAGAGAGAAAAGGGAACTGAAATCCCAGATGTGAAGGCTCTGTGTGAAATAAGATTTGAAGACGTCAGTTTTCAATATGAGGGCAGTAATCATACCATACTGAATCATATCAATTTAACGATAAATAAAGGTGAGAAACTTGCAGTTGTCGGAAATAACGGTGCTGGAAAGAGTACTTTTATTAAGTTGGTTTGCGGATTGTTAGAACCGATATCAGGTAGAATTCTCTTCAATGGAATTGATATACGCGAGTATAATCGAGATGAATATTACAAGTTGATTAGTGCGTCATTTCAGAATGTGTGCCTTCTTCCAATGAGTATAGCAATGAACATTGGATATAACAACGATAGCAGCATCGACAAGGAAAAATTACATGAGGCTGTAAAATTGGCTGGACTAGATGAAAAGATTACATCGTTACCAAATGGTATGGACACAGAATTGGTGCCTTCTGTGGTTGAAGGTGGAATTAACTTATCTGGTGGAGAAACACAGAAGTTAATGCTGGCACGTGCGATATATAAAGAAGCTCCATTGATTATTCTGGATGAACCAACGGCTGCACTAGATCCAATTGCAGAACAGGAGATGTATTTGAAATATAATGATTTAACTAAAAATCGTACTGCAATTTATATTTCACATAGACTTTCGTCTACAAGATTCTGCGACCACATCATACTGTTAGATCAGGGAACAATTAAAGAGAGCGGAACACACGATGAATTAATGAAATTATCCGGCAAATATAAAGAACTATTTGAAATACAAAGTCAGTACTATAAGAGCGATGCTGAGGGGGTAGAAGAGTGAAAAGAAAGAGAGGAGAAAAAGTTAGTTTTTCAGAGAACATAAGTTTGATAAAACGAGCGTTATCCATAATTTCAGAACTATCGCCTAATATTTTAAAGTTCAATGTAATTAAAGCATTCATTGATGCATTAACTCCTTATATCGCAATTTGTATGTCTGCTTTGATTATTGATGAATTAACCGGAGAGAGAAATCCTGGGATATTAATCCGCTACGTTCTTATTACAACGGTAGGCACACTGATTTTTAATATATTATCTGCATTTTTACAAGAAAAGATAAATATCATGAATGCGTTATTTAATCATGAATTTAAAAAATATCTAAATAACATTAAGCTAAATTTAGATTACGCTAAAATGGAAGATCCCAAATATAATGAGCTTCATTCCAAGATTGTGGGCTCCATGTTTATGATAAATGGAGGTATTACAAGTGTTGTTGGCTTGATTACAAGTCTGGTAACAAATAGTATCTCATTTATAACTGCAGTTATTATCATTGCAAGAGTGTTTATGAAAACATCTGGAGAAACCAATAACTTTGCTTCACTGGGAGTTGGCTTATTATATATCTTAATTATTATCGGGTGCATTAAATTAACTGTAAGGAATACTAAAAAAGAAAGCAAGGAGGAATTTGGTCTTTACAAAAATTGTGCCACGAATCGTTATATTGATTATTATCATTTTAACTATATGGAAGATGATAAAGCAGCGAAAGATATACGTATTTTTAACCAAAGAGACCTAATTATTGATGAGATAAGAGATAAAGCACGTAAACCCTGGATGAATATTTTAATTAGAAGATCCAGGCTGATACAATTGTATTTTGGTTCCAATATAATCATATCAACATTTATCGGAGGACTTACATATGTTGTAATTGGTTTAAGAGCACTAAAAGGATATATCAGTTTAGGTAATGTATCACAAAGTTACGCATCCATCGTAATATTGATTTCTTCTATTCAGAATCTCTTTGTCTCTATGTCACAGATCATCAGCAACAATGATTATCTGAAAGTTTTGTATGAATATATCGATTTATCGAGTATATCTTCAAAAGGCGAGATGATTCCAAAAGAACAAAGCGTCTGGACAATCGAATTTCATAATGTAAGTTTTAAGTATCCCTCTACGGATGCATATGCATTGAATAATGTATCTTTTAAGATAACATCGAACAGCCAGACTGCTATTGTTGGAGTAAATGGTTCTGGAAAAACTACAATGATTAAATTGTTATGTGGATTTTACCAGCCTCAGGAAGGGTATATTACTTTGAATGGAATCAAGATCGAAGATTATAACCGCGATGCATATCTTGAGTTATTTTCTGTCGTATTTCAAGATTTTAAGATATTTGCATTCCCAATAGGCGAAAATGTTGCAGCATCTGTTCATTATGATGAAAAGAGAGTATGGGATGCATTAAAGATGGCAGGCCTTAATGAGAAAGCTGAAAGTTTACCGAATAAGCTTGAACAGTACCTATATAAGAATGTAGATGTTGAAGGTATGGATATATCAGGCGGAGAAGAACAAAAGCTTGCAATTGCAAGAGCTTTCTATAAGGATGCTCCATTCATTATTTTTGATGAGCCAACTGCAGCACTTGATCCGATAGCAGAATCAGAAATTTATACAAAATTTAATCAGATTGTTGGTGAAAAAGCAGCTGTATTTATTTCACATAGACTCTCGTCATGTAGATTCTGTGAAAGAATATTCGTGTTTGATCAAGGGGAGATTATTCAGCGTGGAACACATGATGATCTTCTGAAAGACAGCAATGGAAAGTATTATGAGTTATGGAATGCCCAGGCACAATACTATCAATAATTTGATGGGAAGAATGTCATATTTGTTAATAGAGTGTAAGGAGGAGTTAGAGTGAATCTAGTATTTAAATTCCGATTTGAGGTTGAGTAGTATAAATAGCAATTTGACGGATGCGTGTTATGCAATATGAAGTATCAAGTGGAGCGGTAGTATTTACACGCAAAGACAATGATATTTATTTCGTTATTGTGAAATCATTAGAAGGATTTTATGGATTTCCAAAAGGGCATATTGAAGGAAATGAGACTGAAAAAGAGACTGTATTAAGGGAGATATATGAAGAAATAGGTATAAAGCCACAAATTTTTGTAGGGTTTAGGACAATTGATGAGCATCCAATTCCTAATAAGAAAGATGTGATTAAAAGAATAATATATTTCGTTGCAGAGTATGATAACCAGCAGCTATGTTATCAAGAAGAGGAATTAGAAGGTGCTTATTTAATGACATATGAGGAAGCAATGAGTGCTTTTCAATTTGAGAGTTCAAAGAGAATACTAAATGAAGCAAAAAAGTTCATTGTATAAAATCCAATTTATTTGATGAAAAAAGAGTAATAAGTTATTTAAGTAATTCAGCCGAGGGGGAAACGATATGATTAGCATATGTCCTAAATGTGGAAATACAGAACCAGAAAAGAAAGTAACTGAAGATGGTAAATTTATCATTTGTCATAAGTGCAATAACAAATGGTCATTCAAATAAATGGATTCTGATGTGTTTTTAATTAACAATAAAATACGGTAAAGGCGGAGGTGAAAACAATATTTAGATATAATTATTAAACAGGAAATTATGTTCCATAAATATAGAATATATAAATTGTTTTTGATAAAATAATATTATAGAACATAGATAATATCAATTCAAAAGGATGTGCTTAAATGGTTAAGAAAATAGTTGATGATAATTTTGTGATGTCGCCTAAGATAGATTTTGTATTTAAACTTTTGTTTGGAGATGATAAAAATAAAGATTTGCTAATAGCATTTTTAAGTGCTGTATTGAAGTTACCAGAAGGAGAATTTGCAGGTATTGAAATATTAAATACTGAGCTATTCAGAGAATTTAAGGAAGATAAGAAGGGAATTCTTGATGTTAGAGCTAAAACGGTAAGTGGAAATCAAATCGATATAGAAATTCAGGTGCTTCCAACAGAATTTATGCCAGAGAGAACATTATTTTACTGGAGTAAAATGTACACAGCTCAAGTAAAACCAGGAGATACTTATGATCAGCTTAAAAAATGTATAACAATAAACATAGTAGATTTTAAATGCACACCTTTAAGAAAACTTCATACGAGTTATCACTTAATGGAAGATGAAACAAGACATAAACTTACAGATATACTTGAGGTGCACTTTCTTGAGATACCTAAACTTTTGGATGATGATATAGACATAAATGAGGATGATCCAATAGTGCAGTGGATGGAATTTTTAGATGGAAAATCGAAAGGAGTGATGGAGATGCTTGCTAAAAA
Source organism: Clostridium oryzae (assembly GCF_002029235.1). Lineage (GTDB taxonomy): Bacteria > Bacillota > Clostridia > Clostridiales > Clostridiaceae > Clostridium_AE > Clostridium_AE oryzae. The sequence continues at coordinate 13,708 of NZ_MZGV01000084.1, forward strand.
GAATGAAAGTATAAAGAAGGCATATAATTTATTACAAATAATAAGCAAGGATGAAAAGGCTAGAATTATATATGAAGCAAGAGAGGCAGAACTTCGTGATCAATTAACAAGAATAAAGTCGGCTGAGGAAAAAGGAGCAAATAAAAAAGCTCTAAAAATAGCAGAAAAGATGATTAAAAGGGGCGATTCGATTAAAGATATAATTGAATTAACAGAACTTTCAGAGAAGAAAATATTGGAACTTAAAAATACGTTAATAAATTAAGATAGTTATAGATAATTCAAATATAAGCGGCTATAGAATTTATTTTGATGATATCTATTTGAAAGAAAAGTAGATATCATCAAGTTCTTATTCCAACGATCTAGACTGGAAGCACCAATTCCAATCATCCGAGCCAGTTTTCTCAATCCACATTTCTCAACAAGCAGTTTCAGCTTTTCTTCCTGTTCAAGGACAAACCTATAATAATCATCGCAGAGAATATCCTTATCAAGTACAGTTAGCAACTTAAGCAAAGTAGATCTTAATATCTTATCTTGATAAGTGAAATAACTTCAACTAATACCTTATAGCAGTTAAAAGATTGTTGAAGCATTCAATATTTTAACTGCTATAAGGTAAGTTTTCGTAATATTTCACTAGACCCAGCTTCAACTTCATTTAAAACAGAACAACTGATGCCAATCTTCTTTGCCAGTTCTACCTAGGACATGCCGGTCATCATTCTTGCATTCTTAAGTCTCTCAGCCAAGTTATTGCAAGGTATGTCGGAATATTGTAATAACTTCCTTAGATAATAAACTTCAGCTAAAAATATGGACAAGATGAAAGACTGCTGAAGCTGTTGCCAGCGGCTCTCTGACGGGAACTAATGCGGTTTTACAGGTTTTAGGGCATTCCCCACTGGTAATTCCAAGAACTATAGCTATTGGTGATATTATTGCCTATGCAAATGAGAAAATAGAGACGAAGGAAGGCAGGAGGAATAGGTATACTTTTGCTGGAGCGGAGTATTTTGAGCATATGAAGAAAGTTGGGCTATACACGCTGGATGTTAAGAAGATTAAGGAGAGGATTGAGAAGGCTGGACTTAGGGATATGTTTAAGAAGAAGATTGTGTAGAAAGTAGTTAGGCAAGCTCGCTGATGTTCTGGGAAGGGGATGTTGGCGAGCTTTTCTGTTTCTATATTTTACGTTCTATATTTAACTACCCCAAACAGTGTGAGAATGTATGTGAAATATGTTATAATTATCCTAATGTGAAGCGTAAATGTAATTAAAATTATTTAGATAATACACAGACAAACAGTAATTTGATGCTCAGATTCTTTATATAATCTTTACTGAGCAAATAAATATACTTTTCTGGTTTAGAAAGGAGTTTATTATGTGCACTAGGATTAAGTTGGCAGAAATAGCAAAGACAGAAGCATTGCGACCTTTCCATGGTACTCTACTAAATGAGGAATCAAACATCCAACCGATTGTCCATTTGTTTCCAAGATGGAGTGTGGAGAAAGCGGATAGAAATTGGTGTGCAGGTTTCGTTTATTACTGCTGTATGAGAGCTGGCTTTTTATTTCCATATAGCCCTGCTGAGTGTGTATCATGTAGCCTTGCTGGCTGTGGTGGCTGGGAAGATTTCGCCATAGGTGATAAAAGAATAGAATATCACGTTGGTAATGATGAGAAATTCATTCCCGAATCTGGAGATATTGTCCTATATGACAGAGTTTTTATCAACCTCGAGCATGACCATATCGGCATTGTTATTGAAAATAAGACAAATACAATTATTGTAGCAGAAGGCAACACTTTCAACGACAATATTTCTCGTATCCTCGAACGAAACAAAGATGAACACATCCGTGCATATATTCGGATACCTAATCATTTTTCGTATTATCAAGAAAGCTAATTGTAGCCTATAATTTTAATATATAAATAAGATTATGAGCAAACTGTGCAATTAGTCAATTTGAATTTGTAGAATTCTAGGGAGATTATTAATATGCTAAATGGAATAATTATTATGGGGCTGAACGGGAGTGGCAAATCAACTATTTGTCACGAACTTGCAGACTTATTGGACTATAGACGTATGGATGTAGAAGACTATTATTTTCTTGATTCTGACATACTTTATGCCAAAAGCCGTACTCACGAAGAGGTTAGGCAGTTAATGCTTGACGATATAAAAATCTATCACAACTATGTACTCTCATCTCTTGGGTGTAATTGGGGTTCCGAGATTGTTTCTACATATAAACTGGCGATTCTTCTTTATGCTCCACTTCAAGTGAGATTAGAACGAATAAAACAACGTGAAATAACTTGTTTTGGGAATAGAGTTTTAGAGGGGGGAGATATGTATGAATCTCAAAAACGATTCCATGATATGGTTGTATCACGTTCTGCAAAGGATATAAAACAGCAGGCATGTTCGCTCACTTGCCCAGTATTGGAGATAAATGCGACATTGCCTGTGAAAGAGATTCTTGGTTTGATTTACAGCTATTATTTGAATATGCTTGAGGAATGACTCACCGACAAATTCCAATTTATCTGATGAAAAAAGAGTAATATGTCATTTAAGCAATTCAGCTTTTCTTTTATTACGACGCAAAATGAAAAATTAGCGAACTAACTTATGAATTTCAAAAATGAACAAGATATTTGAAAAATGAATATTGCGGTGATCAAAAATTTCTCTCAAATGTGATTTTACTAAAACGTCATGGTCATGTATGTAATATATACTATAATTATCCTGAAGTTAAGATGTAATAGTAGAAAAGTGCAAAGTAAGATTATTTATTATCCGGAGGGTAAAATGCGTACAGAACAAGAGATGTTTGATTTGATTCTAAATATTGCAAAGGAAGATGAAAGGATTCGTGCAGTTTTTATGAATGGTTCAAGAACAAACCCGAATGCTGTAAAAGATATTTTTCAGGATTATGATATTGAATATGTTGTTAAGGAAACAAAATCTTTTCGTGAAAATAAGAGTTGGATTGACAAATTTGGTGAACGGTTATATATGCAATATCCAGAAGGTAATTCACTTTTTCCAAGTGATATAGAAAATTGCTATGCTTGGCTTATACAGTTTACAGATGGAAATCGTCTCGATTTAACTATATGTACATTAACACAGGCATTTCAAGATATTAGAAATAATAAACTTTGTAAAATACTACTCGATAAAGACAAGTGTTTACCATATATACCAGATGCAACAGATGAAACTCATTGGGTAAAGAAACCAACAGAGTGCCAATTCATGGATGCATGTAATGAATTTTGGTGGTGTCTTAATAATGTTGCGAAAGGTTTATGGAGAGAAGAAGTACCATATGTAATGGACATGCTAAATCATGCTGTCCGTCCGATGTTAATACTATTATTAGGATGGAAAATTGGATATGATACGAATTTTACAGTCAGCATTGGAAAATAAGGAAAGTATATGTATAGGTGGTTAAAAGAGAGAAAATGGAAAACATTTTTAAAAACTTATCCTTCTGGAGTTGTAAAAGATATTTGGGAATCAGTATTTATTATGTGTGACCTATTCAATGATATGGCGAAAGAAGTATCTTTTATTATGAACGTTAAATATAACGAAGTTGAGGCAAATAACAGCTTGAAGTTTTTAAAAGATGTTTTCGTATTACCTAAAGATGCTGAAAAAATATATTAATAGGTAACATAAGATATTCATAATGTGAGTAAAGTTACTTCGTAATCTGAAAATTATGTGACATAACTTTTGATACTTTAAACACGAACGATGGTCTTTGATAATTGAATAATGCAGTGTTAAAAATTTCTACGATTTCTGTAAAATAATGAAAATATATGGATGTTATGATATAATTTTTATAATAATTAAATCGCAATTGTAAAATATTACGTCTTATAGATAGTGTATAAA
>NZ_MZGV01000085.1 GCF_002029235.1 Clostridium oryzae
TAGAAAAACATACACCGTTTCGAGGATTTTGTACAAAAAGGAAATATTGTGGTACTGCACAGATTGATCTGTTCATTAAACACTTGTACCACGAATTTTATAAATTTCCTAAAGAGTAAAAATTAAAAAACTCAGGTTTCCCTGAGTTTTTTACCGCTATTTTATTCAATTTCTTAAATTTATAAGATTTCTTTTTTATTAAGCATGAATTTTTTCTGGAACCACTTGCTCTTCTATAGATTCTGCTGATAATGCTTTTCTTATGAAATATATAGAAGTTATAAATGTTATTAAGTGTGATATAGGATAAGCTAACCATGCTCCTGTAACACCTATCAACTGTATTAAAAATGCAGCAATTGGTATAAGCAGTATTATCTGTCCATATATTGATAGTAAGAATGATTTTCTTGGCTCTTTTGTAGCTTGATAATAGTAAATACATATATAATATATTCCTAAAAGCGGCATCAATGATATACATATTCTAAAAGCTGTGACAGCATCTGCTAGTAAACTGGTATCTTCAAGAAAAAATCCTATAATCTGCTTTGTGAACACCATAAATGTAACCCAAAAAACCATTGTAGCTGCCGAAATAGCTTGTATAGCCTTTTTAAGCGTTTCTCTCATTTTTTGAAAGTTACCTGCGCCGTAATAATACGCAATTATTGGCTGCATTCCAGAACTTATTCCAATTAATGTCACGAATATAAACATAGATATTCTTGTAGTAACTCCTATAATTATAATAGCCTCATCACCACCGCTTACAGAAAGCATATGGTTAAGCACTACTGATACGACCGCATCTGATATTTCTGTTATAAATGTAGAAAATCCAATGGCTGCTATTGAAAACATTATAGTTTTATTAAATGATAAGTGTACGTTTTTTAAATCGAATTTTAAGTTAAAATATCTATTTACTTCTCTAAACTTATGCATTGAATATATAAATGCTGCTATCTGAGATACTATTGTAGCTATAGCTGCTCCAGATACTCCAATATCGAATATTGCTACAAGTATATAATTAATGACTAAGTTCATCAGTGTACCAATTATATTAGCGTATAACGTTACTTTAGTATTACCGAGGGCTGTCATAATATAACATGCAACAGTGAATAGGCATTGGAAAACACCACCTATAAGTATAATTGATACATACTTGTTTGCTAGGCTGAATATTTCACCGTTAGCTCCAAAACCAGCTATCAGGTTCTTCCTAAACAAAAATATAATAAAACATACAGTAATAAGCGTAACTGTTGTAAGTACAAAAGCATTTATGATGGTATCTTTTAATGCTTTCATATTCTTTTCTCCTAAACTTCTTGCCACGCGGGTAGAAGCCCCTATGGATATGAGCATACCTACTGCTATAATAAATCTTTGAATAGGGAAAGCTATAGTTAATGCTCCGATGGCATTAGGTCCGATATATCTTCCTACAAACACTGTGTCTACCATATTATATAATTCCAGTACCAACAATGATATTATTGATGGTATCGCAAATTTTAGAAGTATTCTACCAACCCTCGAATTATTAAATATTGTGTTGTTACTTCCCATGATTCTCTACCTCCTTAGGTACAATTTAAGTATACTAGGAAATAGCGAACCTTTAAACTGACTTAACTGTCTAATAAAAAGTACAAATAAGCCTTTCTTTAGTCAGTGGTAATTTATGTTAAAAGCAGAAAAACACCTAATTAAAGGTGTTTTTGTACTCTAAAATATGAATTTATGCTTAAAATGCGTACATTTTTACTGCTTCAGAAAATAACTTTATATCTTTATTGTTACATAATTGTATAAAAGCTTAAGCTTGTCCATTTATTTAATATAATTATATGTCGCAGGAGATACAATCGCATAATTGAATGCATCTTTATAATTTCCATTATGCTTAGCCTTTTTAGCTATATTTCGTATATGAAGGACCTTTCCTCCATACTCTCCTGCCTGATTATCGGCTATATATGCCTGACTATAGTCCCCTTTTTTTACCCAGCCCATAAAAATATATGCATGTGTCGGCTTTCCGTTTCCTCCGTTTACATCCTTAGTGAAGCAAACGCTTCCTGGTGTAAGCTTTTTATAGCTCGTCACCTTTTTCCAACCTCTTGCTAAAAGGTTTGAAGCAAAATGATGTGTAAAGCTTACATGCTTTGGTATTGACACACCAACATTTCTTAACGCCTGCGAACTAAAATACACACAGGCGTTATGAGCACTACCATGATTTATCGCTTTTGCCTGACTAAAAGTTTTGTTCCTTCGTTTAAGATCATTTAAATAATTATAAACTCTCACATTGGTAGTATCTACCTGCTTTACACTTATAGGTTTAAGCATCATTGAAGGCATAGCTTTTACTCCATTACTATACACAGCCATCTTACCAGTTACGCTTAAAATAAAACCTTTGTATTTGTCATAAGACTTATCTATAGTGTATTTATTATTAATCTTAAGCTCATTGTTTATAAAGCCTTTAACTTTTACAGTTTGATATTTGATTATTTTAGATGTGAGTGTGTATTGAGGTGAATAGACCGAGTATGCTCTAGATACAACGTTAGTCCTTAAATCTAAAACATATTTTTCTTTACCCGTAACTGTAACGAATCTGTGATTGTACTGACTGTATTTTGCAGCAGCAGATGCGCTGCTAAAGTTTAGAGCAAATTGCTTGTCCCTTACTGATATATAGCTTTTACCGTTAGCTATTTTTACACTTCCACTTAACTTAACCTGCTTGTACGATATCTGCAGAGGATTTCCGTCTCTAACAGAGACAGCTTCCATCCATGGAATGTCTATCATTAGGCTACCATAAGTATAAGTGTAACTTGCTGTGTCTAAATCGCAGTATTTATCAACATACTGCTGCAGGTCTAGACTCCCTCTCAATTCAGTTTCATTGTTACCAGATATATAATAATAGGAATTATTTTTATTAATTACTTTAACATACTGCATGGTATTAGTTTTCACAGTCTTTTTATATCCAGTTACATCAATAACTTCACTAGTATGCAAACTGTTATCATCCTCAGCTGTTGATGACAGGTTTACTAGTTTTCCTACAAATGACTGTAAATCCTGTGTACCATCATAAATCAAATTAAACTCTTTATCTTTCGTAACTAGGGAATATTTGTTATCACCTTTCCAGTAGATAACACCATATACATTTTCACTGGCCTTTGCTGGTATAGACAACATAATTACCATAAAAACTAAAACTAAAACAATTGATATTTTTGATTTCATAAGCTCAACTCCTAAATTGGGCTCTACCCCTGAAAATTATTTGATTTTAATGTTATGTACCTGACAGCAAAAATTCTCCTTTCTCTTATGTAAAATATATAATAATCGATTTTTCCGTATAATTATACCTTAAATTATTATAAGATACAAAGGATAGTATATCCTTTGTAGGTTATTAATTCCATAAAGCAAAAACACCTTTTACAGGTGTTTTTGTACTTCTTTTATTATGATCAATGCTGCTCCATAACCTACCAGTTTAAGCTGCACATTCAAAACAGCACTTCTTTTCGTAAACTTAAATTCTATCTTAGGGAAAGAAGCCTTATGAAGTATCTCTTTTTCTTCCTTGTTTAACCTTATAGGTTTTCCCATGTCCAGCCAGTAGTTAAAGGAAGACCCATTTTCCTCATCCATTATATATGTTGTAATTCTGCTGGCCGATGTAATCTGTGTCATATTTAGAGAAAATTTCTTTTCTTTAGAATTTTTAAGTCCTCTAAGTTTTGAAAATTTTCTCAGCTTTATGAGGCTGGAAATATCTTCGTTATAGCTATACAGCAATATCTGGTACTCATTTTCACTCTTTGTGACAATATAACCATTGTCGTGTGCTATCAGTGTATCTCCTAGTTTGTTTAGAAGATAATACGCATAAAACGAAGGTTTTCTTATACCTTTATCATTTACAAGTCCAGGATACCCGAAAAATACTTCGTTAGTCAGAGCAACTTGTTTATCAAGTACATCAAAAGCCCTTAGAAATTCTGTTTTTCCAGTAGTTTTGATTTCATTTTCAATAATATAAGGTAACATATATGCAGTATCATAAATTGGATCTATATTCATTTGAGCATCAAAATGTTCTTCTATCACGCTGCACTTATAATCCTCTTCAATAATTGCAATTGCTTCAGTTGAAATATCAGAACTAACAGAAGACGCAAATTGAAACTGAAATTTGCTTAAATCCAGCGTCTCAACTTCACTAAAGAAATGTAAAAATGATTTTAGTGAATTGATGAACTGTTCTTTAGTAAACCCGTTATCATCTAACACTATGAGCGGATATATCTTTATACTGTCTAAATATTCAAATACAGTCATAGCTCTGCTCCAGTTATGAAAAACAGCATCAGGAAATATGCCCATATCCGTTGAAAATACATTTAACAGTCTGGCATGTTCAAAACCTATCTCCTCATCTAATTCCTCAAGAATATCTTTGTTGTCTTCAATTAGAAGATCAAAAGCATCTCCTACATTTATAACATCTTTAAAACTTTTTTCATACTCTCCTAAGTTACCACTCATGTCTATGCTGAGTTTATTTATCTTATCTTCAGAATTGTATCTATCATAATCTTCCAAATAGTATATGACATAATCCATAGCTTCATTAATTGGATACTTTTCAATCTTCTTCTGTTTTTCGTAGATTTCCTCATCAACCTTGTACTTCTTTCTGAAACTCAATGGTGTCATCTTATAGTATTGCTTAAAATTCTTGTTAAAGTATCTGGTATGAGAAAAACCTACATCTTCAGATATTTCTGAAATTGTTTTATCTGTATCAAGAAGTAGTTTAACTGATTCCTCAACCCTTGTTGCATTAACTAAATCCGTAAAACTGGAGCCTGTTGCATATTTTATCTCATGAGACAGATAATGAGTACTTAAAAACTCTTTGTCTGCAATGTCTTGAAGTGTAATATTGTTGTTATAATTATTAAAAATATATTTTGCAATTCTATGATATCTTTCAAGTTGTTCATCATTTTCCTTTAGTTCATTCTGTTCATACATCAGATAGTGAAAATTATTTATAAGGTGATAAAGCAGTTTTACAAGCGTACCTTCTATTTCTTCGTCATAATTATCTGACCTTTGTACAATTTCACAAAGGATTATGCTGAGAAACGTTCTTAATTCATCATATTCTTCACTTTCCTGAGCTCCCTTTTCAGATGTATCAGTATAGAAAAACATGTTTTCTATATCGCTGTAGTATTTTTCAAAAAAGTACGGATCTATATAAAAAACCAGCACTCTGTTAGAAGAGTCTTCAGAATATAATTTATGTACCTCATCTACATTAATTATTTCAAGCTCATTTTCCTCTAATTCAAATGTTCCCTCATTTATAGTGACGTTGATTTTCCCCTTTAATACATACAGTATCTCAATGGCATTTTTCCAATGCAGCGGATACTCCTGTACACTTAGAAAATCTACATAAACTGGTATTCCCGAAGAATAATCAATATACTCTTTTCTAATATTATTACCTCCTGTTCCTATTTATCGCCTTAAAGCTATTATAACATATTTTATTTTTTGGTTGTCAACTAAGATTTTTGTAAACATAGTTGACTAGTCAACTATGTTGTGGTATTTTATTTTACGGATAGTAAATATTATATCATATACAAAAGTGCAAAGGAGAAACTATTAAATGTACGCTAACATTGATAAACTGGCTGGCTTAATGAGACTTAATAGTAATATATATAGATGCTCACAGGTATATTTAGACAGAAATTTAGCTAAATTTAATCTTAGTATGGGAACATATCCGTATCTCCTCGTGCTAAAAAGACTTCCCGGTATCAGTCAAAATTACATAAGCCGTGAACTTAGCGTTGATAAAGCTATGTCTGCCAGAACGATTAAAAAATTGATTGATGAAGGATATATAAGAAAGGAAGAAAATAAAGATGACATAAGAGCCTATAAACTTTACATAACAGAGAAGGCTCAGACTATCATTCCAGAAATTCTTAAAATCGTTCATGAATGGATTGACATGATTGTACCTAAAGACGAGGCTGATAATAAAGAAATAATAGAAACAGCGATAACTTTCCTGGAACAAGTACTTGATAACAGCAGAAAGTATAAATGTTGCTGTAATGATAAAACGAAAGGAGTTCACAATAATGAATGATAAAGTATACAAAAATCGATGGATTATGCTCATAACTATTGTTCTTGTGACCTTCATGAGCACTCTGGACGGCAGCATCGTAAATGTTGCCCTGCCTAATATGTCCGATGAGCTTAATGTAAGTATGGCACAAATTGAATGGGTAGTAACAAGTTTCCTAATAACCATCGCTGCTACAATACTTATATTTGGAAGACTTGGCGACATAAAAGGTAAAATCAACATTTTTAAATTTGGATTAATTTTGTTTACGCTAGGTTCTCTTTTATGCGGTTTTACTAATTCTCTTCCTGTGCTTGTCGCAGCTAGAATAATACAAGCTATAGGTGCATCAGCTACAATGGCCACAAATCAGGGAATTATTACTCAGGTTTTTCCAGCTAATGAGCGAGGAAGAGCTCTTGGTACTTTAGGCAGTTTTGTAGCATTAGGTGCCATGACTGGTCCACCTCTCGGCGGTTTTATAGTTTCAGCGTTTAGCTGGAAATATATATTCTTAGTAAATGTACCTATAGGGATAATAATTTTTATTTTAGTAATGAAGCTGTTTCCTAAGGCAACCGTTACAATTAATGAGAGTCTGGATACTAGAGGTTCTTCACTTTTTGTAATAGCTACCGTCGCTCTCTTTGCTGCATTAGTTGAAGGGCAGAGCGTTGGTTATAATAATGCAGTAATGATATCAGCTTTTATAATATCTGCATTAGCTTTTATTGCTTTTATACTTATAGAGAAGAAGCTAAAGGAACCTTTACTTGATCTTAGTATGTTTTCTAACAGTTTATTTTCGATAAGCATACTTTGTGCTATGGCGTCCTTCATTGCTATAAGTGCGTCTAATATAATTCTTCCATTTTATTTTCAGGATGCACTCAAATTTTCTGCCAGCAAAGCAGGCTTGTTTATGATGGTATCTCCTATTGTTCTTTCAGTAGTTGCACCATTCAGCGGATATATGTCAGATAAGATCGGTTCTGAAATTTTAACGTTTTTCGGACTTATTGTTACCAGCTTAGGGCTTATACTTATTTCAACGCTTACTGAGCGTTCATCAGTAATTTCAATAGTATTATATATAGTAATCATGACAATAGGTAATGGCATGTTCCAATCTCCTAATAATTCGCTGGTAATGTCTACTGTATCTAAAAACAAGTTAGGCATCGCTGGAAGTATAAATGCGTTAGTAAGAAACTTCGGTATGGTTCTTGGAACTTCATTGGCCACTTTGATTCTGTACAACAGGATGAGCTATAGAATTGGTCATAGAGTCGTAGATTACGTTCCGGGAAGACCTGATGTATTTATGTATGGAATGAGTCGAGTGTATATATTTGCTGCAGTTATTTGCATGATTGGTGCGATAATGACAGCATTTAGACTTTATCGTAGTAAAAAAAACAAAAAAAATGAAAATTATAAAGATGAAAGCCTAGCAGGTTAAAATAGACCACTTGATTAATATTCTAAAAGCCTTTCCGAAGTTATATTGGAAAGGCTTTTTATAAACTATAAAATAGCTGCAAATATTAACATTAATTAAATGAGTATGTCTTTCTTTGTAAACACAATATGAGAGATTACATAACTTAAAACCCCCCACACTACCATGACTATAACTGCAAGTTCCAGGTTTACGTTTGGATTTTTAAATCCTACTGCTATTCCTCCTGTTATAAGATCATCCACATTTCCATAAGACAAGAAAATAAATTGTGTTATCTTATGTATGGATTGTACAGCTTCTGACAGTACTAATACAGCTATGATAAATACTGAACCAGTTGCCATTGATACCATGCTGCTTTTCATAACAGTTGAGACAAGGAAACAAAAAGCAGACGCCGAAACAATATATAGTATATTAAGGCCGAAAAGCTGAATTAAATACTGCCATGTAGGAATTACATGTAGACTGTTATATATTAGTGTCACCATTTTAGTTCCATATCGCATTAGCTGCATCTTATCGTAATGATACTTTCCGCCTACCATCATCGGATAATTAAGATTTCCAAACCCAAACATTAAACCAGTTATAATAAAATAAATAAGTTCTATTCCAACGATAAGTACTATTGCTGATAAAGTAACAGCGATAAATTTTGAAGCTAAAACCTTTGCTCGCGAGACAGGCTGAGTCAGCAGTACTTTCATTGTAGGAGGTGTGTATTCACCAGAAACCATATCTGATGAAAACATTACGATTCCAATAGGCAGAAATATAAGTCCTAAAATTCCAATAATCTTTTGTATAATTAATACAGAATTTAATGTCAAATCATCCTGCGGCTTAATATTATGTTGCTTTAAATACTGCAGCTTATCTAAATCAGCTTTGATACTAGCTTTGTTACCCTCATCAAGCTTGCTATTTGTAAGCTGCTGTTTATAAGATTTAATATTATTATCTAATTTAGTTTTCCAATCAATTTTTGTATTCATCTGATCCTTAACTTGCTTTATTTGATTTTTAACATTTACTATCTGCCCATTTATGTCCTCTAACTCAGTTTTATCATTTTTATGGTTTTTCTTATCATTTTGTAAATATGACATTTCTGAATTCAGACTCTCTAATCTATGCTGTGGACTGTTATAATATCTATTAGTCTTGTTGTCTTTATAGATTCCAAATATTAAAAGTGCGGTAAGTATCGCAAATGCAATCGTTACGACAATAGTTTTCTTTCTAGACATAAGCTTTATTAGTTCATTTTTTATAAGTATCATCATAATCTTCTTCCTCCTTCAACAAGTTCCATATACCTCTCCTCAAGTTCCTGATGTTTTTTAAATATCTCTTTTACGTCTATTCCATTTTCGATGAGAAGTTTAAGTACAAGGTGAGAAGAATCGTGTTTGATAGCAATTGTAAATTCGTTTTCCTGCTGCTGAACCTCAGTTACAGCATTGCAGCCCTTTAATATTTCAGCTGTATTAGATGAATCCTTAGTAATTAAAGTATATATTTCAGTATCGTTCTTAATTGTTCCATCTTCTATGCTTTCTACAGATTTTATAACTCCGTCATTTATGAAAGCTACTGTATCGCATAGCTGTTGAACTTCACTAAGCATATGCGATGAAATAAAAACAGCAGTTCCATTTTTTCTTGCTACATTTTTTACTATTTCTCTAAAATCCAGTATTCCTGATGGATCAAGCCCATTAGTCGGCTCATCCAGTATCAGTAGTCTAGGTTTTGCAAGCAGTGCTAATGCCAAGCCAAGTCTCTGCTTCATACCAAGCGAATACTTTTTCACCTTATCATCAATTCTTTCCTTGAGATTAACCATTTCAATTATCTGTTCTATATCTTCCTTAGGTATATTTCTAACTCTTGCTATCTGCATAAGATTTTCTCTTCCTGACAGATATGTATATAGTTCTGGGTTCTCTACAACGGCTCCTACATTCGATAAAGCTCTTTCTCTTTCTGCTCCTATATCATGTCCTGCTATTTTTATGTTTCCACTGCTTGGAGCTATCAGCCCAACAAGCATTCTTATCGTTGTTGTTTTACCAGCGCCGTTTGGTCCCAAAAATCCGAAGATTTCTCCCTCTTTTATAGAAAAGTCGATATTCTTAATAATTTGCCTATTTCCTATATGCTTTTTAAGTCCTTTTACTTCTAGAACTTCCACTTAATTATCCCCCTTTTACAGATTTTATTGTTTACTACATAATAGATTGTACCAACTAAATATCGTATTTTTCCTTACATCAATCTTAAGGGTTTATTAATAAGTTCTTACAATGTTCTTAAGAAATGTTTTTGGCACTGCAAAGCCTAATTCATCCATTAAACATTTATAGTATGAACCAAAATATAAAAACTGTAATAACGGATGTCACTGCCATCCATTATTACAGCTTTTATTATCTAAATCCTATGTTCTATTTTATTATTTTACAATTGGATCTCCAATAGTTAATTTTGATGCATTATCGTTTTTTTCCGGTCTGAAAATTATTTTTTTAATTCCGCCTATTGGTATATCTTTCAAAGAAGAAACAGATCTGTTACTGATTTGCATTGAAGCAAGTTCAACATCTCTATCTCCATCTACTACAGAAAGAGTCAAAGGTGTAGAATTATCTCCGAAAGCAGAAAAACTCAATTTGCTATATTTACCATTAATTGTGACAGTCAAATCTTTATCTACTACATGTTCGTCAATATTATAGATTATCCCTTTATTAAATACTACATTTCCTAACGTAAGATGACTTTTATCAGTAGTCCTCTGTATTGTTGAGAACACACTATTTCCCGCTGTCATAGTAAATTCCTTATCTATAAGAGACTTGTCTTCTCTTTCTCCAATTGTAATAGAATTCTTCTTACTATTTACTACCACTGGTGTCCTTAGTATATTGCAAATGGAATTTACTGGTACATAATAATTATCATTGTATTGAATAGGATAAACCTTTTTGCCTTTATCATTCTTGAGGGTTGTATTATTTCCATTAAGTGTAAACTTAGTGCTTTTGTTTAAAACAGCTTTGATTTGTTTTTTTACAGTGCTTGCAGATACAACGCCTGAAGCAAAAATTAACATCGACATCGTTACCATAGCAGTAATTTTTATTGATTTTTTCATGGAACTTCCTCCTATTTTAGGTATATGTGTATTAATTATATAACATATATACACATTATATCAATATGTTGTAAAAATAGTATTTTGAAAAACTAATTTTATTGTTTTCCAGACTTTAAGGAACAATATTTCTCAAGCATATCAAATATACTCCTGACTCCCTTATGCCAGTGTGTGTCTTCAGCATAATTTTTATTTATCCATTTGAACGCTTCTGCCTCATTAGGCCTATTTTTGCACATATTTATAATTGAAACACAGGCTACTTTAGTGGAATCCTTAAGATTAGTATTATACTTTTTCCAGCTAATATAAACATTATAGGGATTATTCACAATCTTTTTTGAATGCTTTTTATTCTTAGGCACAAACCCTTGTTCTTGACCTGCAACTGCAAATAGAATATTAGGATTTAAATTATATTCTTTTGCAACATTAATTACTGTAGAAAAGTAAGGTTCTTTTGCAAGCAATGATTTTCTCTTTAATAAAAAGCTATGCAGCTTACTGGTATTTATCGCCTTATATCTAAAATTATGCGGCAAATTAGATACAAGAGATAGCCTGTATGCTTTAGAATATTTCACACTAACCGTTTTTGCTTTTTTATTATTTAGAGATTCACTTTTTTCCTCGGCCAGCTTTCCTGTATTTGTGTTATTATGTAATATTGAAACAAGTATAAAAACTGAGAGAACAACTATCATGCTTGCGCATACCACGATCACCATTCTCTTTTTACTTTTTAAATTTATACGCTGGACTATCTCCAGCCATTTTCCTGTGAAATTATATGTAAAGGAAGTTTTGTTAGCTAGCGGGATAACTCCTTCCGCTGGCAGCGGCACTTCATAATCAGTAACTATATTAGCATGCCCGTCAATATCTACATAAGCGTCCATTTTAACTTCTTCAATCATTTCTTGTTGTACATTTTCATTGATTGTACTCTGTGACACAGCACTTTTCCAATGCTTATTATGCTCCTGTGCACATTTCTCAATTTGACTAACAGATACTTTGTTTTCTACATTAAGATTTACCCAATTCTTAATACTTTCTAAAAAATCCTTAGAACTCTCTTTAGAGTTTATACAAACATTAAAAACATCCACCATATATACTGTTTTACTGATTCCCGATACTACATTATTAAGAAGCTGCTTTTTTATGTTTTGTATATACCTAGGAGCTATCCCTTCAATGCTTCTATCAAGTATCTTATGTATAGCGTCTGTCAATATTTGTCTTTTTTCTTGGTTTGATCTATCGTTATGTTTTTTATAAATATATTGTTTTAATAAAACAATATCTTCTACAGATATTACCTTCTTATTTTCTAACTCACTTAAGAAACTTTCCATCAATTAGCTCCTAATGAAAATATTTATATATCGTCATTCTGTAGTTTCTTTTCTACATACCTGTGCAAGTCATTAATCAGTAAAGCTTTTTTATCTTTTGTTAAAAAAGAAGCCTCTATGCCATTTTCGTCCATTTGTATAATATCTTTAATATTAAGGCCTTGATTCACTAATATGTTAATATATTATAATAAAATTTATCTAAATATTCCTTTAGCGAACTGCAGTCTCCCTTCACACCCTTGCCCCCAATGTGTTTATAATCTCTTTTTATAAATGTCACTTAGTTCTTTCTTTGATAATTGAACATAATTATTTGATAGCAATCTCTGTTGATTTTTAATTACATCTTCCGCAAATATATCCGCCTCTTCGTCTTTCATTCCGTAACTCTTCAAATTTCTGTTTTCCCATATCTCACTAAGCAGCTCCGCTAATGCATCATAGGGCAAATTATCGTCACAGTGCAGCAATTCCTTCAAATAACAATTTAATTCACTTACCTTTCCCTCTGGTTTTATCTCTGTATAGCGTTTGAAAACCTCAACTAGAAATTGATAATTACTCTCACCATGTGCCAGATGATAGTTTCCTCCTACAGGATAGGATAAAGCATGCACAGCTCCTGTACCAGTATTTCCGAAAGCTATTCCAGCAAAGTTACTTGCAAACAAGAAATCCTCTAATAGCTCTATAGTTAATTGCTTTCCGTTATCAAGCAATTTTTGAAAGCCTGAAATTATAAGTTTTATTGCTTCGGCAGCATACATTTTTGTATATCTGTTAGACTTAGGAGCTACAAAAGACTCCATAGCATGTACAAGTGCATCTATAGAGCTAAAAGCAAAGTACTTATAAGGAAGATCCTGAAGTAATTCTGGTATCAGTACAGCATCGTCGCCATATAATTCCTCAAGCGCCACACCAAGCTTAGTTTTAAGTTCTTTGATTTCAGCTACTGATATATTAGTAACCTCGCTTCCTGTTCCGCAAGTAGTTGGTATCATAACAAGTTTCTTATCTTTATGAAAATCCATTTCCTTATTAAATATGGCTTTTGCAGTTGTTAAATCTCTAAGTACTAAAAGTTTGGCGATATCAAGAATAGCTCCACCGCCTACAGCAATAACTCTCGAATAATTTAATGTATTTGCCTGTTTAATAACTTTATCAATAACAGTTGATGTAGGTTCACCGCTGCCGTACTTTTTAGGGAATATAATCGCTGCTTCAGCCGCATCACCCTGAATATATTTTTTATATGCTGATTCACTGCATACAATGAGATCCTCACTGCCTATTTTAAATTCATCTGAAAAGTCTCTGAACGTTTTAAATGTATGTATATTGGTCTTTAATTTAAATAAATTCATTATACCATCCCCTCTTATTATGTTTATGCTTTATTCAATATGCTTTTAATGTCTCTGCCTACAATAAAAGCAGTAATTATAATTAGCAATTATACCACAAAATATATGTAAATCTATAAAAATCCACCTAATCTTTTATAATTATTTATATAATAAAAATGGAAATGTTGTGACACTACGGAGATTGATCCGTTCATTAAGCACTTGTAACAAGAATTTATGTAAATTTTCTAAAGAGTAAAAAAATGAGATGCCTTCTTCGGTATCTCATCATGTAACTGACTCTTATTTTGAATAGAGCTCTATTACTAATATTTCGTTTACTTCTATTGGAATTTCACTACGCTCTGGTAATCTGATAAGCTTACCGCTGAAATTATCCATATTTTTTTCTATATAGGGAAGTTCAAAAGTTCTAAGTTCAAGAAAATTCTGTGAGAACATTTCATTTTTTGTTTGTTTTTCTTTTAGACTTATCACCTGACCAACTTTAACATTGTAAGATGGTATATTAATCCTTTCTCCATCTACATTTATAAGTCCGTGACTTACCATTTGTCTTGCCTGTCTAATAGATTTAGCAAAACCAATTCTATATACAAGATTATCCAATCTGCATTCAAGCAGCTTAAGCAATGCAGTACCAGTAATTTCTTTACTTTTCATAGCTTTATCGATATATTTACTGAATTGCTTCTCCAAAACCCCGTAATATGCTTTAAGTTTCTGTTTTTCTATGAGCTGTAGGCCGTACTGAGAAACTTTTTTTCCAGCTCTAGAATTTTCTTTACTTGCCCTCTTCATAGCTTTAGGATGACCATATATATTTACTCCTAGTCTCCTCGACAGCTTGAATCTAGGTGTTCTTATTGTTGCCATTATTTATTCCTCCATAATTGATTTTAATAAAGTTTCAGCCGCAGTAATTATTAATACTAACGTGGAAAGTATATCATAAATGATATTGAATATCAATATCTTTGCGTCTATTATTTTTATTATTTACTAAATCTAAATTTTTATGTATTTAATTGAAAATAATCCATCAAAATATCATAAAAACAACATCACCAATATTTAGTGTTCTCATATATTAACATTAAGGTACAAATACAAGGTTGAAGATATTTTATCAACTATGCTTTAATTGATGATTTTTTGACAACTATTTGTAGAATATATTATTAAGTATTATCAGGAGGTCGCTGTGAATTACATTACAATGGTTTTTGATATTAAGAATTCAAAGATGATTGAACAAAGGGATGCTTTTCAAAACTTATTAATTAATACTTTAAAAAAATGCAATTTAGATTTTAAAAATATTATAGCAAGTCCGTTTATAATCACATTAGGTGATGAATGGCAAGGATTACTTAACGAAAATTCAAAATATATGGACATTATTAACTTCTTTCGTAATGAGCTTCCCAGCAGCATAGATTTTTATACCGGCATAGGTATAGGTGAAATAAGTGTTCATAACTTTGAATTAACTGTAAATCAACTAGATGGTCCTGCTTTTAATCTTGCCAGAAAAGCTATAAAATATGCAAAGAAAAACAATTGTAAATTAGTGATTCTTTCTAACAGTTTAGTTTAGAAAAAATTATAAGCCGAACATGCTCTTAAGAAGAATCCCTCCCAGTATTGCTGAAATAAAACTCATAAGATTGCCAATTATAAAATACTCAGCAAAGCTTTCATCTGAAAGTTTACTTAACCTAGCGAAAGATTTGGCTGTAAGCACAAAACCTATCACTACAGAATAGTTCATTAATATACTAACAATTATAAATATTCTTTCTAATATTCCTATTATAAATCCTCCATTTTTTGCTTCTTGAGAAATTGTTTTGATCACATTTCCACTTTCATTTATAATGACACCTGACTGAGCTTTTTTTATATTCGAATTACAGATATGAATTTGACTAGAATCAAGCTTTTTTATAAACAATTTTATAAATATGCCTGTACACCATGTTGCCACAAAAAAAACAATTAACGCAATCAACTGTTTCTGCAATATAGTTATGCTTTTAGGATATTGATTGAATAGAGTTATCAATGAAGAAAAACCTCTTCTGAGATGTGAACCATAACAAACTATAAATATAATTGACACATGCAGAATCTGATCTAGAAAAAAAACAATCAGACTGCTTTCCGATCTTGGCCTCAATAGATAGAAGAACGATTTACTGAAATCTATTATGAAATGGGATACAAAGATAATAAAAACCAATAAAAATATATACTCAATATTCTTATTATAAATGTTAATAATTATTAGGAGGAAGACGCTGGTTCCTATAAAATGCATCGTTGCATGAAAAATGTTACCTTTAAATATTTTAATAATATTATGCTTAGATATTAAAGTTTGTCCACTATTTTTGTTTACAGGAAACCTTAAGTGCAGGAGTTTCCTTACTTGAAATACGAAGTCAAATAATATGTGACTTAACAAGCATGCTAAAAACACATCAATTTTCATATAATCTTCCTTTCAATAAAGTAGAATATACTTCAAGCAAATTACAAATAGTTTTTTTATTATTTACGTTTAGAAAATAATTAGCTGAACTTAATTTGTGTGATATATTTGACTTTGAATATTCCGGCATCCTCCTTTCAATACTTTTGTACGAACCATATTTTTCATATAAATCTATTACTTCAACTTGCTTATCCGTTAATCTGCTTTCTAACAGTTCATTATTCTGAATAACCGTATTAATTAGATCCACAATATCTATTTCTATGCTGCTGGTAGCGGCTACCTCACTATGGTCAAGCTCTTCATTTAATTCTTCTGACTCTTTATAAAAGTCTGTCATATCTATTGTTTCACCTATAAGCAGTGTTTTACAATCTTTCGTTTTTATATGTTCTTTTGATATTTTACTATTTGCTTTTAATGTATTTAATGCTTCTCTTGCATAAATGAAAGCTTTTCCATCCATCTGCCGAGTATCCTCGGACTCTTTCGTACTAATAGTTCCAATTCCTATTCCGCAATATGCAGCTGCATTATGTTTTCGAAGAAACTTCTTTATTTTACTAAAGATATTGTAGGTTTCGCTGCAGCATCTTAGAACGATCTGCCATTCGTCCCCTAACGTAAAAGTTATAGGGGCCACAAGTATGTTGTTGTATTCTAAATTTAAGTGTTTAAAATAATGCTTTAGTTGCTCTTGAAGTTCAGCTCTATTTTCTGAATTTCTAGAATTCACTATATCCATATTTATTACGCTGTATATCTTCATTCCTATGTATTTCTGCTGCGTAAAAAAATTAGACCTACTAAAAACATCATAAGTTTTGCTGTCAATAATGCATCTTGATGTAAATTCATCCTATCTGCTTATACTCTTTCACATTAGCAATCAAAACATGTATTTATCTTTTATTTTGACTTAATTATTAATGCATCTATCAAAGCTTATGATATCTAGATTTTACGCAACTGTCTCCTTTCCTATTTATAATATGTTTTATTTCAATCATCTTTATAGTATAATTGCCAAATTTAACATGATATATTCAAATAGCTCCTAATGTAATTTTATCTGGCAATAAAAATCTGTAATAATTATAACACGTTATAATTCGAATTGATATTTTAGAAATAACATATACTTTTATAGTATTGATC
>NZ_MZGV01000086.1 GCF_002029235.1 Clostridium oryzae
TATCTATATATTTCATAAAGTTATCAATAAATAAATTTTCTTTATCACTGGATTTAATAAAGCGATTAAGTTTGCGCATGTATTTTTCGTTAGACCAGTGCTTATTCTTAATATAGTATTTTTTACCGAGTTTCATAAACTTATGAGGATATACAATCATTGCAACCATTATTTGAAATTCTGAATAAGAAATTGGTTTTACAGATGCATAAGACTCAATAATAACTTTAGCCTTATTAAAATCCCAACTGTATTCGCTTTTACACATAAGCCTTCTAATAAAATGCATTAGATCTACTATTTGTATATCAATTACAATTGAATCTAAATCTATAATATAATAATCACTAACAGTTTTAATTATGTTTTGATAGTAAAAACTGTTATGGCATATGGTATGGTTACATATAGCTTTTGCAAGAAGTTCATCATAATTTGAGCTATTTAAAAGGTTTATTGCCTTAATAATTCTATTATAGTATATATCTATCCAATTTAAATACATATTATCAAATTCGCTTTGAATCCTTTTTTTTATGATAGTTTTTTTGTAAAACTTTAGATCGTTAGCAGCCTTAAATAAAATTTTTGGCCAGTCTACGAATTTAGTACCTATCTTCATACCGCGAATACTGATATTATTAACTGCATTATGAAAATTAGCTAAAAGTTTTGAGCAAGAAACAGCCTCGTTGATATTAGAAAGATTACACTCGCTTCCATCTATCCATTCTGTAAGATAGAAAATATGATTATGCATAGGAACATAATATTTATCGTTAATTGTTTTATAATACTTTGCCGTATAGTGAAAATTTTCGCTATTTAAATGTTGCACTAAGATATATCCATTTTTAACCTTTGATCTTCCATGTCTCATTTTTTTTAAGCAAAAAGTGCCCGTAGGAGTGGTTATTTTATATATGCTCCTAACTTTTGAAGCAGAAAATGAAAATATATCATACCGCTTAAGAACAGCTCTTAATATTTGGATTTCTTTAGACTTAAGTTTGCTGTTTTCATTAACTTGTTCCAACTTATGTCTCCTTTTATTAGAACTTTATATAAATATATTAATGGGCATTTGCTTGTAGAACATTTATTAGCTATGAACTGGACTAATGAATAATTAGTCTTATTTAGTTCGCGATATAAAAAAGTAATACTGCATGAAAATCAATACAGTATTACTGTTGTATCTTTTGTATAACTTTACTCTACAGCTTTTATACTTAATGCTATTTTCTTAGCTTCCTTATTTACATCAAGTATTTTTGCTTTTACGTTCTGACCTATTGTCAATTCATCTGAAGGCTTTTCTATTCTCTTATGGCTTATTTCTGATATATGAACTAAACCATCAACTCCAGGCTCTAATTCAACGAATGCACCAAAATCAGCGAAACGTACGACTTTACCAAGTACGATATTATCTGCAGGATATTTCACTTCTACATCTTCCCAAGGCTCTTTAGTTAGAGCTTTAAGGCTTAATGAAAGTTTTTTATTTTCTTTATCAATATCTATAATTTTTACAGATATCTTATCTCCAATAGTCAAAATATCAGAAGGTTTATTTACTCTACCCCAAGATATTTCTGAAACATGAAGAAGTCCATCTACGCCTTCTATATCAACAAATGCACCGAAGGATGTCAATCTTTTAACTTCACCTTCAACAACTTGATCCTTCTCAAGTTTGTTCCAAGTTGCTTCTTGAAGCTTTTCCTTCTCTGCTTTTAATAACTCTCTCTTTGAACCAACAATTCTGGTTTTCTTTCTATTTTCTTCGAATTCAATTAAAGTTATATCGAGTTTTTTTCCAACGAATGCATTTAAATCATCTACATGATTTAAATCTAAATGAGAAGCTGGTATAAATATTCTTATGCCATTATAATTTGCTATAACTCCTCCATTTACAGCTTCTTTAATTAATACATCGATTGTTTTCTTTTCATTGAATACTTCTCTTAAGAATTTTAAATTTTCAGTTCTTTCCATTTCTACTCTTGAAAGAACAACATAACCGTCTTCATTCCTTATGCTTATAACTTTAGCTTCTATAGTATCACCTATAGAAAATAGATCGCTAAGACCTTTGTTTTCATCAAAAGTAGCCTCACTTAATGGTAACAAGGCATCTGCTTTATATCCTATATTAAGATATGCTTCCTTTTCATTAATAGAAATGATTTCACCTTTAACTATCGCTCCAACATGAATTTGTTTATCAAATTGCTCCATGTATTCAAGCTGTTCATTAAAATCATTTTTTACATTTTCACTCATTTTATTTAAAGCCTCCTTTATAATCCAATCAGGTGTTGATGCACCTGCTGTTATCCCTATTTTCCTAAGTTTTTCATCTGATAATAACCAGGAAGGTATTTCATCTGCATTTTCAATAAAGACTGTATTTTTACAATTGCTGCTACAAATTTCATACAATTTATTTGTGTTAGAACTTTCTCTGCTGCCGATGACCAACATAGCATCTACCTTTTTAGCGAGTTGTTCTGAACTTTTCTGGCGTTGGGAAGTTGCATTACAAATTGTATTGAAAGCTACGATTTCTTTACAGTTTCTTGTAACTATATCGAGAACTTTGTTCCAATTTTCCTGCTTCTCAGTAGTTTGAGAAACGATACATACTTTATTAGGTAATTTATCAGGCAAATCTTCCCCATCTTTTGAAATTATAGCATTATTATTACACCAACCGTTTACTCCTATTACTTCAGGATGATTTTTGTCACCAACTAATATTATAGCATATCCTAGCTGGGAATAGTAATTAACTTTTTTATGAATACTGGCAACATATGGGCAAGTTGCATCAATAATATTTACATTTTTATCCTGAAGCATATGTATTATATGCTGAGAAACTCCATGTGATCTTATTATAACGGTATCATTTTCTTTTAATTTATGAATATCATCAAGGTCAATCTTGCTTATACCTGATTCTTTTAAATATTCAACTACATTACTATTATGGATTAGCGGCCCTAAAGTATATATATTTGAAGAAAATTTATCTGCTGAATTTATTGCTGTATCTACAGCTCTTTTTACTCCAAAGCAAAATCCCGCATAATCTGCAAGTATTATTTGCCTTTCCATAAAATACCTCCATCTATTATTTATTTATATGGTTTAATATGATATCAACTATTTCATCTATGCGTAGACTGGTAGTATCTATTTCTATAGCATCTTCTGCTTTTACAAGTGGATCGACTTCTCTAGTAGTATCCAAATAATCTCTATGGATTATATCTTTTAATACTTGATCGTAGTCAACTTCAATATTTTTACTTTTTAATTCGATATATCTTCTTTTTGCTCTTTCTTCTGCAGAGGCAGTGAGAAAAAATTTAAAAGGAGCATCTTTTAATACAACAGTACCGATATCTCTGCCATCCATTATAACGTCATATTTTTTAGAAAGTTCCTGCTGTAGTTTTACCATTCTTTTTCTTATTTCAGCTAAACAGGCATAAGCCGATACATTTTTACTTATCTCTGGAGTAGTAAGTTCTGGAGTTAGCAGCATACCATCAACTATTATGTCATAGTTGTCGAAGTACATTTCCATCGCATCGACTGCAGCACATAATTTTTCAAGCTGTTCAGGTTTTATATTTTCCTTTAATGCTTTATATGTAACTGCTCTATACATAAGTCCTGTATTTAAGTACATTATATTTAGTTTTCGTGCTACTCTTTTAGCAATTGTACTTTTTCCAGCTCCTGCTGGTCCATCTATAGCTATAGCTAAATTCATTTAATATCAACCTTTCTTAAATTAATTACTTTCACAAATGCTTCTACCTGCAAGAAAACCAGTTGATAACGCTATTTGAACATTATATCCTCCAGTAAAAGCATCAATATCAATTACTTCACCTGCGAAATAGACATTACTGCAAATTTTAGATTTCATTGTAGAGGGATCAATTTCTAATGTATTTATTCCTCCAGCAGTCACTATAGCCTCATCTATCGGTCTTAATCCTTTAATAGATAACGTTAGGCTTTTAATTATATCAACAAGCCTTTTTCTTTCTTCTCTGGTGATAGAATTAATTTTTTTAGTATCAGGAATATCTGATAGCATTATCACTATAGGGATTATTTTTTGAGGTAGAAGCAGATTAAGGGAATTTTTCAAATCCTTATTCTTAAATTCTAGAAAATCTCTCTGAATTCTCTTATCTAATTCTTCGTTAGTCAAAGATGGTTTTAAATCAATAGAAAGCTTCAATTTTGAACCCGCTACTACAACTCTGCTAGCTGTTAATATAAGAGGACCAGAGACACCAAAATGCGTAAAAAGCATCTCTCCAAAATCACTGAAGATACTTTTGGAATCTTTTAACACATCAACTTTGACATTTTTAAGAGAGAGTCCTTGAAGCTGAGAAATCCATTTTTCTTCTATTTCTATTGGAACTAATGAAGGTTTCAATGGAGTAACAGTGTGTCCTAAGGATTTGGCAAATAAAAATCCAGCACCGGTGGAACCTGTGAGAGGATAAGATTTTCCTCCAGTAGATATTACAAAACAGTCTCCTTGGACAGTGTCACCATTTTCTAATATAGCTGCTGTTACAACATTTTCCTTCTTAATTAATTTCTCAACTTTAGACTTTAACCTGATGTCGACTCCATTTGAATGTAATGCTTTGATTAATCCATTTATGATATCAGAAGATTTATCTGATTCGGGGAATACTCTATCCCCTCTCTCAACCTTTAGTTTTATACCTTGCCTTGTAAAAAAATCCATTGTATCTGTGTTTGTAAACCCATATAAAGAACTGTATAGGAAATGTGGGTTGCCAGGTATATAATCGAAAAATTCGCTTATATCTTTTGCGTTTGTTACATTGCATCTTCCTTTACCTGTTATATAAAGTTTCTTACCTAGCTTTTCATTTCCCTCTAGTAAAATTACCTTACATTTTTTTGATGCTTCGATGGCAGCCATCATTCCAGCTGGACCGCCCCCGATTACAATAACTTTTTTCAAGCTAACACCTCTTGTAATGAATTATTAAAAAAGACCCTTTCAGGTCTTAGAATACAAAATAGTATGCACTATTTTTCCTCTTTGTTTTTATAAGAGTACACATTATATTCTTCCCAAATATTTTCTAAATCAGAAAAAGTAGAAGAAATTTTCTCTTTTTCTCTAAGACCTACCGCTATTATAAGTGCATTTATAACACTAAGCGGTGCCACAAGTGAATCTACGAAAGAGGCCATATTACTTTGGGCTATTAATGTGTAATCAGCCTTTGAAGCTAAAGGTGAAAGTAGACTATCTGTTATTGCAACTACAGTTGATTTCCTGCTTTGCGCAAAAGATAACACCTCTATTGTCTTATTAGCATAGCGAGGGAAACCTATTCCAATAACCATGTCACTTTCTTCTATATTTATCAGCTGTTCAAAAATATCACTTACGCCATAAGAAACTACCTTTACGTTGTCCAAAATAAGATTTAAATAAAATCCCAAAAATTCAGCTAATGCTGTTGAACTTCTAAGGCCTATTATATATATCCTCTTGGATTCAAATATACACCTAACTACATCCTCAAAAGTTTTATAATTGATTTTTTCTAACGTGGCTCTAAGATTTTCCATATCAGATTTAAGAACACCTTTTAAAGCATTGACATCGCTGTTATAATCATTTGAAAGCTCAATTCTCTGAACTGTAGTAAGCTTATTTTTAATAAGTTCCTGAAGCGCTTTCTGCAAAGTTGGGTATCCTGTGTAGCCTAATTCATTTGCAAATCTAACTACTGTTGATTCACTAACCCCTACACTGTTTCCAAGTTTGGCGGCCGTCATGAAAGCTGCTTTATCATAATGCTTCAAAATATATTCAGCTATTAATTTTTGACCTTTGCTAAGTCGTTGGAATTTAACTTGTATAAGCCGCATTAAATCTTGTTTATCATTATCCATAAATCTTGTTCACTCCTATGTTAGACTTCTGCAAGTACAAGTTAATTCTAGCATTAGTTGAAGGGAGATGCAATAATTCTTTCATAATAGATGAATTTTTGCATAATTAATAATTTTATAAAAAATAAACTTAAAGATAATGATTATAAAAGTTAAATATGCTCGTTTATCGCTTAAGAATCTAATAGACTGTAAAGCTAATAGTTAAATGCCTATATTAATCATTAATCAAATCCTTCAATTCCTTATCAGTTAAATATCTCCACTTACCTTGCGGCAAACTTCCAAGTGAGAGATTTGAAATCGAAATGCGTTTAAGCGAAATTACAGGGTTTCCGATAGCCTCACACATTTTTCGTATCTGTCTATTTTTACCTTCATGTATTGTTATTTTTACGTCTGTTGATTCTGTATTTTCTTTTATGATAGATATCTCAGATTTAGCAGTGATATAGCCGCCTATATCAACGCCGTTTTCAAATCTACTTATTTTGTTACCAGTAAGTTTACCACGCAGCTTTGCCAAATATACTTTATTAACTTCTTTTCGCGGATGTATTATTTTATTATAAATATCACCATCATTTGTTAACAGTATGAGACCAGAAGTATCATAGTCAAGTCGGCCTATAGGATAAATACGCTCATTAATATCGATTAAGTCTATGATTGTAGGGCGGCCCCTTTCGTCTTTTACCGTTGAAACATAACCACAAGGCTTATTTAACATTATATATATCTTGTCTTTAACTGGACTAATTCTTTTATTTGAAACTAATACTTCATCTTCACTTTCATTAATCTTTGTACCTAATTCTGTAACGACAATACCATTAACTTTAACTTTTCCGTTAAGTATTAGTTCTTCACATTTTCTTCTTGAGGCTACACCACATCTAGCCATATATTTTTGCAATCTTTCCATCGTAATCAATCACCACTTTATAGCATATGGTTAATTATAGTATAAAACAATATAAAAAAAAAGAAGAATTAGGAATTGTAATTAGGCTTTATGTGAAAATTATCGTAGAATTCCTAATTCATAAGTTAATTATTTTGATATTTTTAAGCATTAATAAATATTATTCCTACAAGACCTGGACCACTGTGAACTCCAGCTACGGGACTTATATTTCCGCCGTATTGTATTGATTTAACGTTGTAGAAGTCTTTCATTTTATCTACCATCCAGTGACATTCTTCTTCAGCATAACCACTCATTACGTATATTTTTTTGGGTGATTCTGCAAGCAGTTCTTTTGAAATCTCCAGCATCTTATTTAAAGATTGCTTTCTTCCCCTAGCCTTTGCATATTGGTAGTAAACTCCATCATTATTTATTGAAATTATAGGTTTAATATTTAATAACTCTCCTACTGTACCCGCAACTTTTCCAATTCTTCCGCCCTTTATTAAATATTCTAAAGTGCCTATTATGAAGAAAACTTTATATGTAGATCTTATCTGTTCAAGTACTGCTATTATCTCATCAAAACTTTTTTGCTCATCTATAAGTCTGCAGCAGGTTTCTACCAGATATCCTTCGCCCATAGAAATGGATTTAGAATCAAAGACGCAGGTTTTTAAAGAGGGAAAGTTTTCACTTGTCATTTCAATAGCATTAGCTATGCCTGACAAACCAGATGATAATGTTATAGCAATAACATGAGTATAACCTTCCGCAACTATATCTTCAAATGCTTTTGTCATTTCTTCTAATGAAGGAATAGATGATTTAGGAACAGTATTTTTAAAGTTGCCATATACTTCCTCTGGTGATATTTCAAACCTGTCTCGGTATTCTTTATCAGGATATATTATTTTAAAAGGTAAAAGCTTTATATTATACTTTTTGATTAATTCATTATTTATATCGCTAGTCGAATCAGTTATTATAGCGATTTTCTCCATACTATATCACCTCGTATTAAATCATACATTATAAATAAATTATATAGTTATTATATCATTTTAGATACCATTATCAATAGTGATAATAAATTTATAGAATAAAAAGAACTAAAATATAAATAATAAGTTTGGAGGTGTTTTCTTAATGAAAAAAACTATGTTATTAACATTAGCATTGGTATGTGGCATTACTACTGAGGCATTTGCACAAGATACAATTCATACTGTACAAAGTGGCGATACGCTTTGGAAGATTGCACAAAAGTATCAGTCTGGTATAAGTGAAATCGTAGCAGCTAATCCTAGTATTAGCAATCCAGCTATAATATATGTTGGTCAAAGAATAAAAGTACCAACTATGACTGACGTTAAGAGTCAGGAAAGTGAAGTTTTGAGACTTGTAAACGCAGAGCGTGCTAGAGCTGGAGTTAAGCCACTAACGATGAATTGGCAGTTGGAGAGAGTGGCTAGATATAAATGTCAGGATATGATTAATAAAAATTATTTTTCTCACACATCCCCTACTTATGGGTCTCCGTTTACTATGATGCAAAATTTTGGAATACAGTTCAGTGCAGCAGGGGAAAATATAGCCAAAGGTCAAAGAAGTCCGGCAGAAGTAATGAATTCATGGATGAACTCTCCAGGGCATAGGAGCAATATTTTAAGCGGTACCTATACTCAGATAGGAGTTGGCCTTGCAAAGGATTCATCAGGAACTTCCTATTGGACACAGATGTTTATAAGATGATCTATGTAAAAAGTTAATAGGGAAAAGAAAAAAGAATTTATTCGATATCTGAATTACTTCAAATAAATTTACTCTATTAAAAAAATTATCAGATGCAGTACATCTGATAATTTTTTGAGAATATATGAGTGTGTATTAAATTAACTTAACCTAAACTATTTTTGCTTTTGCTTAAAATAGTTTAGTGCCATTATGTAACCGTAAAGTCCAAACCCGCCTATAATACCTACGCATGCACCAGCAGTTACGGATTTACGTCTAAATTCATCTCTTGAATGTATATTTGAAATATGAACTTCAACCGTAGGAATGCTTACTGATTTTATTGCATCGTAAATAGCGTAGCTATAATGTGTGTAAGCACCTGGATTAATAATTATGCCGTCGTACTTTTCATGATATGCCTGCTGAATAAAATTTATGATCTCTCCTTCAATGTTACTTTGAAGTATAGTGGCTGATATATTGCTTTCCTCAGCTTCAGTTTTAATCAAATTACATAGATATTCATAATCCTCTACACCATATATAGTCTTTTCTCTTATGCCAAGAAAATTTATATTAGGACCATTTAACACCATTATTTTCACTATAAATCACACCCTTTGTAAAGATTTATTATCCTGCTTAGTACTTCTTCGATGGAACTGTCATTGATTATTTCTATATCTGCATAGCCTTTATATAAGTCAATTCTTTCGTTATATAACTTTATAATGCTTTCCTTTTTATCTTTTAGAAGAGGTCTGTTATCTACGTCTATATCTTCTAAGATTTTACTAAGAGGCCTATTTATAAAAAATATTACACCGTTTTTCTTTAGATTAACTATGTTGTTATACCTTTTTATAACTCCGCCTCCAGTAGAAATTATTACACCGCTTAAGAGGCTTGCATCGAATACCACCTTTTCCTCTATATTTCTAAAATAATTTTCTCCTAGCTTGAATAATTCACTTATAGATTTTTTTTGTGTATATTCTATAATTGCATCTGTGTCTAAGCATGGAATACATAATTTTTCTTTTAGCTCGTTTGCAATAGTCGTTTTTCCACAGCCGGGCATCCCAATAAGTACCAAATTATTACAAGAGGCTTGTGCCAATTATATCACCTTTTCATCTATTATTTTGTATATATCATCTACAGTAGCTAAATCAAAATTTATACCATTCCAGATGCTTTCTGCCGCTACAGCCTGCCCTACAAGCATATAGAGACCATTGGAATGCTTTATTCCGAGTTTGGAGGCATATTGCAGAAATAAAGTTTGCTTTGGGTTATAGATAAGGTCAAATGCAAAAGAAAATCCATTTACAAAGTCCTTTGATACTGCACAATCATCAGCTTTAGGAAACATACCACAGGGTGTACAATTAATTAATACATATTTATCTTTTATAAGCGGCAGCTGATCATAAGTAACCATTGAAAATTGTGAAAATTTATTATTAGACTTTGCCTTTTCGATATTTCTTACTACAAAGGTTATACTGCTGCAGCCAGCATCTATTAAGTATTGAACAACAGCTGCAGCTGCGCCGCCATTACCTAAAATCACTGCAGGCTTACCTTTTAAATCTATATTGTGTTTTTCAAATGTAAGCTTGATTCCATAATAATCCGTGTTATAGCCGTAAAGTTTATTGTCTTTAAAATTTACTGTATTCACTGCGCCTATTGCAGCAGCTTCTTCACTTATATGATCAAGTAACGGCATTATATCAAATTTATATGGAATTGTTACATTAAAACCTTTTATACCTTTTATTTTAAACTCATTAATTTCATCGTATAACTTTTCAGGCGCTAATTCATAAAGTTTATATTCACCTGAGATATTAAATAGTTTAAATATCTCTTCATGTATGCTTGGAGAAATACTGTGTCCTAGCTTTTTACCAATAAGTCCATAACAATTCATAATCATTAGACCTTTCAATTATAAATTTTTTTGCAATTTTTTACTTTCATCCATTATAGTTATAAATATCTGTTTTATATAGTCAGAATAATATGGATCCTTGATTTTTTTTAATATTTTTTCTATAACTTGTTGTTCTCTTTCCTCATTTAAAATTGGAAGCTCGTTTTCTAACTTATATTCTCCTACGCCTTTGCATGCTGCAAAGCGTTTTTCTAACAGTGATAAAATTTCTGTATCCAATTTATCAATTTCATCTCTTAATTCATCAAGTTTGTTCACGTTAAATCACCGCCCAAGTTTTTAATGTCTTTATAGAAATCAGGATAAGATTTATTTATAGCTTCACAGTTAGTTATTGTGAGTTTATTTTTACATTTCAGTGAAGCGATAGCCATTGACATTGCTATTCTATGATCGTTCCAGGAATCAACTAAACCGCCGTCTAAAGTTTCCTTGCCATGAATGATAAGGGAATCTTCTTTTTCTTCTACATCCGCACCTATTTTATTAAGCTCTGATGATATTGCCTTAAGTCTGTCACATTCTTTTATTCTTAACCTTGAAGCATTATATATTGTAGTTGTACCTTGGCTTACAGCCGCGCACACTGCTAATATTGGAACAATATCTGGAATCTGTGAAGCATCTATTTCAATTCCATTTAGAAATGAAGTTTGAGCATGCAGCATATTGTTTTCTTTAGTAATATTACCTCCCATGGTAATAAGTAAATCAACTATTGCCTTATCGCCCTGAAGCGAGTCAGAACTTAAATTATCACAGTATATGTCGCCATTTATGACTCCAGCAGCAAGAAAGAAAGCTGCTTGTGAAAAATCGCCTTCTACAGTAATGTCTTTTGGAATATAATGTTGATTGCCAGATATTTTAAATCTCTCGTAATTTAGATTATCTATTTTAATACCGAAATTTTTTAAAGAATCTAATGTCAAATCTATATATGGTTTTGACTCTAAAATTCCTTGTATCAAAATTTCCGAATCAGAATCCAAAAGAGGCAGAGCAAATAGAAGACCGCTTATAAACTGAGAACTAACATTGCCAGGAATTTCGAATACATCAGGCTTTAATGTCCCTTCTATATATAGTGGAAGATAATTATCTGTATGGCTGTATTTTATTTGCTGTCTGTCAAATATTCTAAAGTACGGATCTAAAGGCCGTTCTCCTAGTTTACCTTTACCATCAAACTCAACAGGTTCATTCTGAAGCAGTGCCACAGGTATCAGAAATCTAAGAGTGGAACCACTTTCTTCACAAAAAAGTCTATTTGATATCAGCTTTAATTTACCTGTTCCGGATACTACTAATGCAGAAGCTGATTTTTTAAATTGCGCACCTAAATTTTTCAGTATTGAGATAGTTGCATCGATATCTTTTGAAAAAGATAAGTTTGAGATAGTACTTTCTCCATCAGCTAATGCAGCGCATATGATAGACCTGTGGCTCAGGCTTTTTGAAGAAGGAATAGCAACTGTACCTGAAAGCTTTCTACTGCTTAAAAATGATATTTGACCCAAGATTAACCCTCCTTTGATTTTAAAGATTTTCTTATTATAGAAGTATCTATAGCTTTAATAAAAGATTTCCCTATTTCACTTATAAATATGAAATTTAGACCATTATCTAAAACCTTCTTGTCTCCGCTCATTGTATCAACTAATACATCTATATCCATATCTTTTAATTCAAACGGAAGGCTATATTTATTTATAAGTTCTTTTACATGAACATTAGTACCTTTTTCTGTTAAGCCTAAATGCTCACCTATCAGAGCTATATTATACATTCCTATAGCTACAGCCTCACCATGAGAAAATTTCTTATAATCGTAGTACTTTTCAACCGCATGGCCAATCGTATGTCCGAAATTGAGCAGCATACGTTCCCCTTTATCTTTTTCGTCCTTTTCTACTATCTGTTTCTTGATATTACAGCAAGTAGATAAAACATATTCAAGGTTATTAGATAGCTGCATCCTATTCCAGCTTAAAAGCCTATTGAATAATTCTCTATCACGAATCAATGCATACTTAATTACCTCTGCCATACCATCACTAAAGAATCTCTCTTCTAATGTACTTAGCACTTCTGGATCCATTACAACAAGTTTTGGATGATAGAAGTTTCCTACAAGGTTTTTTCCCCTTTTCAGGTCTACTGCTACTTTACCTCCGATGCTGCTGTCTACTTGAGCTGTTATCGAGGTAGGTATTTGTACATAGCTTATGCCTCTTAAGAATGTAGCGGCGGCAAAACCTGTAAGGTCTCCTATCACACCTCCGCCAAGAGCTATAAGCAGACTATCTCTATTAAGAGAATAATCGATAAACTTATTGTACAAATATTCGAGGCTGGACATGCTTTTAGTACTCTCTCCTGCGGGTAAGACTACAATATTTGCATTATATCCTTCTTTAGCAAGTCCATCCATCAGGGATGGAGCATATAGCTTATTTACATTTTCATCTGTAATAACTACTACGTTTTTGCAAGGAACAACTTTTCTTATAACTGAAGCTGCATTTTTTATAAGACCTCGTTCGATATATATTTCATACTCTTTACCTGGAATGTTTATTGGAATTTTTATCATTTTAAAACTCCTTCCTTTTTGACGCTGCTTTGTCAAGTTCACTATTTAAACTTACTAAATCTTGGTTAGATATATATTCTTTCATCGTATTTAAGTTATCAATAAATTTGTCTAACATAGTCAATGAGTTTCGCCTATTTTCTATAAGAAGTTTTCCCCAGAGTTTGCTGTTAATATTAGCAACTCTGGTGGCATCTCTAAAACTTCCGCCTGATATTTTATTTAACTGAAAGTCCATATTGCAGCAATTAATAAGTGAAACTGCTATTATATGAGGTAAATGACTAGTATATGCTATGATTTGATCGTGTTCATCAGCAGATACTTTTATAACATTTTTACAACCGATTAAATATACAATGGTTTCTAGCAATGATAATGATTCTGCAGTGCAGTTATTTGATGAAATTAGGAAATAACTTGAATTAACAAACATATTTTCATCGGCATTTTTAAAACCGGAAACTTCTTTGCCAGCCATTGGATGTCCTCCGATGAAATTGATATCTTTTCTAATATTTTTTTCAACTTGCTCAAATATATATTGTTTTAGGCCGCAAGCATCTGTAATTATTGCATTCTGCTTAAAACAATTCATTTTTGAAATAATAAATTCTGCTGTGTCTTTAGGGTATAATGCAATCAACACGATATCACTTGCGGCTAAAACTTCATCATTATCTTTAAAACCATCATCAATAGTATTGTTGGCTTTTGCATTATTAAGAACAGATGCATCTTTATCAAAAGCCCATAATTTATCAGGATTCAGCTTCTTTAATGCTTTGGCCATGGAACCACCGATGAGCCCAAGTCCAACCACGGTTATTTTAAAGCCACTTAAATCCTCCATGTTAATCCACCTTCAATGTCTTATTCTGTATTTTAGCTAAATCACTTAATGAATGCATCATTGCAGTAAATTTTTCTGGTTTTATAGATTGTTCGCCGTCACTTAAGGCATTTGCAGGATCGTTATGAACTTCTACTGCTATTCCATCCGCTCCAACGGCTACAGCTGCTTTAGAAAGAGGTTCTACCATCCACCATCTGCCGCTTGCATGACTAGGATCTACAATGATTGGTAAGTGGCTTAGTTTCTTAACAGCTAAAACTGCGCTTATATCTAAAGTGTTTCTAGTGTATGTCTCATAGGTTCTTATACCTCTTTCACATAATATAACTTTTTCATTGCCACTGGCCATGATGTACTCTGCGGCCATTAGGAACTCTTCTATTGTCGCAGAAAGTCCTCTCTTAAGAAGTACAGGCATATCAGTTTTGCCAACAGCCTTAAGCAGTTCAAAATTTTGCATATTTCTTGCACCTATTTGTATCATATCAACATATTTTGATGTTACTTCTATTTGATCTATAGACATTACCTCTGTTACTACAGGAAGACCTGTTAAATCTTTAGCCTTTTTTAGAAGCTTAAGTCCTTCTTCTTTTAGTCCTTGAAAACTATATGGAGAGGTCCTGGGTTTGAAGGCTCCACCTCTTAGTATTGTAGCTCCGCTTTTCTTAACAGCTGATGCTATAGTTAGTAATTGTGTTTCATTTTCTACAGCACATGGTCCTGCAATTACAGTAAGATTGTTTCCTCCTATTGATGTAGTGCCTAAATTAATAACTGTGTCAGATGGATGAAAAGCTCTGCTTGCCCTTTTGTATGGGCTTTGCACTCTCATTACTTTATCTACACTTTCCTCTACTTCGAAAATGCCAGTATCAATACTGCTCGTATCTCCTACAACCCCAAGTATTATGCAGCTTTCTCCCTCACTTGTGTGTACTTTACACCCCAATTTCTCAATCTTAACTTTAATATGGTTGATATCTTCTGAACTAGCTTGTTTTTTCATTATTATTACCATAAATTAGCCCTCCTATATTTAAATTAAATTTCGATATACTTTGCTATAATTTCCGGCATTGCAGTTTTTAAATAATGTTTAATGCATGTATGCTGTTATTAAAGCATTATATATATTTGTATAAAATAAAAGAAGGCTCTATGAGCCTTCTTTATCTAACTGAATTTATTTGACTCATGATTTATTGGAAGCAAATTTTGTGTAGCAGAAATAACCAAAGTTGTAATAATAGCTTTGGCCATAATAATATATATAATTTTTTGCTGAAGAATTTGCAAAATTAATCATGACATAAAATCTCCTTTTATATATCCTATGTATAATTATAACAAACAATTAAAAAAAATAAAACAGGAAAAACCCTGTTTTATTTTTAATTTATAGAGTTTTATTAAATTTCCTTAATAAAGCTTAATAATAATCCATAAATCTATAATAAATTAATAATTATGACAATATAAATTTAAGTATAAACAGTATTGCAAATATATACATTATAGGGTGAACCTTCTTTGCTTTTCCAGCAACAATCTTAACAAGTACATAGAATATAAAGCCTGCTGCTATACCATTAGAAATGCTATATGTGAATGGCATAAGAGCAAAAGTTAAGAATGCTGGAGCTGCTTCTTCAAAGTTCTCAAGATCTACCCTAGCTATGGAGCTAACCATAAGAACACCAACTATAATAAGTGCAGGTGCAGTTGCAGAAGATGGTACAAGACTAACTATTGGACTGAAGAAAAGAGCTAGTAAAAAACATATTGCTGTTACAACCGAAGTAAGTCCTGTTCTTCCGCCCTCACTGATTCCGGCAGTACTTTCAACATATGTGGTAACATTACTTGTTCCTAAAAGAGCTCCTATAGAAGTTGCTGTTGCGTCTGCAAAAAGAGCTCTATCAAGCTTTCTTGGAAAAAGACCATTGTTAGTAGGTTTATCATTTTTTTCATCAAAGATTCCAGTCTTTGCACTTGTACCTATGAAAGTACCTATTGTATCAAATGTATCTACTAAGCTGAAGGAAATTATTATTACGATTACTGAAACTAAGCCTATCTTGCTGCTGAATAATCCTGGAAAATCAAGTTTTAATAGTGTTGGTGAAAGACTAGGAGGTGCAGATACAAGCGTCCAGTGTTCTGGTATAGCTATACCAAACTTAATTCCGAAACCTAGCTGGCCAATAAGTCCAACTAAAGTAGTTAGAATAATTCCAAGAAATATTGAACCTCTAACTTTTCTTACCATCAAAACTATTGTAATAATAAGACCAATTACTGTAAGTAAAGGAGCTGGTTCAATTATTTTACCTAAGTCTACCATAGGACTTCCTTGAACAACTAGCTTACCATCAATAAGTCCAACAAATGCTATAAACAAGCCAATACCTGCTCCAATTGCATTTTTTAATGTATCTGGTATAGCATTTATTATCATTATTCTTATCTTTGTTAATGTAATTATGATGTTTATAATACCGCAAATAAATACACAAGCCAAAGCCTGCTGCCAAGTTAAACCAACTTTCAATACAACATAGTATGTAAAAAACGCATTCATTCCCATACCAGCTGCTTGAGCAAAAGGAGCGTTAGCGAAAAGTCCCATAACCAATGTACCTATTACTGCAGAAAGTATAGTTGCTACGAATACAGCACCAGTATCCATTTTAGTTGTACCTAAGATGTTTGGATTAACAAATATTATATAGGCCATGGCTACAAAGGTTGTTAATCCGGCAATGACTTCAGTTTTTACTGTTGTGCCGTTTTCTTTTAATTTGAAAAAATTATTCATGATTTTCCTCCTTGATATATTTGAATATTTGAAATAAAATATAAAAACATATAAATCCCGTTGATATGGACTTATATATTTTAACCAAACTTAGTAAATAATATTATAAATAAGTGAAACACGAATAAAAAGCATAAATTTATCTCGAATAATCACATCACTATAGTATCAAACGTAAAAAAGATTGTCAAATGTTTTGTAAGGTATATCAAAAAAAAAATCAAATTATTATTTATAGG
>NZ_MZGV01000087.1 GCF_002029235.1 Clostridium oryzae
ATATATTATTGTATATTATAACTTATACGTTATTGTGGATAATATTTAATTGACATGTTCATATTATACATATAAGGAAGTGTTAACGTATGATCAAAACGCCAATTTATCCTAAAACCTGCTGGTTTGAAAATATGCATGTCGATGAATACCCAAGTCTAAATGAAGATATGGAAACAGAAGTTGCAATTATAGGCGGTGGAATTACTGGCATAACCTGTCTGTATCTACTCAATCAGTTGGGTATTACCTGTTCACTTTTTGAAGGTAATAAACTTTTTCGAGGCACTACTAGCCACACCACTGCAAAAGTTACATTTCAGCATAATTTGTTTTTTGATAATTTTTCAAAATCTATAGGCAAATATAACACTGAATTATATGCAGTTTCAAACCTTAAGGCATTAGATTTTATAAAAGAAACTATAGGTAAAAGAAATATAAGTTGTGATTTTATTGAAGAAACTTCTTATGTTTACACATGTTCAGACAAATACATGAAAAAAATTGAAGATGAAGTATCAACAGCTGTAGAATTAGGCTTTCCAGCTTTGTATTTTGATACTATTCCTTTACCTATAGATATTAAATCCGCAGTAGGTTTTAAAAAACAATATCGCTTTCACCCTATCAAATATATGCTGGGAATTATTAATTCACTAAGAGGGCCTAACAAAAACATTTATGAAAATTCTAGAGCTGTCGATGTTATTGATAACAAAAATGCGTCAAAAAAACTCTCAGTAATTTTTAGTAACTGTAAAAAAGTTTCTTGTAATTATGTTATTTCTGCAACTCATTTTCCATTTGTTGACGGTAGTTCAGTGTTTTTTAGCAGACTGCATGCTAGCGGTTCGTACGTAGTAGTAGGTAAAACTACAAATGATTTTCCGGGAGGCATATATATAGATGCTGAGCATCCAAGAAGATCTGTAAGGCCTGCGGAAATTAACGGTGAAGATGTACTTCTATTTAGTGGAGAAAGTCATATTTCAGGCAGAGATGATAACACAAGTGTTCATTATAATAATCTACAAGATTTCGGAAATAGTTTATATAGTATATCCGAATTTAGCCATAACTGGTACACACATGATATTGTAACATTAGATAAAGTGCCTTATGTAGGCAAAATGAATGCTAAACGCCAAAATATTTTTGTAGCTACAGGCTATAATAAATGGGGCATGACTAACAGTACCAATGCAGCCATATTAATAACCGATATTATAATGAACAAAAAAAATCCGTATGAGGAATTGTACAGTCCATCTAGATTCACAAGCAGTACAGGCATAGTAAACTTCTTCAAACAAAATATCACTGTTGCTGAACAATTCTTGAAGGGTAAGACTGAATCAGCTGATAAGATAAACAGCATTCCTGTGGACTCCAGTATTAAAACTGAGGTAAATGGAAATAAGGTTGGTATCTATAAAGATGAACTTGGAGTTCTACATATAATTAATACGACCTGCACACATATGGGGTGTGAACTAAATTGGAATGATGCAGAAAAAAGCTGGGATTGTCCTTGCCATGGTTCAAGATTCTCCATAGATGGTGAAATTCTGGAGTGTCCTTCCCTAAAACCATTGCAAAAATACGATACCAGCTCTCTTAATAATTAATCGTTAATTTATTGTTTTTTAGCTTCTTCTATTTTCTCTGCCAGTTCATTTAAGTATACCCATCTGTCCATTTTTTCTTCTAATTTTTTCTCGGCTTCATCTTTAAGTTTAAGTAACTCCTGAAGTTTTCCATAGTCTGAGGATGAAGCTTCGATTTCTTTATCTAATTCTTCTATCTGTCCTTCAAGTTTACTTATTTTTTCATCTATCTCTTCATATTCTTTTTTTTCCTTAAACGAAAATTTGAGTGGTTTATTCTTTTTCTTTTCTTCATCATTCTGATGTGGCTTACGAACCTTTTTAGCATCTATTTCCTTAAGTTTTTGTTCAGACATTTCTTTATCATATCTGTCCTTAAAATCAGAATAGTTTCCGTGAGATATTTCAATTTTTGCATTATTGACAAAGAATATTTTTTCAGCTATTCTATCCAAAAAATATCTATCATGGGATACAGCTAGAACAACACCGCTGAATTCATCGATATAGTCCTCTAAAATTTCTAAGGTCTGTATATCTAAATCATTTGTAGGTTCATCTAATAAAAGTACATTAGGCGCTTCCATAAGCACTTTAAGTAAATATAATCTTCTCTTTTCACCACCAGATAGTTTTCCTATAATACTCCATTGTTGTTCCGGAGGAAAAAGGAATCTTTCCAGCATCTGTGACGCACTTACTTTATCCCCATTTTTATCCTCTATCCATTCTGCTGCATTTCTTATATATTCAATAACCCTCAGGTCATTATCCATATCTTCTATTTCCTGCGAGTACATTCCTATTTTAACGGTATCTCCTATGATAACTTCTCCACTATCTGGTTTTATCTTCCCAGCCACTATATTCATTAATGTGGATTTCCCAGTGCCATTATCACCTATTATGCCTATTCTATCGTCTCTTAATACAATATAGCTAAAATCGCTAATTATTATTCTATCATTAAACGCTTTATTTATATGGTTTAACTCTATTATCTTCTTACCCAATCTAGTTGCTGCAGAAGATATCTCTATAGTTTCATCGCTTGAATAATGTTGATCTTCTTTAAGTTGTTCAAATCGATCTATTCTTGCTTTTTGTTTAGTGCTTCTAGCTTTTGCACCTCGTCTAATCCATGCCAGCTCTCTTTTTAAAAGGCTGCTCTTCTTTTGTTGTTCAGCAGTTTCTATCTGCTCCCGCTCAATTTTTTTAGAAAGAAAATATTCGTAATTGCCATCATAGCTGTAAAGTTTACCATTATCCAGTTCTAAAATCCTATTTGTCACCCTATCCAGGAAATATCTATCATGAGTTATCATTATCAATGCACCTTTTCTTTTATTAAGAAAAGTTTCCAACCATTCAATAGTATCATTGTCTAGATGGTTAGTCGGCTCATCCATAATAATAAGTTCACTTGGATTTATAAGTACTGAAGCCATAGCAACTCTTTTTCGCTGTCCACCAGACATTTCTGATAATCTTTGGTTAAAATTGTTTATTCCAAGTTTACTAAGCACACTCTTAACCTGACTCTCAAGTGACCATGCATTGAATTCATCCATTTTTCTAGATAATCTTATAATTTCATCATTATCTACAGCAGCTTCTATAGCCTTTTCATATTCTCTTACAATCCTCATAACCTCTGATTCACCCTTAAAGATGTACTCTAGCACTGTAGAATCATTATCAAACTCTGGACTTTGAGCTAGATATGAAATATTTACAGAGTTATTTACTGTTATTTTACC
Organism: Clostridium oryzae; assembly: GCF_002029235.1. Classification (GTDB taxonomy): domain Bacteria; phylum Bacillota; class Clostridia; order Clostridiales; family Clostridiaceae; genus Clostridium_AE; species Clostridium_AE oryzae. Next base: position 3,371 of record NZ_MZGV01000087.1, read on the forward strand.
TTCATCCGGTACCTCTATCCCAGAAAGGACCTTTAATAAAGTGCTCTTTCCTGTACCATTAACTCCAATTAAGCCTATTTTTTCCCCTTCATTTATTCCAAGTGTAATTTTATCAAATAAAATTCTTTCGCTATAACTTTTAGATATATTTTCTCCGTTTAATATGTTCATTAGTATACCTTTCCAATCTATTTTTTAAGGAGCTCTCTTGGTATGTGACAATATCCATTAGGGTTTTTATCTAAATAGTCCTGATGATATTCTTCAGCTGAATAAAAATTTTTTAATGGTAAAACTTCAGTAACTATAGGCTGCTCATACTTTTTCTGTTCTTCAGCTTTAGATGCCTCAATTACTGAGATATCACTTTCATCTGAATAATATATCCCCGTTCTATATTGTTTGCCTATATCATGTCCCTGTCTATCCTTTATTGTTGGATCTACTACAACCCAATAAGCTTCTAATATTTTTTTTAAGCTGACTACATTTTCATCATATTTGATTTCACAAGCCTCTGCAAAGCCTGTTGTATTTTTGCATACCAACTCATAGGTAGGGTTTTCTACGTTGCCATTAGCGTATCCAACTGTGGTATCCTTAACTCCATCAATATTTTTAAAATACATTTCTACACCCCAAAAACATCCTCCGGCTAATACTATAGTTTTCATAAATTTAGTCCTCCTTCAATTATTAATGTCATTAACATTTTGTTTACAACATTGTCATTCTATATCCACCTAATCTCTATAATATCAATTATAACATAGTAATTTTATTATACATTTAATAAAAATATATACAACATGTATTTAATAGTTTCTATTATTTGATAACCTATATAAGGAGGAATAATTTTGAAGAAAAAAACAATTAAAATTATAATTGCTTGTCTAATAGTTGCTGTGGCTGGAACTGGTATTTTTTTTACAGTAAAACATTTTACTAAAGCTAAAACTACTACCTCTGCTACTTCATACATGACTACCAGCGTTAGGAAAATGAATTTGGAGCAGACAGTTGATGGAACAGGAACTGCCTATTCTGCAAAAACACGAACAGTAACTTCCAATAATTCTGGAACCATAAAAAGCCTTAGCTTAAAAGTTGGTGATAAGGTGTCAGAAGGCGACGTAATTGCTAAAGTATATGACAGCAGCCTAGAGACTACACTTGATCAGGCTGAAGATAATTTAAAGACTCAAAAATTGAAGCTTACTCAATTACAGACTGAACTTGAAGAAGCTAAAACTGCAAAATCAACATCAAGTACTGCAGCTACAAGTTCTACAACTGCAAATAATACTACTTCATCAGATCAGGGAAATCAAGCTTCATCTAGTAAAGGTAATCAAACTTCATCTACTCAAAGTACATCTACTCAAAGTTCTCAGAGTAGTGCATCTACAATTTCCAGTATAAACAGTGAAATATCTCAGCAGAAAATAACTATAACTCAAGCTGAACGAACTGTTGATGCTGCCCAAGATGCCATTGATTCGATGACTATAAAAGCCCCAATAACCGGTATTGTTACTGCTGTATCAGTTTCAAACGGAGATTCTGTACAAAATGCAGCCTCTTTGTTAACAATTACAAATATGAATTCAATTAGAGTAAAAACTTCTGTTGATGAACTAGACATAAATAAAGTGAAAAAGGGACAATCAGCAGAAATAACTTTTGATGCTATAGACGGAAAGACATATAAAGGAACCGTTAAACAAATTGCCCAAACTGGTACTACATCTAATAATGTCACTACATACGAGGTAGTAGTTTCAGTAAATAGTCCTACTAAAATAAAGCTTGACATGAACGCTACAGTGACAATAAAAGTAAAGAGCCGATCTAATGTTTTAGTTATTCCAGCGGATGCATTAGTAGAAATGGGGAGTAAAAAATTCGTTCGAGTAGCTAATTCAAGTTCAACATCAGGTTCAACGTCCACTTCAACACAAAGTGCTAATTCTAATAGTAATAACAGTAAGAATACTGCTAACAGCAATAACAATTCCAATAGTACAAATAATAAAGCAAATCCTTTTACAGCTAGCAGTGGAAGACTTGTAGAAATACAGACCGGCTTAGAAACTGAAAACTATATTGAAGTTACAAGTGGTTTAACCGAGGGCCAGCAATTACTAGTTTCACTGCCAAAATCATCAACTTCTACTCAACAGCAAGGCTTCGGCGGTATGCGAAGTATGAGCGGCGGCATGGACGGTATGGGTGGTGCTCCAAGCGGCGCAATGGGAGGATTTAATAAAAATTCTTCTAAATCAAATTCAAGTTCTAATTCGAGCAGTTCTAAATAGGAACTAAATTAAATAAGGATGGTGGTTTTATGGCTAATAAAAAGGATAAGCCGCTGATTAGTATGAAAAACATAGGAAAAATTTACGATATGGGCTCTTCCACATATACTGCACTTGAAAATGTTAATTTATCTATTAATAAAGGCGAATATGTTGCTATAGTCGGACCATCTGGTGCTGGCAAGTCCACATTGATGAATATATTAGGATGTTTAGATATAGCTTCAACTGGTGAATATTTTCTCGATGGTTTAAATACTAAATGCAGTGATAATAAATTATCTGAAATAAGAAATAAAAAGATAGGTTTCATATTTCAAAATTATAATCTTTTACCGAAGCTTAATATAATAGAAAATGTTGAACTACCTCTTTTTTATCAAGGTATGTCCGGTAAAAAAGTTAGAGAAAAATCTATGCAAGCCTTGGAAAAAGTAGGATTATTAAAACATATAAAACACAAACCTCCTGAACTTTCAGGCGGACAAAAACAAAGAGTTGCTATTGCAAGAGCTCTTGTGACTGAGCCTCAGATACTTTTAGCTGATGAACCTACGGGTGCTTTAGATAGTAAAACAGGCAAGGAAGTTCTTCAGATGATGAAAGGTCTCAATGAGGAAGGTAATACGATTATAATGATCACTCATGATATGGAAATCGCATCAGAAGCTTATAGGATAGTGACAGTTAAAGACGGAAGGATAACTTCTGACAGTAATTCACCTTCAAAGATAAGAGAGGTGATTAGATGAAGTTTACCAAATTATTTAAGATCGCACTTGCCTCTGTATGGAGCAATAAAATGCGTTCATTTCTCACAATGCTTGGAATAATAATTGGAATATCCTCTGTCATCATACTTATGGGACTTGGAAAAGGAACTCAGAAATCTATAAGTGATAAAATAGAAAGTTTAGGTACTAACCTTATAACTGTAAATATTTCAAGCTATAAATATGCTCCAATTACAGATAATGACTTAAAAACCTTAACTAAACAACCAGGAATTAAAAAAATAGCTCCAGATATCACTAGCAGTGTAAACCTGAAAGCTGGTACTAATTCTTCTACAACTAATTTAGAAGCAACCACTCCTGACTATGCTGAAATAAAGAAAACAGAAGTAAGCATGGGAAGATTTATAACTCAGCGTGACATAGATAATAGGTTCAAAGTTGCTGTTATTGGAACTGAAACAGCTTCAAACCTATTTAATACAACAAACGTTGTAGGCGAAGATGTTTACATTAACGGAATTAAATACCAAATAATAGGTTTGATAAAATCTTCAGGTACATCATCAACAGGATCAAATGATGATAAAATAATAATTCCTCTTTCAACTGGTGAAAGACTTTTACAAAACAAAACACCCAAAACATATTATGTAGAAGCAACCAGCTCCGATAAAGTAGATACTGCTATGTCTTACTTGAAATTGTTCCTAAACAGAAAATATGGTGAAAGCTCAGATGAAAGTGATTCAGATTCTTACAGAGTTAATGATCAAACAAGTCTTTTAGAAACAGCTACATCAGCCACTTCCAGTATGACCTCGATGTTAGCAGGCATAGCCGCAATATCGCTTGTTGTTGGTGGAATAGGCATAATGAATATTATGCTTGTCTCAGTTATTGAAAGAACCCGTGAAATCGGAGTAAGAAAAGCCATAGGTGCAAAGAGACGTACTATACTGATGCAATTTTTAATAGAAGCATCAAGTATAAGTGGTCTGGGAGGATTAATTGGAGTCGGTATAGGATATTTAGGCGCATATATTGGCGAAAAGTTCTTTAATACAACTATCGTGATTTCTAATAGTGTAGTATTAGAAGCGTTTATTTTCTCAGTACTAGTAGGTATTATATTCGGTATGTACCCAGCTAATAAAGCTTCAAAATTAAATCCTATAGATGCATTAAGATTTGAATAAAATAAGGGGTGAGTAACCTCCGTCGGCTGAAAAATGCCTTCTACGGTCACTCACCCCTTCAGCCGACTCTATGTATTTACAAAATATTATTTTCTATATTAATTATTTCAATTTTTTTCTTAACAACTGAAAAGGTGGTATTTTATCAAAAACCACCTTCTCATTACTTCGTTTACTTTAATTGCATCCTTTTTCAATGCGTAATTAATCTCTTTACTCTTTACTTTTTTCTCTTCTATCAATTTCCATATACCTTAACCTCGTACAATTGAGGTGTGTACCAATTATTTGTATTATTTTGTAATTTGGCATCTACTAAAGTGACTCTAACAAATCTTGCTTTTCCTGAAAGTCTATCTGAAGTAAAACCATAGTCATTATACGCACTTGATTTGTCTAATAGAGTTGTATAGCTTAAACCATCGATGCTGCCCTCTAGTTTGTACTTGTAATATGCTTCCGATCCCTTCATCATATACCAAGATATCTGAATATTACTTAAGTTATACGTGGCGTTTAAATCCACTGTCCATGTACTCGGCCATGTTTTCGTTCCTATCCATTCTGTTTGATAGTCTCCATCATTGACATAAGCTGCTGTTTCTGTATTACTAGAAGCTGTCACTGTTTTTTCTTGGGATAGTAATTTGCCGTTCTGTACAGGTATAATAATATCCTGGTCTGCATTGTATAAAACCTCATCGTAGAAATCAAAAAAAGCAAATCCATTTGAAAAAGAAATTGGAAGCATTCTCTGTTGAGATATAGGATTTGTAGCATCTTTCCACCCAAACATCCAGCGGTTAGCCATCATAACAAAATTACTTCCATTATCCTCTTTCATGCGAATTACTCCACCAGATTGTGCTGAAAATGTTGAGCTGTTTCCTAAATTCTATCTATTCTTTTAAAGCACCAACCATTACGCCCTTTACAAAATATTTCTGCAAAAATGGATATACAAATAGTACTGGTACAGTAGATACAATAATTAGCGCATACTTTATAGTCTCACTGATAGACTCCTGATCAATAAGTGTATTATTGGAATCCGCATTGGTATTTTGCAAAAGTATTTCACGTAATATAAGCTGCAAAGGAAATTTCCCTCTATCTCGTAAAAAAATACTAGCATTAAACCATGAATTCCAATATCCTACTCCATAATACAAAACCATTACAGCGATAGTAGGCGCACATAGTGGAATAATCAGTCTAGTCAAAATTGTAAAATGACTGGCTCCATCCAATTTTGCTGATTCTTCAAGGCTGTCTGGTATAGCCATAAAGGCAGTTCTCATTATAATTAAGTTAAAGGTATTTACAAGATTAGGAATAATTAGAGACCATAAAGTATTATCCAGATGTAGTTGTTTTACTGTTAAATAAAATGGTATCAAGCCTCCACTGAAATACATTGTAAATACAATTCCAAACATTATAGGTTTCTTCCACATTACATTTTTTCTTGATAAAAAATACGCTCCTAAAGATGTCATTACGATATTAAGAAAAGTTCCTACTATAAGTATAAAAAGTGTATTCAAATAACCTCTCCCCAGCATCGAATTTGCAAAAGTAGCTTTATAAGCAGCTAAACTGAAGCCTATAGGTTTAAAAAGTAGCCGTGTATGTTTCATATACTGAGCACCATCACTGAAAGAAGCCACAGTTACATACCAGAATGGGTAAAGGGTAACAGCAACAATTAACAGCATTATAATAATATTACCTATGTTAAAAACTCTTTCTCCAAAGCTTTCTTTTATTCTCAAATATATTCCCCCTTACCATAAGCTAGTCTCATTTACTTTTTGACTAATTTTATTAGTAGCAAAAATCAGTATAAAATTAACTACAGAATTGAATAAACCTACTGCAGTACTATATCCAAAATTAAATTTTAAAAGACCACCCATAGCTAAAATAAACATAATTATAATCATAGGCATAATTCCAGGTATTGTGACATGAATAAGTTGTTTCCACTTATTTGCCCCATCAATCTGCGCGGCTTCATATAGCTGTTGGTCTATTCCCATCAGCGCAGCAATATATATGATTGATCCGAAACCTATGTCTTTCCATATATTGGATATAACATAGATAGGTACAAAATAACCTGGAACTGAAAGGAGGTTTACCTATTTACCAGTAAAAAATTCTACTATAGTGCTCAGTACTCCGCCTATTTGTGAAAAATTGGATATCATTCCACATACTACAACAAGAGATACGAAATGAGGAATGTACGAAATAGTTTGTACTGTTCTAGAAAAAAACTTTGAAATACTTAAGGCCTACCCATTGACTGCCTAAAATTCCTTGTGATGGATTGAAATTTTTAAATGCAATAATAACTCCGTACATAGGTTTATAACAAAATAGTAAATAAAATATAACAACAGGCAATACTAACAAGTACAATTCTTTATTTCTCTTGAAATCTTTTTTCACTCTGCTTTTAAATGTATTGTTACTCATTGCATTCCGATTAACTTGTACCATGCATATACTTCCCCTTTCTAATAATAAGTCTATCAACACATGAAACGTTAATATATTTGCATACTTTATTAAGGGTTCTCACCATTCATCCAGTATGCAAATATATTAATAGTTAAATATTACTAACGTTTATTATATCTACCTAAAGCGTCTTGATAGTATTTTAGGTATTTCTGAAGACCTAACTTATTCATTTGATCAACAAATTTATCAAATTTAGATAGAGGCTCAGTACCCATTATAAACTTGAAGGACATTTCATTTACATAGGTATTTATACTGTTGATTATGGATGCTGCGTCAGAACTTTCATCAGACTTCAAGCATACCTGAGGTAACATATATTTTTCTGCATCTGTTGTCCAAGTTTTTACAGCTTCTCGCTGCTGAGGCATCGATAGCTGCTGTGTCAAGTATTGTTGAACAGTAGGCGCTCCACCGTAACGCGTAAAATTTCCCATGACACTGCTTCTTGCAATTCCATCTGGATTATCCATTACTGTTTTAGTATAAGTAGGTTTTCCATTCTCAATGGTATAAGATTTACCTTTTACTCCAAAGTTATAAAGATAAGTGCCTTTCTTACTGTAACCAAAATCAAGCACTCTTGCAGCAATATCAGGATTTTTACATTTTGTACTTATTGCTGCTGCATTGTAAGTAGTATATCTGCTGTCGTGCTGTCCAAACTTTGGTGTTTCTCCTTTTTGAAGAACAGGGTATTTAGCACCTGCATACTTATAACCGTTACCTGCTTTATCAGCATTAGCTTGCCATACTCCCATTCCACCACCGCCAAGTCCAATAGTCATTGCTGATTTTCCGCTGGTCATAGCTGTATTCTTTTGATCTCCGGTTAACGTGGCAAAATTTTTGTCTAGCAATCCTTTGTTGTACCATCTTTTCATTAATGTTAAAAAGTCCTTATATCCTGACTCCGCCTGTCCAAATTTAACCTTGCCGTCTTCAACATATATTCCAGGCTTAACTCCATAGGCTTCAACGAAGGCTGTACTCCATCCAATGGCTCCCCAGTCAAAAGTTAATGGTGCCTTTATTCCAGCCTCTTTAAATTTAGTGAGAACATTTTCATATTCATCAATAGTAGTAGGAGACTGTAATCCTAATTTATCTAGCAGGTCTTTTCTTACAACCGGACCCAAATATGTGGTAAGTCGATCATCTCCTCTTAGAAATGGAAACACATAATAATCTCCAGAATCTGTTTTTATTGCCTTATCTAAATCAGTATTCTTTTTCAGGTAAGCTTTTAGATTTGGTGCATCCTTACTTATAAGATCATTTAATTTTGTTATTGTACCATTATTTATAGCCGCTTCTGGACCACCTGCAAATGAATACCAATCGTTTTCAACAATATCAGGTAAGTCTCCTGAGGCAATCAATAAATTTAGCGCTCCTGATGTATCATTTCCTGATGGATGAACAAACTTAATCTTTACTCCAGTTTCCTTAATTAATTCCTTAGCAAAGTCTGTATCGTTTTCAGACTTTACATCGCCGTAGCCTGCTATAGGACTGAAATTAAACCACCATGTTAATGTAGCATCCGTTTTTAATGGATATTTATTAGAAGTAGCTGCATTAGATGAAGTACCACTTTTAGATTTGCTGCAACCAATAACTGAAGTTGCTGCCACCACAGTTACTAACAGTGCTACAAGTATTTTCTTTCTTTTTATCATTAACTTTTCCCCCATCCTAATTTAATTTATCGAGGCCTCTTACACTTAAATCTTATCAGCCATCTAGTAATATACAAGCTACAGTTTTTAATATATTCGGTTATTTTTTAGTATATTTATTTTTGACTTATTACCTTGCTATAAAATTTATATCTTGATTAACAGGCATAGATACTCACATATAAATATTTTGCCGTAAAATTAACAAAAACCATCACATACTGATGGTTTTTGTAGCAATTTATTAAAATACTTTTTATAAGCTTTCATTTCTATACTTACCAGGTGATATATTCGTATATTTCTTAAAAACCCTAGAGAATGTACGAACATTCTGGTATCCAACAAGTTCAGCTATTTGTTCAATTGTAGCATTTTTCTTTTCTTCAAGAAGTAGTTTTGAATGTTCTATTCGAAGATTATTTATGTAATCTAGTACTCCTTTTCCTACATGATCTTTAAATACTTTGGATACATACACAGGATGAACATTAAACTGTTCACCTATTTGTTCTAAACTTAAGTTTGGATCATAGTAGTTCTGTTGTATATATGGAATCACTCTATTTACTACCCAACTTGTACTCTTCTCAATAGTCTTACTCACATGTAAACAAAATAGTTCTAGAAAGTCATCCAATTGATTTTTCATTTGATTTAGTGTTTTACAACATAGAAGCTGATTAATGGGACTAAGATATTGACATAGATCCAGGATTACTTATTTTTCCTTTTAGCAAACTAATATGCTGAATATCTGAATTTTTACTCAACTCAACACTTATATTCTTTACGTTTTTAAGAACATTGTCCATATTTCTTAAAGTTGCATTCAGCATAAACGTATTCTCATCATTTATTTCAGTTTTAAGAGTTGTATCCATGCCAAGATATATAAACACATTTATAGATAAAACAAGCATAAAAAGAATAAGGTATGAAGTTAACCATTTAAATACTATACTTTTTTTCTTCATTAACCTACTTATTTTCATTTTAACCCCCAAAACATTTCTTAAATCTAGATAAAAATTAACTTCTATCCTTTAAAATTTTATATTAAATGTAAGCTTACTCTTGTCAGCTATCTCATACACAATAGAAGTCCTATAAACCACTCTCTGTTTTAAATTTATATCGATAAACATTATTTCCTCTACCCTGCAGCTGCTTGGTCTTTCAAAAATCATACACACCTCAATGCCATTTTGTATAATTTTAATCGAACAACCATCCTTAACTTCAGGTTTTGTTTTGGTTATAAAACATTCTTCAACCTTATTATTTATTGTGCTAAAAAGGAACTTGTCCTCGATTCTAAGTGTATTATTTTTATAGCTCCATAGAAATTTCCTATTAAATTGTTCCAATTCACTATTTGAATATGCATTTGTTATATCTAAAGCTATTTTTGTACTACCAGGCATCTCCTCTACTGAAGTTATTCTAGCAGCATAATTCTTGCCAAACTTTTCATATTTATCATTGATAACTGGTACCGAATGTCCTCTTGAACTAGCTGCAATATATTGATACCTTTTATCATTTATAAAATACTCTTTTTCGTATTTCGGTGAGCCTATATCAATAAAGATTTCCTCTCCCTCACAATGAAATATAAAATGCCCTAAATCATTATGATTATGTGGTTCATCGTTATTTCCGCCTTTTACTGCAAAAGCTGAGAATTTTCCATGAACATTGCGCCTGTCTACTACCCATGCCATCTTTTCAAAATAGTAATTTCCAGTTTTAATACATTCAGCCTTTTCCTCTTCAATTGCTGCACTTGCTAAAAGTCTTCTTATCATCACCGCCCATCTATATGTATTATCAAAATATACGCTATAACTATTGGTATAATCATAGCCGTCTACTTTTAATTCCTTCTCTAATATTTTAAAGAGTCCACAGTCTCCGAACCATTTACCGCTGCCGGAGTCTGAAAAATTAACAAAACTGCCAGATGGAAATTGAAGTATCTGAGGAAGTTCTGCTATTCTCTTAACTTTACTGCTAAAAGTTAATAATGAAATCTCATTATTAGTTCGTTCTCTTAAAAGTTCAGAGAAGTAGACATAGAAACTCAGACCATATCCCCAATAATACAATCCCTCAGCAGTAACTCCTTTCTCATCAAAGCCATCAATAAAGCACTCCATACTATTTATAACTCTATATAGTATTTGTGACAATCTCTCTTCATCTTCTAGTATATAAATAGCTGCAGCACCTACTGATCCAGCACATACAGAGCTCCAATTCATCCTAGAGTTTTCCCACCAATAAGAATTTTTTTCATAGGGATCTATAACTCTTCTTAGGATTTCTTTTTTTAACCTATGTACCAAAAACTTATCCAATTCATCTCCGATACAATATATTATTTCGGCAAAGAAAAAAGCAGATTCTGCTGCAAAAAGAGCTACAGTCTCATCCGGCGGAATTTCATTTTCAGCATTCATAGAAAAGTGTGCTGGCAGCTCCCAACTATATAAATCGCACCACTGCCATAATTTTTCTTCTATCATGGAAACATATTTTTTATCTCTTTCCAGCAGATAAATTATTACTAATGAAAACAGCTGCTTTCTTCTTTCAAAATATGCTTTTTCAAATACACTTCTATCTCCTGTAAGTTCAAATTCTTTGTACATTTTGTATGTAATTTGTGGTGAGTTTTCTATAGCGGATTTAGTAATAAAATCTTTGACTTCCTCATATATCTTTGCTCCAAATTTACTTTTTTTTATTTGTATAATAGACTTTTTATCTTTTATTTCAGGAAACAGCATATGCCCTTTACAAGTACTCTGCTTCAAAACATTCTTGACATAATCCATCTCAAACATATAAATTATCCTTTCTTTAATAAGACAAAAAGCTGCAGCACAGCTACAGCTTTTTAATTTAAAATCCCTTATATAAAAACCATTTATGTAAACAGTTTCATATTGAATACTATAACTCTTTACCATTCAATTGTCAATATTTAATTTAACTTATATACTTACCGATACATTTTCCAATACTTAGAAAGCTATACAAGTGCTTCAAAGTAGCTGTAGACCATTTTCATTTCTCCTGGAAAATAGGTCTTCAATCAGAAAATGCCTTCTTAATTCTGTAGTATCATACTTCTTTACATCATCAAAATGACTTGAGTATCTTACTTCTATAATATCGCCCAAAAAATTATTGTTACATTATGGTATCGTTAACGTTAACGATACCATGCTTAAATTATAATTCCTAAATTAACTACAGTCAATAAAACTTTAATATTTTTATAAAGCTTTTGAACCTTGCCATATAAATATATTGCGAACCAAGAAAGTGAATTAGATGAAGATAATATTTAGTAGTTTAGTGTATGCTTTAAATTAATCCACTTTCTCTTAACTATTCCGTTCTGTGCATTTAGTTCGTCTTATATTTATACATAGTAATACATTTTTCCATTTTCTAAAGAATTTTTGATTTTGCCATTGTCTTGCAGATATGCTAAAAACGCTGACAATGATGACATATTTAAATAGTATTCTCTATAATCCATCTTTATATCATTTAGTATAACTATATTTTCAAGTAAATCTTCTTTCGTTAATGGTTTTTCAAGTAGTTCTACTATGTCATCTAAGTACCTATGTATATTTTCAGTATTTCTTACAATAAGCTTTTCTAGCTGCTGTTTGTTTATAACTCCGTCGGAGTGACTTATTACAAAATAATCAGCATCTATATCTTTGATGCTTTCTAGTGTATCAAATTGGTATTGAATATTAAAAAGAAGTGGGAAAGGATATTTATCTAAAGTATAGTCACTGAATATTGAATCTCCTAGAAAACACACTCTATCAGGAGTTAGTATTGCTATATGTTCTGTTGAATGTCCTCTTACATCCAACACTGTGAATTTCTCATCATTAATTTTATTCATACCATATTCTAAAATAAAATCTACCTGCACATCCTTGCAATCTTCCTCTAATTGTTTAGGAGGTAAACATGTGTAAATCATAGTAGGAAACATTTGAATACTTTCCATATACAGTTTTTCTCTTGATGAAGTATAAGTGATACAACCTGTGTAAGTATTTTTAAAATAATTGTTGCCTCCGCAGTGATCCGTATGGCTGTGTGTGTTAACTATGTATTTAGGATGTAATCCATTTTCTAAAATCACCTGCTCTATCTTCCTCGCTGCTGTATTATTTTTTCCTGTGTCAATCAGCATACAATTTTTATTCTTGTAGCTATATATTCCTATATTAGTTGGTGCATTTATATAATATGTGTTCCCATTGATTTTAGTAAGTTCCATGTAAAGTATCAACTCCTTGTTTAAATATATTGCGAACTAAATGCGCTAGACGGAATAGTTTAGAGAAAGTGCATTAAATAGGTGTGAGAGTAAAGAGTAAAGAGAAAAGAGTAAAGTGAAGGTTAAAATTCAGCTGAGCTGAATTTT
>NZ_MZGV01000088.1 GCF_002029235.1 Clostridium oryzae
TTGAGCCTATGAACATTTATGTTTCTCCTTTGTTGTGTTTTGCGCAACTTAATTATAACAAAAGAGTGCATAAATGTTTTTGTTTTTTGTATTGTAAATTATTGGATGTAAAAACGCTCATTTATAGTACATCTTAATTTTAGGATAATTATAACATATATTACATACATTATCATCACGCTTTATCAAAATCACATTTGATAGAAATTTCTAATCACCGCAATATTCATTTTTCAAAGATCTTGTTCATTTTTGAAATTCATAAGTTAGTATAAGAATAGGTGAGACTTTGAAATTATCTCCGCCTTTTCCCCTCCTCCAAACCGTGCATGAGAGTTTCCAACTCACACGGCTTTCCATCAGCATTTACTTATTTTCTATATTCCACAATTTCCAACCATTTTACGAAGTTTATTTATCTTATCAAGCTGCTCATCTGTAAATTGCATTGCATTCATATATTTTCTGATAGTCTCTTCTTTGGTAGCATGTATTAATTTATGCACTTTATTGCAGATAAATATTAGGTTACTGTACTTATCTGTACCATCTTTTTCCTTAGGTCTTTTATGGTGAACATCCATTTCATGACGTTGCAGTTTTTCTCCAGTTACACCACATTTCCCGTTTTGTCCTACATATAGCGATATTCTATTGTCGTTATATTCTACAGTAGAATTTCTCACAGGACTTTCCATAACATATTTGAGTAGCTTTATGCTGTATCCTTTGAGTTTTTCATGTACCTTTCTTCTTCCCTCAATAGAATAGTTATTTACCCCTTTAGGGAAGTTCATTGGCGGTTTTGTAGTTATGCCTGCTATCGGATATAGCGTTAATCCTGCTATATTAATTTCCTTATAATTATATCTTCCATATATTCTCTTGAATGCGTCTCCCTTGTAGCCATGCTTTGATAACATTCTTCCTAATCGGTTATGAATTATTCGATTGACTTCAAAGGCTATTTTATTAAAGTTCGGATTCACTTCTGTTGCTATCTTGTAGTAGTTATGCATTCCTAACACTGTTGCATTATACTTACTTACAGTACTCACATCTGCATGCTTAAAGATTTCTTTTATTTTATCTATTAACGTTGACTTTATCTTTGCTTTTGACTTAGTACTTATCTGTGATGTTACTACATATTTCTTTCTTTTAGACTTTAGTTTTATTTTAAATCCTAGATACTCCGAATAGCTCTTTCTTAAATTCACTATGACCGATTTTTCTGTGCTTATTTCTAGTCCTAGTCTTTCCTTTAGCCATTGTGTTACTGCTTGAAATACCTTTTTTGCACTACTGTAATTTCTACAGAAAATTTTAAAGTCATCTGCATATCTCACAAAAAATATTTCTTTAAGGTTACTTCTTTTCAATGCTTAATATTTAAAAATCGGTTTCTTGTATGGAAAATCACTTTTAAATGTTTCCCATTGATTACTTATCCACCAATCTAATTCATTTAAGACAATGTTTGATAGTAGTGACGATAATATCCCGCCTTGTGGAGTTCCTTTTGTCGGAACACCTTCACCCTTGATTTCCGCCTTTAACATTTTACAGATAATACATATAAGATTTTTATCCTGTATGCCTAGACTCCACATTTGTTTTAGCAATTTACTGTGATTTACGTTGTCAAAGAACCCTTTTATGTCTATGTCTACTGCATAGTGCAACTTATTAATATTGACTATGGAATAAACTCTTGCTATACCATAGATATTTTATAGACTCCCGACCTATCATGTACTCGACTACCTCTAGTTCGCTTTTCCTCAGCTTTACCTGTTAGGGTATACTCTCAGCCGACTTTAACGAGCTATCTAACATTCAACTGCTTATTCAGTATCTTGCTAGTCGTAATTTAGAGAAAGCCCTTCAAGGCGTTACCCCTTCATTTGACTTTTCAAGCTGTCAGTTCTACTACTTATTAAGATAGTGGCTAATCTTTTCAATTAGCAACGTGTCGCACTCGCAATTTTTTCATTTTGCGTCGTATTCATACAATATTACACTTCATTCATAAGACAAATTAGAATTTTCTGTTTTTTTAATTAAAAAGAAAAACAAGATTGCTTCTTATTTTTTATGCAATCTTGTTTCATTCGTTTAAATTTCCGTATATATTATACTGGAATACTTTCTTCGTATAGCATTTCTGGGTCCATATCTGCTTCGTTTCCCCACTCTATAGTATCAAAACATATTTTAACAGAATTAAATTTAGACTTATCCTTTAATTCCTTAAATATTCCCTTTTCCAAATATGGATTCATATCAAATAACCTAACTTCATCATTTTCAAAAGTTAATAATAATTTATATTCATCTACTGGCTTTACTTTTTTAACAGATAAATACATACTATTCCCTCCTATTTTAACGGTTCTATTTTAAAAGGAAGTTCACTATCCATAGCTAATCTCCAATTTGCTACAAGCTCCTCTTTATGAAGTTCCGCCCAAGCCATTACTAATCTTAATTGCTTTTTAGGTAATTCTCCTTCAATAAGTTCACATTTATTAATATCTATAACAGCCTTATAATCACTATAATATGCATGAAAATGTGATGGCGCATGTTCTTTAGGTGCACAATACATTCTTATAATTATTCCATAAAACATACTAATCGTTGGCATATAATCCCTCCCTAATCTGCAACTCTCAATATATTAAAATTATATCCTATTATTGTATTGATATAAATAATTATTTTAATCTGATTTACAAATTTCTATTTTTCCGTGTATTATCTAAATACGCCTTAATTACAATTATGTATTATGTTGTCATAATTATAACATATCTAACATACATTCCCACACTGTTTAGGATAGTTAAATATAGAACGTAAAATATAGAAACACAAAGCCCGCCAACATCCCTCTCCCAGAATATCAGCGAGCTTCAAACTTCTACTCCCTACACCAACTTCCTCTTAAACACATCCCTAAGTCCTACCTTCTCAATCCTTTCCTCAATCTCTTTAACATCCAGCGTATAAAGTCCAACTTCCTTCATATGCTCGAAATACTCAGCTCCAGCAAAAGTGTATCTATTTCTTCTACCTTCCTTCGTCTCCATTTTCTCATTAGCATATGCAATGATATCACCTATTGCTGTAGTTCTAGGAAGTACTCGTGTGCCATGCCCAAAAGCCTGGGAAGCCGCATTATATACCGCTAGAGAGCCACTTGCGATGGCTTCAGCACGCGTTCCAAATTGCGACGAATTTATAGATAATAAATATGAAAGCTTAATATGGACAAGATGAAATACTGACGCTTCAACAGTCTTTCATCTTATCCATATTTTTAGCTGAAGTTTATTATCTAATGAAGTTTTTACAATACTCTGGCATGCCTTGCAATACATTAGCTGAGAGACTTAAAAAGGCAAGAATGCTAACTGGTATGTCTCAGGTAGAGCTTGCTAAAAAAGTTGGTATTAGTCGTTCTGTCTTAAATGAAGTTGAGGCTGGATATAGATAAAGATTTTAAGACCTACCTTATTAAAACTGCTTACTATACTTGATAAAAATATTCTTTGCGATGATTATTATAGATTTGTTCTTGAGCAAGAAAAAAAATTAAAGCTGCTTGTTAGAAAATATGGATTGAGAAAACTGGCTCGGATGATTGGAGTTGATGCTTCCAGTTTGGATCGTTGGAAGAGAGGAGATTATCAGATTTCTAGGAGGTATTTCGAGAGGATTCTAGAACTGGAATTGTTATAGTTTGAGTTCCATGAATTCTTCACATTATCCTTGAATTGCGAACCAAAAAACACCCCAGAATCCAGTTATGAATAATGCGGTGCCTTATGAAAATATTCAGTTTTATTACTTGTTCGTTAAATAAAAAAGTTGCGAAGTAAATGTTTTACTAACATTCATTAAATTTTGATATTTGTTGAATGATTTGAGATACAATAGCATGAACACTTAAACTACCATCGACAACAAAATCTGAATTTGGTTTTATTGTTTTTATCATTTCCAAATAAGCAATTCTACCGCCAGAAAGATAACAATTTAAATCATTTCTTAATAGGTCTGGTGTTTGATTTACCTTATCTCTCAAAAGACGTCTTGCCATAGCAATATCCAATGGAGTATCTATAAAAATTGCATAATCAATGTAAGAGGTAATCTTATCATTTTTATACGCAAAAGGATAATCAAGCAGTATGTAATTCAAATTGTTTTGTGTCAACAATGACTCTATATCTCTGGCTAATATTTCTATATTCCAAGCGTTATAATCAGCTCCATCTTGTACCCATTGAAAATAGTCTGCAGGACCTTCCTCAAAATCATAGTCATCAAAATAAATAGCCATTGATAGTGGTAATATATTCTTTAATTCATTTGTCACTGTTGTTTTTCCTCCGCCTGATACAGCGGCAATTGCGATTACTATAGGCTTCTTCATAATGCCCCCCATGTTTAAATATTTGTTAATTCGCATTTTTTTACAATTACGTATTAATTATAGGATAATTATAACATATATCACATACTCATCCATGTAATTTCAACAAAATTACATTCGAAAGAGATTTCTGAGCACCGCAATATTCAGTTTTCAAAGATCATTATTTATACTTTCAACATCAAGAGTTAGGTCGCAATTTTTTCAAAATACGAACTAAAAAACGCCATAAAATTCATTGTTGAATGTTACGACGTTCATTAAATACTTTATTATATCTTATTTTCTGTTGTAGATTTAAAAAATACCTTTACCACGCAATATGTCCTTTACTCCAATTCCTTTGATTCCAAACTATCTCTAGCTCTTTCTATTGCCTTATGTAGTTTTTCCTGGAATAATTCTTTAGGTGGCAATTGTGTTAAATATTGACCAACATGTATTCCACTCTTATCTAGCTCAAGTAATTCTATCTCTTCATCATTTTTACTTGCACATAATATTATGGCAATAGGGGACTCTTCGCCTTCATTCATCTCATTTTTTTGAAGCCATCTTAAATACAATTCCACTTGACCTTTATGCTCTGGCAAAAACTCTCCTAGCTTAAGCTCTATTAAAACAAGTCGTCTTAATTTTCTATGATAAAATAGTAAATCAATATAGTAATCCTTATTTCCAACAGTTATCCTTACTTGTCTGCCTAAAAATGCAAAATCTCTCCCCATCTCAAGGATAAATTTTTCTAAATGTGCTAGTATTGCATTCTCAATATCCTTTTCTGAATACGTATCCTGTAATTGTAAAAAATCTAATACATAAGGATCCCTAAAGAATAAATCCGTTGTCATCTT
Source organism: Clostridium oryzae (assembly GCF_002029235.1). Taxonomy (GTDB): domain Bacteria; phylum Bacillota; class Clostridia; order Clostridiales; family Clostridiaceae; genus Clostridium_AE; species Clostridium_AE oryzae. Next base: position 5,299 of record NZ_MZGV01000088.1, read on the forward strand.
ATTTTTTTCATTTAACTGTTTTAAATCATTTTTAATTGTTAATTCTGGCTTTTTAGATATTGCGGTTCTTTCATAAAGCATAGAATTTATTCTATCAGTTAGTGTTCTTACACTCCAATGTTCATTAATACACATAGTAATATAAAAGTCTCTTTTTAATCCATCTTCAATTGTTACTAGCTTCAGTAAATGGGACCAAGTCAATTTTACAGACAGTGTCTGTAAAATTTCAATATCTTGAATTGCGTCATATAATCTTACCATATTAAATAAATTAGCCTGACTATAACCTTTCCCATATTCAGCAGTTAATTCCTTACTTAAACCGCTTATTATAGACTTCCCATATTCAGCCTTTTCACTCCGCAATATCTCAGTTTTAATAATCTTACCTATATTCCAATATAAAACTACCATTTCAGAATTTACTGCTGCAACTACATTTCCCTTGCAATTATCAATTGCTTTAGCTATTTCATTATATAGGAAACTTATGTTTTCATTATCCATAATAAGGTTCATTTAATTATCATTCCCTTTTTTATATCATATTATTTGTAAAAGTCACTTGCTATAATTATTCTTCTTCAAATTCATAATCTTAATCATTTTCCTTTATATAGCAATGAGCTTAACATATATAAACTATACATTATGCAGTTTATATATGTCTTTTATATTCTTATTATAGCTTTTATTCTTCTATATTCAAATCAAAATATAATTAAAATTATTCAAACATATTTCATTCGCCTTTCCATATAATAAAAAACAATTACCATTAGAAACACAAAAGCCCGCCAACATCCTTCTCCCGGAACATCAGCGAGCTCCTCCCTCCTACTCCCTAAACCAACTTTCTCTTAAACACATCCCTAAGTCCAGCCTTCTCAATCCTCTCTTCAATCTCCTTAACATCCAACGTGTACAATCCAACCTCCTTCATATGCTCAAAGTACTCTGCTCCAGCAAAAGTATACCTATTTCTTCTTCCTTCCTTTGTCTCCATTTTTTCATTTGCATAAGCAATAATATCACCAATTGCTATAGATCTCGGAAGTTGCAGCGTGGCATTTCCTAAAACCTCGCAAACCGCATTATATCCCGCTAGAGAGCCGCTGGCGACGGCTTCAGCATGGTGGTCCAAATTGCGACAAATTGGAAGTTATTGCAATTTGCTGATATGCCTTGCAATAACTTGGCTCAGAGACTTAAGAAGGCAAGAATGCTCACTGGCATGTCTCAGGTAGAGCTGGCAAATAAGATTGGCATCAGTCGTTCTGTTTTAAATGAGGTTGAGGCTGGCTATCGAGATAAGATTTTAAGACCTACTTTACTTAAGCTGCTTACTGTGCTTGATAAAGATATTCTTTGCGATGATTATTATCTGTTTGTGCTTGAGCAGGAGAAAAAATTGAAGCCGCTTGTTGAAAAATACGGGTTAAGAAAATTAGCTCGGATGATTGGAGTTGATCCTTCCAGTTTAGATCATTGGAAAAGGGGGGATTATCAGATTTCGAGGAAGTGCTTTGAGATTCTCTGGAAATTAGAATAGCTTTTATTAGCATTTTCAGATCAAAACATTGTATATAAAATTCATCTATATGGTATAATTTAAGTATATTATAAAAGTAGGTGTATATATGGATAAACAGGAACTAATCAATTATTGGATAGAAACATCTAATGAGGACTTTAATACAATGCTTCATTTATTTGAAAGCAATGATTATCACTGGAGCTTATTCATGGGACATCTCGTAATTGAAAAGCTGCTCAAAGCTGTCTATATATTAAATGTTAATAGCAGCGTACCAAAAATCCATGACTTATTGAGATTAGCAGAAAAAGCAAATCTTACTCTAACCGATGAAATCCAAGATCAGTTAGATATAATAACAACTTTTAATATAAGTGCAAGGTATCCTGATTATAAAAAAAGTTTTTATAAAAAATGTACCTATAAATTTACTTCTTTGAATATAGAAAAAATTAAGGAGTTGAGACAATGGATACTATCATTAGTAACAGTGAAATAACTAAAATTGTAGAAAAATATGCTCAGTTGCTTTCAAAAGAATTAAAAATAAATAGCATCTATCTTTATGGCTCCTATGCAAAAGGTACTTTCTCTAATGATAGTGATATTGATATTGCAGTAATTGGAGAAGATTTTATTGGCGATCCCGTTGAAGATACATTAAAATTAATGCGAATAAGACGTAAAGTTGATAACAGAATTGAGCCTCATCCTTTTAGAGTTAAAGATTTTGATACATCTGACCCATATGTTCAAGAGATATTAAATACTGGAATTAAAATAATGTAATATTATAATCCTATCAATATATGCTTGCAGTAAATTTATATATTGATAGGACTTCTTCATTATATTAATATTTTATTGCTCTCCCAGTTTAGAATAACAAGCCCATATATCTAAGAATTTTTCAATTCTTGGTTTATATGATTTATCTAAAGAAGCATATATCTCATCAAAACTTCTTGCAGCACTGTATATCATCTTTGTTATATGATTATAGCCACTATCAAATGATTTTGTAAAAGGAACCTGTGACTTGTTAAGGATATTTAAATAACCTAATTCTTCAGCATAGCCATATCGATGAAAGTTAGTATTTTTTCATTATCCCTTATAATCATTTACAACGCCAAACTTTCTTGTATTAATCTATGTGATAAGTGTGCTGATATTAGGTAATCTTTTCTCATTAATTTTCCTAGTGCTTGAATGGCTATAAACAAAAAATCATTTACTTTATTTATACCCTCATCTACATTTTTATGTGGCAACACTGCGTTTTCATTTGAAGGTATTGCAGAAATAATCAAATCAAATCTCATACCATTTGTTTTACAAATTCTTATAACTTCTCCTCTTTGTAGAGTACAATAATGAGACATCCCTAATACATCATTACTAAATCCTAGTCTCGTCAAACAATCAGCATAAATTGGAGAATTTGCATCGTAGTCATTCTGATTCAACTTAATGTAACTGGCAAGTACTTTTGGAGAAATTTCGGCATATAATTTTCCTGAATTTCTTCCAGTTGTTATTGTTAAAAAATGGACTCTCTATGTTCTAATCTAAAACTCTTGCCAGACATATTGAAAAGTTCACATCTGTAAGAAATTCTATCAAGAATAGCTGTGGTTAATGCAGCATCTCCCATAAGTTCAGTCCATCCCTCAATTGGATCTAAGTCAATATCTTAGACACAAAAAGTTGAACTTTTTATGCAATTTTTCTAGCTAAATCTTCACATTTTTGAGGAGATATGTAACCAATACTTCCATGTATTCTTTTTCTATTGTACCAGGCTTCTATATATTCAAATATTGCTAGTCTTGCTGTATCATAATCAAAGTAATTAACGAGGTGCACTTCTTCCTTTTTTAGAGAAGCATGAAAAGACTCTATACAAGCATTGTCATAAGGACAGCCTTTACCGCTAAAGGAATGTTTAATTATTTTAGTACTATCTATGTATTCTTTAAAAGCGGAACTTGTATACTGACAACCTAAGTCACTGTGTAGAATAAGCTGCTTAGTTGCCTTCTGAAGCTTAATAGCGTTTTTTACGGCCTGCAAGGCAAGAGTTGTATCAATAGTCCTAGACATAGCATGACCAATTATTTTTCTACTATATAGATCCATAACTGAGGCTAAATAACACCAGCCGTCTTTGACCGTATGTAGTAGGATAAGTTCAGGGTGCAACTTTCAGTTTTCCCCCTCACTTTCCTCCAAACTGTACGTACACCTCTCAATGTATACAGCTTTCCATAATACCATTATTAGCTACTTAGAACAGATTTATTGCAATAATCACAAAGAGCAATACTTTTTCGGTACATTTTTAACATAAGCTTATTCCATGGTGTGTCGGGACTTAGTCCCTTTAATGTGCGAACATGATGCATTACAATCCTCACGTGACTAGCACCGCATAACTCACAGTAACCGGATTTTACGCGAAATGCTGGGCTATACTTACCGAATGGATATTTGTATTTCGTTATGATGTCTAGGTCTTTATATATATCCTTAAATTTAAACTTTTTTGTATGGAAACCTTCATGATAATAAAAAGTGTTACCTACCTTAAAATAACCTTCAACATCAAATTTAATACGAATAGCTTTCATCCTACATCGATGTTTCTTTGCTAGAGTTCTTAAACAGCTGTAATACATGAAGTAGTTAAATTTATGCATTCCATAAGATACATTACAAGCTAATTGATAATAATTATAAAGGCCTCGCACCTCTGAGTTGAACTGTTTTATTATATTTTCGTCCTTGTTATTTATTAGCTGATTGCGTGAGTTTGGTCTCCAGGTTTCTGTTGTTTTACTACTCGATTTCTGTATATGCATGACACTTAGTTCTAACAGTTTCTTTTTCCAGATTTCCGTTGGTAAATAAAGTTTGACAATGCCGTTATATCTTCTGCTGATACGTCCAGTCTTATCTTTTCTAAGATTATTGTTTCTGATTACTCTGATGTCATATCCGAGGAATCGGACTCTTTTAGCAGAATGCGTGATAAGTGTTTTTTCCTCTGATAGCTCAAGCTTGAGCTGATTATTCATGAAGTTTTTAAAATCAGCTTTTGCCCTATAGGCATCAGCTTTACTGCCAATTATACCTACAAGAAAATCATCTGCATATCTCACATATACCATGCGTCTGTAATTTTCATCTATAGGGTCAGAATGAGGAGAATTTAGCAGAGTCTTAGATAACTGTTTTATTTCATTTTTTATATGGCTATATTCATCTGAATTAGGGTTTGTATTTCTAAGCTTTGAAACCCAGTGTTGCTTTCTGGCGTCAAGCCGGTGATATTCAGGATTACGTTTTCTTGTTTTGCCCTTGTTAAAGCTCTCACTATAAGATTTAATAAAGGCATCAAATTCATTGAGGTATATATTAGAAAGTATTGGACTTATCAATGAACCTTGCGCCGTGCCACTGTATGATATGTGGTTGGCGCCATACTCCATGTAACCTGCCTTTAAAAATTTAACAATTATTTGAATGAAATATTCATCGTCGATTCTCCTTCGTAGAATAGAAACAAGAACTTCATGGTCAATATTATCAAAGAATGTTTTTATATCACCTTCGATAAACCACTTGCTACCAGTGAAAGTCTCCTTTATTGCAAGTAGTGCTGTGTGACAGCTTTTTCCGTCTCGGAAACCGTGAGAGCTTTTATAAAAGGTATCTTCCCATACTGATTCAAGTGTCATTCTGATTACTTCCTGTACAAGCTTATCTTCTATACATGGAATACCGAGTGTTCTCAGTTTACCGTTTTTCTTCGGTATATACTTTCTCATTACGGGAGTAGGTTTGTATTCTTTTGATTTAAGCTTTGTGATTAATGTGTCTAGTCTGTCTAGAGTCATTTGGTCGATAGTTCTACCATCAATTCCAGGTGTCATATTTCCTTGTGATGAGTAGATATTATTGTAAGCTAATAGAAACATTTTCCTATTGTAGAAGAGACGGTGTAGACGCCGAAACCGATAAGGCTCTTTATTAGAGTTGCTTTTTAATGTGTTCAAAATTGTAACTGGATTTCTCAATGCCTCTCGCATCCTCCTTAACTATTTTGAGCTGTATTACTGGTCTCCTTTGCCATGTAGAAAGCTTTCCTTTCCTCAGACTACTACGAGACCTCCGTTACCATGCCCAATTGGGTTTAGGTAATCCCCGTTTAGACGGATAGAAACACTCATTACATGATGTCGGATACGACTTTCGTCCTTTTTCTATTTACGTAGTTGGATGGATTCTATACTGCTGCATGTGCACCGTACATTAATGTCATGCTCAATCCAGGTGACGTAACAGTTCCTTTCGTCATCGATACATCTATGGCTCCTCGGACTATCGTTGAAGCAGTGTAGCTTTTATCCTCATTCATGTGTCTTATCTTGCCATTCAGTCGCACCCTTGGAACTGAGTGACTTATGGCTTTACTGGCGTGCTATGTTCCCTTTGTGGTTTCCCCAATTAGGTAAGCCAGTTGATAACAGGCATTTGCAGTATAGCCTGCCGCTTGACAGCGGATTTTCTATCTGCCCATTACGGGCGCACTATAGGTTATATCTGTTACCCACTTCTCATTGATTGTAGTAGTACTAAAATCTCTTTTTAAAACGTTTTCTTGTGCTTCTATTTTCTTTTTAGATGAAGTAGGTCTATACTTTTTTACTATTATAGATTTTATCCCCAGCTTTTTCATTAATCGTTGGGTTTTCTTTAGACTAATAGTTAAAAGCTTCGTTTATCTTAACTACTCCATAACGATTTTTACTGTCCTTGTGGATATCTATAATTTTTTCTTCTATCTTTGCATTTTCTAATGCTCTATTGCTGGCTTTTTTATGTAGATGTTTATAATAAGAGCTCCTAGACACCTTTAAAACCTTGCACATAAGCTTTATATTATGATATTTTTTGTTGCTAGTGATGAATTCAAATACAGTAGTTATTTCCTTGCGAATATGCCCATAGCTTTTTTTAATATTTCAATTTCCTCTTCAAGCTGCTTATTTTTCTTTATCATTGTTTGATATTCAGCAGCTGTTATAGTTGTATCTTTATCTACAGTTACTGGTTTATTCTTTTTAACCCATCCAGTTATTGTTGATTTTGAAACGGCATATTCGCTACTTAGCTCCGTTAAGCTTTTACCTGAATTATAAAGTTCTACTATTGTATTCTTGAATTCTTCTGTATATTGTTTTTGACCTCTTGCCACTTTAACACTTCCTTCTCTTTTCTTTATTTTAAAGTGTTCGGCTTTCTGTGTCTACAATATTATACTAACACCAACATTAGTAAGTACAGAACTATTGTAACAAATTTTTCGGATAGCCCTTATGCTCGCTAAATCCATATTCTAGCATCAATTCATCCGTTAGATACTTAACCCCTTTACAATGCATATCAGCAATTCCTTCACTTATTAATTCATAAGTCTTAGATTTATAGAAATAATCCATACTTTCTTCTATACTATTGCCCGTTTTTTTTGAAAATTCTATAATTATATCTTTGTATAAGGATTGTAGCAGGGTTTTATTTGCCAACATAATTTTACGCCTCCTTGCTTTCTTCATATTTTAGATATTTATCGATAATCTCTTGATTTATAATACAAATCTGTTGATTAGGCTTATAATATTGTAATCTATTCAAAGCCTCATCTTTTTTTATTAGATTGTCACGATACAGTTCTATCGTGTTATATACTCTATCATCAGCAATACCACCTATAATTATATCATATTCTAAATAAATATTGCTTCCTTCCCTACATTCTAATATAAAATCTAACCATTCCTCATTGTAATGTAAAAACTCCTTCACCTTATAATGATTTCTAACTTCATCTATATTCAAATTATAAACATTTAAATATCCAGCCTTGCCTCTTCTTTTAAACTTCTGAATCCAATTAATGGCCTGCTCTTTAATTACTGTTATATAAAACCCTTTACCAAAATCTAGGGCATCTCTTGAAAAAGTTATATAAGGTTTATCTACTATACAATATGAACCATGGTATACTATCAATTCAATGCTCCCCTTTCCTTTAGTATCTCTTTTAAATCATCTACTATATAATGTTTACTTTGGGAGTGTAATGGCTCATAACACGGGATAATATAATCATCCAAAATACCAGTTTTCTTAAGTATCTTGTATACACTTTGGGTACTCATACATAAATTTTCTGCTAAACTTTCAATACAAAAAATACTAAATTCTAATTTTCTTTCATCCATTATTTAACACCTCCAAATATGCTAATATATCTTTTTATATTCATATTATAGACCTTATTTTTATTCATTAAAATCTAAATATTATCAAACTTATATTAATAAATCTATGTAGTATAATTAATGATATTTCTTAATTTTCTTCATAAACTTTCTATGATAATTATAGCATATTTCCCAAACATTCTTATACTATTACAAATGTTTAAATGCAAAGCCCGCCAACGTCCCTCTCTCAGAACATCAACGAGCTCCTCCCTCCTACTCTCTACACAATTTTCCTCTTAAACACATCCCTAAGTCCAGCCTTCTCTATCCTCTCTTCAATCTCCTTAACATCCAACGTGTACAGCCCAACCTCCTTCATATGCTCAAAGTACTCTGCTCCAGCAAAAGTATATCTATTTCTCCTGCCTTCTTTCGTCTCCATTTTTTCATTTGCATAGGCTATAATATCACCTATTGCTGTGGATCTAGAAAGTTGCAGTGGGGCATGCCCAAAAGCCTGGGAAGCCGCATTATATCCCGCTAGAGAGCCACTGGCGACAGCTTCAGCATGGTGGTCCAAATTGCGACAAATTGGAAGTTATTACAATTCGCCGAGATGCCTTGCAATAACTTGGCTGAGAGACTTAAGAAGGCAAGAATGCTCACTGGCATGTCCCAAGTAGAACTAGCAAAGAAGGTTGGCATCAGTCGTTCTGTTTTAAATGAAGTTGAAGCAGGATATAGAAATAAGATTTTAAGGCCTACTTTACTAAAGCTACTAACTGTACTAGATAAAGATATTCTTTGCGATGATTATTATAGGTTTGTCCTTGATCAGGAGGAAAAACTTAAGCCACTTGTTGAGAAATATGGATTAAGAAAACTCGCAAGGATGCTTGGAGTTGATGCTTCCAGTTTGGATCATTGGAAAAGGGGAGATTATCAGATTTCTAAGAGGTATTTTGAGAGAATTCTTGACTTGAGATTGTTTCTTTAAATGTGTGCAATCATATACGTTTTGACTCCATACTCTCCTTTAGAGCGATCATATAATTAATGTATCTATAAATTAATTATAAACATTCAATTTACTATATTCATTTAGGTATAAATTTTCAATTCTTTATATAATTTCTTTACTGGGACGAGAATTTTGTCGTTCAACAAATAATAATACATGATATTAAGCAAAATTTATATTACACATTGAACTTTAAAAAAATCCAATTAAAGTTCAATGATTTTACTAATAAACTCCATGCCCTCCATTATATGAGATACAATAAGAATTATCCCATCAAATTTCCTATTCTTTAAAATATTTAATATTAATTTCCTTGCTTGTACATCTACATTTGCAATAGGTTCATCCAAAATAATTACATCTCTATTAGAGAGCATAGCTCTGATAAATGCTATTACTTGAGCTTGTCCTCCAGATAGACCATTTGTGTTTTGACTTATTTCAGAATCTAACCCCTTTGGTAACTTATTAATATAATCATCAAAATTTAGTTCTTTAATGAGCTTTTTCACATCTTCTCGCTGCTTTTGGGTTTGTCCATACAAAATATTATCTAACACAGTACCTCTAAATAGAAATATGTTTTGTGAAACAATACTTATTTTTTCTCTTATGCTTTTATTATTAACTAGAATTAAATCTAAATCATTGAATATTAGTTTGCCGCTTGTCGGAGTATATAACCCCATGATCAGCTTTATTAACGTTGATTTACCAGCACCATTTTCTCCTTTAATAAGAACTTTTTCTCCTTTACATACTTTAAAGCTTAACGAATCTAAAACATTCTTAGTATTATTCCTATAATTAAAGCTTACATTTTCAAATGTTATTGCATCAATATGTCCTTTTATACTTTCATTTTTACTGCTGTTCTCATCCTCCATATCTAAAAGCTCATAAACTCTTTCAATGCCGAGGCATACAGGTTTTATCGCAGTTCCTAATGTTGCAAGATTCTGAGTAGCACCAAAAATCTTGTTTATATATAACGAAAAAGAAGTATACATTCCTATAGTGAACTGTCCCTTTAAAATTAGAATTCCTGCAACAAGCAATACAAGAACAGATCCAAAGTTATCTACTAATTCTATATTTTCCATGAAAAGCAACATAGATTTGCTTTGTTTGGTACTGTACTTTATAAGTGCTTCAAGCTTATTTTTAAATCTTAAAAGATGACTTTTTTTTCCATTCAGCACCTTTATATCTTCAATTCCATTAATTATTTCAAAACATTCTCCATTCAGCATTGCTGTTGATTCCATCATATCAAGAGTACTCTTCATAAACTCATTAGCTGAGGCTTTAGATGAAAGGAAAAATATTGGTGCTAACGTTAAAATAACTATAGATAGTTTATAATTTATAGCAAACATTGTTACTAAAGCTAGCATAGAATCAATTACACTAAAAAAAATACCAATAACTGATGGAGAAAATATACTTCCAATAGAGCTACACTCTGATATTCTACTTTGAACATATCCTTTTTCAGTATTAGAAAGATACTCCATAGGAAGATCTATTACCTTATCCATCACTAAATATTGTTATTCGCCAAGTCAAATTACAGTCACTTTGCCAAGAAAAACTACAGTTTGCAGGAAAAAAACAAGCACCACAGTGAAAATGACTATGGTGCTTGTTTTTTAGTAGAAACGTACTTTTTTCTTGTTAAATTTAAGTTTAGGAGCAATAGCCTTAAGTGCATAGGCAACGGTTATACCGTCGACTTCTCCCAAAATTCTAGTAAGCTGTTCTATATTCCA
>NZ_MZGV01000089.1 GCF_002029235.1 Clostridium oryzae
GAGTCAGGGCATAGGAAATGTTTACAGTCGGGGTTATCTAAGCACGCTCATTATCATTCGCAGATAACCCGTTAAAGGCCATTTAGGCCTTTAACCAACGGAGATATAGAGTGAACTTAGCAATTGTCAGCAAATTTTATGCAAATTTTCGTTAAGATTTGGGTAGTGTTTGAGGCGTAGCCGAGTTTGCCCAAATTAGAAAATTTACATAAAATTTGTGTTACAAGTGCTTAATGAACGGATCAATCTCCGTAGTGCCACAACATTTCTTTTTTTTATTTATTAAAATCACAAAAGCAAATGCACACAGGAATAGAAATAGATATATCTTCGCTATCCTTTTTAAGTATGCCAGTATCCTTATCTATATGAAATACAGTTATACTATCTGATTTTTGATTTGCAGCATATAGAGTGTTACCATCTGGAGTTATAGTTATATCTCTTGGAAAGTCACCGCCAGTAGGGATAACACAAATAAATTCAAGTGTGCCTATATTTTTTTCGATTTTAAATATTGCAATACTGTTATGTCCACGGTTTGATGCATATAGGAACCTACCATCAGGAGAAATTTTTATTGCGGCACATAGGCTTTCATGGTTGTAATCTTGAGGTATAGTTGAAAGTGTTTGCAGTTTCTTTAATTTGAAAGTGGAGGAATCATATTTCAATACGGTTACTTCACTGCTAAGTTCATTTATTACGTATAGAAAATTACATTTAGGATGAAAAGCTAAATGACGTGGACCAGAACCAGGACTAATGTCTAAAGTTAATTCATCATTATATTTTAATGATCCGTCTTCATTGTTGAAGTCATAAATAAATAACTTGTCACATCCTAAATCTACTACACATAAATGTTTTCCATCAGGTGAAAAAGCTGAAGAATGTACATGCGCTGCTTCCTGTCTATCTTTATTAGGACCAGAGCCTGTATGCTGTATAAAATTAATTCTATCTCCAATGCTTCCATTCTTTTCCATTCTAAAAACTGTTAAAGAACCACTAGAGTAGTTTGATACGAAAAGATATTTTCCATTACTGCTTAGAGTAAGATGACATGGATCCTTACCGTATGTAGGTTTGGAATTAATTAAATCCAATTTACCGGTTTCATGATCAATTTTAAATGCAGAAACAGCACCGCCGGGTATGCCATCGTAGTCTTGTAACTCCATAACTGAATAAAGATAATTACAATTATTATCAGTTATTATGTATGAAGGATTATCAATGGCAGCAGCTAAATCGGAATCTAATACCAGGTTGTTTTCAGCATTTAGTTTTAATTTATAAATACCTTTAGAATCGTTAGAGGTATATGTTCCAATATACGCAAATAAATTATGTTCCATTTTACTTAATCTCCTAATATCTAAGTTTATTGGTTATTTATTGTTATCTTGCTGTTATGAATTTTTCTAAAGACATATTCTGTATAACAGGCATCATTAAATGCATCATGAAAATCTTCATTTACTGGCAAATCTAGAAGCTGCACAGCATTCTTTAATCCTATACTAGTGCCTTTAGGATAATTGAAATATTTTGATGCCATAAGTTGGATGTTAATAAACTTTGATGGCGAGAAATCTTTACTTATTTTATGATATACAATGTTTCTTCTAAGTTCACGAATATCAGAATTACCCCATGAACAAAGTATGTTTTCTTTTCCTGATATGAAATCTAAAAATCGTTTGCCGATAACTTTAAAATTATCAGAAGAATTTAACATAGACATTGTTATTCCGGTGATTTCTTGCACATAAGGATGCATAACTGTATATAATTCTGGTTTTACAAACTCATTGAATTCACTTATTCTATCTAAATTTTTATTTAGCTTAACGGCACCTATTTGTATGACTTCGAATGGGCATAGATTAGATTTGGAAGTTTGTGTTGAAAACTTGGAATTCTTATTATCTTTTTGCCCTATATATTCTTGATTGAACTCTAAGTCAAATATTATATAGTTCATTATAAATCCTTTCTGGCATATAAGTGCAACTGTAAAAGTATAGTTATATTATTAACAATACCCTGCATATAAATAAATGCAAGTATACAAAGCATTATATCATAGAAGTTTATAAATTCAAAATTCTTGAATGGTGTATTTATACAATATTTGTTATATAATAATGGTAATAATATTTTGGAGGTTGGTATAGATGGGATTACTTGATGGCTTGTTTGGAAATGCTGCTGAAGAAGATGTTGAAAAAATAGATCAAGAACTTCAAAAAATACTTACTGATGGTGAAAGTGTTGAAAGAGCATATGCAATCGTAAGGGATCTATATGTATTTACCAATAAAAGGTTGATATTAATCGATAAACAAGGTGTAACAGGAAAGAAAGTTGAATATCATTCCATACCATACAAAAGCATTTCACATTTTAGCATTGAAACGGTAGGGCATTTTGATATGGAGTCGGAACTGAGAATATGGCTTTCAGGAGCAGATTTACCAATAGAGAAAAGTTTTAAGGGCGATAAAAGCATCTATAATGTCCAAAAGGCTTTGTCACATTATGTATTAGAGTAATCATAAGGGGAATGGGGAATAAATTATGGCATATATAAATATATCAATGACAGAAGTTTTAGCTTTTGTAAATAATAACATAAAATATGATAAAGATAGGATTGAAAAAGTATCTATAATTAATGAAAATCAGTTAGAAATGAATATAAAAATAGGACCTTTTTTTCCGTCAATAAGAGTTGTCCTTTCATATAACAGTTTTAGAGATGGTAAGATATACCTTAATGTTATAACAAATGGTGGTATTAAAATGCTTATGGGACTTGTAAATGAATTTGGCGGAGGTATTACTAAAAAACATATTACGGTAGATAAAAATTCGGTAATAGTTAATATAAATGATATGCTTAATGAAAAACTAAAAGATGTACATCTTGAGAGCATAAGTATATCTGGTGAGCAAGTCTACGTTAAGATAGCAATGTGAAGAGAAGAGTAAAGAGAAAGGCGAATGTAACAATTCAGCTGTGCTGAATTCCTATGAATCAATTTTGTTTCTTTTTAGGAATTTATGTTTTTGCCAATTGTGGATAACTTTTAATTAATATCAAGATACACCACTAAATAGTAGAAAAGGTGGTTGCTAAATAAAAAAACGGTACAGCGTGTTTACGAAGAAGTTAAAAAGAGACAGTAATATATTTTGAAGTTAGTGAATTAAGATAAAAAGGTAATAGAATTAATAAAATAAAAGTATTTTGTAAATATTAAGAGTTAGGGCATTAAAAATGGTTACATCCGACGGAGGCATTTGGAGTGAGTTTAGCAATTATCCGTGTCTTTTAGGCAAATTTCCGTTAAGATGGCGAATTGTTTGAGGTGTAGCCGAGTTTGCTCTAATTAGGGGATTTACATAAAGTGTATGTGTTACTAAAAGAATGTAACTATATTATATATGAAGTAATATGAAAATAGCTCTTAAGAAAATACTAATAAACCAATAAACAAGAAAAATAATTTGGGAGAAGAAATATAGAGAATAATGCTTTGTAAATGCATAGAGCCGGCATAGGGAAGGAAGTGGTTGGAGGAGGCATTTTCCAGCCGACGGAAATCACTTCCTTCCCTTTTTTATACCCCGTGGAGTTTTTTGAATTCTCCAGGAGTAATTTTTTCCTGCTTTTTAAATATAGAACAAAAATAACTAGAATCCTCATATCCGCACTTGTATGATATTTCCTTTATTGACATATGTTTGTACTTTAAAATCATTTCTTTACTATTTTTTATCCTCACACTATTTATATATTCAAACACTCTGATGCCCTTAATCTTTTTAAATATTGTACATAGATACTGGGGAGTTAAGTTAGCTATACTTGATAATTCTTCAAGGGTAATTACTCTATTATAATTATCATCTATATAATCGAAAATAGGTTTTAATTTTGAATATTGGCTGAATACGAGCTCTTCTTCATCTGAAAGCACATTAACTATTATATTAACGATAAGATCATAAACGATTTTGGAACACTCAAGGCTTTTCATTAATCTATCAGATATAGCCATTTCAAAGGCTAATTCAATACCTTTCTCTATGACATCAGGTTTAGAAATTGTAAATACTCCTGAGTTTTCAGATAAAGATTTTTTAAACATATCTTCAGCTCCAAAACCACCTATGGATATCCAATTTACCTTCCATTGGCTCCCAATGGCATAGTATTCATGAGGTATATTTGCATACAGTAGCATACCTTGCCCTTCACATATTTTTATTGTCTTTTGATCTAGTATTAATTCTCCATTACCATTTATACATTGTATCCATTGGAGATAAGGGTAGCCCTTTGGACGGATAACATATTCTTGTGGATGATGACATCCAACACCACCAAGGTATACCGGAAGCTTTGATTCGAAATCTGTAATTATAGGGAAAACCATATTACTCATAACATCACCTTAATATATTTATATAAATCTTAAAATCATAAAATTGATAATGAATTAACTCAATACTATAATATTAATATAACAATATAAATTGATAAATTTCAACCTAAAAATAAAAAATAGAGGTGATTTTATGATTAAAAAGTATGAACCTATAAATTCAAAGTTCCCACATTTTTATCACGGAGGAGATTATAATCCAGATCAATGGCTTGATCATCCAGAAATAATTGAAGAAGATATAAGACTAATGAAACTTGCTAACTGCAATGTCATGAGCGTAGGAATATTTTCATGGGTTACTTATGAGCCAGAGGAAGGTAAGTTTAACTTTGAGTGGATGGATAAAATAATGGACAAACTAGCTGAGAATGGTATATATGCTATACTTGCTACACCGAGTGGAGCAAGACCGGCTTGGATGTCATTTAAGTATCCTGAGGTTTTAAGAGTTAATGAAAATAGAGAGAGAAATCTTCATGGAGGAAGGCATAATCACTGTTATACATCGCCGGTATACAGAGAAAAAGTTAATATAATGAATACAAAGTTAGCACAGAGATATGCTCATCATCCAGCATTACTTGCTTGGCATATATCTAATGAATATGGTGGAGACTGCCACTGTGATTACTGTCAGGAAACATTTAGAAATTGGCTGAAACAAAAATATGGAACGCTTGAAAATTTAAATAAGGCATGGTGGACTAGTTTCTGGAGCCATACTTATACAGATTGGTCTCAGATAGAATCACCTTCTCCTAAAGGTGAGACATGTGTGCATGGACTTAATCTAGATTGGAAGAGATTTGTAACCTATCAAACCACTGATTTTATGAAACATGAAATAAAACCGTTGAAAGAAGCAAACCCTGATATACCAGTAACTACAAATTTTATGGGTATGTATGATGGCCTGAACTATTGGGAAATGGCTAAAGAACTAGATGTAATATCCTGGGATAACTATCCTACATGGCATAATGAGAAAGATGATATTAATTTAGCAGCATATATTTCTATGACACATGATATCAATAGATCTCTTAAAGGTGGAAAACCTTTTATGCTCATGGAAAGCACACCCAGCCTGACGAACTGGCAGCCTGTAAGTAAACTGAAAAAGCCAGGAATGCATGAGCTTGCATCTCTCCAGGCAGTTGCACATGGTTCAGATACAGTGCAGTATTTTCAGTGGAGAAAAGGCAGAGGATCTTCCGAAAAATTTCATGGCGCAGTAGTAGATCACTGCGGACATGAACATACAAGAGTATTTAAGGATGTATCTGATGTAGGTGCAGATTTGAAGAAGATGGATGAGGTGATAGGAACTTCTATCAATCCAGATGTAGCTATAATATTCGATTGGGAAAACAGGTGGGCAATAAACGATGCTCAAGGTCCAAGAAACTGTGGTATGAAATATGAAGAGACTGTTCAAGCTCATTATAAGGCTTTTTGGAAAAAAGGAGTTCCTGTAGATGTAATAAATATGGATTCTGATTTTTCAAAGTATAAGCTTCTTATTGCCCCTGTACTTTATATGGTTAAGCCTGGTGTAGCAGAAAGAATAGATGAATTCGTCAAGAATGGAGGAACTTTTGTTACAACCTACTGGTCTGGAATTGTAGATGAAACTGATCTTTGCTTCTTGGGTGGATTTCCAGGGCCGTTAAGAAAAGTTCTTGGAGTATGGGCAGAAGAGATTGATGCTTTGACAGATGAAGAAGAAAATTCAGTTATATTTGAAAAGAACAATGTTCTTTCTGTTAATGGTGAATTTGCTTCTATCGAGTTATGTGACCTTATACATGCCGAAACAGCTAAAGTCCTTGCTAGATACGGAAAAGATTTTTATGCAGGAAGAGAAGCCGTTACTGTAAATAGTTATGGAGCAGGTAAAGCATACTATATTGCTACAAAATGCAAAGAAGATTTTAATGATGCATTTTATGAAAAACTAATTGAAGACTTATCAATTAGAAAATCAATAAATGTTAACCTTCCAGAAGGTGTAACAGCACAGTTGAGGACTGATGGTGCGCATAACTATATATTTGTAATGAATTTTAATAATGGAAGGACTGTAGTCCAATTAGATAAAAAATATGAAAATCTTTTAGATAATGATGAAATAGAGAACAAGCTAGAATTAAAACCTTATGGTGTTACTATCTTAAAAGAAATACTGTAATTCAAAATATAATAATTTTCAAGTTTTGCTGAGGTCTGTCCCCAAAAGGCGGGACAGACCTCAGCATTTTTAACAAAAAATATTGTTGCTGTTTACTAACAGTAAGGTTATTATATTTGTATATGTTTTATTTGGAGGATGATTTATTGAAGATATTATTTGTACTTTTGATTATTGGCATAGTAGCACTTATATGGTCTATTTTCGAAGCTCAGGTATTCGGAATTACTAAAATAAGGTTAACGAATAAGAAGTATAACGGAAAAATGAAAATAGTCTTTATCTCAGATATACATTATGGAAAGTTTTATGCGCCTAAGCGGCTTGAGAAAATTATTGAAAGCATAAATTATATTAACCCTGATATAATATTAATAGGTGGAGATTATTTCGATATAAAGCGAAATTCGAAACTCAATAAAAAATATATGCATGAACTTATTAACCAGATTTCAAAGTTAAATAAGCGAAATAGAACTTTTACAGTTATAGGAAATCATGATTATTATATTTGTGAAGATAAAGAGCAATTTTTTAATAGTATAATAGCTAACGATATAGTTGTTTTAAAGAATAATAGTGTTGAAGTAGAGGTAAATGGTCAAAGTATTGCTATTCACGGACTAGATGATTTATTTGAGGGTCAGGTAGATGTAGATAAACTTCAATTAAATCCTGAATTAATGAATATAGTCATATCTCATAATCCAGACGTATATCAGCAGTTTAATAAGGGATTTGATATAGGATTTGCAGGGCATAATCACGGTGGACAGATAACACTATTTGGGTTATACGCTCCTGTTACAGAGTCCGAATATGGTCAAAAGTTCATAAAGCAGGTGAATAACCTGGGGAATACTGTAATAATAACAACTAAAGGATTGGGAACAAGTTCTATGCCGCTGAGATTTTTTGCGTATCCTGAAATTATGGAAATTGATATTAATCAATAAGAAAATGGATCTGTTTATTAAAGCAGATCCGATTATGATTTCCCTTTAAACTCATTACCACATTTTTTACACTGAATAATTATTTTCCCCTGTCGTCTAGGGACTCTTAGCTTTTGGCCACAGGTAGGGCATTTGAAAATTTTGTAGCGAGGAGCTTCTGTTATTGAAAGTATAGTCCTTGAGTACTTACTTTTTATAGCACCTGTAAATCTTTGGAAAGAAGCTAATTCGTTATATCGTTTGTATCGATTTTTAGAAGTTGCTCTCCAAATGGAATATACCATAAGGCCTAAACCAGGAATTGCAGTAACATGTGAAATAGATAGTATTGCTCCAGTTATGAATAGAACTCTTGACAGCATATCAAAACCATAACTATCTTTAAAATAATAAGCTAGTTTATTAATGTAACCACGTAGGTTCATTTGAATCACCCTTTTTAATATTATTATATATATAATTTATCAAATAAAAAAGTACAGATGATGTACAATTTGTTAACTAAGTATAAAAAAAGACAACTGATTTATAATGTAATTAAGATTGTTTATATTAGTTTAATTGATTGTAAGAAATATTTATATTATAATTAAATATATTAATATATAGGAGGACGTAAAAATGGATAAAAGATTATGTTTATCAAATTCTGATAAAAAAATTGCAGGAGTATGTGGAGGAGTAGCAGACTATTTTAATATTGATCCGACTATTGTTAGAATAGTATGGGCTGTAGGAATACTTATGGGTGGAATTGCACTTCCTCTATATATAATATGTGCACTTGTAATTCCCAAAAATCCAAGCCAGTTTTTTTAGAATTTATTTTAGTGCATCATGAAAGGATTAACATGAAGAATAAGAAATTAGCTTTTATGGCTTTATTTATAGCATTTAGTTTTATTGGAGGAAACATTAAAATAATGGGAACCGTGGCCTTTGATTCGATGCCCGCGTTTTTAGGTTCTCTAGTTTTAGGGCCAATGTATGGAGCGGTAATAGGTGCAGTAGGTCATTTACTTGATGCAGTTACATCAGGATTCCCGTTGACATTACCTGTACATGTAATAATTATGATATGTATGGCAGGAGTCATGTATATATTTTCTTTGACTCAAAGTTTTCTTGAGCAACGGACAAGCTTTGGAATTGCTAATATGGCTGCTCTAACTATAGCCGCTATACTGAACGGACCGGTCGAATGTTTATTAGTTTCACCTATTATAGGTTTAGGTGCAGCAATTGGGACAATGCCTGTATTGACATTAGTTTCTATAATTAATATATTTTTAGCTCAGGTTGTATATAGAGCTCTGCCAAAGTTTATAAAAGAGTACCATAAGGAGATAAAGAATTGAATATAAGTAAGGTAAGAGATTTGACGCTGATAGATATTTCAGATGACAAGATCATTGTTATTGCATGTGATAGCTGCGGTTCCATAGGATTAAAGGAGAAAGATGAATTAAAAGTTTCTCCTTTTTTTGTAGCTAGTTTTACGTCAAGAGTTGTAATAATGGAAGTTATGGCTGCAGCTGCTGAAATTGTGACATTGACAAATGCAGTATGCTGTGAAATGGAACCGACGGGTAACGAAATGATAAAAGGGATTAAGAAAGAACTTTCAGCAGCACATATAAACGATATAGTTCTGACGGGGAGTACAGAAGAAAATTTTAGGACTTTCACTACCGCTGTTGGTATTACAGCAGTAGGCATAGCAGAGAAAAAGAAACTAAAGATAAATAATATAAAACATGCTTGCAAAATTATATCTGTAGGGATTCCAAAGGTAGGGGCAGATATACAATTAGAAAATGACAATGACATTGTGGGCTATGATGATTTAAAATATCTATTAAAGTGCTCAAATGTTTATGAGATAGTTCCAGTAGGTTCTAAAGGAATACTTTTTGAAGCAGAACTGCTTGCAAAGAATAATGGGTTAAGACTAGCAATGAAAAATGATATAGGTATAGATGTAAGAAAAACCTGCGGGCCAGCTACAGTAATTATAGCAGCAGTAGATGAATCTGCTATCGATAATATAAAACTCCACATCGACAACGTTAATATAATATGTGATTTAATAAAAGAGAAACATTAGTTTTATACTAATTAGAGTTTAAAATATAAATAGTGGCAGCCTTTTTGCAATAGGGACACAAGCTTGAGATGTGTCCCTATTAATTTTAGTTTTCGCAGTCACAATTCTTTTTTACACAATTTAGGTTTCCATCCCAGTCAGAAAAATCCTCTTTTAACTTAGAAAGAATAAGGTCAGCACTCTGATCTGATATTTTGCCATCAGTTACCATATCTTTTAGAGAAGCCTCTTTTGATTTGATTATTATTTCTTTAATTTTTGTCTCGTCAAATCCTTTTTTTGATTTTACAATCTGAAAGAAATTCTGATTTTGCTTTCTGCCTTTTTCTATATCATCTCTTGATATACCAAGCTCTTCTATATCTGCTAATTCATTTATTATCTCTCGGCTATCTTTTCTCCAAGCACTTAGTTTTATTGAACCGTCCCATTTTGAAATTCTGTCATTTACATTTTTCAGTAACTGGTCAGCAGTTTCCTTGGTTATTTTACCTTCTGATAAATCAGTTTTTATAGCTTCTGATGAGTATTTTATAATGGATTTTTTGACTTTATCTTCATTATATCCTTTATCCTTAGCTAAATCGAAAAGATTTTTACCTGATCTGACTGCTTCATCTACATCAGATCTTTCTAAATTAAGTTCATGTATAAACTTATGTATTGCTTTTGAATAGTAACCGCCTGGAGAATCATTTTTTATTTCCTCTTGAAATACTTTCAAATTTTCACCATAATCACATTCAGGCGTAATTGTACCATAAGTTTTAGTAGAACAAATCAGTATTAAGCTTAGATTTAACATAGCTATTCTTCTTATTTTTTTGTTCAATGTTTATCACCTTCCATTAATTTCATTATTATTAGTATGTGGATATATAAAATTTTTATGTAAATTATAAATACATTGTACAGCAAATTAATCAGGCGTTATTGATAAAACTTTGCTGCATAAGATTTGTGAAAGACTACATTTAAATATAAAATTTAATTTGCTTGCTATTTTGGAATCTATATTTATTTGATGTTATGGTTACATGTAAAAAAGTGTAAATGAAAGTTGTTGAAGACAAAAATGTATCATATAATGGGTTTTGTTGAATTAATATGGTGTTAAGCCCATATTTACAATTAAAATCAATTGATGTAATATATTATTAGTCTATACTGTTGGGCAGATATTGAAGAAATACTGCTCTAGAAAGGAGATTTTTATGGGTATTGACAAGTTGTTTTATAGTAAAATGTTTAAAACTCTTTTCTCTGATCCCTGTGAAGTTCAATATTGGGATGGCGATATTGAAAAGTATGGTGAAGGGGAAAGTAAATTCAAAATTATAATTAATAAACCCATTCCTAAAACTGAGATAATAAATGATCCTTCTATGGCTTTCGGGGAAGGATATATGAATAGGGATATAGACATAGAAGGAAGCGTTCAGGATGTAATAGAGTCATTGTATAATAACAAGGACAGCTTTTTAAAAAACGGTGAGAAATATGTTAAGCTTCTTAGAAAAGTAACTAATAATATAAGAAATAGCAGAGAAAACATCCATAAGCATTACGATATTGGTAATGATTTTTATAAACTATGGTTAGATGACACAATGACTTATTCCTGTGGATATTTTAGAAGTGCTGCGGACTCACTAACACAGGCGCAGCATAATAAGGTTAATCATATACTAAAGAAATTGGATTTAAAAGAAGGACAAACTCTCTTAGATATTGGATGTGGATGGGGAGAATTAATTATAAATGCAGCAAAACAATATAAAGTTAAAGCACTTGGAATAACTTTAAGTGATGAGCAATATAAGAAAGTAAAAGAGAGAATACAAGCTGAAGGACTTACCGAATTAGTAGATGTAAAAGTAATTGATTATAGAGAACTAAAAGATGTTAAGTTCGATAGAGTAGTAAGTGTAGGAATGGTAGAACATGTTGGTAAGGATCATCTTACTGAATATTTTGATGCTATTGACAGGTTGCTTAATGATGGAGGAATATCAATGCTTCATTGTATAACTGGGATAAAAAGAGGCGGAACGAATACATGGATAGATACATATATATTTCCAGGCGGATATGTTCCTGCAGTTAAAGAACTTGTAAATGAGATAAGTGATAAAGGATTTTATCTATTAGATGCTGAAAGTCTTAGAAGACACTATGGCAAGACACTTGAATGCTGGGCAAGAAATTTTGAAAATTCAATTGATGAAGTAGTTAAAATGAAAGATGAAACATTTATAAGAATGTGGAGATTATATCTTAATGCATGTGCTGCTTCATTTAATCGTGGAAACATAGATATACATCAATTTATGTTCTCAAAAGGACTAGCAGATGAGCTTCCATGGACAAGAGAATATATGTATAAATAACTTTGAAATAAAATTAGATACGTAGTTATGCAAAAAAGATAAGGATTTTAGAGAAATAATATAAAAAGTATTTTGTGAATATTAAGAGTTAGGGCATAGGAAATGTTGTGGTGCTAAGTAGATATAATTCGTGTTATAAGTGCTTAATGAACGGATTAATCTCTGTAGTGCCACAACATTTCTTTTTTATAAAAATTTACTCATAATTATACTTATAAATGAAGCAAATATTGCTGATGTGATAAATAAAATATGCTCAAAATAAAATATTAATAAAACACAACTTATTGTAATATTAAAAATTGAAAAATGCCACTATGGATTTTATAATAATACTATAGGGGTGATATTTATGAAAAAGCAAACAAGCATATATTTTGAAGATATTGTTTTGGATGCTGTAAAATTAAGAGCAGATAAAGAAAAGGTGAAAATGAACGATTTTGTTGTAAGTTCAGTAGAAAAAAATTATCTCTATCCTTTTTTTAGTTGGAGACATCTTAGAAACTACTTTTACTTAACGAAAAAACTAAAGTTACCATTGGATGACAATGTAAATAGAAAAGCGTTTTTATATATAATAGCTTATGACGGTATATATATGGAATATATAGATGACATATACAAAATTGTTGATAGCACCGAGAAGGTCTCTATCCCCAAGGATTTAAATGACATACTGTCGCCTGGTTTTTGTCTTGTTGATGCTGCTTGTGAACTTTTTAAAAATGGGGTTATAAAAAACATGGAAAATGCTTTAAAATGGTTTGGTGCAGATAAAAATGAGATGAAGGTTGCAATGAATGCAGTTATGATGGTGAAGAATGTCATAGAGTTTAATGATGAGTTGTATAGACCCAGACAACTCGATATAATAAAACCGCTGGAGGCTAAAGAAAGATATACACCTGAGGAATATAAGAACAGTGATTTCTTCAAGTTATATAATGAAAATATACAATTGCTATTAGCAACATTATTTCAAAGCTTGTTAGAAAATGATATTAATGTTTATATCATACAAGGAAAAAATGATTTAAATACGATAAAATTAATGACTAATAATAATAAAAGACTTGCTATGATATCATCTTCAGATGATGGAAGTAATATAAGAATAGGTGTAAATAGATGGGATAAATCCATGCATGGAAATATGATGTATTGTTTTACCACTCATCAAGTAGATGAGGCAGTTAAAGATATGAATATAGCTAATGCAGATTTGCTTACTAAGTATCAGGAGCTTACTGCCCTATAAAACAAATAAAAAACAAGCTTTCTCCTGTAATATTTATATAAGAGTCTGGCTTAATTTGCCAGCTCTTTTTATTTACAGAAAAGTTTGTTTTTTTTTATGTTCAATCAATCATTAAATTGTGTAAACAAGCTAATTATAGAATTCTAGCAATTATTGCAATAACTGTAGCAATCAAAGCACTACAAGGTATTGTAAGCACCCAAGCGACTAGAATGCTTTTTGCTAGGCTCCATCTTACAGCTGAAAGTCTTTTACATGCACCTACACCCATTATAGAAGAGGTGATTATATGTGTTGTACTGACTGGAGCACCTAAGAAGGTAGCAGTTTCTATAGTAAGAGCAGCACCAGTTTCAGCAGCAAAACCATTTATTGGTTCAAGTTTTATCATATTCACGCCCATGGTTTTGATTATTTTCCAACCACCAAGCATAGTCCCCATGGCCATAGAAATAGCACAAACCATCTTTACCTCCCAGGGTACATCAAAGCTTTTCAGGAAACCACCTGCTAACAGTGCCATAGTTATAACACCCATAGATTTTTGAGCATCATTAGAACCATGACTATAGGACATTAAAGCAGCGGATGCTATCTGGAGCTTTTTAAATAAATGGTTTACTTTAGCATGGGTTGCTTTATGAAATATCCAAGTTAGAAGAAGCATGAAGACAAAACCTAATGAAAAACCAAGTATTGGAGATACGATTAAAGGTAATATGATTTTCTTTAGAAATCCTACCCAATTTACTATAGATAAATCAGCTGAGCGCATAGTAAGAGCAGCACCGATCAATGCACCAATCAATGCATGGGAAGAACTACTTGGTATAGCAAAATACCAGGTTATCAAATTCCATATAATAGCTGCAATTAATGCAAAAGCAACAATTTCTGGAGTTGCGACTCCATCGGCAATTATTCCGCTTCCTACAGTTTTAGCAACTTCAGTATTAATCATTGCACCGATAAAATTTAAGACAGCAGACATAGTCAGTGCCTGCAAAGGAGTAAGTACTTTGGTACCGATAGATGTGGCAATAGCATTGGCTGAATCGTGAAAGCCGTTTATGAAATCGAAAGTTAATGCAAGAACTATTACTAAGATAAGAATACTACTAAGCATATTTCATAACAACTCCTCGAATTTCATTTGCTAGTTTCTCGCAACAGTCTACGCTGTCCTCTAAATACTTATACAAGTCCTTCCACTTTATTACGTAAAGCAAATCTTCTGGATCTTTGAATAATTTTGTAATAGCATCTCTGTATAAAACGTCTGACTCGTTTTCAAGAGTGTTAATTTCTATTATCTTTTCCAGCATGTCATCGTTCTTATTAAGAGTTTTAAGCTGTGAGATAATAGCTACAAGATCCTCAGTAGCGGCGACAAGCTTATCAATAATCTTTATAGCTTCCTCAGTGGGAGCTTGTACATTATACATGATAAACCTATGAGCTGCAGAGTCGATATTATCTGTTACATTATCAATTTCTTTTGAAATATTGAATATATCCTCACGATCCAAAGGTGTTATAAACATCTTCTTCGTATATTCAATTAATCTGTGAGTAACAGTATCTCCTACATTCTCCAACTTGCTTATAGCCTCTAAAGTTTCATCTGGATTAGAGAGGGAATCCATAAGTTTCCTTAGTTCCTTAGCTGAATTATGAGTAATCTGTGCACCTTCAGTGAAAAGCTCAAAAAATAAGTTGTCTTTGGGTTTAAAGTTAAACAATATTTTCATCTCCCGTAATCAAATTTTATTAAGCGATTTTTACACAATTCAACATACTAATTATAAATATAAAAAATAAGATGTACAAACATCAAAAGTACTAAAATAACCTAATTATATTAAATTAACATTCACTTAATAGTTGTTTTACACTATTAACAAAGTATTTACAAAATTATTTTTTCTTCACTTTTCTCTTAAATAATTATGTCTTTTGCTTATTGTGGACAACTTCTAATTAATATCAAGATACACCACTAAAGAGTAAAGAGAAAAGAGTAAAGATAAAAGTGAAGGAAGAAATTCTGTTAAGCAGAATTTCTGAGAATTTAAATCTGAGTATTAGCATATAACTTTCAATTTGTATATTAGGTAAATGATAAGGAGTAAGAGCTTTTAGGCTGAATTTCTTGAATAACTATTACTTCTTAGTTCTTACCTACTCATAAATTGAATGTACTGTTAAAAAGATGTAACTATATAATATGCGAAGTAATAAGAAGAAAGCTCTTAAGAAAATACTAGTAAATAAATAAACAAGAAAAATAATTTGGGAGAAGTAATATAGAAAATAATACTTTGTAAATGCATAGAGTCGGCATAGGGTAGGAAGTGGTTGGAGGAGGCATTTTCCAGCCGACGGAAACCACTTCCTACCCTTTTTTATTCTATAGGAAACTATGTAATTGCAAGGTTGTGGATAAGTGTGTAAAATATAGGTATTATGGTAGATAAGAAAATAACAGTAAAAGAAATATTAGTAGATAAGTATCAGGATTTTAAAAATAAATATTGGAGT
>NZ_MZGV01000090.1 GCF_002029235.1 Clostridium oryzae
GTAAATAATATATGAATATTTATACACAAATCAGTTGTTTTTTGTAAATTAAATAATAATGCATACAATATTTCATCTTGTTATCTAAAATGTATAAATTACACTTGAATATTATCAGATGATAACCCATATTCTTTAGAAAAGTACTATATATTATCAATAAACTCAATTTATTCCACCTTTTCAGAGCGGTTTAATATTGATTAATAGGCAAATTATAAATCACTTGACAAACTATGTCAAGTGATTTATAGATAAATGCATATTATTTAATTATTTATGCAAACAACTGTTGAAGATCTTCTTCAGTCATCTTTGATAAGATATTATCTGCGTTCATATTTTCATTGATTACATTATCAATTATTTCCTTCTTCTTATTCTGTAAATTAAATATTTTTTCTTCTATTGTTCCTTTAGCCAGTAACTTTATAACCTCAACCGTCTTATGCTGACCAATTCTATGAGCCCTGTCTGTTGCTTGATCTTCTACGGCTGGATTCCACCAAGGATCAAAATGTATTACCACATCTGCTCCTGTAAGATTAAGTCCTGTACCTCCAGCTTTTAGTGATATCAGAAACACACTTTTATCACCTTCATTAAATTGTTTTACCATGGACATTCTATCTTCGCTTTTTGTAGTTCCATCAAGGTACATATAGTCAATACCGTTCTTTATAAATCGCTTTCCTATATTCTTTAATACAGTTGTAAACTGCGAAAAAAGTAGTACCTTATGACCATTATCAACCATGTCCTCCATTAGATCATCTAATGCGAGCATTTTACCACTTTCCCCTGAAAAATTTTCTACAAATACAGTAGGATCACAGCAAATCTGCCTTAATCTTGTAAGCAAAGCTATTATTTTTATCTTACTTTTATTAAAACCATTAGCTGATATTTCTTCACTTATTTCATTTCTTGCTGATTCTAAGTATGAAATATATAATTTTTTCTGTTTATCAGTCATTTCCACTACCAGCTTATGCTCTATCTTAGGAGGTAATTCCTTCATAACATCCTTTTTAAGCCTTCTAAGTATGAATGGTTTTATCCTCTTGTTTAGTTCAGTAAGGACTTCTTTCTTCTGTTCTTTGACTATGGGAGTTTCATACAACTGTGAAAATTTATTATTGGATAAAAGATATCCTGGCATAACAAAATCAAATATTGACCATAACTCCGTAAGAGAGTTTTCCATAGGCGTCCCAGTTAATGCGAAACATCCATTTGCCTTTATCTGTTTTACTGTTGTGGCATTAAGCGATGCTGGATTTTTAATCTGCTGAGCTTCATCTAATATACAATAATTGAATGTTTTTTCTATATACTGATCGATATCTCGTCTTATTAGTGGATACGATGTAATCACAACATCATAATTATTTACAGCTTCAATGATTTCATTTCTCTTAGCTTTAGGTCCGGTTATAACCTCAGTTCTAAGTTCAGGCGAGAATTTTTCTATTTCGTCTTTCCAATTGTATATTAATGAAGTAGGAGCCACAACTACAGATGGCCCATTACCCTTTTCAGATGAAAGAAATGCTATAGTTTCTAGAGTTTTACCAAGCCCCATCTCATCTGCGAGTATGCCTCCAAACCCATATTCAGCCAATGTCTTAAACCATTTATATCCTATTTTTTGATAGTTTCTCATTGTATTTTCAAGGTGTTTCGGAATTGGAAGTTTAGTAAGTCTTACATTTTTAATATTATCTACGAGCTTTATAAAATTTAAGTTTCTATCTAATTCATCGCCAACAACTTCTTTTAATTTTTCATCTAGATATAATGCATTAAATCTAGACAAAATAATCTTTTCATTTGAAACATCGTTATCTATGTCAAGATAATCTACAACCTCTGATAAATTCTTCATCTGCTTACCTTCAAGCGATATGAAGCCACCTTTACGAAGTCTAAAATATTTCTTTTTTTCTCTCAGTGCATTGAACATATTTGATAGTTCATCTTTTTCAACTCCATCAATATTAAAAGAAAACTCAAGAAGATTTTGGTCATTTAATCTAAGTCCAGTTCTTATGCTTGGTTTATTATATATTCTAATATTCTTAAATGCATCAGAATAATATACCTCACCTAATTGCTGCAATTTTTGAACGCCATCCGTTACAAAACTTAAAATATCCTTTTCCTTTTTCATTGCCAGAATATCCTTACTTCGATTAAAACCGAAACCTTTAAAGACAGTTTCACACTTTTTCTCTTTAGATGTATCTCTAATCAAGATGCTTTTGCTGTCATTATCGCTTTCTTTGGCAAAAGCGTTTATTTCATTAGCTCCATAACAATATTTTACTGATGCTATAATATTATCTTCTTCTTTATCGAGATAAATTTTTATTGTAAGAGGCTCTTCAATAAACTGTTCTCTTATATTTTCATCCAGCACTATATTTTCCGACATTTTTTTTAGTGCCGGAATTAAATATTGGGCAACTTTTCTTGCCTGATCAGAATTGAATAGAACATTTTTATTTTCTCTTTTAGAAATCATATTATATACAGGCATATACATTCTTATTTGTTCCTCTGGAGGAAGAAAAACTTTACCATTATAGTAAAATATTTTATTGTAATCATCTAAAGCTATTGGCATTTCGCTTAATTGCTTAACTTTTATATTTTTTTTATCCATTTCCAGTTTAAAATCTAATGGCATTTTTTCTTCACGAATGCTTACACCATTATGCTCTTTTCCATCAACCACTATATCAATGTTTCTCTGCTTAGCTATTTTAAAAAACCTATATGCCATTCTATCCGTAAGATATATTTTTTTTCCACTAAAAAATGTACCTCCATAAGAATTATAATATCCATGATAATCCATACTATTAAGCCTTTGTTCCTCACCCTCTACTATCTCAAGAAACATATCCATTATTCTATCATCTATATCATTAAACTTATGAATTGAAGGATCATAAGTAAAGTTTTTTCCAAACTCTAGGCTTTCATTTCGAATTAATACCTTCAAAAATGTTCTCATATTCTTAACTACATATGCTTTTTCTAGACCAACCTTAAGTTCAACGTATGCATTTTCATAGTAGGTTTTTTGAAAAAATTTTATATCTACATTAAGTTCTCTTTTGAATTCTTCATCAAAGCCACCGTATTTTTCAAAACTTTCTATAAGTTCATCAAGTTCAAATCCACCCGATATTAAGTCCATTTTATCCTGATATTCTTCAATATATTTAATTAATACCGCAATTATATGCTTACATGGTACTTCCCTACTGTAATCTTCATGGCAGTATGGACATCCACATTGTCCCCTTATCTGTTTCAATGAATAATTCCACTCTATATTAACATTGTAGGAATTAAATCCATTAGATGATATAACACTTGCTTTTATCAATATTCCTACAGGGTTACCTTGTATTTCATCTTCTAATTCACTTATTTTTAGATCCTCAACAAATCCATCATTATAGCATTGTTTAGCACGTCTAAAAGTAAATTCATCTGTGAGTTCCTTTAGATTAGATTCCTTAATTTTCACTGCTACTCCTCCAAAGTTTTATCTAAGATTTCGAAATGTACAAATTGAATTTCCATAAAGAAACCTATACTTACTATTATAAACAAATATTTATTTTAATAAACAGATAGTTTAATTCAGTGTGATGCATTTTTAGTATGAAATGAACTATACATGCTGTAAATTTTATCTCTATTTTCTTCGAAAATATTTATAATTTCTGGATCAAATTGTTTTCCGCTCATTTTCAGTATGAAATCAAAAGATTCTTCAAAAGAAAAAGGTTCCTTATATGAGCGCTTACTTGTTAATGCATCAAATACATCTGCTACTGCAACTATTCTTGCACTAAGTGGTATATCTTGTCCACTTTTTCCATTGGGATAACCCGTACCATCCCATTTCTCATGATGGTCTTCAGCTATTTCTATTCCCATGCTAAACATGCTCTTACCACTTTTTAATATATTTTCCTCGGCTGCACGTAATACTCTTCCACCGAATATTGTATGCTTCTTCATCTCCTCATACTCTTCCTCTGTGAGTTTTCCAGGTTTGAGCAAAATAGAATCTCTCACTCCAACCTTTCCAATATCGTGCATTGGACTAAATTTTTCAATTTGATCAATAAATGCTAGACTTAACTGTGCCTTATATGAACTTTTATTATATAATAGTTTAGCTATTAATTTTGAATATGCTTTCATACGCTCGATATGTTCTCCAGTATCCTCATCTCTCGCCTCAGCAAGCTTAGCCAATGCTAATATGCTGCTATACATAAGATTATCCACAAACATATTCTTATTAAAACTAATAGCTATACTTTTTGCAATAATATTCAAAAACTTCACATGTTCATTATTGTAAACATTTTTATATATGCTCGAAAAAAATATTACACCGATAGCTTTCGAATTAACTATCATGGGAAGTGCAATAGACGATCTTATGCCAGCAGATAATATTGCCTCATTATAAGGTTTGCTCTCTTTGCGTTCAACATATTTTTCTAAATCGTTAATAATCCTAGGAGTCCCTCTTTTAATTACATTTCCTAAACTAGTAGAGCTTATCTTATATCTCTTTTGTGTACCATTACCATTATTTAGCGTCTCTAAGATGCTCTTGTCGCCAATTGCATATTCTCCTTCAAGGGTTTCTCCGCCATCTTTAACTAATGCTACTCCAATATAAGAATACGGAACGTACTTGTTAAATTTTAAAAATATGTACTCTAATTCATCCTGAATAGATATATCCTTATTTAAACTTCCTATCAAATATATAATATCATCCAGTGTATGTGGAAATTCATGCATACGTTCCAATATATTGTTAATATTTTGCTTACTGATTTTCTTGTCTGATGATATACCATCCATAAATCCTTTATCATACAGCCCATTTACTACATCATTAAATGGTAATACTAAATATGTTTTTAACTTTTTCATATATAAAATACCAATAATAATAAATATAAGAATTAATGCAAAAGACAATATTGTATTATAATTAAAATATAAACATATTCCTATACATATTAACAATATTGATTGCAATATAATTATTTTATACATATCTAACAATATTTTGTTTGTTAAGTTATTAAGTTTCTTCAAATGTCGTCTCACCTCTGCAAAAATCCGTATATAATTTTATTTTACAATAAAAAATATAAACGTTCCATACATAAATTATGAATTATGAGTGCTGATTACCACTTTATTTATTAATTAAAAAAGGTCCTCTGGAAATATCCAGAAGACCTTTTTATACATACAAAGTTTTATTATTTTGATTTGTTAAGCTGTTTAGTAAGATAATCTCTGTTAGCCTTACCTTTAACTTTTGAAATTGCCTTCTTAGCTGCACTTATATTAGCCTTAGTATTATGCTTTTTAACGCTATTTATAGCTTTTTGAGCTGATACCACTGACTTAGTATAGACCTTTGTTTTAACTTTTTTCAAATCTTTAGATAACTTAGTTTTATCAGCTTTTGTAAGTTTATTAATAGCTGCAGTTGCCTTCTCGTAATCAGCTATTGCTAGAGATTTCTTAGCTTTTTTAACAAGCTTGGAAGCATCTGTTTTGTTAACAGAATATAAAGCTGCATTTAACTTATTCAAGAGCTTAGTTTTTTCTGTACTGTTTGGAAGGGCTTTAACAGTTAATATTGCTGAATTAATAACGCCCTTATTCTTACTCTTAATTGCACGATTTGCTATTGTCTTAGCTGCTTCTAATCTTTGTTGTTCCTGAGTGTATTTATTATATTCTGTTAGTGAATATGAATTGCTCTTAGTCAATGCAGGTAACGTAACAGCAACAGAGGACTGATTTATATTGGTCAGCTCATTGCTGAAATTTAAATCTACTGTATATTGTCCTGTATATGAAGGTATTGTAGCATCATCAACTGCACCGCTTTCAGCCTTTAAATCACTAGTCAGCTTCTTCATGTCAAGAACAATTTCCACAGTACCATTTGTTTTAGTCAAATACCCCTCGTTATTTACATAGAAATTGATATCTATACCTTTAGGTCCAAGTAATGCTATTTTATCAATAGCTGTACCTAATTTTCCATCAGAATTTGATAAATACTTTAATGCATTATCGATATCAGCGTTAGCTTCATCAATTTCTTTTTTAGTTTCCTTACTGCTTAGTCCTTCAAGTGCCACATAATCCTTAACTATACCCTTAAGGAGATCCGCAGTTTCAGTATCCTTACCAAGTTTTGTTGCACTATATAGCAATATGCTTTTCAGCTGAGTATTATCAATCTTTAATTCGTAATTCTTTAATCCATCTTGCTCGCCCTTATATGTTATTGCAGTAACCCCAGGGTTATAGTTTTGGATATAATCCTGAACAAATTTTATTAATTTCTTTCTTGTATTTTCAGTAAACTGCTGTATTGGTGCATTTTCCTTTTCATTTACTTCAGACGCTAACTTGGCAATATCATTTGTATCCACTGTCATATAAGTTTTCTTTGCAAATTTTTCAGGCATATCAGCAGAATATTTAATCATATCTGACAGTTTATATATACTTTTCTCATATGCTTTCCCGTTTGTTACAGAATTGTCCATCCAAACTGTTGCCAGCGACCCATTGCTAAGATCTGATTTAAGACTAACATCTGTTTTTGATTGCAGAGAGCTATCCTTTTTTACAAAATCAGAATTAATAGAAATGCTTGAACCATTTATAGTTTCTATAAATTCCTTTGCATCCTTCTTTTCTGCCGCCGTCTGATTTACAGCATTTATGTTTGCAGAAAGTGTTGTTGCTGATTGAGCTGACGTAATAGTACCATTCTTCTTAAGCGCTAATAATAAAGTACTTTCATCATTAGAACAGCCTGAAAACAAAGAAGCGGATACAATTACACCTGTAATGATAGCTGCTAGGCTTTTAAATTTTTTCATTCTAATTCCTCCCATATTTTTTCCAATACCATTTATATTTATAGCGTGTACTGCTTTCAATAGATACCCTGTACACGCTATACACGCTATACACGCTAATTATAGACACGACCTATCCTTATTGTCAACAAATACTTTATGCCCTTTTCACCTAGTTTTATCTATTATTTTACTACTGCTGAACGCTGTGTTCATTTCCACATAAAAGTGAGGTTTTCCATCAACATAGCTTCTAGTTTTATAAAAATCTTGTCCAAATGATATATTGTCATTATTGGGAAGCCTAGCGTCAGAAAACATTGATTTTACCTTTATAACCATTGGAATATTTTCATCAATCTTTATTCTACTGTCCGAAAAAGCAACATTAATTTTCAAGCTTCTATTGCTTTCAGGCTGTGGTAACGCGGATAAATCAATCCTTCCATTAGAAAATGCAACGTTAAATGCTGCTTCATTACCTGTAGCAACGATTTTTCTGTCAGAAAACAATATATCTCTTCTACTTGATGAATACATAGGCGTATTATAATTTTCACTGTTATAATTGACGTTTTCGTTTCCCTTTTCAGGTTTAGTGTACCTTTCACCATAGTTATCCTGATAACTGCCATTACCAAAAGTATTAAAATTATCGGAGTGTTCCATCTTCCTTCGTCTTCTCCCGCTTATAATAGCTATTAACACTGCTACGCCACCAAGGTTTATTAGTCTATTAACCCACGTATGAATAAAATATTGAAGACCATAGACGTGCATATGAAACATACCTGGACCAAATATATTAATAATAAACTTAAGAATTATTAGTCCAACAATTATCCTCCATAATGATATTCCTCTTCTCATAAATATATTCCTCCTACCCCTGATTTGATTGCTCTTTAAACAGATAGTACATTGATAATTAATAACCAAGCTTAACTTATAGATAGAAGCATAAGATGCTTACATCTATATAGCTATATAAGTTATCTATAATATTATACATTTTTATTTTTATTTTTCATAGTTAGTAAAGTCACAATAAAGAAATTATTAGCATTAAATTTAGTGAAATGATAAAAGTTATAAGTATCATAGAAGAATCTAAAAAAGCTGCGTATAATCTCCGGCGGTCACAAAATGCCGCCTACGATTACACGCAGCTTATGCCATCTTCATGTATTTGCATAACGTTATTCGCAGCAATGACTCTATTCACATGCTTTTCTTCCGTAATTTGCAAAGTTCTGAATATATTATTGCTTCCTACCTATCACTTCGTGAATATAGAGTATCAATTAAATATATCTGATAATTAAATTATAAATGTGGTTATTCCATGAGCTGGAATGGCGTATTGAGCACTTTCTTCCTCATATTTAAGATTGAAACTTTCCTCATTGTCAGTCTCATTAAGTACAATGACTACAATACTCTCATCTTTATTTACAAATGCTGCATTCTCCAAAGCTGATTTGCCTTGTTGAAGCACCTCAATTCTCTTAGCACCCGGTTTTATATATTTACTGAATTGCCCAATATAGTAGTAGGAACTATTATAGATAACTTCATCTTTCTTAGTATCTGCGATTATTGGGGCATCGCACAAATTCCCAACATGATTGGGTCCGCCTGTCTCATCCAAAATCAAATTCCAATCAAGCCATCCTTCCTGCCAATTGTTGAAATCTCCTATCATATTTCTTCCATACCTTTCCCCAGTTTCCCAGGAGTTCAAGTGTACTCCACCTTCTTGGCAGCCTTCGCTGAACAATATATGCTTATCAGGAAAAAGCTCATGAACTTTAGTCAAATTACAAAACTCTTCGGATACATACCAATGATTGGAAATCCCGTATACATACTTAGTAGCCTCTGCATCCTCTAATACGCCTTTGGCTCTGTTAACAATAATATCCCTATTATGATCCCAGATGTATATTTTTATATCTGATAATCCTTCTTTCTCCATAGTTGGCCCTAGATGTTTCCTTAGAAAGTCTCTTTCCTCCTCAGCACTATATATGCATGAATCCCATGTTTGGACGGCTGCTGGTTCATTCTGAACTGTGATAGCTCTTATATCAAGTCCTTCATTTCTAGCAGCTTTTATATATTTAGTATAATATTTAGCCCATAGAGGGGCACACTCCGGAAGGAGTTTACCTCCATGATTCATATCACCATTGGTTTTCATCCATGCAGGCGGACTCCATGGCGAGGCTAAAAGTTTTATTGAAGAGCCTTTAGCTTTTTCTGCTTCTTTAATAAATGGAATAGTCCATTTTTTCTCATGTTCTATCGTAAATGTCCTTAGTTCCCTATCATTATCCTCTACATAGGTATAATTACCCAAAGCAAAATCACAACTGTGAATATGCACGCGTCCTATTGAATATGCTAACCCCTTTTCTGAGTCAAAGTACTTTTCAATAATCTCGTTTCTTTTCTGCTCACTCATTCTATAGAATGTGTATGCAGAAGACTCAGTAAATGCTCCCCCAAAACCTATTATCTGCTGGAAAGTCTTTGAAGGATTTATCTCTAGTATATTTCCATCTGCCTTATGTGAATTAAGTTTCAAACTCTCTTTCTCTGTAAGTCTATCTGTTGTATCTTTAGCCGTTTGAATTACCTTTACATTTTTCATTAATTTCACCTCTTTATATTTTTAAATCCAGCTTGAGTTCATTATTGCCTCTGCGCTTTTCCCTATATAAGCTTGGAGTTATTCCAACACTTTTTTTGAAGGCTCTATGAAAATATGTTATATTAGCAAAACCACACTTTTCAGATATATCTCCTACATTATATGCAGTTTTTTCCAACATTTCCTTTGCTACATCTATACGCTTCTGGTTGATATATTCTATAATAGTTTTACCAGTATATTGCTTAAAGATTTTGGTTATATAAGATGAAGTAAATCCTATCATGTCAGAAACAGCTTCTACAGATAAATTTATATCGTCATATTTTTTATCTATAATGTTTCTTATCTGATTAGCCATGTCTTCATATTTTGAAGAATTTGTTTTTCTGCAGCTTTGCGAAATACCATCAAAAATCGTAGACACTATATCATTTACTGTATCGATATTAGACATATTTGATATTTCTCCTGCGAATGCCTGTAGTTTTTCTATCCAACTCTCATTTTTACTTATTTTTATGCCTTTTATATTCTCAGATATCTCCCAGAACAATAGTGTTAAATTAATTTGATATACATTGTAGCTGCATTTAGAAAGTTCATCTACTATATTCATATATATTTGCTTTGCTTTTTCACCTTTACCGCTGGTTAATGCAACAATTATATCCTTTACCTTTTGATCTGAGTATGAATATTTATTTTTCGACCGCTCTACGCTTGAAGCATTAGAAATAAGAGCCCCAAATCCATAAAAAAACTTATTTTTGGATGATTCCTTCAGTTCTTCATAAGCTTTATTCAGTTTTCTATATTCTGTGATTTCCCCACTCAATGTTGCTGACACTGATACTTGAAAATAATTATTTATCAGTTTTTGAATATTTCTAATCTCTTTTGTTATTCTTTCGCTAATAGCCTCAAAGCCATTTTCTCTATTTAATATGAAAAGAACATCTTTTTCCGATATATCGATAGTCTCAACTGCACATTGCTCTTGTATTATTTCCTTAGCTATATTATATATAGCAAACTTAATTAGACTTATATCCGTTTCAGCTCCATTAAACTCATCATTTTTCTCTATCTGTATAAGTACTAATATGTATGGTTGAGATGAAGAAAAATTAATATTATATTCTTCCATACCTTTATTGATTAAATTTTCTTGAAGTTCGTTGCTGTGAAAAATAAAATTAGTTAAAAATTTCTTTCTATGTTCATCTAATATATCTGTTTTTTCTCTTTCGTATAGAGAAAGCTGATTTAAAAGGTTTTCAAAAGGATTATAGAATTTGCGTGACAGAAATACAGCTGCTGCCATTCCCATAAGCAGTATAACACCGCATATTATTAAAACATTCATAAGTACACCAGATATACTTTTATTTACTACTTTATAAGGAATAACAGATACAAAACTCCATCCTATGGATTTCATTTTATTGTAGGTTATAAGACATTTATTATTATTCACATCACTTACAAAATATCCAGAATTCTTTGAACTGTTAATAACATTCTTTACATACTCCTTATTAGAAACCTTAAACATTTTATTATCATGTGAATCTATTATAATTTTCCCCTTGTTATCTACTACAATGTTTTCAATGCTTCCTACCTGTTCCATTTGTTGAGTTATTCCTTTTAACCAGTCGTTTTTCAGGTTTATGATAACAATACTTTTTGAACTTATGGGTACCTTTTCATATAAAATAAAACTGGTTCCTTCACTCTGCTTCCTCGTCTTAAGATTACTAATCATTCTTGGAATAGGCTTTAAAATACGATATTGGCTATAATTTTTAACTATAGGCAATATACTTTTATCTTTAATAACCTTTTCAGATTGAATAAAATTTGTTGCTGAATCATCACTTATATAAAATTTTCCTGAGTTATATATGTATATAGAATCGATTACATTAACTGCCATTCTGTAATTGTCTATTTGCTGTAAAACAGGCAAATATTGAGTTGCATCCGGTTCCCGATAGCTGCTTAGCAATTTGACATAATAATCATATTTCATTTGTACACTTGTGCTATGCATTATATTGATAATAGCTTGTACATCGTTAATGCTCTTTTTTATATCCTGGACATATATCTCATATAACTGACGTGTCATGTTCTTTTTCAAGTTATAAAATAGTATGACAGATATTAAAAGAATAGTAGCTTCAATGACAGAAACAAGTGTTATAAGCATTCGCATATATATTTTATTTCTGCCTCTAAGCCTATTAAACATACTATAATCCCCCCCGGAATAAAACTCAGCAAACTCTAAGAAATGTATTGTTACTCAATATTATATATTACTAATTTTCAAAAGCACAGGACAATAAATTCCATAAATATATACATTTCCATGTAGAGACAGATTTATGCAGGTTTATAAGTTAACCTGCATAATTGTTAATTATTTAATTCCTTTTTCCTTAAGATATTCATCAACTTGTTTTTCTACTTCTGTCCTATACTTTTCCAAACCAGCTGCTTTCGCCTGATTTAACAATGAAGCATATGCAGCATCTGCATCTTTCACTAAACCTGCATTCAATGGCTTTCCATATTGATTAGTTACCTGTGTAATTGCAGCATATTCGTTTTGTACAGGATCTGTATCAAGGGTAAAAGCATCTAATATATCTGGAGTAGCTAACTTCTTGTCTTCATCGTTACGCTGTTTCCACTCTGACCAGTCTGAAACGTTTGCTCTATCTAATTTTGCATTTCTGAATGCCCAACCTGAAGGTGCAGAATGCTTTGTAGTGTTAATCTTGCTGTAATCTAACTTACCATCTTGAGTTAGATTGTAAGTCAATCCCTTAATACCGTACTGAATTATATCATAATATCTTCTATCTGTCTGTAATTTCTGTATTAGCGCCAGAGCCCTTTCTGGATTATTAGATACCTTAGGTATTACTGTAAGATTTTGTGTAACTGCTGCTGAATGAACCTTATTCATTAATCTATTGTATTCAAAAACTCCTACTTTCCAATCCGGATTAGATTTTGCTAATTTTTCTACAGTTCCTTTTGCTTTCGCAAGAGTTGAATTAAAAGAAGCTGCTGCTTTCCCGTTTTCAAATGATACTATTCCATCTTCATTGCTTGAAAGAGCACTCTTCGACCAAAAACCTTTATCTGCCCAATTCTTCATTTTCTCAACAAATGCTTTGTATTCAGGTAATTCTATAGTTGCTAATACTTTTTTAGGGTTTTTAGGGTCAATTACAAGGTTTGAAGTTGCTTCATCACCTTTATCCACAATCTCATATTTTGTAGTAAACATAAACAGATTATTGTATGCACAAGAACCTGAATCATTAGTTAGCATAATATCATGATTATTTTTCTTTATACCATCAAAGTATGCTTCAATGGAATCTACAGAATTAATTTTAGGGAGATTATATTTTTCCCGAAGATCTTCCCTATATACGAAGGCACCTTGTGTAAACTCTGGATTCTGATTAGGAACTGCATAGAGCTTATCATTAACCTTCGTCCCCTCCCATCTTTCTTTAGGGATTTCTTTGCTTAACTCAGGAGCATATTTAGATATCATATCTGTCAAATCTGTAAATGCTCCCTTTTTCGCATATGTAGCATAGGTTAGCCAGTTAGCACCGTAAACAAGATCCATATTTTCACCTGAGGTAAGCATTAAGTTGTACTTTGTGGAAAAATCTGTCCAAGTTGAATATGTTATTTTCACTGTAGCATTTAAATCCTTTTTGGTTAATTTGTTAAGTGCACTTACTATTTTTGCATTATCTTTAGGTTCATCTCCCATAAGGTACATATTTAGTTGTACTCTTTTACTAGTATCTAGTGCTGATTTTGCACTTTTACTAGAAACATCATTTTTTTTGGAACATCCTGCTGCTAGCGTTGTCACCATAGTTAAAATAGATAAGCAAGTAACAACCTTTTTTAATTTTTTCATAAAAAATCCCTCCTAATTAATTTGTTAGTGTAAAGTTTTTACACTACTCTTTTAAAATTTTCTTTATATATCAAGGGTTGCAGAGTTTTTTTGAATAAAAAAACAATGACCCCCTTTTTTCTGTTATAATTGAATCTCTAACAAACAAAAATAACAAGAAAGGTTGTCATTGTATGAATTCAATTATAACTTATTTACTTTTATATAATCAATATCTTTTAAAAACTATTTTTCAACTTGTTTTATTTATTGCTAAACATATTCCTCTTAAGCAGTGGGCTTTTGAGGATTCTAATGGCCCAGAGTACCAAAAGTTCAAGGTTGACAAGCTACCCAAGATTCTTCGTTTTGAGAAGGTAGATTATCAACTCCTTTTGGCTTACTATAAGCACAAATACAATAAGCTTGTTAAGCCTGTTAACCGTCGTAATGGTAAATCTATTTCTGAGAGTATCATTTGTCCTAAGTGCGGTGCTCCTCATGAGTACATTTATGATAATAATGGTTCTAAAGGACAATACCAGTGCAAAGTTTGTGGACAGACCTTCCACGAGTCTAATCATGTTACTAAACCTGTGGTATTCGTTTGCCCTTATTGTGGTCATACTCTTGACCCTAAAAAGGATCGTAAACATTTTCGCGTTCATAAATGTGTTAATCCTAAGTGCTCTTATTACCTCAAAAATCTTTCTAAGCTTCCAAAGGATTTATCACCTGCTGACAAGCATAAATACAAGCTTCACTACATCTACCGTGAATTTACTGTGGATTTTTTTAAGATGGACTTAAATTCTCTTCCAGCTAGACAGACTGCTCATGCCCTTGAAGAAGTTCATGGTATTAAGATCTCTCATACCATGGTTGCTCACTATGCTACTACCGCAGCTACTGTCATTAAACCATTTGTAGATAACTTTAACTATAAACCTTCTAACATCCTTTCTGCTGATGAAACATACATTAAGGTTAAAGGTATTAAGCATTACCTTTGCTTTATCATGGACACCTGCAAAAAGTCTATCCTTGGCTATCAGGTCTCTGATAACCGTGCTGTTGGACCTTGTATTCTTGCTATGCGTATGGCTTTTCAGAAGTTCAAACAATTCCCTGGGAAAGCTTTAAAATTCATTGCAGACGGCTATAATGCCTATCCTCTTGCTGCTCAACAATTTAAACTTGAAAAAGGTTGGGATTTCGATATCACTCAAGTTATTGGACTTACTAACGATGATGCTGTTACCTCTGAGTTTCGTTGGGTTAAGCAAGTTATC
>NZ_MZGV01000091.1 GCF_002029235.1 Clostridium oryzae
CCCTCTATGAGGCAGGTTACCCACGTGTTACTCACCCGTCCGCCGCTAGAGACCGAAGTCTCTCGCTCGACTTGCATGTGTTAGGCACGCCGCCAGCGTTCGTCCTGAGCCAGGATCAAACTCTCAATTTAAAAGTTTGTCTTGCTCTTACTTACTTCATCTCAAGTATCTCTTTCGAGATCTCTCAGAATTGCCGGTTTATTTTACCTTTTTCCTCTGTTCAATTTTCAAAGACCATGTTCATCAAATTATAAACTTTAATTACATTTTTATTACTCACTTACTGCTTTCCTTAGTTGATTTGTTTGCCTCTCGTCATGCAGCTTTTATATATTAACACGTTGATTCTTTCGTGTCAATATTTTTTTGAAGTATTTTTTCAAACTTATTATTCCAAATAAATTTTGTTTTATACTTCGTTCGCCTCACAGCTTTTTTATAATATCATATTAGAACTAGACTATTATTTACTTATGTGTGATTAGACAAATTTATATAAGATTTAATAGTTTTTTCTAATTTTTTCTCTCTATTTCGCATATTGATACACAAGGAACTGTTTATTTTAGTATTTTATTAGTTATAATGTTATTATTGTAATATAAACTCTAGATAGATTGTGAACCAGCGTTACTTATATTAACTTATTGACTGCTAAAAAATCTGTTAATCGTGATCGATCTCAGGCGTAAACTTGTGCTCCTATGAGCTCCGCACGGAAATCAAAAATAGCACTCTTTGTATTCTAGGTTAGTCCAAGCTTTATATTCTATTTTCCACTATCATACAAGGGTTTGCTATACAATAAAAAAAAGGGGAATACACCCAAAGATATATTCCCATAAAAGAAAAAGCCTATGAATTATTAGTTCATAGGCTTTTATAGTGGAGATAAAGAGATTCGAACTCTTGACCCCCTGCGTGCAAGGCAGGTGCTCTCCCAGCTGAGCTATACCCCCATATTAAGTGGACCTTCAGGGACTCGAACCCCGGACCGACCGGTTATGAGCCGGTTGCTCTAACCAACTGAGCTAAAGATCCAAAGCAATCTACAAATACGACCGCTACATTTAATTATTATAATTACAAAACATTTAACTGTCAATATCTTTTTTTGTTTTTTATAAATAAAAATGTATAAATTATATATCAATTTTGGAAATATATACACATAGCATGTGTACGATACTTTTGGAGGTGTTCCATTTGAATCCAGTTTTGACTTCTATATTTTTTATATATGCAATCATATTAATAACAGTTATAATTTTAGAAAGAAGGCAGCCTGAAAAAACAATTGCTTGGTTGCTTATATTTATTGCATTGCCTCCCATTGCAATAATTCTTTATCTATTCATAGGACGAAACTGGCGTAATATGAATAGATATGTTAAGCTGAAACTAAACTTAAGTCAGATTATACCTATACATAACCCTGTTTTTCCAGACGGACCATATTCCCCCCTAGTAAACCTTCTAGTACAGAATAGTCAATGTTGTCTAACTACAAATAACTCTATAAAAATTTTTTATTCCGGCGAACAAAAGTTTTCTCAGCTAAAAAAACAGTTACTAAATGCTAAACACTATATACATATTGAATACTATATGGTGAGAGATGATCTTATTGGAAATGAAATAAAAGATATACTTATCAGAAAATCACTTGAAGGCATAAATGTAAGAATCATATTAGATAAAATTGGGTGCATGAAGATAAAAGCCAAATATCTAAAGGATTTAAAACGGTCTGGAGTAGAAATTGTGCAATACTCGTATTTTCTAAACCCTATATTACGGTTTTTTTCTACTAAATTAAACTATCGCAATCATAGAAAGATTGTTATTATTGACGGTATAATTGGA
Source organism: Clostridium oryzae (assembly GCF_002029235.1). GTDB lineage: Bacteria > Bacillota > Clostridia > Clostridiales > Clostridiaceae > Clostridium_AE > Clostridium_AE oryzae. The sequence goes on from NZ_MZGV01000091.1 coordinate 1,867, forward strand.
TTTATGGGAGGCATTAATATTGGAGATGAGTATTTAGGAAGGGGCAAACTTGGTTTCTGGAGAGATACCCACTTAATGATAACTGGAGATTACGTTTTACAACTCCAAACAATATTCATTGAAGATTACTTATGCTTAGTAAAAAGTAAAAATCAAAATACTCTAAATATAGATACTATTAGTAATTACTTGGCAACACTTGAATCTGCAAATGGGAATAAAGCAATGCAGCCAGTTAAAAGCAGTCCTAATTCTAAATATCCATCAACTGAGCAGGCATTTTTAAAAATGATATCCATGGCTAAACACCATTTATATATATGTTCACCATATTTTATACCCTCCCTAAGTATATTAGAAGCAATAAAAGTTTCTTCATTAAGTGGAGTTGATGTAAAGATACTATTTCCAGGAAAATATGATCATTTTATTGTCTACTATGCTTCAAAAACCTATCTAAAAGAGCTTGCGGCATGTAATGTAGACATCTATTTCTATAATGTAAATTCATTCATACATTCAAAAACAATAATGATAGATAGTGAAATATGTTCGATAGGAAGTGCAAATATGGATATAAGAAGCTTTCAACTTAACTATGAGATCGGCGCCATAATATATGATAGAGAAATATCTATCTCTCTAGAAAAACAATTTCTAAAAGACCTTCGTATAAGTAATAGAGTTAATAGGGAGTACTGGATTAAAACCCCTTGGTACATTTCAGTTATGGAGAGTTTTTACAGAATTTTTTCAGCACTTTTATGATACTATGACTTATATTTCCTTTAGCCATTTAATACTTTTCAAATAATGGGAAGTTACCTTGTTCTCACTTATTTTGTATCTGGCGCAAAAACTAATAATCTTATCCCACTGCCCTTGTTCATACATACAAATAAATTCAATTATATTATATAAAAAACCTGTTTTATTTATTAGAGCTTCTTTTACATCCTCCTTTAATTTAATTTCTTTAAGTATTTCTTCCATAGGTCTATTAAGTATTACATCCATCAAAGAAAACATACCTGCTATATATGCGTCTTCCGCTAGCAGCGACTTTCCCATATCTCTTACTATATACTCCGCAAATTTTGCTCTAATAGCTGATATATTAACAAACTCTTCATTGTCTTTATCACTAATATTCTTTATAAGAACAACAAACAGCCAATTCTTTATATCCTTTTCACCAAGCATTACCATCCCATGTTTTATGGAATATATTTTGTTATTAAATCCATAGTAGCTAGAATTTAATAACCTGAGAAATTTATACGACAAGGCTAGATCGCTAACTACGATTTTTTCAAGTTCATCGATACTTATAGAAGCTCTACTAATTTTATTTAGTATTTTAAGCGATTTTTTCTGATTAGTACTTAAAGCCTTTTGTGATATTATGATTGGTCTACTTAAGTAATATCCCTGAAAATAATCATATCCATACTCTAAAGCTTCATTAAATTCTTCCAGGCTTTCTATCTTCTCAGCTAAAAATTTAATTTTTTTATTAGAAACTTTATTCATAATAAACTTTCTATCATTGCCTTTGGTTATTGTAAAATCTACTTTTATTATATCAACATATTGTATAAGTTCTTCATATTTTTTATCAAACACAAAATCATCCAATGCTAATAAATATCCTTTGCTCTTTAGTTTTTTACAACAGTCGACTATTTCTCTTGAAGGCTCTATATTTTCCAATATTTCAACTATTGTCAGTTCCCTAGGCAAAAGCAATGCTATTTCTGAAACAATAAGATTCTTTGTAAAATTTATAAATGCCTTTTTACCTTCAGTCACAATATTAATACCTATATTATAAAAAGAGTCTGCTATAACAGAAAGCGAATCTTTATCGCCATCTCTGCCAGTATAAGAATTAAAATAATCTTCCCTGTACAAAAGTTCATAGGCTATTACTTCTTTGTCTCTATTAAATATAGGTTGCCTTGCAATAAAAGAATTCATATACTCTACCTCGATTTTTACAAGAAGATTTCATCTTGCAGTAAGTTTATATATAATTTACCATATTTTTATCACAAATAACAACATATTTCTTCCATACATTATAAAATTTTTAGTTAAGCCGTGAATATTGAGATACTTTACAATTACTTTAATTTCTTCAAGCTTACTTTCAGATACAATATCATCATAGCCAACGTTCCACCAGCAGTATCTATAATTACATCTCTAAACTTACCCTCTCTCCCAAGAATAAATAATTGGTGAAATTCATCTGTGCAAGCGTATAAAAAAACTATTAATAATGCGTATATATAATTTAACTTATAATTTTTTCTTCTGTCCTGTAAAACCCTGAAACTTAAAATATATAATAAAAAATATTCAGTGAAATGTGCTAATTTTCTAATTACAAAATCACACATATTACCTAGCTGTTCATTTAAGTCTATATTTATTTTTTTGAATATATCAACTACAAATCTATTATTTTCGTTTGACATATTACCAGGCTGCTGAGAAAAAGCGAAAATAACAATCATCCATGTTATCATAAGTACTAAATTTATTTTCTTTCTAGACATTAATACACTCCTTTTTATGTACTAATATAGTAACTCATAAAAACTTTACTACAAAAAATTAGTTTGAAGATAAATCTTCAAACTATAATAAAATATTCTCATGCACTCACATTAAAGATTCTAAAATATACCATCTGAAAAGTACAACTTGAAATACTTGATAAGGCAAAATATGGTAAAGTGGTAACATCATATTAATTTTATCAGAGTATTAAAGAAGATTTTGTGTTCCAAACTTCTTTTGAATATTGAAGGATTGTATTATCACTTGAAAATACTCCGGAATTAGCTATATTACAAATACACATTTCTTCCCATTTAACGCTGTCTTTGTACAATTCATCAATTCTGCCTTGAGCTTTTACATATGAATCAAAATCCCTTAGCACAAAATATTCATCATTATGATTGATTAACGAATCATATATTATCTTAAACTCACTTGATGAGACATTCAATGAACCATCAATAAGCGCATTTACAATTCTAGTGAGCCTTGCATCATTATTATAGAAATCTCTAGCGGAATACCCGCCATTCTTATAGTAATTAATAACTTCATAATCCTTCATTCCGAAAATGACTATATTATCATCCCCAACCTCTTCTTTTATCTCTATATTAGCTCCATCCAAGGTTGCGATGGTTACTGCGCCGTTCATCATAAATTTCATATTACTTGTACCAGATGCCTCTTTAGTAGTTGTAGATATTTGTTCACTAACATCAGCTGCAGGGATTATCTTTTCTGCCAGGGACACCCTATAATTTGCAAGGAAAATGACTTTTATCTTTCCTTTAATAGAAATATCATTATTCACCTTTGCAGCTACTGTATTAATTAGTTTAATTATTTGTTTGGCAAGATAATAACTTGGTGACGCCTTTGCACCAAATATAAATGTTCTTGGAACTATATCCATATCAGGATTTTCCTTAAGTTGATAATACAAGTTTAATATATTAAATACATTTAACAACTGCCTCTTGTAGGCATGGAGCCTCTTAATCTGCACATCATATATTGAATTTGGATCTATATCTATATCATACTTATCCTTAATATAATTAGCTAACTTAATTTTATTATGATATTTTACAGCCCCAATTTTACTCTGAAAAATCCTGTCCTTTGAATAGCTCATCAGCCTTCTAAGTTCCGTTGGCATATATATCCATTTTGTTCCTATAGCACTGTCAATTAGGTTACTTAGTTCAGGATTAGCCTGAATAAGCCATCTTCTATGCGTAATTCCATTAGTCTTGTTATTAAATTTATATGGGTAATAATTATAAAAATCTGATAGTTCCTGTTTTTTTAATATCTCAGTATGAAGTTTAGCAACACCATTAACCGAATGACTTCCTACAATGGCCAAATGTGCCATATGAATGCTACCGTCGCGTATTATAGCCATCCTCCTAATTCTATTACTATCATTTGGATATCTTCTTGAAAGTTCTTCTCTGAACCTCCTATCGATTTCTTCAATTATCATATATATTCTAGGCAATATCTTCTTAAACATTTCTACAGGCCATTTTTCCAGCGCTTCAGCTAATATTGTGTGATTTGTATATGCCATCGTATTGGTTGTGATTCTCCATGCTTCATCCCATGATATTTCCTCTTCATCCACTAATATTCTCATTAACTCGGCTACAGCCACTGAAGGATGTGTATCATTTATATGAATGGCAATATATTCATCCAATCTATTTATAGGAACACCCATCTTCTTGTATGTTCGTATTATACTTTGTATTCCTGCACTTACAAAAAAGTATTGCTGTTTTACTCGAAGTATCCTTCCTTCTTCCCTTGAATCATCTGGATACAGTACCTGAGATATTGATTCCACAAGAGACTTATATTCAACAGCTTTTGTATATTCACCTTTGCTAAAAGATGAAAAGTCAAACTCTCCTGTAACTGGTTCAGCACTCCACAATCTTAGTGTATTAACTGTATTATTATGATAACCAACTATAGGCATATCATATGGTACTGCTATAACTGGATCGTAATCCTCATGTGAAAATTTCAATCTATTATCCTCAAAATATGGCTTTACCTGTCCACCAAACCTAACCTCTACAGCTTTGTTCTGCTTCCTTACTTCCCATACGTTTCCATCTCTTAACCAATTATCTGGTACTTCAACTTGATATCCATCGATTATCTTCTGTTCAAATAATCCATAATTATATCTTATTCCGCATCCATTGCCTGGAATCCCCAATGAAGCCATTGAATCAAGGAAACACGCTGCAAGCCTACCTAATCCACCATTTCCAAGGCCTGCATCCATCTCTGCTTCCTCTAAGTCTCTAAGCTCTATCCCTAAATCTTTAAGAGCAGATTGGCATTCTTTTTCTATACCTATATTGATAATATTGCTCATTAGCAATCTTCCAAGCAAAAACTCCATAGAAAAATAATACACTTGTTTTTCACGTTTTTCAGTATAATGCTTTCTAGTCTTCATCCAATTCTCTGCAGAGTAATCTTTAATTACTGATGCTAAAGCTTGATACTTATGAATATTAGATGCTTCTTCCACTTCTTCTGCAAACATTGAAGTTAATTTTTTCTTAAAATCTCTTTTTATAGTTTCTTTATCTACGTACATATATCCACCTCCTATGTATGTTCATGATTTTATTATTAAGGTAATTTTACATTATATTGGAATATAGTTCAACATATCTGCGAGCAGACCTATTCCAACTATTATCTTCCCACATATCTCTTTTAATCAGACTTTCCCAGATATCTTTATGGTCATAATAATATTTTACTGCCCTCTGAATTGTATATAACATATCATGAGCATTGTAATTATTAAATGAAAAGCCATTTCCTCCTCCAGTAAATTCATTATATGAATGTACAGTATCTCTTAATCCACCTGTTTCTCTAACTATTGGAATTGTACCATACCTCATTGCCATTAGCTGACCTATACCGCAAGGTTCAAATTTTGACGGCATAATAAACATATCTGAACCTGCATATATCTGCTTTGATAATTCATTACTGAAATATATATTAGCCGATAATTTATTCGGATATTTAGCTGCATAATACCTAAACATATCCTCATATTTACTATCACCCGTACCTAACACTATAAATTGTAATTCCATTTGAAGTATGTCTTCCATTACACAAGCTAATAAATCAATGCCTTTTTGTTCGAAGAGTCTTGTTACCATTCCTATGATAGGTATATTTCTATTCACAGGAAGTTGGAGTTTTTCCTGAAGCTTTTCCTTGTTTTTATATTTATTCTCTAAATTATCACCATTATATTTATAGAATAGTTCATTATCTGTTTCCGGATTATTTATATCAGTATCAACACCATTCACTATTCCGATTAAATCCCATCCTCTCTTTCTGAGCAGACCATCCAATCCTTCACCATAATATGGCGTTTTAATTTCTTCCGCGTAAGTTTCACTTACTGTAGTTATTTTATCTGCCATATTTAATGCTGCTTTCATAAAGGATATATCACCGTGATACTCAAATCCATTATCATTAAAATATTTCCAGTTAAGCCCTAGTAATTCTGGAAGCATTTCTTTCCCAAATCTCCCTTGATGCTTCAAATTGTGTATAGTAAATACTGTTCTTATATTGTTATACTGCCATTCATGCTGAAATCTATCCCTATATATGGGTACTACAGCTGCAGTGTGCCAATCATTGCAATGTATGATATCAGGCTTAAAGTCCCCCATATATCTTATGGACTCTAGAATACCCCTGCAAAAGTATGCGAATCTTTCACCATCATCATAATGTCCATATACTTCTTTTCTATTAAAATAGTATTCATTGTCTATAAAGTAAAATGGAATACCATCATATTCTAAATACTGTAGTCCACCATATTGATTTCTCCATCCAACAGGTACATTAAATGTCGCAAGAGTATACATCTTTTGTTTAAAAAGTTCAGCTATACCACCATACTTTGGCATTATAATTCTAGCGTCTATACCCATTTTTCTTAAAGCTTTAGGTAGTGCAAAAGCTACATCACCAAGTCCCCCTATCTTTACAAAAGGATGTGCCTCAGAAGCAGCAAATAGTACTTTCATCTAATCGCCTCCAAAATAAATTTATATATTTTCCTATCATATAGCATGTACTTTTTCTATTACTAGAGGGATTTCCTCATCTCCTCTTAAACACTTATTATCACCGACATTTATATTTTTGTCAGTAATTATATTAATAAGCTCTGCACTTTTACCTATAATGCAATTTTGCATTATAATACAATTTTTTATTACAGCTCCTTTTTTAACATGCACCCTTCTAGAAATAATTGAATTTTCAACTTCTCCTTCTATAATACAGCCATTAGCTATAAGAGAATTGGTAACTTTACTACTTTCACAATATTTAGTAGGTGCTTCATCCTTAACCTTTGTATATATAAGACCGTTATTAAAGAATAGCTCCTTGCTAACTTTAATATCAAGGCAATCCAAATTAAAATTATAGTAAGCTTGAATATTATTTATACACTTAGCATATCCTTTAAATTCATACGTTCCTACCTTATAATCATCAATTGTCCTATATATTGCATGCTTTATCTTTCTGCATATTCCAGTATCTACACACTTATATATGAGTTCTATAAGTGTCTGTTTTTTCATAATAAACATTTCCATACATATATTATTATTATCGTGTACACCGATATTCTTTCCAACACTTATAATTTTACCAGTACTATCCATATTCAAAGTATCACAATCCAAGAAATTTACAGCACAATTTTTGGCCTTAGTATAAATTATCGTTATATCATTGCCACAACTTTCATGGTATTTTACTGCCTCTTCATAATCTATATTGCAAATCATATAGGATGATGACAGTATTACATTATTTTCCTTACTCAACTCTAAATAATCTAAATTATTCTTAAACATTTCTACATCTTCTAACGACGGATTTCCATATCCAAAGTTAAATACAAATAATCCACCATTCTTTCTGTCTAGGTCCCATGGCCTTCCACCCGAAATATGATCCACTAAAGATCTAGATTTACTTTTAGTAAATACTCCTATGTTCTGTATTCCAGCATTGACCATATTGGATAGTACAAAATCTATAATTCTATATCTTCCAGCAATTGGTATAGATGCCACCGTTCTATTTCTTGTTAGATTTTTTAAATTATCTTCTCTTTCATTTAGATCCACAATCCCCATATAATCTTTTAACATAAATAACACCTCCAAATGTTACTCTAAAACTGTATCTTTTTTTATATCTCTACCTTCACTCACTAAAGTTATTTTTTCCCCGTTACCAATAACACAGTTTTTCCTGATGATAGCATTAGACCCTATAATAGCTTTCCTTATTGTTACATTATCACCTATTTTAGCATTGGGCATTATTACTGAATCAATTATCTTTGAGTTTTTCCCTACATATACACCATGGAAGAGTACGGTACTGATTACTTGTCCAAATACAACGCATCCTTCTACCACAACTGAACCTTTTACTTCTGCTTTAGGTCCTATATATTGAGCAGGTCTTATCGGATTTACAGAATATATTTTCCAGTTATTATCATGAATATTTAGTTTATTATCATCCTTGATTAAATCCATATTAGCTTCCCATAAACTCTCTACTGTTCCAACATCCTTCCAGTAACCTTTGAATGGGTATGCCATAAGCTTTTTACCCATATTAAGCATGCTTGGAATTATATTTTTTCCAAAGTCATTGCTCGAATCCTTATTCTCCTCGTCTTGAATTAGAAATTCTCTTAATGTTTTCCAATTGAAGATGTATATTCCCATTGATGCTTTATTACTTTTAGGCTTCTTAGGTTTCTCTTCAAACTCATATATAACATTATTTTCATCAGTGTTCATTATTCCAAACCTTGATGCTTCCTTCGTAGTGACTTCAATTACAGCAATAGTAGCATCTGCATTATTTTGTTTATGATACTCCAACATTTTTGAATAATCCATCTTATATATATGATCACCTGATAGTACTATTACATACTCTGGATCATATAAATCAACAAAATCTATATTCTGATATATTGCATTAGCAGTACCTTTATACCATTTTCCTCCGTTCTCCTCCATGTATGGCGGCAATAAACTTACCCCTCCATTTCTTCTATCTAAATCCCATGGACTTCCTATACCAATATGTGTGTTTAATATTAACGGTTGATATTGCGTTAACACTCCTACTGTATCTATCCCTGAATTACAGCAGTTACTTAATGTAAAATCAATAATTCGGTATTTGCCGCCAAAAGGCACTGCAGGTTTTGCTATCTTTTTAGTTAACATCCCTAGTCTGCTGCCCTGACCCCCAGCTAATATCATTGCGATAATTTCCTTCTTTAACATAAACTTCCCCCTTCTACAATTTATAACCTTAGTTTATATATGTTATAATTAAAATAATATTACCCAAATATATCCTTTTATATATTATATTATATTAATGCTGAGTTTATATTATTTTAGAATATAACCTATGATAATTATTAAGTATTTTAATGTATAGGTTTACAATAAATAAGTCACTATTTTTATTGATATCGTTTTCATGTATGTGTAAAACATAATATAATATAATAATATCACAAATTTACAGTAAACTCCCTATTTTTTCTGTTTTTATCCTATTTTTTTTTTGCGGCCCCTTAATTTGAAAATTAAATAGATACAACCGCATACTAAAGCAATCAGCCAAACTGTCCTGCTATAATTTGTCAGAAACCTATTAATTTTATCTACATTATATCCTATATTTCTACCTATTATAAAAAAGATTAAGTTCTGAATTATAGATGATGTTGTTATAGATATAATAGCACCTAACGGATTATACTTAAATATACCACCAAATAAAATAGTTACGGCATTCAGTCCTGGTACAAATTTGCATATAAAAAATATACTTACTCCATACTTAAGGATTAACTTTTTTATTTTTCTTTGATTTCTTCTAGAAAAATATTTTCTCACGATACGATACTTAAGAAGACCGTTACCATATCTATATCCCAGTATAAATATCATATAGCTTGCAAATAATGTTCCCGCAGCATACGATCCAAAGGTAAATGCCGGAATTGCTTTTAAACCCATACTACTAAAACACCCAGATAACAATAATATTGTATCACCTGGATATGGCGGAACCGTCATCTGTAAAAAAGCCGAAAAAAATAGAATAAGATACACTGCTAGAGGTGATAAAGCTAGTATGTGATGTGTCAAATCCTGTATTATTGTGTCCATTTTATTGGATTCTCCTCCTATAAATATATACCATAGATTTTACTTAAGCTACCCAAAACCTTCTACTACCCAAAGTATATCATTAATCCTGCCTTTTATAAACTAAAAAAATAAAGGAACGTATTTAACATTCCTTTTAATCTATAATAATATGAGCTAATTTGAAACTTCTTCTTCAGAGTTAAACTTACTACTTAAAAGTACTATATCCATTCTACGATTCTTAGCTCTTCCGGCAGCAGTTGAATTACTTGCTATCGGCCTAGTATCAGCAAAAGCACCAGCAGATACCTTATTGGGAGTTATTTGGGCTTTTTTAATTACTAATTCTACTACATTAGTTGCTCTCGCAGAAGACAAACTCCAGTTAGATGAGAAATTGCTAGTATGTATCGGAACATTATCTGTATGCCCCTCTATTCTAATATAGTTTGGTAGTTTATTGACTATCTTAGCTATAGCAACTATTTTAGATTTATACTTACGTTTAATAGTAGCTTTTCCAGAATCAAAAAATGCAGTATTCTTAAGGCTTACCACTAAACCTCTTTCAGTTATGGCAGAGGTTACGCTACTTTTAAGCTTATTTTGCACCATATATTTATCCAATTCCTTTTTTACCTTTTCCATGTTGTACGTTTCATCATTAGACTGAGTTTCTTCATCCTTAGTCTCACTATCTTTAACTTCCTGATTAGGTACGGACTTATCATCCTTGCTCGTGGAATCTAACCCCAAGTCTACCATTTGACTGCCTCCGCCACCCATGGCAATATTAAAAGATTTAGCGATATTCTGAAATTTTTCCTTATCGATATTACTAGATGCGTATAAGATAACAAAGAATACCATAAGCAAAGTGATTAAGTCCAAATAAGTAAGCATCCATCTCTCAGCATTAGGCTCTTTGCCTTTTTTCTTCTTTCTCATCACTCTATCCCCTTATTTTGGCTCTCAAATTGTCCAATTTCCTTCTTGTTTAAAAATCCTTTAAGCTTTTCAACAATTGTGTTAGGATTAGTTCCTGTCTGAATTAATATTATTCCCTCAATTAATAAACTTTTTTCATTATATTCTTCCTCATGTATAACTTTTAATCTGTTTCCTATAGGAAGCCAGAATAAATTAGCCGTAGATATTCCGTATAAAGTAGCTATAAAAGCTGTAGCAACTTTTGGTCCTAAATCGCTTGAATCACCACCCAAGCCGCCTAAAACATTTACCAAACTCATAACCGTTCCTATGATACCCATTGTAGGAGCATATCCTCCTGCTGATTCAAACATAGCTGATCCTTTTACATGACGTTCAGACATCATCTCAACTTCCATCTCAAGCACACTTTGTATTGTTGCTGGTTCTACACCATCAACTACAAGCTGAAGTCCTTTTTTTAAAAACGGATCTATATCGTCATTAGCTAAAACTTCAGATTCAATAGTCAGAAGTCCATTTTTTCTTGTTTTATATGATAAGTCCCTAAAAAATATTATCCTATCAGCTAGGTTTATCTTCGGTGGATTAAGAACTACTTTGAAAACTTTACCAATACTCTTTATATCTTTTAGAGGATATGATACAAGTACAGCACCTATAGTTCCTCCTATAACTATAATTGCTGGACTTAAAGATACAAGTGCGGTAATTTTGCCCCCCTCTATCGCAAATGATGCTAGTAAAGCCGCAATCGTAGCGACAAAAAATATTATAGTTGAAAAGTCCATAAAATTCCTCCTTATAGAAGCTATTAATCTTCATTTATTGTATATTTTCACTTAATTTTAAGTAAATATATAAGTCTCATTTAAACTAGCATTAATATTATCGTATAAAAAATTTATAACTCAAGAGGTGATATCGTATTCTATAGATAATTTTTACAGAAAAATTTTATAGAACAAAAGATAGTGACATCCGGCGACTAATTTTGTTCACCTGCTGTCACTATCTTTTTATGACTTATCTCTTAATCTTTATATAATTTTTTTATTTTATTACTTCTGTTGCCTAACTCACTTAATTCACAAACTTCAAAATATATTATTATTGTCTGTCTTTAATTACTTCATCAATATGATGTAACGTTTTTTATTAATGCTCATCTTTTTACTTTCCGCAAGAGCATTTTAACATTATTCAAATGTTACCTGCAATTGGCAAAAAACATAATTTCCTAGAGACAAAAAAAGTGCAATAAATGCACTTTCCAAAACATAATTTCAATAGCAAAATATGGCTCACCGGGGAATCGAACCCCGGACAACATGATTAAAAGTCATGTGCTCTACCAACTGAGCTAGTGAACCCTAATAATCGCCATAAAAGGCAACCTGGCAACATCCTACTCTCCCACCCAGCTTCCCGGGCAGTACCATGGGCGATGTAGAGCTTAACCTTCGTGTTCGGTATGGGAACGGGTGTAACATCTACTCCATCATTACCAGATAGTCGTTTTGTGATAACCTTCGCATTACTGCGTCAACTCCGTCGCTGT
>NZ_MZGV01000092.1 GCF_002029235.1 Clostridium oryzae
AAGAACATCAGGTAGATAGGTTAGAGGTGTAAGTGCAGTAATGTATTAAGCTGACTAATACTAATAGGTCGAGGGCTTGACCAATAAAATTCTTATGTGCAATTTTGAGAGAATGAAAAGTTCTCAACATGGATGGTTAACCGAGGTCATATAAACGACTAATAAAGGTTAAGCACTCTATGGAGTTTTGTTAGAACCGAGCAGAACAAGGAAACGCCTGAGCGAGGAGCGGAGTTGGCAGGTACGCCAATGAGCACCGCAGCGACGAAGTTGACGCAGTAATGCGAAGGTTATCACAAAACGATTATCTGGTAATGATGGAGTAGATGTTACACCCGTTCCCATACCGAACACGAAGGTTAAGCTCTACATCGCCCATGGTACTGCCCGGGAAGCTGGGTGGGAGAGTAGGATGTTGCCAGGTTAAAGACGCTAAGTATAAAGCTTAGCGTTTTTTCATTTTTTGACGTGAGGGCTTCTCTTGGTACAACTGGGCAGATAAAAATATCCTCATACCGATTGAAATTAGCTTTCTTTTAATTGGATGGCTGCTGAGAAGTCTTTTAAGCGTGACGGGGCTCTGTGAGGAGCGTAAGCTCTGGAGTTGAGACCTGTCACGGAGAAAACTGAAATTGCATTACCTTTTAATATAAAATTCATATCTTTTTTTGTAACAGGAACAAGTTTAATAGTTTCACCTTTCAATATACGGTGTTTATGTTTTTTCCATTCCATATTTTCCATATTTCTATTTCCTTCTTACTTTTTTAATTCATTCTTTATTGTCTAACCATAGTATGTACTAACTTTTAATTTTTACCAGTATAGTCCAATAAATCATACAAGAAGCTGATTATGAGATTGGGACTTTATCAGGTTAAGATTACCGATTGTAAGCTTAACGGGTTTACTTTATGGGTTAAAATAATTATAGACATAAATATTGTTAGTAAAGGGAATAATAAAATATTTATCATCAGGAAAAGACATGATGGAATATGGCTGGAGGTTTAATATTCCATCTAATGATAATTTTCCACATGCACCTTGGTGGAATTATAATGAAGAGGCAAACAAAATAGAAAGTGTAGGAATCACAGCTGAATTTTCTGCATTTATACTTGAATATGTAGATTCGCAAGCTGAAGTGTACCAGACAGCTTTGAATTTTGCAAGAAAATTGATAGACAAGATGATGAAGGATGATAACCATGGTGACATGGGAGTCGGTGGGTATATTGCTTTAGTTGAAGCAATAACCAAATTAGGCTTGAAAGGTTTTGACTACGATGCAATGGCAAAAAGACTTAGCCTACTTGTAACAGAGGGAATAGAACACGATGTAAGCAAATGGAAATACTATGGCTATAGACCATCTAATTATATACAGAGTCCCAAAAGTACATATTATACAGCTAACAGTAATATTGTTGATATTGAGCTTGAATACCTTATTGATACAAAACCTGAAAAAGATGTATGACCCATTACTTGGACATGGTTTGATAACAATGATAAATATCCTAAGGAATTTGCAGTGAGCGAGGTTTGGTGGAAAGCAATTAAGACTATTGAAAAAATGAGATTTTTAAGAGAATTTGATCGAGTAAGTCTGTAAGGTAAAAGATTTGTAATTTTAATTAAATTCATTTATTATTAGATAGAACGATGTAGGATAATGGAAAATATGCACATTTATATTTTTACTTATAGAAAAGGAGAATACATATGATTGAATATAAGTTTGATACACAGTTATTGATTGAGGGACAACATCTTTCAGAGGATGAAATCAATGAACATATTACAAAAAATATTGAAGGCGATTGCTTACTTGCAGTTGGGGATGAAGAACTGATAAAAATACATTTTCACACCAATACACCTTGGAAAGTGTTAGAATATTGTGCTTCATTAGGTGACATTCATGATATAGTTATAGAAAATATGGAACGACAAGCTAATGGTCTACAGGGATAGGCAATAGTATAAATTTATTTGAATTGTTTAAAAATGCATAAATATTAAGTTTCATGTGAATAGCATACTGGTAATAGATTTATGAATAAAATGAATGTTTAGGCTGACAAGTATTTTATCTCAAATCAATGTGTTTAAACCGTTCTTTTTATGTGGGAAAGGAACGGTTTTTATTTCAGGCATATTGTAAGATAGCAAAAGAATGGTGTGAAGAAAATGGTATTGAAGCTGTATATAAAAAGGCGACTTCTCATAAAATTTAAAAATATCTACTAAATGAAACTTTGCTAAGTATGTTTTTGTGATATGATTGAAATTTACCATAGTCAAAATTAATATTTTATAATAAAATATTATAGATAAATTTTAGGAGATGAATAATGTGAAAAAATCTAAGAAAAAAATAACGATAACTATCGATATGAATGAGCTAATGCTGAATAGAAGAAAATTTACAACAAGCGAAATAAGTAGGGGGACAGGCGTTCACAAAGCAAAGAAGGGAAAAGGTTCTTATACCCGCAAGAATAAGTATAAAAATGATACTTATTCTTGCGGGTATTTTACTGATTATTTTTACCCATCAATGTCAGTAACAACTTCTGTATTTTTGTATTCAACTGGAACGATAAATTCCTAAAGAGTAAAAAAATTAGTTTATTATATTCACAATTTTATTCTACAAATGTAGTATAGAAACATACACTACATTTGTAGAGGAGGAGATTGTAATTAGTAATGTACCTAAAATATCTGATGCTGAATGGCAAGTAATGAAAGTTATATGGGAAAATGCACCAATAGCTTCTAATGAAGTAGTAAAGAGAGTAAAGCAGACTAATGCCTGGAAAGATAATACTATATATACTTTGATGACTAGATTAGCTAAAAAGGAAATGATATATATAGATAAAGATTCGTCTCCAAACTTATGCTCACCCCTGATATCCGAAAAGGAATGTAAAAGAGAAGAAAGAAAATCTTTCCTGAAGAAGGTATATGATGGCTCCTTAAATTTGATGCTAGCAAACATCATTGAAGAAGATTCACTCACAGAAAGTGAAATAAAGGAATTAAAATCTATACTTGATCAAAAACAAAATAATGTAAGGAAGCGATAATATGAACATTTTTATTGAAATGTTTAAATGGGTAATATTGTCTTCGTGCATGGGAAGTGTTTTGATCATTTTAATTTTATTCTTTAAGAAGGTTTTAAAGAATAAAATTAACGGAAATTTTCATTATTATATATGGGTCTTACTTTTCATTAGGTTATTGGTACCATATGTGCCGCATAGCTCAGTCAGTATTTTTAATTTGTTTTCACTAGTACCTAAAGCTTATGTAGATAATTATAAGCAGGATTTTAACAATAATAATTCAACTATGGATATAAAAAGGGTTAAGATGGATGGGAAAGCGTCGATTGATAAAAAAGATAAATCTTCTGTAATAAATAATAAGAGGAAAACTGTTAACAGTGTCCATAAGGGGGCATATAGTTCAGCAATAATCTATTTGATGGTTTTTTGGAGTATAATGGCAGCCGCATGTTTGATATATATTATTATATCAAATCTACGTTTTTCTAAGAGAATTAGGAAGGATTACTGGAAGAATAATAATAAAAATATTGAAGAGGTATATGACAATTGTAAAGCTATCATGAAGGTTAAAAGAAATATTCCAATATTTATAACTAGAGAGGTAAGAAGTCCTGCTATATGGGGAGCGATATATCCGAAATTGCTTATACCGAAGACCCTGTTGGATAAGATTTCAGATGAGGAACTAAAATATATTCTGCTTCATGAGTTAGCACACTATAAGAAAAAAGATATAATACTTGACTGGCTTACAGTAATTATAAAAGCAGTTCACTGGTTTAATCCTGTCATTTGGTATGCATTCTATCACATGCGTCAGGATTGTGAAACGGCCTGTGATGCTTTTGTTATGTTACATGTTGAACCAGATGAGCAAATAGGGTATGGACGTACAATACTGCATTTGATAGAACTGAATTCTCTACAAAAGGTTACTGCCGGTGTAGCAGGAATATTATCTACATCAAGTAAATTTGAATTAAAAAGGAGAATTGTTATGATTTCAAATTTTAAGAAAATATCTTATAAACAGATAGTTGCTTCAATTTTAATAATAGTTTTCATCTGCATTACTGGATTGACAGGAGGCCAGCAGGTATCCGCAAGTGCTATCACAAAATTGGCAACGACGAGCATTATGCCAAAAGACAGAGATAGTGTTGCAAGGCTTTGGGCAGAAGCTTTAGCACAAAGAAATGAGGCATTTAGGTTTGCTGTTTTGAATACCGATTTAAGGAATAAAGAATACAAGGTATACAAAAACACTTACTGGGTAATTGGAGGTTCTAGCCCATGGGTTACAAGTTACAGTGTAAAGGAAAAAAGCAAGATAAATGATAATACCTACAAATATGAAATTGACTACATTCTAACAGATTCAACAAGAACAAAATATAGCAGTAAAGAGTATATAGAGATGAAGTATTACGGAGACAGATGGTTAGTTTCAAAGCATGATAAATATAATATGCTTCCTAAATTTAAGCTGATAAAGAGAGCGAAATTCAAGAAAGTAACTCTGCCAAAAGCTAATGAGTTAATTACAACAGATAGAGAAAAGACTGTTAAGTTGTGGGCTGAAGCTTTAAAAGAAAGAGATGGAGCTATGCGTCTGCCTTTATTAAATGGTAATTTAAAAAAGCTAGAGTGTAAAAAACGAGAGGATAAAGGTTGGGTAATAGGAGGGTCAAGCCCATGGGTAACAGACTATACAACTAAATTGGATAAAAAAATAGATAAATCAACCTATGAGTATGTAATAGATTATAATTTAACCGATTCAACCAATGAAAAATATACTAGCAGTGAGAAGGTTACTATTAAAAAAGTAGGAGATAACTGGTTAATATCAAAACACGATAACTATGATTATATGCCGGATGTGACTCCTCAAAAGTAAGAGAGCTCAATTAATAAATTGATACCACATAACATCTATAACCTAGAATAGTGTATAAGTCACTATTCTAGGTTATAGATGTTTTTATAATTAATTATATTAAAGCCAATGATATATATTAATACTAAATAATACATTCAACCAATAAAATATAAAAAAAGTCATTATATGTATTGCAAATTAATAGAAGTTATGTTATTATCAAACTGTGGTAATTGAAAACGGTACCGAGAACGGTACCGAAAACGATACCGATACCGGTACCATAATAGATAATAACGGGGAGATGGATTTTTATGAAAAAAAAGTTACTTAGCACAGTATTAGCTGTTGCTATTGGTTCAACTCTAATGGTTGGCTGTAAGAGTGGCAACGGAGGTGGGGCTTCTGCCGCAAAAGAAATTTATTTTTTAAACTTTAAGCCCGAAATAGCAAATGTATATAAAGATATAGCAGCAGAATATAAAAAAGAAACTGGAGTTAAAGTAAAGGTAGTTACGGCAGCTAGCGGTACTTATGAACCGACATTAAAATCAGAAGTAGCAAAATCAGATCCACCAACTATTTTTCAAATTAATGGTCCTATGGGATATCAAAATTGGAAAGATTATTGTGCAGATTTAAGTAAAACAAAACTTTACAGCTATTTAACAGACAAATCGCTTGCAGTAAAGAGCGGCAAAGGTATTTATGGAATTCCATATGTCGTTGAAGGATATGGAATTATATATAACGATGCTATAATGAAAAAATATTTTGCCTTAAGTGATAAGGCTGTTTCAATAAGTTCTACTAGTGAAATAAACAATTTTGATATGTTAAGCAAAGTAGTTAAAGATATGACAGCTCATAAAAAGCAGTTAGGAATAAAAGGAGTATTTTCATCAACATCTTTAAAGACTGGTGAGCAGTGGAGATGGCAAACCCATTTAGCAAATTTACCATTTTACTATGAATTTAAAGAAAATACTGGCTATGATAATACAATTTTAGCGGGCACAGCAGCTAAAACTGTTGACTTTAAATATGCTAATAACTTTAAAAACATATTTGATTTGTATTTGAATAATTCAGTTACACCAAAGAAGCTTTTAGGTAGTAAGTCAGTAACTGATTCTATGTCTGAATTTGCTCTTGGAAAATCAGCTATGGTTCAGAATGGAAACTGGGGCTGGTCACAAATAAACGGAGTTTCTGGTAACACTGTAAAACAAGAGGATGTTAAATTTATGCCAATATACACAGGGGTAAGTGGTGAAGAGAAACAAGGCTTATGTATTGGAACAGAAAATTATTTTGCTATAAATAGTAAAGTATCAGAAGCAAAACAAAAAGCATCTATAAAATTTTTGGAGTGGTTATACTCAAGTAAAAAAGGAAAAGACTACGTAGTAAATAAACTAGGATTTATACCACCATTCAATACATTCAATGATTCAGAAAGACCATCAGATCCATTAGCAAAAGAAGTTATTAATTGGATGAATAAGAAAGATGTACAAACAGTACCTTGGACATTTGAGTGTTTTCCAGGTGAGCAGTTTAAGAATGATTTTGGTGATGCACTTTTACAATATGCACAAGGAAATAAATCTTGGGATCAGGTCGTAAAAACAGTGAAGGATTCTTGGGCAACTGAAAAATCAAAGTAATTAAATGTTCTTTATATAAGACGAACTAAGAAATGAAAGAGAAAAGTGAAGGAAGAAATTCTGCTATGCAGAATTTCTGAGAATTTAAATCTGATTATCTGAGATAACTTTTTAAAAACTAAGACTATACCTAGTATTACAAAAGGACTATTAAAATAATTAGTATTATCTATACAATCAAAATTCAGCATGGCTGAATTTTAACCTTCACTTTACTCTTTGCTCTTTGCTCTTAACTCTTACTTCGTCTTTTATTTATAATACTAGGAGATGATAATATGGAAAAAAGATTGAAAAAGTATTTTCTTGTTTTTACTCTTCCTACATTACTAGCATTTACTATAGCTTTTTTAATACCATTTATATTAGGTATTTATCTGTCATTTACGAAATTTACAACAGTACTTGACGCAAAATGGATCGGACTTGATAACTATGCTAAAGCTTTAAAAAATAGAGATTTCCTAAATGCACTTTGGTTTACTGTAAAATTTACAGTAGTATCAGTAATAACTGTTAATTTGTTTGCATTTATAATAGCATTACTGTTGACAGAGGGAAGGAAAGGTACCAATGTATTTAGAACCATATTTTTTATGCCAAACTTGATAGGTGGTATCGTATTAGGCTATATATGGCAGGTAATTATTAACGGAGTACTTATAAAATTTGGTGTAACATTAACCGTTAGTGCTAAATATGGTTTCTGGGGATTAGTCATATTAATGAATTGGCAGCTTATAGGCTATATGATGATTATATATATTGCAGGAATTCAAAATGTGCCAAGTGATTTAGTGGAGGCAGCCCAAATCGATGGAGCAAGTTCTTTCACAATACTGCGAAAGATCACTATACCACTAGTAATGCCCTCTATAACCATATGTTTATTTTTAACTCTATCCAATTCATTTAAGTTGTTTGACCAAAACCTTGCATTGACTGCTGGTGCACCTGCTAAACAAACATCAATGTTAGCCCTGGATATTTATAATACATTCTATGGTTCAATTGGTTGGGAAGGAGTAGGACAAGCAAAGGCAGTAATATTCTTTGTTATAGTTGCAGTAATAGCAGGTATACAACTTGTATTAACTAGAAGTAGGGAGGTAGAAAGCTAATGAAAACTGCAAAAATAAAAGATATATTTATTTTTATAATTATGTCCATATTGTCTGTAGCATTTTTAGCGCCGATTTTTATTGTTATAATGAATTCATTTAAAGGAAAATTTTATATAAGTGATGCACCGTTTACTTTTCCAATTGGAAAGGAGTTTGCAGGTGTTAGTAATTATATAACGGGATTAAATGATACGGGCTTCCCTAGGGCATTTGGCTGGTCACTTTTTATTACAGTAGGCTCCGTAGCAATAATTTTATTGTTTACCTCTATGACTGCGTGGTATATAACAAGAGTTAAATCTAAGGTAACAAATACGATATATTATATTTTTGCATTTTCCATGATAGTACCATTTCAAATGGTTATGTTTACTATGACCAAGGTGGCAAACATGCTGCATCTAGATAACCCTGTTGGAATTATCATAATATATTTAGGTTTTGGTGCTGGATTATCAGTATTTATGTTCTCAGGGTTTGTAAAATCTATTCCACTTGAAATTGAGGAAGCTGCTTTAATTGACGGCTGCAATCCGGTGCAAACATATTTTAAAGTAGTACTTCCTATATTAGGACCAATAACTATTACCGTTTCGATACTTAATACTATGTGGATATGGAACGACTACTTACTGCCTTATTTGCTCATAGGCAGTGATTATAAGACTATACCTATAGCAGTCCAATATTTAAGAGGCGGATATGGCTCTGTAGATATGGGAGCTATGATGGCAGTACTAGTTTTAGCCATAATTCCAATTGTAATTTTTTATTTTGTATGCCAGAAGTATATTATCGAAGGCGTTGTTGCAGGGGCCGTAAAAGGTTAAGACTGATGTTAGATGGGTTTATTGCAATTAATAAGTTTAATAGTTATAATAAAATATATCGAAAACGAGATTTACTTTGAGAAAGCATACAATTGATAATATATGAAAAGGATAAATGATTATGGAGACGATCACAATTAAAGACATTGCCAAACTATGTGGTGTAGCTGTAAGTACGGTATCTAGGGCAATAAATAATCATCCTGATATTAATGAAGAAACGAAGTCCATGATAATGAAAGTCATTAAAGAGAAAAATTATATACCTAATAACAGTGCTAGAAATTTAAAAAGGCTGGATTCCAATACTATCGCTGTTCTTATTAAAGGTATTACTAATCCTCTTTTTAGTAGTATTATTAAAACTTTCGAAGTGGAAATAAAGAAGAAAAAGTACTCATTTATTTTACAGCGTGTAGAAGACAAAGAAGATGAACTTGATGTAGCTATTGAACTTGCTAAAGAGAAAAAACTAAAGGGTATTGTATTTCTTGGAGGACATTTTGTTCATTCAGATGAGAAGCAAATGCAATTAAAGGTACCTTTTGTATTAAGTACCATTGGCAGTAATCAACAGATAAATAAAACTATTTGTTCTTCTGTTGCTGTAGATGATTTTAAAGAAAGTTATAAAATGGTTAATTATTTATGCGGTTTAGGGCATAGAAAAATTGCAATCATTACAGCTTCCATTGATGACGGAAGTATTGGAAATCTCAGATTAAATGGATATTTGCAAGCATTAAAAGATAATGGCATTGAAGTAAATGACAAACTTATAAGGTATATGAAAGATGATATAGAGACTTATTCTATGGAGAATGGTTATTGCGTTGCTAAAGAGTTAATTGATTCACAAGAAGATTTTACTGCTATATATGCTATTTGTGATACTTTAGCAATTGGAGCCTGCAAAGCTATATTCGATGCAGGGAAAAAGGTTCCGCAGGATTATTCAGTGGCAGGCTTTGACGGATTAGATATAGCTAAATATTATAATCCTTCGATAACTACTATTAGACAACCTGTTGAGGACATGGCTCAGTCCACGATTAATATTTTATTCGATATGATACGTAAAAAGACTTCAGCACAGCATGTACTATTTCAAGGTGAGTTAGTAGTAGGCGATTCAACTAAATTGATTTAATTTATAGTACAAAAACATCCTATGCTTTTTAATATGGGATGTTTTTTTAGTCTCTAGGAATTCATGCTTTTTGCCAATTGTGGATAATTTCCGTTAAGATGGCGAATTGTTTGAGGCGTAGCCGAGTTATGAGCCATTAGGAAATTTGCCTCAAAGATGTGGTGTAATTACTTAATGAATGGAATTAGCCTACGTAGGATGTAATCTTTTTTTATTTTGTTGACATAATAGACAGACTGGTCTAATCTATTAATATATAAATTATATTAGAGGTGAAATAATGATTAAAAGTACAAAGGGTGAACAATCAAAAGCGAAACTAATTGAATGTGCTGCAAAATTATTTTTAAAAAATGGATATAATGCCACTGGAATTAATGATATTTTAGCCCTGACAGGATTACCAAAAGGATCATTTTACTTTCATTTTAACAGTAAGAAAGCTTTAGCTGTGGAGGTATCTAATTATTTTCATAATCAAATAGGTAGGTGGCTGAGGAAAACTGCTAGTGGAAAACAGTGGGAAGAATTCGTTAATGATTTTACTCAAGTGATGTTACGGAATGCAGAAGATGGCACACAGTTTGGCTGCCCTTTTGCTGTTTTAGGTTTAGAATTAGCATATTCTGAACCAGATATTGCAGTACACTATGGAGAATCGCTAAATGATTTAAAGAAATTATTTATTTCGGTTTTAGAATTTTCGAATATTAATCATGATAGTGCTGTTGAACTTTCTAATCGGATGGCTGCAATATATGAAGGATACCTCCTTTATTATAGAATTAACAAAGATATTAATGAATTTAAAATGATGCAGCATGATCTGATAGATACATTTGAAAGCTATAAGAAATTAGGTAATATATGAAAAAATATCCATAGAAAAGCAGTTTACGAATGGAATTCAGGTTCCGCTGCTTTAAAAAGAAATAAAATGATGGTTTATTTTTCTCATAAAAGAAAGCAGACGTCTTTTTTATGCTCATATAATCCAGTGACATATACTCTTTATTAAGTTATGATTTATCGTAGGGGGGATAGTTTCAAATATAAAAATCATATATGCAGAAAGATAGTTTCATTATTTATCTTTTTTTATATGTAAGCTTATTCGAAGTTCCCATAGATGTTACACTAAAATTTTGCAGAAGAGAGGAACATATAAATCATAATGAAAAAATTTCAGTTTAAGTTAGACAAAAAGTCAGACAGGGAGATAATCAAACTTGCTTGGCCATCCATAATAGAACAGATATTAGAAATGATGGTTGGTATGGTATCTACTATATTTATGGGAAGGATTGGCGCTAGTGCTGTAGCTGCGGTAGGCATGATAAATATGCTTATGGGATTCCTACAGACAGTATTTTCAGGACTTTCCATGGGAACAACAGTAATTATTGCTAGGGTTACTGGAGAAGGAAATAAAAAGGAAGCTAAAAGAGCTCTTATTCAATCAATATAC
This sequence comes from Clostridium oryzae, assembly GCF_002029235.1. Taxonomy (GTDB): domain Bacteria; phylum Bacillota; class Clostridia; order Clostridiales; family Clostridiaceae; genus Clostridium_AE; species Clostridium_AE oryzae. The sequence continues at coordinate 11,214 of NZ_MZGV01000092.1, forward strand.
ATGGCTCTATTTGTTGGTGTCATTCTGTTAATATTCGGAAAGATGTTTTCAAATTCTTTGCTGCATTTGTTTTTTGGAAAAGCAAAAAGGGATGTTTTAAATATAGGATTAGGTTATTTTAGTATAATATTATTCAACCTTCCTTTCTTTGTTGTAGATATAATTGTTTCTGGTGCCATGAGAGGAGCAGGAGACACAAAGACTCCAATGTTTATAACAGGGGGAGTGAACGTATTAAATGTAATTCTTAACACTATGCTAGTATTTGGAGTACAACCTCTTGGCATTCCTGCTATGGGAGTTACTGGTTCAGCAATTGCTGTTACAATTTCTAGAATAGTAGCTGTTACTATAAGAATTTTGGTTTTATACAACCTTAAAGGACTTAAGCTGAATTTAAACCTTAAGGATGATTATAGAATAAAAATTGATTTGATGAAAAGAATAATAAATGTAGGAGTACCAGCATTTCTTGAGCAGGCAGTTATGCAAGGCGGTTTCCTTGTCCTTGAAATTATAATAGTAACAATGGGAACTGTTGCCATGGCTGCTTATCAAGTTGGAATAAATGTAAACTCTTTGGCTTTCTTTCCTATATTTGGACTTGCAATAGCTAATACTACTTTAGTTGGGCAGAGTTTGGGAGAAAAGAATTATAAGAAAGCGGAGAAATACGCTTATGAGGGATTAAAAATAGCTATGATAGTGGCGTTTATAATAGGAATATCAATGTGTATATTTGCTAGACAATTGGCATATCTGTATACAAATGATAAGAATGTAATTGATGAGTCTGTTGGAATAATAAGAACGTTTGGAATAATTGAACCTATGCTTGCTATCTTAAATCTTTGTTCAGCAGCCTTGAAGGCAGCAGGTGATATAAATTATGTTATGATTACATCTTTCGTAGGTTTGTGGAGTGGAAGGGTGTTTTTATCTTTCGCTCTTAATGGACTGTTTGGAATGGGTATGTTTGCAATAATGATTGGAATATTCGTAGATTTTAGTTCTAGATCATTTATGTATTTAGGAAGAATGAATAAAGGTAAGTGGAAATATCTAAAAGTATAATTATAGTTTACTCTTAAGGAAACATTCATTAATGAGATCCTTCACAAAGTAGGATGATCGAGGCAACCTGTTTTTTCGCTGAAAACAACGAAGCTTTGGCTTTGAAAAAGAAAAACTTAATAGACATAATATTTATAAGGAGTATGAGATGAAATACATAATGAATTTTTTAAAAGGAGTAGCTATAGGCTTAGCTACTTTAGTACCAGGTGTAAGCGGAGGCACCATGGCAGTAATACTTGGAGTATATGATGATCTGATACACGCTATAGGCTCTTTCTTTGAAGATTCGAAAAAACACGCTGTGCTATTATTAGAACTTGGTGCGGGTGCATTCACAGCATTATTGCTTTTTAGCAAACTTATAGAAGCAGCTCTCAAAAATTATCATTTTCCTATGAGCTTCCTTTTTATAGGTGTTATCTGTGGAGGTGTGCCAGTATTATATAAAAAATCGAGACAGCAGGAAAGAAAGAGGAATGACATTATCTTTTTGATTATAGGGTTCGTATTGGTACTGGCTATGACAGTAGAGCCTTCAGCAACAACAGCACTTGCAACGGCGAAAGGAGCAGTAAGTATAGTTTTTCTATTTATCGCAGGAATAGTCATAGCTGTAGCATTAATACTGCCAGGTATAAGTGGTTCATTTATGTTGTTAACGCTTGGATTATATCAAATAACCTTAAGAGCTATTAATGAGAGAAATATACCATTTCTTATTCCAATTGGTTTTGGAGCAATTGTGGGGACATTAGCTACTACAAAAGCCATTGAAAAGCTGCTGCAGAAATATCCTGGAAAAACTTACATGCTCATCCTCGGATTTGTTATAGGGTCACTTATTCCTGTGTTTCCAGGTATGCCTCGGGGAATAAATATCTTAACTTCTATTATGGCTTTCATAATAGGATTTGCATTTATATTTTGGCTTGGTAAAAAGGAGATAACTTAGATTAAAACACAAATATGACTTAAGATAATCATTTATAAAAGGAATTCAGTTGAAGCTGAATTCTTTTTTTAGTCTTAATGAATTGGATTAAGTACATAGGATGTAATCTTTTCTATTATGTGGTATATTAGTAGCGTTAGAATATATTTCTAATCTATATACTTAATTTAGGAAAGAGGAGATAGCTTTGTTAAAGATTGCAGTATGTGACGATGAGATTCTACATAGATTAGATATAGTAAGAAAGATAAAAATTATTTTATATAATTATTGTAAAGAAGATAAGTTCAATATTGAGGAATATAGTAATGGACAAGCCATGGTGGGGGAAAATAAATATTTTGATATAGTTTTTTTAGATATAAAAATGGATAAATTATCAGGAATAGAAACAGCAAAAAAAATGAGAACATATAACGAGGATACAAAAATAGTGTTTATAACAGCTTTTAAGGAATATGTTTTTGAAGCGTTAGATGTGGAACCATTTCATTATCTCTTAAAGCCAGTATCTATAGAAAAACTTAATGACATAATAAAAAGAATTATAGATAAGCTAAAAGCTTCAAAAGATGAAAAGCAATTTTTCTTAATCAATCAGGGCAAAAATACTATAAAAGTGGCATTAGATAGAGTGTACTTTTTTGAAGTGCAAAACAGAACAATTAATTTACATACCGAAGATGAAATCATCAAGTACTATGACAGGATAAGTAATGTAGAGTCATTAGTTTCTCAAAAAGATTTTTTTAGATGCCATAGGAGTTATATAGTGAATTTCAGATATATAAAGAAATATGATAGAAACGAAATTGAACTTGATAATGGCATGAAAATTATGATATCAAAAAATAAATATGAAGAGTTCACTAAGTCCTTTACTGAATATATAAAAAGGAGTGAAATATAAAAGTTGACAGTCAATTATATACTTCAACAAATATTATATGCTATATCGGCTCTGTTAAGTATTTCTATAATGTACATAGT
>NZ_MZGV01000093.1 GCF_002029235.1 Clostridium oryzae
AAGTTAGAGTAGAAACAAATACCCTATAGGGTAAAGATTTTAAGAATAATAAGAAAAAAATGAGTTGTAATGTTCGTAATTAATAAAGACAGTTTTCTATTGAATGTTATGACTACATTATACAAGGGGGAAGAAAAGATTATGTTGGAATACAGATATGATACACAATTACTAATTGAGGGAGAAAATCTTGATGAAGATAAAGTTAATGAATACTTTACAAAAAATTTCAAGGGAGATTGCTTACTTGCTGTAGGAGATGAGGAGCTGATTAAGATTCATTATCACACTAATGAGCCATGGAAGGTATTGGAGTATTGTGCTTCATTAGGAGAGATATATGATATTGTAGTTGAAGATATGGAACGTCAGTCAAAGGGACTTAAAGGTTAACAATTATAAATTGTCATGTATATGTAAAAACATTTTAGTAAGAGGAGTTTATAATTGAACATGGAATATACAATACGACAAATGAAACAATCTGAATATTCACTGCTTAATGATTTTTTATATGAGGCAATATTTCAACGTGATGAAACGAATTTAGTTCCAAAGACAATAATAGAAAAACCTGAACTTCAAGTATATATTAAAAATTTTGGCGAAGAGAAAGATGATTACTGCCTATGTGCAGAAGTAGATGAAAAAGTTGTTGGTGCTGTATGGGTAAGAAAAGTGAATGGATATGGAAGCGTTGATAATATTACTCCAGAATTTGCAATTTCACTTTATAAAGATTTTAGAGGGCATGGAATAGGGACAGCAATGATGAAAGAAATGTTAAAATACCTTAAAAATGCAGGATATTCTAAAACATCATTAGCGGTGCAAAAGGATAATTATGCATTGAAAATGTACCTTTCTGTAGGATTTCAGATTATTGATGAAAATAATGAAGAATATATTATGGTACATTATTTGAGATAGCTCTTTTATAGGTTAGGAGAAGATATGAAGACAGTAATTTATTTTATTAGACATGCGGAACCAGATTATTCTGTGCATGATGATGCTAGCAGACCCTTAACAGAAAAGGGTAAAGAAGATGCTTTGAAGGTTGCAGCTTATCTTAAAGATAAGGATATAGAAGCTGCATTTTCAAGTCCCTACAAAAGGGCGATAGATACAATAAAGCTATTTGTTGATAAAAACAATATGAAAGTTGAATTAATTGAGGACTTTAGAGAAAGAAAAGTTGATAGCTGTTGGATAGATGATTTTATTGAATTTTCTCAAAAGCAGTAGAAAGACTTTAATTATAAACTGTCAGATGGAGAATGTTTATATGAGGTACAAGCACGAAACATAGAAGCATTGAAAAAAGTTTTAAAGAAGTTTTGTGGTAAAAATATAATTGTAGGAACGCATGGAACTGCACTGAGTACGATTATAAATTATTATGATGGTTCCTATGGATATAAAGATTTTGATAAAATAAGAACAGTTATGCCATGGATAGTGAAAATTACTTTTGATGAAATGATGTGTGTTAAAATTGAGCAGATAGATATAAATCAAAAAACTTTTAATTTTAACAAAAATTAGATTTGAGGATGTGAAAGAGCTTGATTAAAGATATTATATGGGATTTTGATGGAACATTATTTGATACATATCCAGGAACAGTTAATGCACTTATAAAAGCACTTGAGGATAGCGGAATAAATGAGACAAATGAAAATGTATTGAACTATCTTAAGGTTTCTGATAGTTTTGCTACTACACATTTTAAACAGCTATATGGCTTAGATAATACTTTTCTTGATAGATATGCTGCTAATAAAAAAGATATGCGGCCAGAAATTATTAAACCATTTCCATTTGCGGAAGAAGCATGCAGACAGTTTGTCGCTTTAGGCGGAAGAAACTATATTATCACTCATAGAGGAGAATCAACAACAAAGTTTCTTGAGTACTATGGAATGAAGTGCTATTTTACAGAAATAATTACAAAACAGTATGGCTTTAAACGCAAACCAGACCCTGAAGCATTCGTATATCTAATTGAAAAGTACGAGATTAATAAAAGCACAGCATTAGTAATTGGAGACAGGGAATGTGAAATTTTAGGTGGAAAAGCAGCAGGAATTAAGACATGTTTATATAATATAAATAATATATCAATTAGTATAAAATCTGATTTTTATATAGATTCGTTGAAAGACTTGGTTAATATAGTTGGGCAAGCGGATACACAATCTTGTTAATTTAAAGGACAAGCAATAGGAATTAAAGAATCCACAGATAAATATTGTAAGAAGAGGAGCAAGATATGGATATAGCAGTTTTATCAGACATTCATGGCAATTACATTGCATTGAGACGCTGCCTTGAATATGCATTTTCACGAAACATTAATAAATTTTTCTTTTTGGGTGATTATATTGGCGAATTAGCATATCCTGAAAGAACGATGCAGATATTATATGACATTAATGAAAGGTATAAATGCTATTTTATCAAGGGCAATAAGGAAGAGTATTGGCTGAATTATCGTGCTGGTGCAGAAAAAGGCTGGAAAGATAAAAATTCTGCCAGCGGGGCGTTATTATATGCATATAGATCGCTTACAGCTAGAGATTTGGAGTTTTTTGAACAGTTGAAACCAGTGCAGGAGATAAGTGTCAGCGACATGTCGTCAATCACTATTTGTCACGGTTCACCAAATAAGATAAATGAAAAAATGTTACCCAATGATGACAGGACTTTCGAAGCTATGAATAGTGTAAAAACATCAATCATTTTATGTGGTCATTCTCATATACAAAGAAAGATTATACATAAAGAGAAATGTGTTTTAAATCCCGGAGCTGTTGGGGTACCTCTTTTTAGTGGAGGAAAAACGCAGTTCTTGATACTGCATGGAAATGATGGGGTATGGTCAGAAGAGTTTATTAGTCTTGAATATGATGTTGACACAGTAATCAGAGATATGCATGAAGTTAAGCTTTATGAACATGCACCCTACTGGTGTTTGTTAACTGAAAATATACTTCGAGGAGGCAATACATCTCATGGTAAAATTCTATCAAGAGCTATGGAGATATGTAGAGAAGAAACTGGCGATTGTGAGTGGCCGGATATCCCGGAAAGGTGTTGGGCAAAGGCTCTAAATGAAATGATAGGACTACAAAAGTAATAGCTGATTGATAAAAGTAATCTGATTCATATTATTAAATAGAAATGGAGAAAACTTATTATCATGAAAATTGATAGATTATTTGGCATTACTGTGTATCTTCTAAATAATGAAGTTGTTACAGCCAGACAACTGGTTCAAAAATTTGAGGTGTCTGTGAGAACTATCCAGCGCGATATGGAAACTCTATGCAAGGCGCAGATTCCAATAATGTCTGTTGCAGGTGTAAGTGGTGGGTACTCAATAATTCCTGATTATAAAATTAAAAATCAATATACAAGCAAAGAAGATTACAGATATATCCTTATGGCATTAAAGGGGCTAAATTCATCCTATAGCAATAAGAATTTAGAAAACACACTTAACAAGTACATGAGTCTGATTAAAAATGAAGATGAGCGTGTGTTTTTGGACTACAGCGTATCAAAAGAAGATGGTAAAGTTCAGACTAATAGAGAGCTTTTAGAAGAAATAATCAGTGAAAATAAGGTTGCTTCTTTTAATTACAGAGATGCAGAACAAAAACAATCAAGTAAAATTGTACAACCTCTTGCTGTTTATTATAAATGGTACGCATGGTATATGCTTGGCTATGACATAAATAAAAATGACTATCGTATATATAAGATCGCTCGAATGAGTGAACTTAAGCTTTCAGATAGAGTATGTTTTAAGCAGCATGATGACATTGAAAATATTATTAAAAATCAGGAACAGGAATATTCTAATACCTGTGAAACTATAGAGGTGTGGTGTCGTAAGGATTGCAAAGAGATTTTACAGGAGTATTTCCCAAATGAAGTTATGAATAAGGACAAAGAAGGCAACTATATGCTCTATTTGCACGTACCGGCACGAGAAAGATTGTGGCAGGCGCTGCTGCTTAGTTTGGGCGATGGAGTAAAAATAATAAAACCGCTTTTATATAAAGAAAAGCTTATAGAAACTGCTAAGAAATTTTTATCAAATTACGACATACAGTAGTCATAATTAGCTTGCTATTATAAGGTTAAATAAGTTTTAAAGTAAATATACGAAAGTGAGTGGTATTATGAATGCTTTTACAGAGGCACTGATTTCTAAAGAAGAAAATCTCAAATATAGAGACAAGCTGATGCTGTTTGGACAGTTTGTTGGCGAATGGGATTTCGAATGGCATGATAAAAACGCAAACGGAAAAGAGAGGATAATTCCAGGTGAATGGATTTTCTCGTTTGTGCTGGAGGGTAGCGCTGTGCAGGATGTTTTCATCTGCCCCTCGAGAAAGGAAAGATTTAAGTTAAAGCAACCGGACAGTGAATATGGAACTACGATAAGGTTTTATAATCCTAAAAAGGATGCGTGGGATGTATTTTATGGCTGTACTGGAGAGGCTACATTACTAGAAGCGAAGCCTGAAGGCGATAAAATTGTCCTTACCTGCTTAAACACTCAAGATCATATAATGAAGTGGGTATTTTCGGATATTAAAAAAGATTCTTTTCACTGGCAGCACATGTTTTCTAAGGATAATGGCGGTACATGGAATATTAATGGAGAATTGTTCGCTAAAAGAAGAAAATAATAAAAAATATTATATAAAACAAATTAGCTGACATGCAGTTGTCAGCTAATTTGTTTTATAATTATATATGCATAAAAAATTAGGAAAGTAAGGGGTATAATAGAATGAATGAGGAAATATTAAAACAGAAACTGCTTGAAATAGAAGAAAAAAATTATGAGTTAGAGGCTGAGGGGGACTATTATAAGCTTGCCTTGGAAATGATGAAACATATCGGTTCACTAGATGCTGAACTTAGGGATAATCTTATATATGGAACGATGTTTAAATGGATTACAAATGATAAGTTTAATTTTGAGCAGCTTATGGAGGTATTAGCTATAATTTTGGATGATAAGCATTTATTCTATGAACTATATGAACAAAATGCTGACGCTGTTTATACAAGAACATTTTCGGTATTGATACTAGCTCTTATAATATATAAACATAGAGAGCAGAATTTTTTATCGGAAAAAGCTTTGTATGAAGTTAAAAATAGGCTCCTGGAATATATGAACAATGAAAAAGATGTGCGAGGCTTCGTGGAAGGAAGAGGCTGGGCACATTCGGCAGCCCATACAGCAGATGCAGTCGATGAAATAGTACGCTGCAGCTGTTTTAATAAAGAGGATTTAATGGACGTATTAGCTGCCATAAAAGCTAAAGTCTGCATTGGATATTATGTGTACATAGATGAAGAAAATGAGAGATTAATAACTGCTGTTGAAGGAATTCTTGGAAGAGGGATGCTTAGCAACGAAGAAATATTATGCTGGCTTCAAGAATTTACAGAGGAAAGACCGTTCAGCGATAAGATAATAAAATATCACTTAAAGGTAAATGTAAAAGATTTTCTGCGCAGTCTGTATTTTAGACTGCTGGATAAACAGGAATGGGAAGTGGTTATCAAAGGTATACAGGAACTGCTTAATAAATTAAAATAGTATTTAACGAGGTGAAACATGATTTATTTGAAAGAAGCAAATGTAGAAAATGCTGAAAAAGAGTATCAATTTTTAAAGGATACTCCCGCGAGTGAGAATGGTTTTGAAAATAGATATTGCGATTTTTCTTATGAAGATTTTAAGAATCTAGCGCTGCCGGAAATAATAAAATTTTCAAAAGGCATAGACTTACGTAAGGGACATGTGCCTCAAACACTATATTTTTTGTGGGATGGCGATAACATTGTTGGGTTATTCAAGATAAGACACTATTTAACAGAGTCTTTGAAAAATGGTGCTGGGCATATTGGTTACGGCATTAATAAAAAATATCGTGGTGAGGGCTATGCGACTAAAGGACTAGCTTTGGCAATAGAAAAGGCGAAAGGTATTATTAAAGAAAATGAAATATATATGAGTGTTGATATTGATAATGCTGCATCATTAAAAGTGCAGCTGAAGAATGCAGCCTATATCCATCATTCTGATGAAAACGAACATTACACAAGAATAAAAATATGATGCTTAAAGCAATTTGATATAAATGATGTATACATGATTTTTGTTTTGTAATAAATTATAATTTATGAGTAAGTAAAAAGTAATAGTTAAGAAGTAATAGTTTAGGTAGAAATTCAGCTTTTAGGCTGAATTTCTTCAATAACTTTTCACTTTTACTTCTTACTTATTACCTATTCCAAATTTCAATTTAAAGTAGTGTTGTAAAATGGAAAAGAGGATGTGTAGTTACAGGCACGTGACAAGTGGCAAATAACTTTGGTATTTCCAATTATCAAATAGAAATTTATAAGGGAGAAACTATGATGGAATTATGGGATATATATGATAGTGCAAGAAATAAAACAAATAGGACAATGATTCGAGGAGAGGCTTTTAATAAGGGCGATTATCATATGGTCATTCATATTTGTATATTCAATTCGAAAGGCGAAATGTTAATTCAGCAAAGGCAGCCGTTTAAAGAAGGGTGGCCTGATAAATGGGATATTACAGTTGGCGGAAGTGCGGTTAAAGATGACACAAGTCAAACGGCTGCAGAAAGAGAACTTATGGAAGAATTGGGAATAAAAATCAACCTGCAGAATATAAGACCACATCTTACGATTAATTTTGATAATGGATTTGATGATGTGTATTTGGTTCAAAAGGATATTGATATTGCTAGTTTAACTTTACAGTATGAAGAGGTTCAAAGTGCAAGATGGGCTTCAAAAGAAGAAATTTTTTCTATGATAGACAGTGGTGAATTTATTCCATATTATCAAAGTTTAATACAGTTATTTTTTGATAGTAGAAATCAATATGGATGTATTCAAACAAAGTGAAAATTTATATTTAATAGTTGAGTTAGAAACTCTATATAAGGAGAATATTAATGGAATTTAGAGAAAAGAAGATAAAATTAAAGGATGGGACAACATGTATTTTAAGAAGTCCGAATGAGAATGATGCAGAAAAAATGATTGAATATTTAAGAATGACATCAGAAGAAACACATTTCATGGTTAGGTATGCTGAAGAAATTAATATTACCATTGACAAAGAAATAGAGATTCTTCAGGATAGTTTAAATAGCAGTCGAAACGTGATGATTGGAGCATTTGTTAATAATGAACTTGCAGGTAATGCAAGCATCAGCTGCTTAAGAAACTATATTAAGCTTAAGCATAGAGTGGCATTTGGAATTGCTATAAAAAAAGAATATTGGAATAAGGGTATCGGAAATGCTCTTATTAAAGAGATAATTGGACAAGCAAAGCAAATCGGATATGAGCAAATTGAACTGGGTGTGTTTTTAGATAATGAAAAAGCAATTGCTTTATATAAAAAGCATGGCTTTGAAGTTTGGGGAAGTACGAAAAATGCATTTAAGCTTAAGGATGGAACATATCGTGATGAAGTTGTAATGGGGAGAATGATATAGCTGAAGTTGAAAAGGAGATAAAAATGGTTTTATTAGTGATAGATACACAAAAATTAATAACAAATGAAAAATTATATGAGTTTGACAAGTTTGTATCTAATGTTAAAGAACTAATACATGAGGCTAGAGCAAATAATGTTGAAGTCATATATGTACGTCATGATGATGGAGTAGGAAATGAGTTGACAAAAGGAAATGATGGCTTTGAAATATTTGAAAAGTTTCGGCCTAGGAATGATGAAAAAATATTTGATAAAAAAGTTAACAGTGCTTTTAAGGAAACAGGATTGTTGGAATATTTAAAAGACAAGGGAGAAACAGATATAATTATCGTAGGGCTTCAAACAGATTACTGTATTGATGCTTCAATAAAATGTGGATTTGAACATGGATTTAATATTATAGTTCCAGCATATGCTAATACAACAGTTAATAATCAATTCATGTCAGCAGAACAAAGCTATAAATATCACAATGAGTTTATGTGGAATGGCAGATATGCAGAATGTATTTCCGTAGAAGAATCAATTAGAAGAATGAAATAAATACGATGAATAGATTTTTCTGTTAATCGTGTTTATTGTTTTTGGCAATGTGATAGTACATGTAAAACATGTTATAATTATACTGACATAAGTAAAATTATAACATATTTTATTTTGTCAATTATACATTGATTAATAGTTTATGCTTAAGGAGATAACGAAGATGAAAACTATTATTTTGATACAACACTGTCAGTCGGAACATCATATTATGAAAATGATAGGTAAGGAACAATTTGAACTATAGGGAATAGGTACGTTAGTAAATTCAAAATATTTGGAGGTAGTTATGGACGGAAAACTTAGAAATATGGCATCTCTATATTTATCGTATGGAGAGAAGATATTATTTTTATATAGAATTGGTTCAAGAGTAGTGAATAATTCTTATGTGGGCTCTGCTGGCGGACACTTTGAACAAGAAGAGCTAAACGATGCAAAGAGCTGTGTTCTACGAGAGCTTAATGAAGAAACAGGACTCAGCAAAGAAGATATAAAAGATTTAGCACTCAGATATGTGACCTTAAGACTAAAGGATAATGAAATTAGACAAAACTATTATTTTTTTGCAGATTTAATTGATATTGATAAAGAAATTTCTAGCAATGAGGGACGTTTAGAATGGGTAGATTGTAAGAATGTTTCTTCGCTTGATATGCCATTTACAGCAAAGTATGTTATAGAGCACTTTTTGAAGGTTGGAAGAAATACAGCTTGTTTATATAGTGGCATTGCAACTGTTGATGGTGTTGATTTTATAGAAATGAAGAATTTTTGAGGATTTTTGACCACAAACTTAATATAATTATCTTGTATATAAAGTGAAATTTGTAAATTATTATTTAACTATATAATTTGAGAAAGTTCTAATATATTCTGACTACCCCAATACTCTAGAGTCGAACCTATTTAGTAGTGGTATTTTAAAAGTCACAATGATTCTAAAGTATGTAGAAAATTATGCTTTAGATAAAGGGCTTTCCCAACTTATATTACTAATCCCACAAGTCTACCAAGTATTCTTTAAATAAATCCATACCTGCATAATACTTATTCCAGTTGCTGTCATCTGATCTATATTCGTTGCTATAATTCCAATACTTTACATCCCTGGCAAATTGAAAACTCCATATCATTTTATCTATTAATACATGCCAATTTTCAATAGAACCACATTTTTCAGGATAAGAATTAATATTTATTTCCTTAAATTTTTTCAATCTAGGCAATACAAAATTGATTATAGTTACGTCTAAATCCCAACACTCAAAATCTTGTATTTTTGACAGGCCTCTCTTTTTTCGCAGTCTTTTATTCATGTTAATACAACCTTTCTACAAGCTGTGGCAAATAATAAAATACTTGTTTATTGTTTAAATTTGTACATATCCCGTTATATTTATCGGTTAATTAAATAAAAAAATAACAGTAATTAACAGAAATCCAATTCTTTCATTTAAAAATTTTATCGTGAATAATAAATATCTTACGAAATAGCATAGTGTGGAATATGTTATAATTATCCTAAAAAAAGAATTAATTGAAGAGGTGATCCTTATGGATAATAATACATATTTAATTGACTATAATCTCTCTTTTAAAGATACTATTGCAAAAATGATTGCAAACTTTTTTGGATTTCATGCTTCACTAATTGAAGGTGAAAATGAATTGAACGAAGAAGATTATATTGAAGCGGCTGATACATTGACAGACTGGTTAAAAGATTACTTTAAAATCATTAGCGTTAACGGAGAAAATGTTGGATTTGTACGTATGGCTTTGCGTGGTGGAACAGTGGTATGGCTTGAAGATATTTACGTAATGCCTGAATATAGAAAAAGAGGAATAGCTACAAGAGCAATTAAACTATCTGAAGCGTTTGCACAGGAGGTTTTAAAGGCACCAGCTTTATGTATTGATGTTGTGCCAAGAAACATTGAGGCACTTAAACTTTATTACAAAGAAGGCTATGATAATATAAGCATTATTACGTTAAGAAAAGAATTTGGTGCAAATAAGCGAAATATAAAGGAAAAATTTTTAGGATTTGATTTTAATATATAGAGATCCAATAAGAATAAAAAATGTATTGAGGAGGATTTCATGGTAGAGTCAAAAGAATGGGATTGGAAAGTAGCAAATAGAACTATATGGACAACACCTTGCGAAGAAAGTTATTATTATATGTATAAGTGGAAGCTGGAAAGTAGAAAGTCTATTCTTGATTTGGGCTGTGGCTTGGGTAGACATTCAATTTTATTTGCAAAAAATGGATTCAAGGTTACAGCTGTAGATCTATCAGATTATGGTGTTAATTATTTGAGAGAATGGGAAAAAAGAGAAAAGGTAGATATTTTAACAGAAATATGTGATATGAAAAAACTGCCTTTTATGGATAGCGCATTTGATTGTATATGGGCATATCATGTGATTTCACATACGGATACGGAGGGCTTTATCGGAATATTAACAGAAATTGAAAGGGTATTAAAGCCAAAGGGCTGTATCTATTGTACGTTATGTTCAAAGGATACTTGGTCATTCTCAGAACCCAAATATAAACACGTTGATGATAATACTGTTATAAAAACAGATGGAGCTGAGAAGGATGTTCCACATTATTTCGTTGATTTAGATGATATTCAGAGGCTTTTTAAAAATTTTACAATAAAACGGATTAGGCATATTGATGATTGTTATTTTGATGGGAAAAAGAAGAATAGTAAGCATTATTATATTGAAGCTGAACTAATTTGAGTTGTTGATATACCTTTTGAAGACAACTTAAAACGTTATAAAAATCAAATAATTCACTTCTAAGTATAAGCATTCCATATGAAACCATATGCGCGTTTGAAAATTGAAACATTAATAATATTGATAAAAGCAAGCACATGAGATATGGTATTCTCATATATGAGGGGAGGCTGTTTCTGAATAACTACAACCCTAATAATGATTGATTATGGTGTGCCGGGCATAATGGAGAAGTAGTGGGTTGTATTGGCATAGTTGGTCGTGGTGAATGTGCACAGCTTAGATGGTTTTTAATCCATCCACATTATCGCAGAATAGGTCTTGGTAAGAAATTGTTACAGGAAGCTCTCGATTTTGCCAAAGCAAAAAATTATAGAAAGATATACTTTGATACAACGAATGATTTGGATAAAGCAAGTAATATGTATATAAAAGCGTGATTTATAAAGGGATCAGGAAATTTTAATGAGTACTTGATTTAAATAGTAATTTTGTGGAGATGATGAAAATGGCAATTCATAATATCGATAAGCTACAACCTTGGGAAGCACTTCTTAAAAAAATTGTCTTTACGCAGTTGGGGAATATAAGAGGAAAAAGGATATTAGACTTTGGTAGTGGGAATGGATTTACTGCAAATTATTTTGCACAGGATAATAAGGTAGTTGCAATTGAACCGTCAGAAGAGACAGTAAAAGATAGATATTGCGATTATGAATATCAACAGATTGTTGGGAGTATTGATATACTAAAGAAGCTTGAAAATGAGACTTTTGACATTATTATTTGTCATAATGTTTTGGAATATGCTGATAATCGAGAAGAAATTGTTAATGAATTTTATCGGCTATTGAAATCAGAAGGGATGCTTTCAATTATTAAGCATAACAGGCAAGGACGAGTTATGCAGATGGTGGTTCTGTTAAATGATTTTGAAAAAGCTCATATGCTGCTGGATGGTAAGGATGGTACAGCGTCTAATTATGGTACAATTCATTATTATAATGATTCTGATTTGACAGATTGGTGTAAGAAATTTAAGGTATGTGAAACATATGGAATTAGAACATTTTGGGATTTACAGCAAAATCAAGATATTCATAAAGATGTAGAGTGGCAACAAAAAATGATAGAGGTTGAATTGAGAGTTGCTCAGATTAAGGAATTTCAGGATATAGCATCTTTTCATCATTTGATTTTAAAGAAATAGTAGCCTTTAGGAGTGATATAAATGGCAAAAGTTATTTTAATTTGTGGAAAAATTTGCAGTGGAAAAACTCAGTATTCTAAAAAACTTGTTAACGAGTATAATACAGTAATTTTATCATGTGATGAAATTGAATACGAACTTTTTCATCATGAACTTGGAGAAAAGCATGATGAAGTAGCAAAAGATATTCAGAGATATTTGCACAAAAAAGCATCAGAAATCGTTCTGGCAGGAAGTAATGTAATACTTGATTGGGGTTTTTGGAGGAGAGAGGAGCGAGAACAGGTATCTGAGTATTATAAAAAGCAACATATATTTTATGAATGGCATTACATTGATATATCAATAGATGAATGGTATCAAAATATCAATTCTCGGAATGAAGCGGTTTTAGCAGGTGATACAACAGACTATTTTGTAGATGATGGTTTGATTGAGAAACTGAATTCTTTGTTTGAAATGCCTAAGAAAGAAGAAGTTGATGTTTGGCATGTTAACCAAAGAAAATGAGAAATAAGTCCTGAGTTCTATTAGTACAATTAAAAAAATGAGCAAGGTATAAAGTTAAGTTGGTTCCCATTCTTCTTATTTAACGAAAAAGCAATAAATAGAATATTCTTCTAGAACACCGCATTATTCAAAATGGATTTTGGGGTGTTTTTGGTTCGCAATTCAAAGATAATGTGAAGAATTACAGGAACTGAAACTACAATAATCTCAGTTCCATAATTTTATCATAATACCGCCTCGAAATCTGATAATCCCCCCTTTTCCAGTGATCCAGACTGGAAGCATCAACTCCAATCATCCTCGCCAGTTTTCTTAATCCATATTTTGTAACAAGTATCTTTAATTTTTCTTTCTGCTCAAGCACAAATCTATAATAATCATCACAAAGAATATCCTTATCTAGTACAGTTAGCAGCTTAAGCAAAGTGGGTCTTAAAATCTTATCTCGATAGCCAGCCTCAACCTCATTTAAAACAGAACGACTGATGCCAATCTTATTTGCCAGCTCTACCTGAGACATGCCAGTGAGCATTCTTGCCTTCTTAAGTCTCTGAGTCAAGTTATTGCAAGGCATATCAGCAAATTGCAATAACTTCCAATTTGTCGCAATTTGGATCACCATGCTGAAGCCATAGCAAGCGGCTCTCTAGCGGGATATAATGCGGTTTGCGAGGCTTTTGGGCATGCCCCACTGCAACTTTCTAGATCTACAGCTATAGGTGATATTATTGCCTATGCAAATGAGAAAATGGAAACTAAAGAGGGAAGAAGAAATAGATATACTTTTGCTGGAGCGGAGTATTTTGAGCATATGAAAGAAGTTGGGCTTTATACGATGGATGTTAAGGAAATTGAGGAGAGGATTGAGAAAGCTGGACTTAAGGATGTGTTTAAGAAAAAGTTGGGTTAGGAAGTAGAAGTTATGAGCTCGCTGATGTCCTGGGAGAAGGATGCTGGCGAGCTTTTGTATGTTATATTTAACATTAGTTAGTGGTATGAGAATGCATATTGAATATGCTGAATTGTAATAATCATACCATACTCAGGTGGAGTAAAAGTAAACGGTAAATTGGTTTACGTTTATATTCCATCTCCATGTGCCTCAAGATAATTTTCTGCTTTTATGACAGTATAAATGCTTATTTATACGTAGCATTGGCATATTACTAACATGATATCATAATTTCTTTATGAATTATTCCAGTTTTTAACGAATACCTGATCAAATATTAGATTAATATAAACATAGGGTAAGTGATAAAATATAGTGCTTTGTGTTGGGATGAATATAAAAAAAT
>NZ_MZGV01000094.1 GCF_002029235.1 Clostridium oryzae
GTTTATATATTTATTAATTAGTAATTATTATCTATAGATATATTATATCACAAAATACTTTAGTTCTCATCTTATTTTATGATATAAAGTTTTTTTAATGTATCAGTCAAGAAAAATTATTTTTGTTAGAAATTAATTTTATTTTTTCTATGTTGACAAAATATACTAACAAGTGTATTATTGTACTAATTGCTTAATACAATAATACATTAACTCTAAGAGGTGTTGCTTTTGAAAATAGAATTTAATTCAACACTACCTATATATCTTCAAATAATGAAAGAAATAAAAAGGCAGATAGTATCAGGTGAATTAGTACCTGGAAGCAAAATTTCCTCTGTAAGAGAACTGGCTCAGGAAATGGGTGTCAATCCTAATACTATGCAGAGAGCTTTCTCTGAACTAGAGCGTGAAGGTCTTTTATACACTGAAAGAACTTCCGGAAGATTTATTACTACTGATTCAGAACTAATTGAAAAGCTTAAAGAAGAAACAGCGGAAAATTACATTACTTTTTTTTTAGATGCAATGAATAAATTGGGCTTTGACAATAATCATATTTTGAAATTACTTAAGTCATTTATGAAGGGGGACTGACTTATGGAAAATCTTATTGAGATAACTGAATTAACTAAAAAATATGAAGGTAAAACAGTTTTAGAGAATGTATCTTTTGATATACCCTCTGGAAGAATTGTCGGTTTATTAGGTCCAAATGGTGCTGGTAAAACCACTATAATTAAGATATTAGCTGGTGTTATAAATGATTATAAAGGCAAAGTTCTAATAAATCATGAACCTCCGGGTATTTATACTAAATCTATAGTATCCTATCTTCCTGATAAAACTTATTTCAGCAATTGGATGAAAGTTTCCGATACAATAAATTTATTTGATGATTTTTATGAAGACTTTGATAGAGCTAAAGCTATGAAATTATTGAAAAGACTAAATATAGATGAGAAACTCAAAATTACAAAGCTTTCCAAAGGTATTTATGAAAAACTTCAATTGGTTATTGTAATGTCTCGGAAAGCCAGGGTATATATATTAGACGAGCCTCTTGGAGGTGTCGATCCTGCATCAAGGGATGTTATTTTAGATACGATACTTACAAATTATAGCGAGGACAGCTCAGTAATACTATCTACTCAGCTTATTCAGGATGTAGAAAGAGTTTTTGATAAAGTTATAATGATAAAAGATAAAGAAATTTTTATTAATGAGGATGTTGATACTTTAAGATTAAAATACGGAAAATCCGTGGATGAAATTTTCAGGGAGGTCTTTAGATGCTCTTAAAGCTTTTAAGATATGAATTCAAGTGCAACTATAGCAAATTAGCTGTTACTTGTTTGATGAACGTAATTATTGTAATTATATTTTCTTTTTTTCATACTGATCATCCGGCTATGGTTACCACTGTTGCAATAATTTCTATGATAGCCTTTAATGTTGTTGGCTTCATATTCTTATTTCAACGGTACAACACTAATCTATACAGCAACGAAGGATATTTAACCTTCACTTTACCTGTTAAGGGATACCAAATATTACTTTCAAAATTATTGATTGCTTGTTTATGGTTAACAATATTTGGATTAGCAAGCGTCCCAAATATGTGTCTTAGTGTGTATTGCGTTGATAATTCCTATTTATTAAAGGCATATAAAGCTATTAGCAGTGAGATTCCTGCTACATTTTTTACGGTTTTGAATTTGGTAATAGGAACTTTTTTAAATATGCTTATAATATATTTTTCTATATCCGTAGCTAAGCTTTCCATCTGGAGAAATTTTGGCACACTAATGGGATTCATAACTTTCTTTGCAACAAGTATTGTCGGGTCAATGCCTTATATTTTATTGGATAAATATTTAAAAAATTCGGCAACTGCTAATAATATTAGCTTTTTATATATATATCCAAGTCCAAAAGCAATTATCGATTTAGTATTTTCAACAGCATTTTGTATATTGCTATTTTATTTAACTTGCTATATTTTGGACAACAAAACAAATTTAAAGTAGATATCTAATTGTGAATGGATAAGATGTTTTTCAGTAACTTGACTGCTATAAAGCCTTTAATCGTGACAAGATTCTACAGTGAAGCTTGCCTTGGAAGTTGAGACCTTTACGAAAAAAACGAAACTTCTATAAATTCACAATTTAATATAATTTTTCAAAAATTAGGAGGTACACTATGAACGATGTTGTATTAAAAACAGAGGGACTAAAGAAAGTAATCGGCAAACGTACAATCGTATCTGATATTTCTTTAGAATTGCATAAAGGTGAAATATTTGGTTTTCTTGGGCCAAATGGCGCCGGAAAATCTACTACTATAAAAATGATAGTAGGTCTTTCAAAAATTACAGAGGGAAATATTTATATAAGTGGTCATTCTGTAAAAACTGAATTTAAAAAAGCAATGCGTAACGTAGGCTGCATCGTAGAAAATCCAGACCTATATAAGTATATGTCTGGACTTGATAATCTTAGAATGTTTGCAAAAATGTATCCTAGCGTCACAGAGCAGCGAATAAATGAAGTTGTAAAAATTGTAGACCTTGAAAAGGCTATAAAGAATAAAGTTAAAACCTATTCACTTGGAATGAAACAAAGGCTCGGAATAGCCCAAGCCATACTTCATAGTCCAGATTTAATGATATTGGATGAGCCTACTAACGGACTTGATCCAGCAGGAATACATGATATGAGAGAACTTTTGAGAAAATTGTGTTCCGAAACAGGCCTTACAGTACTTGTTTCAAGCCACATTCTATCGGAGATGCAGCTTATGTGCGATAGAGTAGGAATTATTAACAAGGGTAAGATCGTAACAGTAAAGACTATAGATGAGTTAATTAATATGACAAACGACGATGATAAGGCGGTTATGGTTATTAAAACTGATAATAATAAGAAAGCCGAAGAAATAATTAAGGCAAAAGCCATCAAGTGCATATCTGTAGCAGAAGGTGTCCAAGTAGAAACATCAAAAGAAAACGTGCCAGCAATAGTAGCAGATTTAACTGCTCAAGGTATTGCTATATTTGGAATGGACAACAAAGATACACATACTCTTGAAGATGTGTTTATGAAGTTAACTGGGGAGGGTAAATAATATGAGTAATTTTCTAACTTTAGTTTCCATAGAAAATATGAAATTATGGAAAAGACTTGCCACTAAAGTAATGGTATTTATAATTATCGCACTAACTTTAGTAAGTACTATAGGTATAAAAATATATGATTTAAACAAAACTAACAAAAAAGCAAATAATAGTGTTTCTACTACGTGGAAACAAGATCTTCAGAAAGAAATTGCTATGAGCAAAGCACAGATAAAATCCGCCAAGAAATCATCATTATCTCAATCTGTTATAGGCCGTCTAGAAAAACAAATAGCCGAAGATGAGTATATGATTAAACATAACATATCACCTAAAGAGAGTTATTCAGTCTGGAGTAAGTTACTTAATGTTACAGGCAATGTAGGTTATGATTCCATTATAGCCCTTATGATAATAATAGCTTGTTCGGCATTGATAGCTGGAGAATTTTCAGATGGTACTATGAAAATGATGATATCAAGACCATTCAGCAGATCTCAAATTTTGTCCTCAAAACTTGCGGCAACAATAATATATGGATTAGAACTTTTAGCAGTAGCATACGTATTGAATTTTGTAATGGTTGGTATTCTGTTCGGCTTTGGCGGAATAGGTTCAAAAACTATGCTTTGGACTGGTTATAAAATAATTTACATTTCCGGCTTTCTAAATGTTCTCATACTATTGGGACTTAATTTCTTAACTACATTATTTTATACAATAGTAGCATTTGCATTATCAGCATTGTTCCGTTCCAGATCACTTGCTACAGGCTTCGCTATATTTCTTCAGTTAATGATAAGTTCCATTGCGCTGTCACTAGCCATGTTCTTCAGTTGGGGAAAATATCTTCCTTTCGCTGCAGTTAACTTTTCCAGCGTAATCACTACTGGAATTGTTGTAAAAGGTATGGATCTTTCATTCAGCTTCTTGATATCTCTAGCTTATGCTGCAGTATTCTGCATAATAGGCTATATGGGATTTATTAAGAGAGACATATAAAATTAATTATGGTATAAAGGGTATTTGAGTTTATATAGAACGTTTATTTAAGAGAAAAGAGTAAAGAGAAGAGAGAAAAATGAAAGTAGCAATTCAGCTGTGCTGAATTGCTATAATTTATTTAAAAAGACTTTCCACAGGTTTGTATAAAAATAATATATATAAGCGTACGCAGATTTGTGCCAACAAATCTAGGTACACTCCTATTTTTGAAATTCTGCACAGCTGAATTTCTTCCTTCTCTCTACTCTTTTCTCTTTACTCTTTACTCTTATTAACGCTTTTCTTGTACTGAACCGGAGTGAGCGATGTTATTTTTTCAAATTTATTTATAAAGTAGTTTGTATCTGAGTATCCTACTCTATTAGCAATTTCATATAGCTTCAAGTTAGACCTTCTCAATAACTTCTTTGCTTCCTCAACTCTTATATAGTGCAAGTAATCATTAAAATACATACCCAACTTTTTTTTTAATAACTGCCCCAAATATACAGGATTGATAAAGAATTCTTTAGCTAAATTCTTTAATGTCAAATCCTTTTCAAAATTTCTTTTAATGTAACTTTCGACCTCATAAATAGCAGATATCCCATTATTGCTCTGAAGAGAATTAACATAGGAGGTCAATTCGTTTAGGAATTTAATTAATGTACTTTTCATTACACTGATATTCCCCTCGCTTATGTTCAAGTTTTTAATGGTTTTAACTGTTTCGGCCATATCCCCATGCTTTTCTGACTCATTAGACAATATTCTAAACAGCAGTGCCATAACATGTGTTTTTATTATTTCGGGAGCTATATTATAATTCAGCATATTTTCGAAAAACTCGTCAACAACTGATATAATTTGCTCTTTATTTCCTCTCTCGATTGCATCATATATTCTATCAACAATTGATGAAAAATCATAGTAATAATTGTATTCTATTTCATTTAAACTATCATAGTTAATAATATCCATACTATTATTTATATATTTATAACTTTTTATAGACTCACAGGACTTATAAGAATCGAATATATTCCATAAACTATCTACTTCTTTACCTATAACAATACAATTACTGCATCCAGCATTACTGCAGATACTTCTATGAAGCTCATCAGCAAATTCACATATATTGCCTTCATATTGTTTTGATACATATTCATTTACTATAACGCCATACCTGCCTACATATTCCTCATATAAATTGATGATATTTCCTTGCAGCTGCTTAAGAATAGTTTCTTTTAATTCATCGATTTTAGACTCTAGTTTTTTTCCTTCAAGTTGTTCCATCCATTCCACAATATCTGACTCAATAACGACAAATCGCTGTTTATAGTTAATTTGCTTATTAAACATTGATCTAATCTTAAGTTTCGTATCCTCATCTAAATTATTTGAAATAAGCTTTTTAATAATATTTTTAGATTCGTGATACTTAAGTTTATTTCTATTTTTCGTAAACTTTTCTTTACTGCTTAATAGTATCTCTATCAATTGTTCCTCTTCAATAGGCTTCAATAAGTAATTAGAAACTCCATATTCAATAGCTTTTTGTGCATATTCAAACTGACCATACCCGCTCAATATTATAAATTCAGTATCCTTCTTCACAAATTCCCTAGCTTCTCTAATAAACTCTAATCCATCCATTTCAGGCATTCTAATATCCGTCACCACAATATCCGGTGAAGCCCGCTTAATTATCTCTAATGCCTCTTCTCCATCATTTGCCTCACCGTCTATTTTATACCCATACTTCTTCCAGTCAATCAGTTCTCTTAGTCCCTGTCTTACAAATGGTTCGTCGTCAACAATCAATACCTTGAATAATTCATCATTCTTTTCACTCATTCTGCGCATGTCCTTTTATATTCACTTGGAGTTTTATCAGTCAGTTCCTCAAATTTATTAATAAAATAGTTGACATCATTATATCCGACCATTTGAGATATTTTACACACTTTATAATTTTCACTTATTAGAAGTTTTTTTGCTTTTTCTATTCTTATTTTATTTAAATATTCATTAAAGGAAATGCCTATATTCTTTTTAAAAACCTTCCCTAAATATGTAGAATTAATATAAAAAATTTTTGAAATATCTTTAAGCTTTATATCCTTGTCATAATTTAACTCTATATACTTCTGCACTTCACTTAATATTCCCTTATTATTGTTGCTTCTCAATGTATTTATTAGTTCAGCTGTCTGAATACAGAAGGTAACTAACTGTTCTTTTATCTCTTTCAGTACCATGCCCTCCATATTAAATTCTGCTATTGTCCTGAATAATTCACTTTTTTCACATTTCATATCTCGTAAAAGTTTTATAATCTCAATTAGAAAGTCAGCAATTCCAGCTTTTACTATTTCAGGTTCATACAAAGCATTTCTAATGGTATAATATATATTTTCAATATTTGCCTTTATGCTATTACAATCATTTTTTTCAATGCATTCTATCAATTGTTTAGAGGTTTCATCGTCCATAGCTTTGTAAACATAATTAACTTCTGCAACATTATCACAAATAGTTATATCCTGCCTATCGTATATGAAGTTATCTTTCTCTGCCCTTATGCAGCTGAATTTTGAATCCTTTATATTTATTAATCCATTAACTTTTTTTCCTATATATATAGTTGGTCTATAACCAGCCTTTGAGTAAATTTTGTCGCTTAAAGTCTGTGCAAATTTATACAGTGCATCTGAATCTTCCATTAAAAGTGAATTTATATTTCGTTCAGGAAAAATAGCGCCATATATATTTCTTTTTCCTAATTCCTCCTGCACAAAAAAAACATCTGCATTCGAATCCAAAATACCCATAACTATGTTTTCAACAATACCTGCCTCATTGATCATTCTATGCTGTTGTAATCTAGTAAAACTTAACGTAAAATATCTAAACTCCTTTTGATCATAGTTTCTTAAATATCTTTCGATTACATTGTTTTTTGATATGCTGATTTCATCTTTAATATATTTCTTTAAAATAGTACTTATTGCCTTCTTTTCAAGAGTATTTGCAAGCATATCTTGTTTCTCAGAACTGATGGCATTTTTCACTTTAATTAATGATTCTATAATCTCATCTTCATCTATAGGCTTCAAGATGTATCCCAGAACACCATATTTCATAGCTGTTCTAGCATATTCAAACTCATCATATCCGCTAATAATCACATATTTTGATTTAAGTTTATACTCTTCTATACATCTTTGTATAAACTGTAGTCCATTCATTTCTGGTAAGTTTATATCCGTAATAATCAGATCAGGATTATACTTAACTGCTTTTTTCAGTGCATCCTCCCCATTGTCAGCATCACAGCATATAGAAAAACCATATTCGTTCCAATTTATAAGAGATTTCATGCCTTCCACTACAAATGGTTCATCATCAATAATCATAACCTTATACAAATCATCACCATCCCCTAACTAACTTTGTTCAGGTATCTTTATACATATTACTGTCTCTAAACCATATTTACTGCTGATTTCAAAATTAAATTTTTCTCCATAAATTAATCTCAATCTGTTGTAAACATTTCTTATGCCAACACTTTTACCGCTATTGTTAAGTCCGCCTCCTTCTAGGTTGTCCATAATTTGACGCAGCTTATCTGCTGCTATTCCTATACCATTATCAATTATATAACACTCAAGCCAATTAATGCTACTTTTGACTTCTATAATAACCTTTCCTCCATTTTTGCTGCCTTCAATACCATGTACACAAGCATTTTCTACTAAAGGCTGAAATATCATCTTAGGTATTTTGAAATCATTAGTTCTATCATCCATTGTTATTTCATATTCAAATTTGTCACCAAACCTGTATTTTTCAACTTTAAGAAAATCCTCTATATAATCCATTTCCTCTTTTACAGTAATCATATCGTTTCGCCACTGAAGCAGCCTTCTAAACATCTTTGAAACATATTTTATTATCTGAGCAGTTTCTGTTTCTTTTTTTATAACGCTTCTCATTCTTATACTCTCTAATACATTAAACAGAAAGTGAGGGTTTATCTGGCTTTGCAGTGCGTTTATTTGAGCCTGGCGTTGTTCAATCTCTAAATTTTTCTTCTGCAGATTGACCTCATATACATTTCTAATTAATTCATGAATCTTAGTAGTCATTCGATTAAACTCTCTTATTACAGTACCTATTTCATCTTTTCCTTCATTACATTTAATAACCTCAAAATTCTGTTTTCCCATCTTTTTTATATGTTTATTCAATATACCAAGTCTAACCTTAAACGAAGATGATATCACCTGTATTATTAGATACGCAAATATAATATTAGCTATACACATACAAATAATGAAGCTTTTTGAATTATTCATTATACTTGATATATCCTTTTCCTTAACAACCAATACAAGTTTCCAATCCTTTAATTCACTGTATTTATTCAACTTTGTAGATGATATGTAGTACCCTTTATGAGTATTAGTCAGATCTAATTTTGATAAAATTTTCCCACTATTTATATATTTCTGGTTTGTAGAGTACACGATTCTATTTCGGTCGTTGACCATATAGACATGTCCACCTATTTTTTCTGAATTGAGTGTTTTTATAATTTCAGTATCCCTAAAATCAATTTTAAGAATCTTAGTATAGTGCTGTCTTAACATGAAGTAATTGAGAACCTTTACAAGAGAGAAATACAGCTTACCATCGTTTTTATATGCGCTTATATAGAATTTATGAGAGTTAGCAATAGAGCTTTTATACCAATCCTGTTTTTTAACTTCAGCTGTTATCTGTTTGTATCCACTGCTCTCCGGTATACTTTTATTATTCGTATATATATTTACCTCACCTACCTGGTTCACTATATAAATGATCTTTTCAAGGTTAGTTCTAAGGAAACTGTTATAGGCATCGCTAAATTCTGGTACAGAATGATACTTATCCTCCAATGCATCATTAATTTCTTTATCTGTAAGTATGCTATAGGCTCCTAATGTAGTGTCATTTATATTCTTATATAGCTGAAGTTTTGTTCTAGAAAGCGATGAATCAAACTGATTTAGTTGCTGCTGCCTTACATTAGCATTAGTTATACTTAAAAATATAATGTTTGTAACAAGTATCGGTATTACTGCACATAGTATAAAAATAAGTACAAGTTTGTTTTTTACGCTAATGTTATCGATAAAATGTTTATTTAGGTATTGTCTAATCAAAATACTCCCACACTTTCTATATAGATTAATAATGCGTATTATTTTTAGTTGCAGCAAAGGCATCATATAATAATATGATGCACTTCCTATTCAACAGGTGAAAAACTTAAACTTATACATGCCAAAAGATCGTTGAAACATTCGATATTTTGGTATGCATAAGTTAAGTTCCATTATTTTATCTATATTTTAACCCTTTACTCCACCTAATGTTAAGCCTGTTACAAAATATTTTTGTAAGTATGGATATACAAGTAATATAGGTACAACTGCTATCACTGTCATTGTAGCTCTTACTGATGCTGGTGTAACTGTATTAGATGCAGCTCCAGGTATCTTGCTGGCTGCCATATTAGCTTGTGTTTGTAAACTTGCACTTGATTGTAATACCTTCTGTAATTCAAATTGTAATGTGCTAAGCGATTGTTTTGATGAACAATACAGCATTGTGTCAAACCATGAGTTCCATTGTCCAACAGCTACAAACAAAGTTATTGTAGCGAGTACAGGCAAACTTAGCGGAAATATTATTGAAAATATTATTCTAATTTCACTGGCACCATCCATGCTCGCAGATTCTATAATACTTTTCGGCAATCCATCAATATAGCTTCTTACTACCATTATATTCCACGCGCTAACTATACCCGGTAATATATATACTAGGAAGTTATTTGTAAGTCCTAATCCTTTTATCAAAAAGTAACTTGGAATTAAACCGCCGCTAAAATACATAGAAAATATGAATATTCTTGAATAGAAGCCTCTAAGTACAAATTCCTTCTTACTTATTGCATATGCCACAACTAAACTGGCAAATACATTAAATATACATCCTATAAACGCCCTTAGTACTGATATAAATGTAGCATGATATATTGCTGACTGTGACAAGATGTTCTTGTAATTAAATAATGTAAACTTCCTAGGCCACAGATATATTCCTCCTCTTACAGCATCGATGGAATCATTAAATGAGATTGCCAATGTATTTAGAAAAGGATATAGGGTGATAACAACAATAAGCGCTAATATAATATAATTCAATGTATCAAAAACTATATCTCCTTTAGTCCTTCTTGAACCAAAAACTTTATTCTTCATTCATATTCCTCCTTATACGATACCCTAAAATGCACTTTCGCCATCAATCATTTTTGATAATCTATTAAACGATGTTACAAGTATTAATGCTACGACAGAATTAAATATACCTGCCGCTGTGGCGAATGAAATTCTTCCAAGAGGAATACCATAATTATAAACATATAATTCCAACGTCTGAGAGTAATCTATAACAGATGGATTTGATAACAAATATGTCTGTTCAAAACCTACGCTTAATAATGAACCTATACTCAATATCATAAGTATCTTTATTGTAGGAACTATACTAGGTAATGTAATTGAAAAAATCTTTTTCAATCTGCCAGCTCCATCTATACTAGCAGCTTCATATAGCTCGCTGTCTATGGCTGTCATAGCTGAAAGATATATTATGGAGTTCCATCCAACTTCTTTCCAAACATCTGACCCCATCATAATAAACCAAAATGCCTTTGGTATTCCCATAAAACCTATACCATGTTTTACAATATGAAGATTCACTAAGATAGTATTGACTATACCTCCGTCAGCAGAAAGTACATTATATACTATATTGGCCGCTACAACCCATGAAACGAAATGAGGAAGATAAGATATTGTTTGTACAACTTTTTTATATTTCTTACTTCTTACCTCATTAATAAGCACTGCTAGTGTAATAGCTGTTAAAAATCCGAAGATAAATTTTAAAATACTTATACCTAAAGTATTTCTTAATGCATGATAGAAATCCGGATCAGTAAATATTTCCCTAAAGTTCTGCAGCCCAACCCACGCAGAGTGCTGTATTCCAAGTACAGGCTTATAATCCTGGAAGGCCATTAACCAGCCCCAAAGAGGTACATAATTAAATACTATAAGAAGTATTAAAAATGGTAGTGTTATAAGAACAAGTTCTTTTTGGGCTACTAACTTTTTAAAAAAACTCTTCTTATTTCTATGATTAATAGTCCGTACAATGTTTTCAGATGTTTGCATAAATAATATCCTCCTACCCCTATTTATATATCGGTTTTAGGATTTTCAAAGCTGCTGTAATCAGCTTTGAAAATCCTTTAACATGTTAAAATACTTATAAAGAATGAAAATCAGTTATTTATCACCTGTACCCCAGTCTTTTATTCTCTGGTTTACAACCTGAGTTATATATGAATCTGCATTATCATATTTAGCTGCCTTCATTCTAGCTGAATAGTCTTTCCATACGTTTTCATATGCACTTGGTTTTGCTGTTATTAGCTTGGACATATATGCTTTAGCTATATCTCCAGCTTTTTGTTGAGCTATCTGTACATCCTTTTTGTTTTGAGGAATTGTAATATCCCAGCCATAACCAAAAGGTGAATTTATAGCAGGTGCTACTAAATCAGCAAGATTCTTAATTTTATAAGCTTTTGCAACTTCTTTTTCATAGGGTTTATATTTGGAAGCTATATATTCATCAGTATCCTGAGGTGAAACTAAATTTCCATCAGCATATTTAGAGTTCTTACCAAAGTTAGGATGTGGGAACTGCCACCACTGACCTACACCGCTCTTTTCGCCGTAGGCTGTATCATCCATTCTCTTAATCTGTTCAGCATTCTTATACATTTTTCCGTTTTTATCAACTTCATAATCTATTCCTTTTTGTCCCCATTCAACAAGTTTCTGAATCTGGTCTCCGCACATAGCATCAAGGAATTTAAATGCTGCTACTGGATCTTTACACTTCTTAGTAATACAAAGTCCAGGTTGTACAGAAGTAACATTAATACCACCATATGAATTATTTTTAACTCCTTCAAACGTAACTGGCATAGCAAAGAACATTCTATCATACATTTTCTGCTGCTCTAATGCATTTATACAATCCTGAAACTGCCACCTTTCATCGTAGAAACCAACTACTCTTCCTGATGTCAATTTTGCTTTATAAGCATCATAGTTCTGAGTAAACATTTCAGGATCTAGCATACCTTTGTTCCATTCCTCATTAAGCTTCTGAAAATAGTCGTGTGCATAATTTGTCAAGTAAAAATTCTTTGCCTTATATGTTCCATCAGGTTGTTTTGAAATTATTCTGTTTCCTGTATTAGGATAACCTGCTAAATAAGCTGGTGCATTAGTAAGTACGTAGTTTCTAGCTGTATCAGTTTCAGCAGTAAATCCTATTGTAGGTTTACCTTTATAAGTAGGATGCTCTTTTACATATGCTTCTATTTTATTAAAGTAGTCATTTAACTCTGTTACTTTAGGATATCCGTCTTCCTTCAAAAGATCATTTACAAGGTGGAAGCCTGAATTAGGATATATTGCCGTATTACTTATTCTTCCAGGTGATAAGGAATAAATATGTCCGTCTGCATCCTTCATTTTCTCTAAATCATTTCCATAGTATTTTTTAATATTCTTACCATACTTCTTAATATAACCTTCCAACGGTACCAGCGCACCTGCATCTCTAAAATCAGCAAGTTCGTTATGTGGATTAAGCAGATCCGGATAATCACCTGAAGCAGTCATCAGCCCTGCTTTAGTTTTTTCATCACTTCCTACTAGATAATCACATTTTAGTGTAACACCAGTAAGTTTTGTTATCTTTTTTCCTACTGTAGTATTAGTTAATTGAATAGGTTTCATGTCTGAACCGTTTACAAACATACTAAATGTGTGTTTACCATTGGATGATTTCGCAGCTTCTTTTTTGCTGCCGCATCCAGATACTACCGTCACTACTAAAGCAGGCGTCAGTAACAAAGAAAAAATCTTCTTTTTATTCATAATAATCCCCCTAATTTAATATCAGAATTTTACCAACAATCTGTATGCATACGATAATTTGGTAATATAATTTACATTCTTATCTTATAATGTAAACCTTATCTTAACAATATGAAAAATCAGACTTTTTATTGTGAGAATTAAATATAAAAAAATCCCCTACCGGGGACTATGAGTTTTAGAATGGAAAAGGTTCGTTCTCATCAACTAAATACGAACCTTCTTCTACTTTCTTTTCTCCTGAATAATAAAAATCTGCATCACAATTAGGGCA
>NZ_MZGV01000095.1 GCF_002029235.1 Clostridium oryzae
AAGAGATAATAATAAAAGTTGAGAAATAATTTTTAATTATTTTAGACACAATTAGTAATAAAAACTGCAATTACAGTGTATTTCTGTATATAGTATATAAAAGAACTAGTAGAAGGGCGAATTACATATAAAATAGCTTTTTTATTCAAAAATACACGTCGCGAAATCATAATTTCGCGACGTGTATAGCAAAAATGCGAGAGGAGCTGCAAAAAAATGTAAGCAACACTCTCCGCGTGGTATACAAATAAAGTGATGTAAATGAAAGGTTTATTTTTTTAGCATTTTGAATTAAAATAAATATATCAGAGTTATTTAGTAAACTAATAAATCATTTATTTTATGCGTGCGCTCGAGTTAATATTTTATATATTTTATATTAGGAGGAAAAATGAACTATAAATTCGATTTTAAAGATATAGCTGTTAACGGTAAGCTTCCTCAAGCTCTAGCTGAATTTTTGGATTACTTATCTACAATTAAGGGTAAATCGAACAATACTATTAGGGCCTACAGGATTGATTTATCTGTATTTTTTAGATTTTTGAAGATATACAAAGGAAAGACACACGGAGAAAAAGTCTTTGAAGACATAGATATATCTGATATAGATGATGATTTTATACGAAGCATAAAGCTTACGGATTTGTATGCTTACATAAGTTTTGCTCAAAAATACAGGAATAATGGAAGCTATGCTAGAGCTAGAAAAGTAGCATCTGTTAAATCTTTTTTTAAGTTTCTTACAGGAAAGGCAAAAATATTGAAGGAGAATCCTGCACTTGAACTTGAATCTCCAAAGATAGAGAAAAGAAATCCAATATTTCTAAATCTAGATGAGAGCAAAAAGCTTCTCAGATCAGTTGATCCTACAGACCACAATTTTGAACGAGATTACTGTATTCTAACTTTATTTTTAAACTGCGGCATGAGAATATCTGAGCTTTGCGGAATAAATATTTCAAACATAAAGGATGATACATTGACTATCATAGGCAAAGGCGATAAAGAAAGGACGGTATATCTTAATAGAGCGTGTATCAGATCTGTTGAGAATTACATGCTAGTGAGGGGTAAAAAGTATGCACCTATCTCCCCTACGGATAAAGACGCACTATTTATTAGCGAAAAGAAGTGCAGAATAAATAAAAGAAGTGTAGAAAGAATGGTTAAAAAGTATGTTCAGGCAGCCGGCTTAGATCAGGACAAATATACACCTCATAAGTTAAGACATACTGCTGCAACGCTTATGTACAAGCATGGTAAGGTTGATATAAGAAGTCTACAAGAAATACTTGGACATGAAAGCGTATCTACAACCCAGATTTATACACATGTTGATGATGACGAACTAAGAAAAGCAGTTAATTCAAATCCATTAAATGATATAGAATAAAAAATCAAATGTTGTGGCACTACTAAGACTGATCCGTTCATTAAGCACTTGTAACACAATTTTATGCAAATTTTCTAATTTGGGAAACTCGGCTGCGCCTCAAACACTGCCCAAATCTTAACGAAAATTTACATAAAATTTGTTAATTACTTCACACTTTTTTATCTATCTTCTTTTTTTCTCAGTTTTAGTAATCCAGGAAAGACTTCTTCTACGTATTTATGTTCTGGGTCTTCGATTAATTCGTTGAGACCGTCTATATCGTCTATTAGTTCATAATTCTTATTCTCGTCGTCATCGCTGTTCTTTGCACTGTCAGTTTCTATATCGTCATTGTCTAATTCAGCGGCATCAGATGTTTCGTAAATATTATCAATCAGAACTTCTCTATAGTCCGAATTACCATTTTCCATACACTTGCCGCAATTGTCACATTTCTTAGTTCTATCTAGATCACAAATATCACATTCACCGCAATCATTACATAACTTATTTTCGTTTAGGATACAGTTTACATATCTTGCCATAATAAAACCCTCTTTACATTTTAATATACAGTATTTATGAACTTGTTATTAAAAGTTTATAGTTGAAACTATATATCTACTAATAACGAGCTTATTAATTGCAATAGAATATATTATAATAAAAAACGCTAAGCTTTTCAATAGCTTTCTTTTAGAATAAGATATAAAGCTGAATTATAAGTCTACTGTTTGGGTTAATTACAGATAAGTAAGAACATAAGTTTGATATTTTAAAAGGCATATGATATAATAATTTGCAATAAGGGGTAATTAAAAGAATGATGAATGCTGCGAATCTATGAAAATATATATGTTGCATGTTGTATATTCTAATGAAGCAGAAAATTAATATTGTGGGCATAAGTCCATAAAAAAGGAACGGTGTGTAAACAATATGACTGAAAGAAATACAAAGCAAATGGAAGTTTATGAATTTTTAAAAAAATATACAGAAGATAAGGGCTACCCTCCTTCTGTAAGAGAGATATGTGAGGCTGTATCGCTAAAATCTACTTCTACAGTACATGGCCATTTAAAAAGACTAGAGAAAAAAGGGTTAATAAAAAGAGATCCTACCAAACCTAGGGCACTTGAAATCACGGAACTAACAAATTATAAGAGAGAGATGATAAATATTCCTATAGTAGGGAAAGTCACGGCTGGAATGCCTATTCTTGCTGTAGAAAATATAGAGGATACATTTTCTATACCTTTAGACTTCGTCAAAAGCGGTGAGGACCTATTTATACTTAAAGTAAGCGGAGAAAGCATGATAGAAGCTGGAATCAACGATGGCGATTTAGCTATTATAGAAAGAAAACCTGTAGTGGATAATGGTGAGATAGCTGTAGTACTAATTGATAATTCTGCTACGATAAAAAGATTCTATAAAGAGAAAGATCATATAAGACTGCAGCCTGAAAATCATACTATGGATCCTATTATAGTTGAGGACTGTATAATTCTAGGAAAATTAGTTGGGCTGTATAGAAAATACTAAACATAAAAATAATTATGTAAACTTATTTTGACTTAATATTAAATAAGTAATAAGCCTGCTTCAATTGAAGCAGGCTTATTACTTATTTTAATTTAAGGCGCATTCGTCTAGATTTGTCCTACGTTGTTGAGAGCCATTAGTATTCCCACCTTAATATGTTCTAGCGTGAGTCCGCCCTGCATATAAGCTATGTACGGTTCACGAATAGGTGCGTCAGCAGAAAGTTCTATTGAAGAACCTTGTATAAATGCACCTGCGGCCATTATTACTTGATCTTCATAACCAGGCATATCCCAAGGCTCACATTGGACGAACGAATCGATTGGTGATCCTTTTTGAATTCCCTTACAGAAGTTAATTAATTTCTCTTTATCATTAAATTTTATTGCTTGTATTATATCACTTCTTCTATCGGTATAATGAGGAAGTACTTCATAGCCTGCCAGTTCCATTACCCTTGCACAAAGAACGGCTCCTTTTACTGCTTCAATAGCTATATGAGGAGCAAGAAATAATCCTTGATAAAATGATCTCATAACTCCAAAAGTAGAACCGCACTCCCCTCCTATTCCTGGCACTGTAAGTCTATAAGAAGCATTCTCTACAAGCTCTTCTTTGCCGGCTATATATCCACCTGTAGGAGCGATACCGCCTCCTATATTTTTGATTAATGATCCTGCAATAAGGTCAGCACCTACATCTGTAGGCTCTTTAACATCTATCAGTTCACCGTAACAGTTGTCTACAAAACAAATTACATTAGGCTTTACGCTTTTTACAAAAGTAATTAATTTTTCTATCTCACTTATTTGTAGTGATTTTCTCCAACCGTATCCTGTAGACCTTTGTATATGGACTATCTTAATAGAAGAGTCCTCTGATAAAGCGGACTTTATTGCATCGAAGTCTAATTTACTATCTTTAAGATCCACTTGTTTATGCTTTATGTTATAATCTCTTAAAGAACCCATTGATTTATTGTCATTGGATCCAATTATATTATGCAGTGTATCATAGGGCGTTCCACATACAGATAAAAGTGTATCTCCAGGTCTTAGATTGCCAAATAATGCTGCGCCTATAGCATGGGTGCCGTTAACAAAATGGGGCCGTACAAGGGCGCTTTCCGTATTAAAAACGCGTGCATAAACCTTATCAAGCGTATCACGACCGATATCTCCATAACCATAGCCTGTAGTATTAGTAAAATGAGCCTCACTTATTCGCTCTTCCTGAAATGCTGCTAATACTTTAGCTTGATTATATTCTCTTATTTCATCGTAATATTCAAATTCGGACTTAACATCCTTTTCAGCTTTTTCCAAAATATCAATACAAAAATCTTGGATTTTATAATAATCTTTCATTAGTTTCTTTGTATGCTTGTTCATTAAATTGCCTCCAAGTTTATAATTATTTACAACATAAAAAAGAATAGGTATAGGAATAGAATCCTATAGCCCTACTCTATTTCATTGCAGTACATATGTAATCATATATGTAAGTTTAATCTTCGACACTAGAAAAATCTTCTCCTGAGTTATTAAACAATATAACCTTTCCAGGAGTAATAGTAGATACAGCATGCTTATATACCATCATTTGTTTTCCATCACAATCTAAAACTACAATAAAACTATCAAAGCCTTTTATAAAGCCTTTAATTTGAAAACCATTTGTTAGGTGGATAGTTACTGGAATTTTATTTTTTCTAGCACCGTTTAGAAATATATCTTGTAAATTATTCGTTGACTTGTTCATTCTTCTTTCCCCTCCACTATTCTCTTTATTATCTTATTCTATAAATTAATAAAAAATCCTTTAAAATTTTATTAAAAAACTACTTTCACTGTAACTTATTTAATATAAAATCAAGAACTTCTTTATCACTTTGTTCAGCCCTGTCTATCCATATAGTATTTGGATTATGTCTAAACCATGTGAGTTGTCTCTTGGCATAATTCCTGCTGCCTTTTTTTATCATTTCTACAGCTTCCCCTAATGATAAATCTCCATTTAGGTAGTAAAGAAGCTCTTTATATCCTATTCCTTTCATAGATTGCATATCAGTGGTACAACCTAAAGCCTTGAGCTTTCTCACTTCTTCAATAAGACCATTCTCTACCATTAAGTCTACTCTCATATTTATTCTTTGATATAGAATTTCCCTATCCATGGCTAGCACAAAATATTTATAGTCAAATTTAGATTTGTATTTGTCTTCTTCAGAAAGAGCAAACTTGCTGAAGGATTTACCGGTTACGTGAAACACTTCTAAAGCTCGTATAACCCTTTTTACATTATTGGGATGAAGCTTAACTGCAGAAACCTTGTCAACTTTTTCGAGCATTTCAAATAGATATAAGTTTCCTTTTTCTGCTGCTAGGTTTTCAAGATACTTTCTATATTCTGAATCTTTATTTGCATCAGTAAAATCATAGTTATAAATTAAAGAATCAATATATAAACCGGTACCTCCAACTATTATCGGAATATTACCCATAGCCGAAATATGATTTATAGCTTCATCTGCGAGAACTTTATATTCAGCTACAGTAAAACTGTCTTTTGGATCAATTACATTAATCAAGTGATGCTTTATACCGTTCATTTCGTTCTTAGTAACCTTTGCAGAACCTATATCCATCCCTTTATATATCTGCATAGAATCTGCTGAAATTATCTCTGTATGAAGCATTGTGGCAAGTTCTACAGAAGCAGCAGTTTTTCCAACTGCTGTAGGACCTGCTATAATAATAATTTTAGGTTTCATTTTTTCTCCTGACTTTAGTTAACATAATATTTATTACGTCTATTGAACTCTTTTGAATTTCTTTTCGATT
Source organism: Clostridium oryzae (assembly GCF_002029235.1). GTDB lineage: Bacteria > Bacillota > Clostridia > Clostridiales > Clostridiaceae > Clostridium_AE > Clostridium_AE oryzae. Next base: position 5,767 of record NZ_MZGV01000095.1, read on the forward strand.
TCATAGAGACTCATACTAATTATAGTTGGTCTTCCATGAGGGCAATTATAAGGGTTTTCACATTCTGCAAGCTGCTGAAGTAAAGTTTTAACTTCTACTTCACTAAGCTTTTGATGCGCTTTTACTGCAGACCTGCAAGCAAGTCGAGCAATAGAATTATATTTTAAATCTAATGTATCAATACTTTTGTCATTTTTTATACTATCTATTACTTGGATAAAAAAGTTCCTTCCATCCAGCTTACCTAAAATATATGGAACTGCCTGTATCTTTATAGTATTATCTCCAAATATATCAATATCAAACCCTGAGTTTTTAAAAATATCAATATTATCTATATATATTGAATACTCTTCAGGCGTAAGTTCTAGTACTATTGGAGTAAGTAACGTCTGTACAGAAACATGACTTTGTTTAATCTGTTCTCTATAACGCTCAAACATTACTCTCTCATGGGCAGCATGCTGATCTATTATAAACAGTTCCTCATTTAACTCAGATAAAATATATGTATTGTTAAAAATACCAATATATTTGAGTAATTTGAGCTTTAAATTGTTTTTATTAGGTGTTGTATAATCACTCTTTAACCTATTATTAATTGTATACTTGTTATTATTATCAGTGTCAATAGGTTTAGCTGAAGGCTTAATATATGGCTCGGCGTTTTCATTAATATAAGCAGGAGGAGTTGGCTTACTTTGTACTGATGGTTCATTATTATCAATATGCTGTTCATAGTCACTACTTCGTAAATCAATAGGAATATCAACTTTTATAGGTTTGGAATCCGTTATGTCATTATCGAAAATTGACATATTCTTATGGATTTGCTTTCCTTCAACAGACTCATTATCACTACTGCTGTTTACAATATCAGAGTGTGTATCTATAGGAATATTAAAGTCGTCATGAAGGCTCTCACGTATTGCTTTATGGATGCTATCAAATACTAATTTAAAGATTTCTCGATCATTTTTGAACTTTATTTCAGATTTAGTAGGATGTACATTTACATCTACGAGCTCTGGATATATATCTAAAAACAATACGAAAAATGGAAATTTGTTTATCGTTAAGAATGATTTAAAAGCATTTTCTACGGCAGCGGTAACTAGTTTACTCCTTATATAACGTTTATTCACAAAAATGGTCTGATGATTTCTGCTTCCTCTGCTTACATCAGCATTGCCTATATATCCATACACCGTAGCAGTATCCATATGATTTTCAAAGTAGGTTACATTATCACCAGTGCTTTTACCATAAATAATTCTGATGACATCTTGAAGATTGTTGTTTCCAAAAGTATGAATTACCTGTTTATCATTGTTTTTTAAGATAAAGCATATATCGCTGTGACTCAGCGCTAGTCGAGAAACTATATCAGTGATTGAACTGCTCTCCTTTGACGTTGATTTCAAAAACTTAAGTCTGGCAGGTACGTTAAAGAACAAATCATTTACTACAATGCTTGTGCCAGGATTAGCAGCGGCATCCTTAATAGACTTTACAAATCCGCCTTCTACACGTAGTTCCCGACCAAAGTCCATGCTTTTTATTCTGCTGGTAATATTCATTTTTGAAATAGCAGCAATACTTGCTAGAGCTTCTCCTCTAAAGCCCAAAGTATTTATTTTAAATATGTCATCAATAGTTGATATTTTACTTGTAGCGTGAGGCAAAATGGATTTTTCGATATCATCAGGATGAATGCCTGAACCATCATCTGTGATATTGATAGTTTTAAGACCTCCCTCTTGAATTAACACAGTTATATTTTTACTGCCTGCATCTATACTGTTTTCTACAAGTTCTTTTACAACAGACAGAGGTCTTTCTATAACTTCACCCGCTGCAATCTTATTACTGGTTTCTGAGCTGAGTATATCTATTCTATTCATATAACAACCACCTTATAAAAGCCCTTTGGCACTTTTGATAAGTTCATTTAACTTATTAATAGATTCCAGCGGAGTTAAATTAAGCACATCAACTGAAGCGACTTGCTGTATAAAGCTATCTTTGCCAAAGTCAATAAAATCAATTTGCTTAGCAGAATTTTTTGTCTTAACATGTTTTGAAGGCTGCTGAATGTCTACAGCGGTTTCTTCAATTATATCGTTTATATCGTTTGAATCTTGTGAAGCCTTACTATTTTCCTTATTACTTTCCAAATTATTTAATATGCTTCTAGCATTTTCTATTACTGCTTCTGGAAGACCAGCAAGCTTTGCTACTTCTATACCGTAAGACTGGTCTGAAGCTCCAGCTATTATCTTTCTTAGAAATACAACTTCTCCGCCAATTTCTTTAACTGAAACGCAATAATTCTTAACGCCTGGAATCATATTCTCAAGTTTAGTAAGCTCATGATAATGAGTAGCAAATAATGTCTTACATTTTAAACCTTTATTGCAGCAGATATACTCTATAACTGCCCAAGCTATGCTTAGTCCATCGTAGGTGCTAGTACCCCTTCCTACTTCATCTAAAAGCACTAGGGATCGATTTGTAGCGTTATTTAATATGTTAGAAACTTCAGACATTTCTACCATAAACGTACTTTTACCTGAAAAAAGATCGTCAGATGCGCCAATCCTTGTGAAGATTTTATCACATATGCTTATATCAGCTGTTTCAGCAGGAACGAAACAGCCTATTTGAGCCATTAAGGTTATTAGGGCTACCTGGCGCATATAGGTAGATTTACCCGCCATGTTCGGACCTGTAATAATAAGAAGCTGTTGTTCTTCCGTATTTAAAAATGTATCATTACTTATAAAACTGCTTCCGGATATAACTTTTTCAATAACTGGATGTCTTCCTGATTTAATATTTATATAACCGCTATCATTTATAGCAGGTTTTGAATAGTTATTTTCCAGCGAAACTTGAGCTAAAGATAATATGCAGTCTAATTCTGATAAAAGTGCAGCACTATTTTTGATCCTGTCTATGTTATTTTCTATTTCATCTCGTACACCTACAAAACAGGAATATTCTATAGAAAATAATTTCTCTTCAGCTCCTAGAATTTTTTCTTCCATATTCTTTAAATCTTCTGTTATAAATCTTTCGGCATTTGTAAGCGTCTGTTTTCTTATATATCTGCCTTCAGGTATTGAAGAGAAGTTAGCTTTACTTATTTCTATATAATAACCGAATACTTTATTATAACCAATTTTAAGGGATTTAATTCCAGTAACTTCCCTTTCCTTATTTTCTAGAGCGGCTATCCACTCTTTACCATTTGCCTTTGCAAGCCTTAGTTCATCTATCTCACTATTAAATCCATCCTTTATAACATTACCCTCTTTTACTGATAAGGATGGGGAATCCATAATAGAGTCATCAATAAGCTTAAAGATATCCTGAAGTTCATCCATATTACTATAAATATATTTCAAAAATTCTGCTGAACAATCCCCTAAAAGATTTTTTATATCTGGTATATTTACGATAGAATTCTTAAGGGATATAAGTTCTTTTGCATTGACACTTTGTGATGAAACTTTACCAGTAATTCTCTCAATATCATATACTTTCTTCAAACATTCCTTTAACTCTACGATTAGAGAATAATTATTTTTAAGTTCATCTACTGCATTTAATCTATTTAAAATGGAGTTACTATTTATCAAAGGCTGTTCTATCCATTTTCTAAGTTTTCTGCTGCCCATAGCAGTATTGGTCTTATCAAGCACCCATAAAAGTGATCCTTTTTTTGACTTATCACGTACATTTTCGGTAAGCTCTAAATCTCTTCTAGTATTAATATCTATGCTCATAAAATCAACTACATCATATTTATCCATTCTAGAGATGTTAGAAAGGGATAATTTTTGTGTTTCATAAAAATAATTTATGAGACAGTTTGCAGAAAATTTAATGGATGAGTCATAATCTGATAAGTCCATCGAAGAAAACTGTTTTGCAAGATTTTCTTCTGCTTCATTTTTAAAGTAATCCAAATCCTTTTTGGTAATTGTAACATTAAACTTGTTCTTAATATTATTTGTGAATTCAGCGTTAAGATTGTTTTCAACTAATATTTCTTTTGGTGAGTATTTTGATATTTCATCTATAATAAGCGAATAATTTAATATAAAACTTGTAGTATAGAAGTCACCTGTAGATATATCAGCAAAGCACAGACTACATTTTCTCTTAACCTCATCTACATAGATGCTCATAATGTAATTATTTTTAGTTTCTTCTAGAAACATTGAATCTGTGAACGTTCCCGGAGTAATTATCTTTATTATATCCCTCTTTACGATTCCTTTTGCTAAGGCAGGGTCTTCCATCTGTTCGCAGATAGCTATTTTATATCCTTTGCAAATAAGCCTTCCGATATAATTATTTGCAGCATGAAAAGGGATACCGCACATTGGTGCCCTTTCCTCAAGACCGCAATCTTTGCCTGTTAATACTAATTCAAGCTCTCTTGATGCTATTTCAGCATCTTCAAAGAACATTTCATAAAAATCGCCTAATCTAAAAAATAAAATACAATCTTTACATTTTTCCTTAATACCTAAATATTGCTGCATCATAGGTGTGGGCGTTAGTGCCATATAAATCTACCTCCTAAAGCAACTTCGAAAAGTCAATTAAATCTGTTTCCCATTGAGTGAAAAGGATAAAGTTTCTGTGATTTTAACTTTTACAGTCTTTCCAATAGAGGTATCATCTCCGCCGAAATTAACTAACTTTCCTGTTCTGGTTCTTCCAGTAAGTTTGCTTTCATCATTTTTACTTTTGCCTTCTACTAATACTTCAACTATCTTATTTTTATATGCACTGTTCTTTTTTGCACTTGATTCATTCACTACTTGGATGAGTCTGTTAAATCTTTCATGCTTAACATCATCTTCTATCTGATCCTCCATTTTATCAGCTGGAGTATAATTCCTTCTAGAATAGATAAATGTAAATGCGGAGTCATATTCAACATACTTAACCAGTGATAATGTATCTTCAAAATCTTCTTCGGTTTCTCCTGGAAAACCTACAATGATATCAGTTGTAATTGCAATATCCGGTATTTCCTTTTTTATCTTATCTACGAGTTCTATATATTGCTCTTTTGTATATCTTCTGTTCATTTTTTTTAGTACTGCAGAGGATCCGCTTTGCACAGGCAAATGAATTTGTTCACAGACTTTATCGCAGTCCCTTATTGCATAGATGAGTTCATCATTTAAGTCTTTAGGATGGGATGTCATGAATCTTATTCTCTCTAACCCATCCACTTCGTTTACCATCCTAAGCAGCTTTGCAAAATTCATATCATCTTCTAGGCCTTTTCCATAGGAGTTAACATTTTGACCAAGTAAAGTCACCTCTTTGTAACCTTTGCTTACAAGGTCTTTTATCTCTTTTATTATTTCGTCAGGTCTTCTGCTTCTTTCTCTTCCGCGGACATAAGGCACGATGCAGTAGGTACAGAAATTATCGCAGCCATACATAGTTGTAACAAAAGCTTTTATTGAACTCTTTCTATCTATAGGAATTCCTTCAACTATTCCCTGCTCTTTATCAACTACTTCTACTATCGGATTTCCATTCTGCTTTACACTATTAAGATATTCAGGAAATTTATATGCGTTGTGAGTTCCAAAGATAATATCCACAAAAGGATATTTTTTAAGTACTTTTTCGCTCATATCCTTCTGCTGCATCATACAGCCGCATAATACGATTATTAAATTTGAATTCTGCTTTTTCATATTCTTAAGAGCACCGAGATTACCGAATACTTTCAACTCTGCGTTTTCACGTACGCAACAGGTGTTAAAGATTATTACTGTAGCTTCCTCTTTATTTTCAGTTCTCTCATAGCCCATATTTTTAAGCATTCCAGAAAGTTTTTCTGAATCTTCTTCGTTCATTTGACATCCGTAAGTATTAATAAAGAAAAACTCTTTTCTAGAAACCGATTTATGTTCAGCTGAAAAAGAGTTTCTATCATTTACATTTAAGTTATTTTTATTAGTCATTACAATCTCCTCGAATTATATTTAAAATTAAAATAAATCTTTTCATATAGAAATAATATCATATATGCAAAAAAAAATAAATATTTTGCATAAACGATGAGGAAAATGAAAAAAATATAATAGGAGGTGGGATATTATGTATGATGCAAAAAAAGAGGATAAAAGTAATAAGAAGGACAAAGAAATGAAATATTCCACTATATATGGCAGGTCTTATTACAACAGAGAGAGAATTGAAAGCTTTGCTTCCACTAAAACATCACACATTCCATCAGAAACTATGTTTTATTAAACAGGTATATATTTTCTAGTATGTACCCTGAGGCTTGAAGCAACTATTTATATAAAAAAAGCTAGCGGATAGCTAGTTTTTTTCTTCAATATAGTTGCCTCAAACCCTTTCATTACAAACCTCTGTAAATCATATTATTATATATAATTGCTTTTTCAAAACCTTTCTTTTTATATAAAGAATATGCTGCTGTATTTTTTAAACTAACTCTTATATTAACTTGAGTATAATCACTTCTGTATATTAGATTTAACAGATAAGTAAGAAATAATTCTCCAAAACCTAAGCCGCGATACTGCTTTATTATTCCGAAATTAACGATAAGAGGAGTACCGCTGGATTTTATTATTTGACCATAACCTATGTACTTAGAATCATATTTTAGAAAGATACACCAATCACTTACATAATATTGTTGAATCTCGTCTAAAAATATATCACTTATCGTTAATGGCTGCCTTTCAACATTCATAAATATATCATTCTGCAGATTACAACGAATTCTTTCATGTTTGCCGGCTTTGAACGTAACAAATTCGATGTTATCAGGAACTATAATATCCTCATAATTTGTAATGTGTTTATTAAGCTCACAGGTACAGTCATTCTCCACAAAACCTAATTTTTCAAGGCATGAGAGATTGAATTCGTTAGGCAGCACATCATAAAAATACAAGTTTTTATTTGATAATGAAGATAAAGCACCACGAAGATCATCATTTAAATGATCTTTTGCAATACATAATGTATTTATCATATAATTTAATCCTTTTGAACCAACCTTACTAATCCACATATACCCAATATATGAGTTTTGTTTTTTTATTAGATATAATTGTTTTCTCAGAAAAAACTTATCAATTATATCAGACTTATTATAGTTAAATATAAAATCTTCGTTCAATTTATTAAATATGAAATTATCATCATAAAGCTTTTTAAAGATATTATAGTTTTTTAGAGTAAGTTTTTTTAGCCTAAAGCCATCATTCAACATTATTAG
>NZ_MZGV01000096.1 GCF_002029235.1 Clostridium oryzae
TGTTTGGTTAGAGATTCAATTATAACATGAAATTGGGGGTCATTGTTTTTTTTATACAAAAAAACTCTGTAACCCTTGATATATAAAGAAATTTTTAAAAGAATAGTGTAAAAAACTTTACACTAACTCAAGCGAAAGGAGAGTAATAAAATGAAAATTACAGCAATTAGATCTGACAAAATCTATAAAAAAATGATTTCTGTTAAACAAGAGGAACGTGATGACATCTACCGCTATGAACTTATGAAGCCCTTTGAATTTAAGTGGTCTTGCATTGGCATTCCACTAAAAGCGGATCAGCCAGGCGGTTTTGATGTTGTTATTGCGAACACTATGGGTGGTGGACTTGCACCAAGCCAAATTAACAACGAACGAATTGAAGATATTGAAAAAATCTGTGATGAAAACTTTTGGCAAGCCTGTGAGGAAAGCATTACAAATTCGCTTAAAACCTTTGAGGATAACGCAATTTCACTTCCTACGAAAGATTATGTCTTTACTGTTTTGCTGAATGATCCACAAAATCCAATGTCAAAAATGACTGGTGACTATTGCGGCGATGGAGGTATCCCTGGATATATCATAGGGACGATCATACCTAATGAAAAATCACTTAAAATGCTGCCTGTAGCACTTGCACATGAGACAAATCATAATGTTAGATGGCAGTTTATGAAATGGAGCAATAACATTACGCTGGGAGATATGGTTGTCAGTGAGGGTTTAGCAGAAAACTTTGCTGCCTTTATGTTTGGCGAAGATAAAATTGGTATGTGGGTTAACAATACAACGCCTGAGATACTTACAACTATTATCAAACCGGCAATCAAAGAAAATTTGAACATTAATGATTTCAACAGGCTTTCAGCATTTCTTTATGGTGATGAAATCATGGCAATGCGCGGCGTTAAGCCAGTTGGCATGCCCTACTGTGCAGGATATGCCTGTGGCTATCAATTAATCAAATATTATCTTGCACATACTGGGAAAACCATATTCGAAGCCACAATTACACCAACCGAAGATATTTTGAAAGAAACAGAGGGTTTTTGGAAATGAAAATTAACGAGGTTGCAAAATTAACAGGAGTTACTGTAAGAACTTTGCATTATTATGATGAAATAGGCTTGCTTAAACCAAGTCAGATTACTGAAACTGGTTATCGTCTGTATGATGAAAATGCTCTCGCAGTACTTCAACAGATACTATTTTTTAGAGAACTGGATTTTCCTCTTAATAAAATTAAAGATATAATGACGAATCCTGCATTTGATAAAAATGAAGCTCTGAAGAAGCAAAAAGAACTGCTTCTTAAAAAACGTAAGCGAATTGATAAGCTTATAAATCTTGTAAACAATACACTAGAAGGAGACATAAATATGAGTTTTAAAGAATTTGATATAACAGAATTTGAAAACGCAAAAAATAAATACGCTGAAGAAGTTAAAGAGCGCTGGGGTAACACTGACGCCTACGCAGAAAGCGAGAAAAAAACCAGTAATTATAGTAAAGATCAATGGCATCAAATAAACGAAGGAGGAAAAAGTATTCTAAAAGCATTTGCTGACAATATGGATAAATCACCTGACAGTAAAGAAGTTCAGACACTAGTTAAAAGGTGGCAGGATTTTATTACTGAAAATTTTTACACCTGTACTAATGAAATTCTACAATGTCTTGGCTTGATGTATACCGAAGATGAGCGTTTTAAGAAAAATATCGACAGCCATGGTGAAGGAACAGCTGAATTCATCTCTCATGCAATTAAAATATATTGTCAAAACAAAAAATAAAACCACTTTTAAAGCTGATATTCAAAATAATAACAAGCACAAGAGAATATATCTGATTATCATACATTCTCTTGTGCTTGCCATATAGTTTAACAATTCCTCTGCCACGTTAATCAGGCATTACGTCAACACCAATCTGCCACATAGTACTGCTATCAGCACTTGCACCAGCCATTCCCATTATTTTATCGCCATCTAATGCTGCAACTGCTAAGACATCTGGGTGACTTTCTTTAAAAGCAAAGGCCTCTTCAAATCTATCATCATTCCTAAATTGATAAATGTCTGCTTGTTCGTACCATTTTACATCTGTAATAGGTTCACTGTCTCCCTTTAATAAGTTCATTTGGTACTATCGTATTTTCATACTTTTTTGATTTATCCAAATCGGATGGCATGCAATTATAATCAAGTGCCAACTGGTTTCTTGCAATTTGTAAAATATCCGTCTTCGTTAACATTCATAGACTGATTCTCAAAAACTGTATAGTTGTTTCCAAAATGTGCTACAATAGTTGTATATACCAAACTTAGATATTTGGAGGAATAAAATGGTGAATATCTATAATGAATATCTTAATAAACTGAATACTTATGAGTATTTAATTAAAAAACAAAACAATTCAATAAATATTATAAAGTATTTTAGATTTTTTACTTTCATGATTGGTCTAAGTGTTACAGTTTATACTTTTATTATTAAAAGTTACATTGTAAGTATGACTGTTTTCATTATTTCATTGGCTATTTCTGTTTATTTAATTATTGAGAGCAACAAAGAAATCAATAAAAGAAATTACTCAATAGCATTAAAAGAAATAAATTTAGAATCATTAAAAAGGCTAAATGAAAAATGGAAAAATTTCGAGGATGACGGAAGTGAATTTAAAAATATACAACATAGTTACTCTGATGATTTAGATATATTTGGAAAGGGTTCATTATTTCAGTGGATTAATACTACTAAAACATTTATGGGTAGAGAGATATTAAAAAATAGATCGACTAATCCGTTAAGTACATCTGCTGATATACAGAATACTCAGCAGTCATTGCATGAATTAGCAATAAATTTAGAATGGAGACAGAAATTTGAAGCTGAAGGAATGTTGATAATTAATCAATGTATTGATCCGAAAGAGTTGTACAAATGGGGCAGAGAAAGAAATGAATTGTATACTAAGTCATGGTTTATTTTACTTGTCAGACTGTTGCCATGCTTAACATTGGCGCTAATTATATCAGCTTATTTTACTTCATTAATAAACTTTACATTACCTTGTTTTATGGTATGTGTTCAATTAATAATGCTATTTATAGGTGGTAAAAAAAGGAGTATCACCTTTAATAGTATTTATAAATATAAAGATAATATAAATGTATATTTTAGGCTGTTAAGTTCAATTACATATAAAGATTTTAAAAGTGACTATTTAAAACAATTAAAAGATAATTTAGTAACTTATGAAGGTGAAAGTGCGGTAAATGCAATAAAAAGACTGACTAATATATATGGCAGAATATCCGAGAGACAGAATGTATTCTTTATTATATTTAATATATTGCTGTTATGGGATTATCAATGTATGATTGAGTTTGAAAAGTGGAGAAATAATTCAGGCAAAAATTTAGAAAAGTGGTTTGATGTTATAGGCCAATTTGAAGCACTTAACAGCATTTCAAATATTATTTACAATAATCCACAGTGGGTAGTACCTTTAATTACAGATGGAGACTACATAGTAAAATCTAACGGATTAGGCCATCCACTATTGAGTGACAAAAGAGTATGTAATGATATTACAATTAATACTGATAAGAATATTTTACTGATAACAGGCTCAAATATGTCTGGTAAAAGTACATTTCTACGAACTATAGGTATAAATTTAGTATTAAGTTATATTGGTGCCACCGTATGTGCAGATAAATTTGAATGTTCATTAATGAAGATCTTTACTTGTATGCGAACAAATGATAATTTAGAAAATAACATATCTTCCTTCTATGCAGAAATATTAAGAATAAAAATGATTGTTGAAGAAACAAAAAAGAATAAAAAAATATTTTTTTTGTTAGATGAATTATTTAAAGGAACTAATTCTATTGATAGACACGATGGAGCAAAGGCATTAATAAGACAGTTAGGCGAACAAGGTGCATCAGGACTTATTTCTACTCATGATCTAGAACTATGCTGTTTAGAGCATGAGTATTCTAAAGTTATTAATTATCATTTTCAAGAATATTATTTAAACAGCAAATTGAAATTCAACTATAAACTTCTAGAAGGAATATCAACTACTAGGAACGCTATGTATTTAATTAATTTGGCAGGAATAGATATAAAATAATCATTGAATAAAATGTAATATTTCAATAATTCTTACTTATTTATAATTTCCAATTTATAGCTATAAGTTTTATTAGTTAGGATTTTTTGAGAATAAAGTTCCGCCCAAGCAGGAAAAAAGCCAAAATTTCCCGCTATGTTCTGTGAATGAAAGTGCGATTATACTGTGCCATAGAAAGGAACTTTTCCTCTTTTTAAAATTTCGTTTTTTAGTAGGGTCACTAAATTTTGTTTTCATAATCCTCTCTCTTCATCAAATAAGAAGGATGGTTCAATCCTGTAGGTGCATAAAACTCATCATGTGTATACGTAAATCCAAGCTTTTTAATAAGTTTTGCAGATGCAGTATTTTTAGGATTATGTCCAACAAAAATAGCATCTACACCGAGATTTTCAAAAGCATATTTGATTACTTCCAAACATGCTTCTCTAGCATAGCCTTTTCCCCAGTACTTTTCTTTTAGGTGTATCCCTATCTCTAATATGTTCTTTTCCATATCATATGGCCGTAAACCGCAGCAGCCAATATTCTCATTTGTCTCAGCGATATAAATGGGCCAGTATTGAACATTATATTTATTATAAATATCTATTTCCTTTCTCAATCGCTGCTTTATCTGTTCTTCTGACATTTTGCCGTCTGCTGTTATAAATTTTGTCACCTCTGTATTGCCCCAAAGTTCTACTGCATCTGGTAAGTCATTATCATTCCATATTGAAAAGCCTAATCTTTCTGTGCTTATAAAATATTTTTTCATTACTATTTGTCCTCCAAAAATCTTCTGTATAACAAAGAATACAGCATTACATACCTTCATCCAATTCTAATGTAAAATATTCCTTACTCTCAATAATTTGATATGTAGCTAACAATCCTTCAGGATTAAGTACTGCCACTATTTTTATTAATTGCTTTCGTAATAAATCTGATATAAGTTTGTTTACAGCCTCTACATAATTATTAGCAAGCTGCCTTAGTCTTTTTATCCATGTCGGCAAAATAGCAATCACACGAATTGACTTTAATTTCAAGACATACATAAGTTACCTCATCTCCAAACTAAAAACATTTATATTAAATTCTGCTTTTCCTAATATTAAATCCGTTGTTCTATTCACGTTTTTTCTCCCAACTTTGCAATTCTATAATATTTCCTTCAACGTCCTTAGCATAGACAAAAGTTGCTATCATGTTATTGGGATATTCTGCTTTTACCATTTCCCCTAGCTGTCCTCCCCCTTCTTCTTTAATCTTCTTAAGTACTGCCGATACATCATCAACTTCAAAAGCCAAATGCGCAAGACCAATACCATTTATTAGCTTTTCATTGCTGCTCTCCATGTTATCATAGGAAAATATTTCTAGCGTAGGTAAGTTCTCATCATACCCTGGAACAGATAAATGTTCACCTACAATATGAGCATTTTCAATGCCTGTCATCTTATCTAGCCATTCTCCCCTCAGATCACGCTGGGGAGCTATTGGTTTACACCCAAACACACGCTGATAGAAAAGAGATATTCTTTTCCAGTCCTTTGCTATGATATTTGTATGTACATATCTGCTTTTCATTTTTTATTTGTCCCCCTCGAAATATTGATACTTTTTTATTCAATGTTATATCATTAAAAATATACAAAGACAGTAACTCAAAATCACACATTTTCGAGCAAATTAACAGTTTCGATTATCTTTTTCTTTGCGTGTTCATACAATCCTCTATCCTCATATTGCCTATAATCGCCTTCTATAACCCATATTAAAAATAGATACATGTCATACCACCTAACTCGTTTCTTTTGCTTCTCAGTTAAGTCACCTATTCCATATCCATTATAGAAATCCTCATTATAATCATAGGACCTAAAACCAACTTCCATAAGTTCATCGGCCCATAAACATCTTTCGAAATCTATCAATCCAGTTATTTCACCATTTTCAATAAAGACATTTCCTGCCCAAAGATCCCAATGTACAAGCTTTGGTACTTTTACTTCTTCAAAAATTTCCTTATCACTATTCAGCAGACTTTTTATTTTATTAGGGTCAGTACCAATATCTATATTCAAAGCTTTAGCATCGTTAATAGCATCATCAATCATGTTTGAAAATACATTAAACCAATCCTTGCCTTGTTTATCCTGTTGTCCAAAATATCCAAAGTTTTCTCCCGTTATGCCATTAATCTTAGCGTTATACTGTCCTAATTTGTAATTAATTTTCTTTTTCTGCTTTTCATCAAACTGTTCCATTATAGAACTAAAACTTGCTCCCGGAAGTTTGGACATAAAAAAATAATCCGATTCACAAATACTATGACTATTATCATAATAAAAAATCTCAGGTACAGTCACATCTGTCATATTCTTGACTAATTTCATAGTTTCAGTTTCAGTAAACATTATATTTTTTTCATAAGTCATCGTAAGTACACTTTTGCTTGGTGCTATCTTTAGTATTACTTCTCTCTCGTCTGCTAACTTCAACCTGTATGCAACATTAAAAAAGCCTTCCTTTAATTCTGTTATCTCCGATACTTTTGATCCATTGAATGCTTTATCGGCCATTTCATTTATAGTTTCAATCGTCTGTTTGTTCTTCGTTAAGCTTTTCATAAAATATCCTCCAATTGCCCAAATTCTTTTTAGGATGTAATATCTATTTATGTAAATAATATGTTAAGTCTTGGAATAAATTATAGCATAAAATAGAGACGAGTTGTGAACAGTATTTACAACTCGTCTCTATTCATTAAATTAATATATTTTACCTTGTGCTTATAATCTGCTTTATTGATTCTGCTAACCTTTTTATCCCCTCTTCAATCATCTCTTCACTGGAATTTGTATAGTTAAGCCTAAATGTATTTATACCTTTATCACCAGTATAGAATGGATCTCCAGGTACAAATGCAACATTTTGTTTAGCTGCAACATCAAATAAATCTAGCGAAGAAATTCCTTCTGGCAGCGTTACCCAAAGAAACATGCCCCCTTCAGGCTTTGTGCTTTTTATTTCACTAGGAAAATATTTTTCAATAGCATTAACCATACAATTTCTTTGCTTTTTATAAAGCTCTCTAATTTTCTTTATATGATCCTCTATATCATTATCTGTTAAATATTGATAAACTACCCTTTGAGAAAAATAGTTGCTGTGAAGATCAGCTGCTTGCTTTGCTGTTATAAGTTTGTCCATTATTTCAACCTTAGCACATATCCACCCTAATCTCATTGCCGGAGACACTATCTTAGAAAATGAGCCCAGCATAATTGAGTTATCATGTAAATAAGTTCTTACTGGAGGTACATCCTCACCAATGAATCTCAATTCACCATAAGGGTCATCCTCGATTAATACGGTATCATATTTGTTCAATATACTAGCCAAAGCTTTTCTATTCTCTTCTGAATAAGTAATTCCAGAAGGATTTTGAAAATTCGGAACTGTATAAAATAACTTAGGTTTATATTTTTCTAATGTCTTCTCCAATAGCTCTGTATCTACACCATCATCTTTTAAAGTCACAGAGTGAAAAGTAGGTTCAAAGATTGAAAATGCTTGTATTGCTCCTAAATAACCTGGTCTTTCTAAAAGAATATCATCTTCTTTGTTAAGCAATACCTTTCCAATCAAATCAAGACCTTGCTGAGAGCCATTTGTTATTAATATCTCATCAGCGTTAACCTTTAATCCAAATCTTTTATAATACCTATCTGCAATATACTGTCTTAGTGGAAGATATCCTTCCGTTGTACTATATTGAAGAACATCGCTTCCGTTTTCATCTAACACCTTCTGCGCTGCTTTTTTTATTTCTTCTACCGGAAAAGATACTGGGTTTGGAAGTCCACCAGCAAAAGATATTACTTCATGGTTTTCTGTTACTTTAAGAATCTCTCTTATAAAAGATTTCTGTACTTTATTCATCCTGTCTGCAAATTTGATACTCATATACATTCACCACTTTCATAAATTTATTGCCATTTCTTCTATTGCGCAATTAGAAAAAATAAAAACCTCCGTCCTAATAATAGGGCGAAGGTCGAAATTCCGTGGTACCACCTAACTTTGTACAAATGTACACTCTCTATATAGTGCGGGCGTAAAAGCCGATACTACACCCCTTATAACGGAGGGACTCCGTTAAAACCTAGTCACATCTTAAAAACTTAATTTCAGTTAATAATGCTTTCAGTTCAAAGCTCCGAGGCTACCTTCACTACATCAATCATGGAAAAATCTCACCAGCTCTTCCTCTCTTTATTTCAAAAATGTAATTACTCTTCCTCATCAGTGCTTTTATTCATGTTATTTAATATGATAGCAATACTCCAATATATTGTCAATAGAAACAATATCTATTTTTATATTGATAATATATCTCTTACAATTCAATTTCTCTTCCTGTGGAGAAATATTCAATTTTATCTTTCATAACTTTTTTCAATATATTATACTGCAGCATTCCTGTACAATGGCAGGTATAGACTTTGTCAATATTGTAGCTTAAGAGTGTTTGCCCAAGCTTTCTGACAGACTGTTCTGACTCACGAAATACATTTCCGCCAGGTATTCCGGAAATATGGAAGCCTCCTATTACTGCTTGAATTGGAGTGTCAGGGAATTTAAGTTTTACAGACTCAATAATGTTTGTAATACCATTATGACTACAACCAGTAACTATTACAAGCTTACCAGCATTATTAATCACCATAATAAGTTCGTGTTTAAAATCATCTCTGATGAAGCTGCCATATTTTTCAGTAAACATATATTGATTAAACCTTACCCAGGGATATTTTTTAATAAAATTAGAAGCTATAAATACATCTTTAGTAATTTCGGTAAAGTCATTCAGATACCTTATTCTATTTCCACATCTTGATGTTATTTCACTAGGTACACTTATGTCAATTTCATTTCTACATATTTTAATATAATGTTTTTGAACTGCAGATTCAGATATGACTATTTCTGCTTTTTCATTACTCCTTAAATATTTTAGCAATCCACCTGCATGGCTGATATGCCCATGAGATATTACAATAAAATCGTCATTTTTCAAATTAATACCCATTTTTCTGGCATTATCTATAAAAGCCTCCGTTAACCCAGCATCAAATAGTATATTCTTATCATTAAATTGAAAATGCATTGATAATCCCATTTCGTTTGCTAAATTTATTACATCTTTTGATGGTTCATCTTCAATTAGCATAGTTACTTTCATATTATAAATCTCCTTCACAGTTACATTGTTATCGTTTCCAGAAATCTATATGTAAATATTTATAATTTTATAACCATTTATCTTTCTATTAATATAAAATTAACAGCATCAAAATACTCCAATCTAATAAAGTACTTTTGATACGAAGTACTTTGAAAGTAACTTTGAAGAAAATACTATTTAACACATGATCAAAAGGAATAATTTGGAAGCAGTGATATAGAAAATAATTATTTTACTTAGCTGTACAAATTGCATACCAAGTTAAAGAAAAACTCACCCTGAAATTCATTTCTGAATATTAGCTTAGCAAGGGTTAATACTTCCATATCAATCTTTTCTATAAAGTTCATTAATTTTAATAAACGGATTCCTATATCGTTTTTTGCCAACGGTAATTTTTCTATATTGTATAGCTTGTCTCGGGCACAAATTTAAACATGCAACACATTGCTCACATCTGTGATGCCATACAGGTTTATTGTCCTTCATACTTATATTCGCAACTGGACAAACTCTTTCACATATACTGCAGCCAGTACAGTCACTATTTACCAATAATTGTTTATCGTAGGATGAAAAAGATCTTATTAGCAGCCTATATAATATTTTCGTTCCAAAAAAGCATTGAGAAAAGCTCCCTTTTTCAATAGGTGTACTTATTTTCTTGTTTATTACTGAAATAATCTTGTTTAATCTTTTTTCAAACATTGAAATTTTCTCATTTTGCTTATCTTCTGTATCGCTTTTATAATATACAATATTATTTCCTGGCATGCAAATATTGAAACCCGAAGAAAGTTTTATTCCTTTCATGCTTAATTCATTGCGGAGCTGTAAAAGTGCTCCTCCAGGTTGCGATTTACATGTTGCTGCAGCAAAAACATATTTATCCTTAAACGTATAGTATAGTCTAGTTTACTTATGAATCCAGATAAAATCTTAGGTAAACCATATATATAGATAGGTAAAACTATCCCTATTCGTTCAGAAACTGTACTAATTTTTTCACTAGCAAGCGTACTTGAAATAGGTATTATATCTGAATTTTCTAATCTACCTGCTATATCCTTTGCTACCTTAAGTGAGTTACCTGTACCTGAAAAATAATAGATTGTAGTGCTCATATTAACTCTCCTAACTATAATAATTATCAAAAAGTAACAGCCTGCTGTTCTTATACTTACTATAAAACAGCGGACTGTTACTTTCATGATATTTCTTGCTATTATTGAGCCAAAACAACAGGAATCATTACTTGGACTCGTTTTGTTATAAAATAATCCTTATCGTATACCGAAACAAGCCCAATTTTATTAGGAGCTAGTTTCACTTCATTAACAGCAATCCATTTAAACAAATCATCTAAAAAAGTTGAACATACATCAAGCATCTCTCCATAGTATATAAAACTGATATGCCTTTTAAATACACATGTGAAGCTTTAAGCATAAGTTTTAAAGTTAGTGAATTAGGATAAAAAGATAATAGAATTAATAAAATAAAAGTATTGTGTAAAAATTAAGAGTTAGGGCATTAAAAATGGTTTCAGCCGACGTCGGCATTTGGAGTGAATTTAGCAATTACCCATGTCTTTTAGGCAAATTTCCGTTAAGATGGCGAATTGTTTGAGGCGTAGCCGAGTTATCAGCCATTAGGAAATTTGCCTAAAAGATGTGGTGTAATTGCTTAATGAGCGGAACTAGCCGACATAGGGTGTAACCATTTTTTATCTTTTTACCAGTGGAAATGCAATTACATCTTTGATTGAAGCTGCTCCAGTAAGAAACATTATCATTCTGTCGATACCAATGCCAAGACCTCCAGCTGGCGGCATACCCGTATCTATAGCAACTGCAAATTCCTCATCCATAGGACTTGCAGTTTCAAGTCCTGCTCTGAGTTTACTTGCCTGTTCATTTAAAAGTACTCTTTGCCTTAATGAATCATTAAGTTCTGAATATGCGTTCCCCAGCTCAATACCATAGGCATAGGGTTCAAATCTTTCAATAAGATCAGGATTATCTCTATGAATCTTACAAAGCGGTGAAGAATCCATAGGAAAATCAATCACAAAAGTTGGCTGAATCAAATTTTGTACACAATATTCATCAAACAACGTCATAATAAGTTCACCTTTTGAAGCTTCCCTGATGATAAACCCTTCCTGCTGTACTGTCTTTAAAAGTTCTTTTTGTTCTATAGCATTAACTATCTCCTCTTTACTTAAATTTTCAACCTCTATATGTGTATGTCTTTTTACAAGATCACACATTTTTTCTCTTTTCCAAGGAGCCTTAAAATCTATTTCTACACCTTCATAAACTACTTTAGTGGTATGTATTACTTTATTGAAGACATACTGGTATAAGCTTTCCATCAGCTCCATCATGTCGTTGTAATCCGCATAAGCCATATAACACTCAAATAGCGTAAACTCTGGATAATGCGTTTTATCTATTCCTTCATTTCTAAAGGATCTAGCCAAAGTATAAACTCTCTCTATTCCTCCTACCATCATTCTTTTTAAATAAAGCTCAGGAGATACGTTCATATACACTTCAGTGTTCATTGAATTAACCTCAGTTATGAATGGTTTCGCCTCTCCTCCGCCATACTTAGTATCCAGCACAGGCGTATCTACTTCAATAAAATCTCTTTCATTGAGAAATTCTCTTAGTGCTGACATCGCTTTTGATCTATTTATGAATCTTTCCTTTACTTCATTGTTCATAATCATATCTAACGACCTGTGTCTCTGCCTTAAATCCATATCCTGAATGCCATGGTATTTTTCCGGTAAGGGTCTGATTGCTTTTGAAAGCACTGTTAATTCTGTGACTCTTATAGTTATTTCCTCAGTTTTTGTTTTAAAAACAGTTCCCTTTACCCCAATCAAATCACCTACATCAATCAATTTGATAAGTTTATATTTCTCCTGACCTATATTGTTTTTGCTAACATATAGCTGAATATCTCCAGTCTGGTCACTTATATTCATAAAGGTTGCATTTCCCATTCTTCTTAACAACATTATCCTTCCAGCCATATTAAAGCTTTCTTCACTGTTTATACTATGATAGTTATTAATGATATAGTCTGAATGAGTTACCTTATCATAGGAATAAGGATAAGGGTTTATCCCTTCTTCCATCAATTGATTCATCTTATTTATTTTTTCTATAATCACTTCATTAGCATCTGGCATTATTTCTTTTAATTTTTTAATATCTACATATTGTTCATACATTTGGTACTACCACCTTTCATCTTTCCATTTTGTCAAGTGCCAGGCACTTGACAAATTGGCACTTGATAAATTCTTTGACTTTCTGAAATAAAAAAATCCCCTACCGGGGACTATGAGTTTTAGAATGGAAAAGGTTCGTTCTCATCAACTAAATACGAACCTTCTTCTACTTTCTTTTCTCCTGAATAATAAAAATCTGCATCACAATTAGGGCA
>NZ_MZGV01000097.1 GCF_002029235.1 Clostridium oryzae
ATATTAAAGTATTAAAATGAAGTAAACAAAAAAAATTTCATAGATTATTTTACCAAGATGAAGTATTAATATTATATATTGATTAATTGCATTTACATGTTATAATTATAAATCATGTATTGTTATAATTATAAGCTGTTTGTTATAATTATACAAAATATCATACTTCGGAGGTGCATAATGTCAAAATATTTGCTCAAGAGAATAGTGTCAAGTATATTCACTCTATGGGTTGTAATAACAATTACATTTTTACTGGCTCATGCGATACCAGGTGGACCTTTTGATTCGGACAAGAAATTGCCACCTGAGATAAAGAAAAATTTAATGATTAAATATCATCAAGATAAACCGCTTTATTGGCAGTATGGAAATTATCTTAAAAATTTGCTCACGTTAGATATGGGACCATCCACAGCGCAGAAAGGAACTACCGTTAATGATATCATAGGCAGAAGTTTCCCGGTATCAGCTAGATTAGGAACTGTAGCTGTATTAGTTTCATTAGCATTTGGAATATTTATGGGGATAATCTCGGCACTAAACCAAAACAGATGGCCGGATAAGCTTGTCATGTTTGTCAGCATACTGGGAGTTACAATACCTAGTTTCGTTATGGGAACAATGTTCATTTATATTTTTGCCGAAAAACTTAGAATTTTTCCTGTATTTGGACTCACAAGTCCTAAACATTATGTGTTACCAGCTATAGGCCTTGCAGGTTTTTCATGTGCGTTTATTACAAGACTTGTTAGATCAAGCTTGCTTGATGTTATCAGACAGGATTTCATAAGAAATGCTAGGGCAAAAGGATTGTCTGAAACAGCTATAATTTTTAGACATGCTTTAATAAATGCAATACTTCCTGTAATAACATATTTAGGCACATTAATAGCAGGTATATTAACTGGAAGTTTTATTATTGAAAAGATTTTTACTATACCGGGACTTGGAAGATCATTTGTAGATAGTATATCTAACAGGGATTACACATTGATATTAGGTGTTACGATATTTTATAGCGCATTCTTGATAATATCAAATTTGATAGTAGATATCTTATATGCACTTATAGATCCAAGAATAAAACTTGAAGGGTAGGAAGTGAAATAAATGGAATCATCTTATGTTGATTATAAAGAATCAGATTTGGATTTTAGTCCAGCCGATAAGCAGAAAATAAAAGAAGATGCAATACCAGGACAAAGCCTTTCATATATGCAGGATGCTTGGAGAAGGCTAAAAAAAGATAAAGTATCTATGCTTTGTCTTATTGTAGTAATAGTCCTTGTATTAATAGCTATTTTTGGTCCTTATATATCTAAATTTGACTATGCAAGCAACAATCTTCTGAATGCAAATAAAGCACCTAATAAAGTACATTGGTTCGGTACAGATCAGCTTGGAAGAGATATTTTCGTAAGAGTAATGTATGGAGCTAGAATATCCCTTTCAGTAGGATTCGTCGCTGCTATTATCAATCTTACGATAGGTCTATTGTATGGAGGGTTTGCCGGATATAAAGGTGGAATGGTTGATAATATCATGATGAGAATAGTAGATATATTATACAGTATACCTATGATGCTCTATGTAATATTACTTATGGTGGTAATGGGAAAAGGGCTTGGAAATGTATATATAACACTAGGAATCGCATACTGGACTGGTATGGCACGTATAGTTAGAGGACAAGTACTCTCACTTAAAAATCAGGAATTTATTCTTGCAGCAAAAGCAGCTGGAGCAAATGGAAGAAGAATCTTATTGAAACATCTTATTCCTAACTGTATGGGTCAGATAATAGTTACATTAACCTTATCAATTCCAGATGCAATTTTTACAGAAGCATTTCTAAGCTTTGTAGGTTTAGGAGTTTCTGCACCAATGTCAAGCTGGGGTACATTATGTAATGATGCTCTTGCAACATACAGATCATATCCATATCAACTTTTTATTCCTGCTATGGCTATATGTATAACAATGATAGCATTTAACCTCTTAGGTGATGGTCTTAGAGATGCTTTAGATCCTAAAATGAGAAAGTAGGTGTGACAATGGAGAATATACTTGAAGTAAATAACTTGTGTACCTCATTTTATACTTATGCTGGAGAAGTAAAAGCTGTAAGGGATGTATCCTTTAGTTTGAAAAAAGGTGATGCATTAGGTATAGTTGGAGAATCAGGCAGCGGAAAATCTGTCACTATGATGTCGATAATGAGATTACTTTCTGACAATGGAAAAATAACTGATGGTACGATAACATTTAGCGGAACGAATATAACGAATCTTAAAAAGAGTGAACTTAAGGCGATAAGGGGAGACAGAATTGGTATGATATTTCAGGATCCTATGACATCCCTAAATCCGCTTTTGACAATAGGAAGACAGCTTATGGAGCCACTTGTGGTTCACAGGAAAATATCTAAGGCAGAAGCTGAAAACAAAGCTATAGAAATGCTTAAACTTGTAGGTATACCTGAGCCGGAGAGAAGACTTAAACAATATCCGCATGAATTTTCTGGTGGAATGAGGCAAAGGGTTATGATTGCTACAGCACTTATATGTGAACCTGAGCTTGTAATAGCTGATGAGCCTACTACAGCACTTGATGTAACAATTCAGGCACAAATCCTTGAGTTGCTTAAGGATATTAAAGAAAAAATGAATACTTCTATAATAATGATAACTCATGATTTAGGAATAGTAGCTGATTTATGTGACATGATAAATGTTATGTATGGCGGAACTATAGTAGAGAGAGGAACAAAGAGGGATATATTCTATAATTCGAGACATCCATATACATGGGGATTGCTAAGGAGTGTACCTAATCCCAAGAATTTGATAAAGGAAAGACTGAAGCCTATAGAGGGGCAACCACCAAACTTACTTAATCCTCCAAAAGGATGTCCTTTTGCTGCTAGATGTGACTATGCTATGGGAGTATGCCTTGAAAAGAAACCACAGGGTTTCGAGATTAGTGACACTCAAGTTTCAGCTTGCTGGTTAAATCATCCTGATGCGCCGAGGATTGAAAATCCTTTACTAGGGAGGAAAAACAATGAGTAATGAAGATAAAATTCTATTAGAAGTTAAAAATTTAAAAAAATATTATCCAGTTAAAAAAGGATTTTTTAATAATAAGGTTAGTTACGTAAAGGCTGTAGATGATGTTTCATTTTATATTAAAAAGGGAGAAACTTTAGGTCTTGTAGGTGAGTCAGGATGTGGAAAAACAACCTGTGGAAGAACAACATTGAAGTTGTATGAACCTACTGACGGAGAGATAATATTTGACGGAAAAAATATAGAAAAACTGTCAGAAAAAGAGATGCTTCCTTATAGAAAAAAAATGCAAATAATATTTCAGGATCCATACGCATCACTTGATTCACGTATGACAGTTGGAGATATTATTGGTGAATCTATGGATATTCATAGATTAGCCTCTGGAAAAGAAAGAAAAGAAAAAATTCAATATCTTTTAGATACTGTAGGGTTAAACCGTGAGCATATCAATAGATATCCTCATGAATTTTCGGGTGGACAAAGACAAAGAATAGGTATAGCCAGAGCTTTGGCAGTAGAACCAGAATTTATTGTTTGCGATGAACCCATATCTGCACTTGATGTATCAATACAAGCTCAGATTGTAAATATGTTAGAGGATTTCCAAGAAAACTTGAATCTGACATATCTGTTCATAGCACATGATTTATCGATGGTTAAACATATTTCCAACAGAATAGGAGTAATGTATCTTGGTAATATGGTAGAGGTTGGAGAAAGTAACGAATTGTATTCAAAACCACTTCATCCATATACTCAGGCTTTACTATCAGCAATACCTATTCCTGATCCAGATGAATCTGCAACAAAATCAAGAATCGTACTCAATGGCGATGTACCAAGTCCTATTGATCCGCCGGAAGGTTGTAGATTTAGTGGAAGATGTAAATATGCAAAAGATATTTGCAGACAAGTTACACCAAAACTTAAAGAAATGGCTCCAGACCACAGTGTGGCATGTCATTTATATTAATTTGATAATTATTATAGGGTTGAATTGCAGAATTCACAAATATAAAAAATATGATGAAAATATAAAAAGTATGTCTGCATTTTACCCTAATATATATTCTATATTACAAAATTATATTAATAAAAGGGGGACTTTTAGTGAGTAAAAGAATTCTATCCAAAGTTATCACAGCAGTTTTAACTGTATCACTTACTGCTACTTTGCTTTCTGGGTGTGCAAGCAAATCAAAGGATGCAGGAAAATCTTCTAGTAAGAAAGATGTTCAAAGCATTGTTT
This sequence comes from Clostridium oryzae, assembly GCF_002029235.1. GTDB lineage: Bacteria > Bacillota > Clostridia > Clostridiales > Clostridiaceae > Clostridium_AE > Clostridium_AE oryzae. The sequence goes on from NZ_MZGV01000097.1 coordinate 4,324, forward strand.
ATAATATGGGGGCTGAACCAGACTCGATAGATCCAGGTCTTGGTACTGCAATTGGAGCATCTAGTGTTGATAATGCTATGTTTGAGGGTTTAATGAAGTTTGATAAGGATCTAAATCCTGTACCTGCAGCTGCAGAAAAAGTAGACTACGATAAAAACAATCCTGTTAAATTTACATTCCATATCAGAAAAGATGCTAAATGGTCAGATGGAAAAGATTTAAAAGCACAAGATTTCGTTTATGCATGGTTAAGAGTACTTAATCCAAAGACAGCAGCAGGATATGCAACTCAGCTTTATTATCTTAAAAATGGAGAAGCATACAATTTAGGTAAAGCTAAAGCTTCAGATGTTGGTGTAAAGGCTGTCGATGATAAGACGCTTGAAGTAGAATTACAGAATCCTACACCATATTTCCTTCAGCTTACTGCCCTTGCTACATTAATGCCAGTAAGACAGGATATAGTTGAAAAAGATCCAGAAAAATGGACACAGAACCCAGATACATTTATAGGAAATGGACCATTTAAAATGACTAAATGGACACATGATTCTGAGATAGACTTTGTCAAGAATGATAACTATTGGGATAAAAAAGAAGTTAAATTGGACAAATTAAAGTTCTTAATGATGACAGATTCATCATCTGCGTTAAGTGCTTATGAGACTGGAGATATAGATTATCTTGATACGATACCTGCTACAGATGTTAAGAACTACCTAGCTGATGGAAAGGCAAAGGCTATTCCAAGCGTTCAAGATACTTATATTGCAATAAACAGTAAAAAGAAATTATTCCAGAATGTTAAGTTAAGAAAAGCGCTTTCTTTAGCTATTGATAGACAAGGTATTGCAGATGCAGTTTTCCAAGATGGACGTAAACCTGCTACAGGATTTATTCCTTTTGGAATAAAAGATTCAGATTCATCAAAAGAATTTAGAACTGTTGGCGGAGACTACTATAGCGGTAAAGCTGATATAGCACAAGCTAAGAAACTGTTAGCAGAGGCTGGATATCCAAATGGTAAAGGACTTCCAACGATTGAGTATTCTTACAACTCAGATCCAGTAAACAAGCAAGTAGCTCAGGCTCTTCAGGATATGTGGAAGAAGATTGGAGTAAATGTAAAGCTTAATGAAGTTGAATGGAAGGTTCTTTTGACTAATCTTAAGCAGGGTAAATTCGATATTTCAAGAGATAACTGGATTGGTGACTATATGGATCCTATGACATTCATGCAGCTTGTTGTTAGCAATGATGGAAATAACGATGGAAAGTATAAGAATTCTAAATATGATAAACTTATTGCAGCAGCTAAACTAGAAAAAGATCCTGCAAAGAGAATGCAATATATACACCAAGCTGAGGATATACTTATGGGTGATGTGGGAGTAATACCTGTTGTATTTGGTGTAAGTACAGTAGCAGCTAAACCATATTGCAAAGGCGTTGTAAAGACACCGCTTGGTGGAATGTCCTTTGACAGAGCATATGTACAAGGTAAATAAATATAAATAGAAGCAATATAAAGAGTCGGATATTTTCCGACTCTTTATTAGGATTAGGCTTCTACAATGATTATATTACTCATATACAACACAGGAAGTGAACGTATTTATAAATGGTACACCTTTGGAATTTTTTAATGTTACTGGAGAAATAGCAACCATCATAGCTGTTCTGCATTCGTAGGCACCATTCTGTGTCAATACTCCATATTCGGCAAAACTGTGTATCATATAATGGATATTATCATGTTTTCCTAAGTACATCATTACATGTCCATCTTTAAAAATTGCCGCTCCGGGTTTTAGGCTATCAAGTTTTTGATTCCTTATTTTCTGATTATCGTGCTCATTAAAGATTATGGAGTTTTTTGTATTTATGAATGAAGCTTCTTGTTCATCAGCGTTTCTGGGAAGTTTAAATCCGAAACTCTTATAAATCGCAAGAATGAAACCTGAACAGTCTTGCCCAAAGTTCTTATCTCCCCAGTCGTAACCTGTACCAAGAAATTTAAATGCTTGCGACAAGATATTAGCTCTGGTATAAGGAAGATAACCTTCAATTATGGAAGAGGATTTTTTAAGTTTAACTTCTTTATAGTATAATGCACCATCAACTGAGCGCAGGGGAATTTTTACATATAAATAATCTGAATGTGAAGCAGCAGGTTTAGTTAGGTATAATTTAGTTCCCATGCCATAGCTGATAGAATCATATCCATCATAATTAATTGATATGGTGATACGTTTGTCTATGACTGTTAGAAAATTTTTGGTTTCGATATAGTCAAAGACATCTTTTCTGTTTTTTGAAATGGCTATGTCATCAGCTTTAACCCAGCCGTAATAATTATATTTTTTCACAAAATACCATTTTTTATCCTTGCTTGAATGAAGAAGTAGTAATGCTTCACATGGCTCACAGCCTGTTTCCTGAAGTCTATCGAAATTCTTCATTTCTGCATGCTGAAGAGAAGCGTAAATAGCTGTATCAGTTGGGAAATTTCTTAATTGAGTTTTTTTAAAAGTAATACCGTACTTAATTGGATTTTTTTCTAACACGGCCTCAAGATTAGTGTTGAGAACAAGCTGTTTATAAAAATTGCTTTCAATAGGGTGTCCTTCAGCACTATACATTTGTTTTTGTGGAATTTTATAGCTTTCAATCAGATTTGATAGTGTGTTGAAATCAATGTAACCTTGCTTGGCATCAAAATCACACAATACAGGTACCTTTTTTGATATCTTGTAGTTAAAATCGCTGATAGCATTTGAAGATAATATAAGGCCATCTGCATCGTTTATCTTAGTTATCCAGAAAGAAGCAGAGTTCATATACTCTGGAATTTGACAATCTATTTTATACATAAGGCTGCACCTCGCTTTAAAATAATATGTATATTTATTATACATGTTAGTGAATAAATATTGTATAATATTTATTAAAATACAAACTTATTAATATTTTAACTATATCATAATATTGGAGTTGATAAATTGATAGAAAAAGCAATAATTGATTACATGAAAAATAAAGATATACAATATTCACTTGTAATAAAAGATTTGCATAATGACGAGTGTATAATAGATGTAAATGGTAATACAAAGATCCAATCAGCATCAATAATAAAATTATTTATTATGGCAAGAGCTTTTGAAATGACTGAAAATGGTGAATTATCTTTAGAGGAAAGGATTGCTATAACTAAAAAAGAAAGAATACCTTACAGTATAGTGTATCTTCTCGATGAAAACACTACTTACACTATTAGAGATCTTATCACTCTTATGATAATACAAAGTGATAATACTGCAACTAACGTACTTATTGAACGTTTGAAGATGAGCAATATAAATGACTTTAATGCTAGGTATGGTTTTACAAAGACTTCTGTGAAAAGAAAGATGTTAGATTTTGAGACTAGAGAAGCTGGTATCGACAATGAGACATCAGCGGCGGATGCAGCTAGATTTCTTCAGCTAGCTTATAAAGGCAAGTTAGTAAGCGAAAAAGCCAGTGAGCAGATGCTTGAAATAATGAAAAATCAACTTGACTATTCAATGATGAAGCTTGATTTACCAGATGATGTTATTATAGCTCATAAAACTGGTGATCTTACAAACATAAAAAATGATGTGGGTATAGTATACTCTAATAAAGGTGACTATATATTTTCTATGTTTACCTGGAATGCCAAGAGTGACAATTATGCCAGAAACGTACTCGGTAGAGTTTCTTCGATGTTTTACAGTTATTTTACTAAAGGAGGAATAGAAATTGAAAATTATTGATATAAAACTTAAGGAAATATCAGTACCGCTAAAAAAACCATTTAAGACTGCTCTTAGAACGGTTAACAGTGTGGAAGATATAATTGTGGAGGTACTAACAGATACGGGAAACACGGGGTATGGTGAGGCTCCTCCAACAGCGGTAATAACGGGAGATACTAAAGGGTCTATAACAGCAGCTATTAATGAGGTTATAAAGCCATCTCTAATAGGTATGGAAGTAGATAATTTTGAAAGCTTAATGAGTAAACTTGATAAATGCATCGTTAAAAACACCAGTGCTAAGGCTGCTGTAGATATAGCACTTTATGATCTATATGGACAACTGTACGGAATTCCAGTATATAAGATGCTGGGCGGATACAGGAATAGAATTGTTACGGACATAACTATAAGTGTTAACGATCCAGAGCAAATGGCTAAAGATAGCGTAGAAGCAATGAATTTAGGGTATAAAACTTTGAAAATCAAGGTTGGTAAAGATAGTAAACTTGATATAGAAAGATTAAAAGTTGTAAGAAAAGCTGTTGGGTATGACATTGATTTAAGAATAGATGCTAATCAGGGCTGGAAACCTAAGGAAGCTGTTTATATACTTAAAAAGATGGAAGATGCAGGACTTAACATTGAGTTCGTAGAGCAACCTGTACAAGCTCATGATTTCGAAGGTCTTAAATTTGTTTCGGATAATGTTTATATACCTGTAATGGCAGATGAAAGCGTATTTTCACCCATGGATGCTGCTACAATAATGCAGATGAGAGCTGCGGATTTAGTCAATATCAAGCTTATGAAGACAGGTGGAATACATAATGCACTTAAGATATGTTCTTTAGCTGAAATTTATGGAGTAGAATGCATGATTGGCTGTATGCTTGAAGCTAAGGTAAGTGTAAATGCTGCGGTTCATCTAGCAGCAGCTAAAAGCGTAATAACAAAGATAGATCTAGACGGACCAGTACTGTGCAGTGAAGATCCAATTCTAGGTGGAGCTGTTTTCAATGAAAGCATCATAACAGTAGGTGAAGGTGCGGGATTTGGAGTTAAAGGGATTAAATAAATAGAAGAGTAAAGAGAAGGAAGAAATTCTGCTTTAGGCTGAATTTCTTCAATAACTCTTACTTCTTACTTACTTATAAATTGAATTTATTGTTAAAAGGATGTAATTATATAATATACGAAGTAATAAGAAGAAAGCTCTTAAGAAAATACTAAAAAACAAATAAATAAGAAAAATAATTTGTAAGAGGTAATATAGAAAATAGCACTTTGTAAATGCATAGAGCTGGTTAAAGGGGTTGAGTGGCCGTAGGAGGCATTTTCCAGCCGACGGAGGTCACTCATCCCTTATTTTAGTCTATAGGAATTTATGATTTTTTCCAATTGTGGATAACTTTTAATCAAAATTAAGATTCACCACTAAATAGGAGAAAAGGTGGTTATTAAATGAAAAAACGATACAACGTGTTTACGAAGAAGTTAACAAGAAACAGTAATATATTTTGAAATTAGAGAATTAAGATAAGAAGGCAACAGAAGCAGTATAATAAAAGCATCTTGTTAATATTAAGAGTTAGGGCATTAAAAATGGTTACATCCGACGGAGGCATTTGGAGTGAGTTTAGCAATTACCCATGTCTTTTAGGCAAATTTCCGTTAAGATGGCGAATTGTTTGAGGCGTAGCCGAGTTATGAGCCATTAGGAAATTTGCCTAAAAGATGTGGTGTAATTGCTTAATGAACGTAACCGGCCGACATAGGGTGTAACCATTTTTTATAAATGTCCGTTTAAATATCGTAGTGCATAAAGTGCAAATACTGAGGATGCTTTTGGCAGGATATCCTCGTCGATGTTGAAATTAGGGCTGTGAAGACTATGAACAATGCCTTTTTCTTCATTGTAAGTTCCTACACCGAAAAACGTAGAAGGTAGATTCTGCTGGAAATTCGAGAAATCCTCACCTATCATAACGGGTTTAGATAATTTTATTACGTTGCCTTCCCCAAACATTTCATGGCCGACTTCTTCTAGTAAAGCATTCATATCATCATTATTAATAACTGGAGGATAATATGGCGTATAATCAAGTTTATAGGTTGCTCCGCTGCTATCACATATGCCTTTGATTTTACGCTCCATAAGTTTTGGAATAGAATCTCTTATATCATTACTAAAAGTTCTAACGGTACCTTCCAATTCGGCTGTATCTGGAACTATATTATAAGAAGATCCTGAATTGAAGCGACAAATGCTTATCAATACAGGTTCTAACTGATCTATCTGTCTTGAGATTATATTTTGAATTCCGGAATAAACTTCACAAGCTATTGCAATAGGGTCTACAGACAGGTGAGGTGCGGCACCATGACCTCCTTTGCCTATTATTGTAATCTTAAATCTATCCGGAGCTGCCATCATAGCACCATATCTAACGGCTATACAGCCGCTAGGTGCATCAGGCCATGCATGCGCTCCAATAACAGCATCTACTTTTGGATTATCAAGTACTCCTGCCTTGATCATTCTCTCAGCTCCTCCTACGGTTTCTTCGGCAGGCTGAAATACAAATTTAACGTTTCCGTGCAATTCATCTTTAAACTTACTAAGTATCATTGCTGCGCCTAACAGCCATGTAGTATGTGCATCATGACCACATGCATGCATATATCCAGGAGTTAATGATTTATAGGATAGTTCATTTAGTTCATTTATTTTTAGACAATCCATATCAGCTCTAAGCATTATGGTTTTTCCGGGAAATTTGCCTTTGAGTAATCCAACGACTCCAGTTTCGCCAATATTAGTTTTTACTTCTAAGTTTAGTTTTGAAAGGATACTTGCTACTAAAGCAGAGGTTCTGAATTCTTCCAATCCACTTTCTGGATGAGCATGAATATCCCTGCGTATATTAATAAGTTCATTATTAATAGAATTTGCAAGCTGGTTAATTTTAAATTTATACATAAGTTGTAACCCCAATTTAATTACATATATTATTATTATATATGCAGCCCTTGAAGTAAATCAATGGAAAAGTGAAGTAAACATATAATTATTGTAGGATTGCATCTTGATGTAATACCAGGAGGACAATAAACGTGTTTTGATAAATCGATAAGATTATATACTAAGTTACTGACAAATAAGTGAGTTTAAAGTTGTTCTAAAAGGTTTGAAAGTGATGAACTACTGCTATTAGTGCATCTAATAACAGGTATGTTTTTTTTCCTTGCTTCTTTAATTGCCGTTCTAATCATTTTATGAGATACGGTTGATGTAAATAAAACAATTCTGTCAGGATAGCCAATGGCTTTATCGAATCTGGCTGGCATTTGTGTATATATTTTTACTTTATGACCTTTCTTATTACAGACATTTCTATACTCTTCATACATTCTATCATGTCCACCAATAAGCACTAAACTCATAACGATATAGTTACGCCAAAAACAAAAAACAGTAAATAAAGAGGGCTATTGTTATGTGTTTTAACGTAACATCCTCCTTTCATAGATTTTTTCTATTTGACATCTATTATCTATGGACCATAAACAATCTATGCATTATTCATAGCACTATAATATAAATGTCATTATTAATATAATTGCCTAAGAAAGCACGTTATATTCAATTATTGGGTATAAAAATACTATAGATATTTAGAGGAAAACATTAAGAGATATTTTTGAAGAAATAAAAAAGATGGTTTCATCATTTAGTGTTGTGACAAACCCGTATTTATCTGAAATTTGTAATTGTGAATGAATAAATTGTATGCGTTGCTAAAAAGATGCAACTATATAATATATGAAGTAATATTGAAGATAGCTCTGAAGAAAATACTAATAAATAAACAAGAAAAAATTTGTGAGAAGTAATATAGAAAATAATATTTTGTAAATGCATAGAGCCGGCATAGGGTAGGAAGTGGTTGGAGGAGGCATTTTCCAGCCGACGGAAATCACTTCCTACCCTTTTTTTCTCTTTAGGAATTTATGTATTTTGCCAATTGTGGATAACTTTTAATTAATATAAAGATACACCACTAAATAGGAGAAAAGGTGGTCACTAAATGAAAAAATGGTACAGCGTGTTTTACGAAGAAGTA
>NZ_MZGV01000098.1 GCF_002029235.1 Clostridium oryzae
CATATCGAGACGAACTGACATTCGATTTTTTATTAAAAAATCCGAATGTTTATTTCTTGCACCCTTTTTTAAGAAAAACATATCGAAACATTTAAAAAAACTATCTTGACATATTACCAGATTGCTCTATTTTATATAATGCTATATGCTTATTATCCTATTATAGAGTATACCATAACATAAAAGTTAATTTATCCTTTATTGATAAATCTTTCTTATTAACCTATAATTATTCTATAAATAAACCTATGGATCGGAGAATTTTAAATATGAAGAATAAAGAAAATAATGGTCTAGGACTTCCCATAGTATCGCTGTGCATAATTCAATTATCATTGTGGATAATAGCTTCAGTAAGCACAATTATAGCCATACTCTTTAGGGAATCTTTAGATAGAAACCTTGCATATATGGGCTACAAATCCAAACCAGTCCTTGAATCTGTTATTTATTTGATAATGTACCTTCTAATAATATTATCAATAAAGTTTATATTATCAAAAAATCTCTTAGGTGTACTTTCATATTTTATAGTATCTATAGCTGCTTTTATATATTCAATTATTGCAGACGGATTTAAAATAGATACTATCCTGCCAGTGGTATTTCCGATACTTATGATAGTGTTTATATTTAATAAAAAGGGTAGGAAGTGATTTCCGTCGGCTAAAAAATGCCTCCTCCAACCACTTCCTACAGCTATACTCTAGTCTTTACCACCCTATGATCTTGTAAAATTACATATATAGTATTATCTCATTCTCCTCTTTAAGCTGCTCAAAACCAATATGCTTATCCACTAAATCTTGCCCATTAAGCAAAACTTTTTTAACTCCTTTTTCGATATGGCTGTTATTCTTAACTGTTATATTAAGCTGTTTTCCTCTGAAATTCTTCTGCATAGTAAATCCATCCCAACTCTTAGGAATACAAGGTTCTATTTCTATTCCATCAACGCTTGGCTTTATTCCAAGGATTCCATCGACACAACTTACCATAACAGTAGATGCAGTTCCAGTAAGCCAATGCACGTGAGCTCTTCCTTCAAATGGACTGCCTTTGCTTTCAACAAACTGCCCATGAACATAAGGTTCCATCTTTCTTATTTCAGCCTTATCATTCATTTCAGCAGGGTTGCATTCCTGAAAATATTTAAAAGCTCTATCTCCATTGCCAGCTAAAGCTTCAGCTAATATAATCCATCCTTGTGTTTGTGAAAATATACCTCCATTTTCCTTTGTATATGGATTAAACAGCGTCATTAACGCCCCATCAAAGGTGTGATCCTTGTAAGGAGGATAACAAATCATTGTACCATGTGCTGTATTTAAGATTTTATAAACTGTATCCAAACACAATTTAGTTTGCCTTTCATCTGCAAAACCGCTTATTACTGCCCAGCTCTGAGGATTTAGCCATGTAGCTGCTTCCGGTTGAGTTTTTGAACCAACTATCTCTCCATTATCTCGTATTCCTCTGACAAATTGATCTTCTTCCCAGCAGTTTGTGTTTATGCTTTCCTTAAGTTCCTTCAATTTCTCATCAATATATCCTATATACTCCTCATCTTTAAGTCTTACAGAATATTTTTTTAATATTCTAAGAGCATAATAGAGCTGAAAAGCAACAAACGTTGATTCTCCAAGTTTACCAAGTCTTAAACAGTCATTCCAATCTGCATGGAGACCTGCTGGAAGGTTATGAGCTCCAAGCCTCTCCATGCTGAATTTAATGGCCCTCTTCAGATGCTCATAAACCGATACCTTTTCCTCTGTGTTTGCAAACACTATCTGCTCATTGATAAAATCTATATTACCACTTTCATTAATATATTTTTCAACAGTAGGGAAAAGCCATAATGCATCATCTGCTCTATAGCTAGGATGACCAGTCTCGGAAACATACTGCGCATCATCTGGAGTATTTTCATGTCCTGCATTGTGAGTAAATTTTACAAGCGGAAGTCCTCCTCCATTATCAACCTGCGCAGACAGCATAAATCTTATCTTTTCCAGTGCCATCTCTGGTGCTAGATGTATGATTCCCTGTATATCCTGAACAGTGTCTCTGTAACCATATCCATTTCTAAGACCACAATAAATAAAAGAAGCTGCTCTAGACCATATAAACGTAATAAAACACTGATATGAATTCCAAGTGTTTACCATATTATTAAAATTTTTGTCAGGTGTGTTTATCTGAAGATTGTTAAGTTTTCCATGCCAGAAATTCTTAAGTTCCTTAATTTCTTTTTCGGTTACAGATAAATCCTTATAAGCCTTCATTATATTGTTTGCTTTTTCATTATCATAAGCACCAAGCAAAAATACCATTTCCTTTGTTTCACCAGGCTGTAACGTGATATCTGTTTGAAGTGCTCCACATGGATTCTCATTATAATTTAATGAATTGCTGCAGTGACCGTTTTCTATATCTATCGGATTTGAATAGCTCCTATATGAGCCTACAAAAGAATCTCTATCTCCGTTGTATGCAGTTACTTCTTGTCCAACAAGCCCAAAAAATCTTTCAAGTCCGTTACTTCCCTTGTCATTCTTGTCCACATTTTCATTTATATGTTGAACTATTTTATTTTCAATATATTCTGTTCTAGTTATAAATTGAGTGTACTGAAGATTAACAGAATCTTGCTCATAATTACTATCAGTAGTAAACTCAACATATCCAAAAGCAGAAATATTTCTTACTTTCTTATCTTCATTAGTTACTTTAAACTTCCATACTTCATAAGTTTTATTCAGCGGAACATAATACAATGTATCCATTTTAATGTTATCATATGTAGATTCAAATCTAGTATATGCAGTACCATGATGACACTCACTCTTATACTTATCAAGGTTCTTTCCTACAGGCTGCCAGGTAGCAGACCAATATTCCTTACTGTCTCTGTCCCTTAAATATATGTATCTTCCAGGTTGGTCAGAAGCTATAGCATTAAATCTATAACGTATTATCCTGCCGTTTGCTCCAGATTTTACAAAACTATATCCACCTGCATTGTTTGAGATTATCGCTCCGTATTCAGGTGAGCCGAGATAATTAGCCCAAGGTGCTGGTGTATCAGGCCTTGTTATTACATACTCCTTGTTTTCTTCATCAAAGTAACCATAATTCATATTATCACTCCTACAAAATAATCATATAAAAAGGTGAGGAAGTGATTTCCGTCGGCTGGAAAATGCCTCCTCCAACCACTTCCTCACCTATGCTGACTCTATGCATTGACAAAAAACATAAATTCATAAAGAGTAAAATAACCACTACTTGTACTGGTTATATATAGCTAAATAAATAACACTTTATTAAGTTACAAAATTAGCGTAAGGTTGAGTGGTGCTTGAAGGGATTTTTCAGCCGACAAGAATCACTCAACCTTCTTTTATGAAAAATTCTTCTTAGCTTGTATATTAACTCTCTTTGAAGCTTTTATGTCTCTAGAAGAACTTCCTACAAGTATTTCAAAATCTCCACTTTCTACGAACCATTTCTTAAGTGTAGTATTATAATATGCGAAAGCATCTTTTTCTAATACGAAATTAATCTCTTTTTCCTCATTAGGTTCTAGATAAACTTTTTCAAAAGCCTTAAGTTCTTTGTAAGGGCGTATTACCTTAGTAACAATGTCTCTTACATAAAGCTGCACTATTTCCTTTGCTGCATAGCTTCCAGTATTTCTAATCTTAAGTGTTATTGTAAGCTTATCATCTTCTTTTATATTATCAGCTGATACCTTGATGCCTGAGTATTCAAAAGTTGTATATGATAATCCATAACCAAATGGAAAAAGTACTGGTTTCTTATAAGTATCATAATATCGATATCCAACCATTATCCCCTCTGAATACCATGAGGCATATCCATTTCCGGGATAAGTTCCATAGGCAGGTGTATCTTCTAATTTAAGCGGAAATGTTTCCGCAATTTTTCCACTTGGACTTACCTTACCAAATAGAATGTCTGCTAATGCACTTCCCCCCTCCTCACCTGTAAACCATGAGAACACTACAGCCTTTACTTTATCTATCCAAGCTGACATATCAATTGCTGAACCCGCCTGAACAACCACAACCGTATTAGGATTTTGTTCAGCTATATTTAGAATAACTTTTTCAAATATAGCTGGAAGCTTAATAGAGGTTCTGTCAAAACTTTCTCCTTCAATCTGAGAAGTATCCCCTACAAACAATAACGTTATATCTGATTTTCCGGCAATTTCCATAGCTGTATTTAATCCATTAACTTCAGAGGTATGTTCCCAATTTCTATATGCAGAAGAGTATTCGATGTTGAAATCTGCCCCTGCAGCATCTTTGATTGCCTCGAGAGGTGAAACTACATGTTCAGCATTAACACATGAGCTTCCGCCGCCTTGAATAGCTGGATTTTCTGCCATATCACCAATTACAGCTATATTCCTTACATTACCCTTATTAATTGGAAGGAGATTATCCTCATTTTTAAGAAGTGTAATAGCTTCAAGAGCTACTTCCTTAGCCAGCTTTCTTTGGTGTTCTACATCATAACTCTTATCTCTTTTTTTCCTGCTGTCATATGCCTTGAAAATAAAGTTCAGTAATCTCTCCACTGCTGAATCAATTTCTTCATCAGTTATTTCGCCTTTTTCGTAAGAATTTTTCAGGGACCCAACACTTTTATCACTGAATGGCATTTCCAATTCCAATGAAGCACTAAGTGCTTTTGCTCTATCATGAACTGCCCACCAGTCTGAAACCACTATTCCTTTATGTCCAAATTCTTTTTTCAATACTTCATCAAGCAAAAATTTATTTTCACTGCAGTACATTCCATTAAATCTGTTATACGCGCACATCACAGTCCATGGTTGAGCTTTCTTAACAGCTATCTCAAAGGGCTTAAGATAAATTTCTCTCATTGTTCTCTCATCTATTTCACTGCTGATGTTCATTCTGTCAAATTCCTGATTATTTCCTGCAAAATGTTTTAATGAAGTACCAACATTTTGACTCTGAACCCCATTAATATATTCAGCTGCAAGTTCTCCAGCAAGCAATGGATCCTCTGAAAAATACTCAAAATTTCTTCCGCATAAAGGAGTTCTCTTTATATTAGTTCCAGGTCCCAAGAGAACATCAATATCAAGGTTTACACACTCTTTTCCAAGAGCTTTTCCAGTTTCTCTTGCTAAATCCTTATTCCATGTGGCTGCTATAGCCGAAGCCGTTGGAAAGCAAACCCCTTTCAACGTTTCTTCATTCCAAGTAACACCTGTAACTACCCCTTCTAAAAGCTTTTTTTCTTCTTGAGATCTGTCTCTTACCTTTCTCACCCCGTGAGGTCCGTCTGATACTCTAATAGAAGGAATTCCCAATTGTTCCATAGGAACTGTACTCCAATTATCTTTGCCTGTAAGTAATATAAATTTTTCCTGCATGGTCATTTTTGAAATAATTTCATTAACTTTCATAGAAATCACCTTTCGTTTATCCTTTTTGTAATTGTATACACCTAGATTATGCTTTAATTATATTTCTTTATCTGCATAATTTCTCGCCAATTATAATCTGTTTATGGACAATTCTTGCTCTATTTAATATAATTTTATTATTAATATTAGGAGGTACTACTATGGGTGCTTTTTTAGAAACTAGATCTTACTCTCCAGAACTTGAAGCCAACATATTTTATTGCTTTAATAACAATTTTCTTGCACATTACCATATAGATGTAGAAATGGTTTATGTATGTGAAGGAAGTATATTGATAGGAGTAAATAAGGAAACTAAAGTACTTAATAAAGGTGAAATGGCCATTTTCAGTAGTACAGATATACATTATTATGACAGTGAAAACCGCAGTTCAAGTATAGTAGTTTTAATTTTTAGACCTGATATTGTTGGATGTCCTGCCGGCTGGCCAGAAAATGCTAACTTTGCTTCAGCTTTTATAGATAGCTCCATAATGAACAAGTTAGATAATAGTGTAAAAATGAAACTAAGAAGTATTTTTTATGAAATATCAGAAGAATTCAGATCTGAAAGGCCTTTCTTTGAACAATACATAAAAGGTAAAATAATAGAATTGAGTTCACTTTGTTTAAGACATTTTCCGACCTGTAACAAAACTCTCACTGATAAGCCAAAGAAAATACCTGATATACCAAAAATACAATATATAATAGATTATATTGAGAAAAATTATAATTCAGATTTAGATTTAAAAACTATATCCAATATAGCAAATTTAAGTCCTTATTATTTTTCAAGACTATTTAAAAAATTTACAGGTCTCACCTTTAAAAAATATCTTACAATTATAAGAATTGATAAAGCACAAAAACTAATAAAATCCACGCCAAAATCTATGCTGGACATATCTATGGATTGTGGCTACAATTGCGTAAGGACCTTCAATAGGGACTTTAAAAAGGTTAAAGGCTATGCGCCTACAAAAGAAAAATGGTTGTACCCTATGTCGGAGGGTTCCGTTCATTAAAGGCCTAAATGGCCTTTAACGGGTTATCTGCGAATGATAATGAGCGTGCTTAGATACCCCCCCGACTGCAACCATTTTTAATGCTCTAGCTCTTAATCTTTAGCCATTATAACCTTTCCTGGCAATATATCTTCTGCTAAGCTTCCCTTTTCTACAATTATTTTACCAGATACAATTACATATTCTATTCCATCAGGTTTAGCATCAGGCTCACCTTCATTAGGAAACCATGCATTATCTCTAATATTATCGATATCAAAAATAACTATATCTGCATCACAGCCTTCAGAAAGTCTTCCTTTTTTATCAAACCCAAATGTATCTGCAGGAAGCAAGGTACACTTTCTCACTGCATCAAGAAGAGTAAGTTCCTTTCGTTCCCTTACCATCTTTCTAAAAAACCTTGGGAAAGTACCAGCATTTTGAGGATGTCCGTCCTTTGTCGAACCGCTTAAACTTGGCCCAATATCCGTTGAGACCATGACGTAGTCTTTTCGAAGAGCTTCATATATTTCTGCTTCAACTCCGGTAAAGCATATAGCAGATTCATTTCTATAGTTTTCTCTTACTTCTTTATAAAGCTTTTCATCCATCCTTCTTCCCCTATACTTTCCAGAGGCCACTACTAAGTCTGTTACTGTCCATCCCATCTTTTTCATATAACTCTTATCATATATAGCACTACCTATATGAGTAGCAAATGACGTGTACATACCACTATCTACTGATATTTTGAGTCCATCCTGTCTAGCTTTGTCCACCAGTTCAAGTGCTTTCTCCATAACACCTGTTCCATACTGATATACAAAATGTGATATGAGAACATGAGCTCCTGTAACTTTAGCTATTGCAATTGCATCTTCTAAAGATTTCAAACTGTTAGGATTATCAACATTAGTGTGTATAGGTATTATACGTCCATACCTTGCTGCTATGCTGCTTAGTTCCATGATTTCTTTATAAGAAGATCCAGGAGCATATTCAATACCAAAAGATAATCCTATAGCTCCTTCATTAAAAGCTCTTTCAATACGATGACTCATTTCTTTTATTTGTATGTCATCAGCGGCTGAATATGGGTTTTCTATCCCAACTTCTTCTCTTAAGCTGAAAGAATGTCCTACAAGCTGAGCCTGATTAATTATAAAACCTGCCTGCTGAGCATCAAAAAACTCTCTTAAGTTTGAATGTCCTAACCCGCAGTTTCCGCCAACTGTAGTGGTTATTCCTTGAACTGCAGCTAACTTTCCTACTTCAAGATGTCCATCTATATGTCCATGTACATCCACAAAACCGGGGCTTACTATTTTGTTCATCGCATCAATTTCTTTTAATCCTCTTATATCATCATTAGTAATTATAGCTATTTTATCACCAGTGATTCCTAAATTTGCAGTTATAATTTGCTGCCTTTCAGGTATTACGAGGGTACCATTTTTAATAACTAAATCATAAACATTCATAGCGGCCGCCTCTTTTATTGCTGTTTAAATTCAGACCATATCTGATCATATATCTTAGAAGCACTTCCTACATCTTCAATATGTTCAGTCTTTTTCATTTCTGCTGTTGGTATAAACACTGCCTTATTATTTAAATACTCTTTAGACATGTATTTTTTTGCAGCTGTCGTAGTATTAACATATTCTGTCTGTTCTGTAGCCATGTCACTAATTTTGCCATTAAGCATAAAATTAATAAATTTATATGCGTTATTAGCATGAGGAGCCTTAACTGGCATTATAAAATTATCCTCTTCTACAGTCATTCCATCTGTAGGATAAACTATTTCTAAGCCTTTCTTGCCTTTTAGTGCCGCTGATGCTTGAGATCCCCACATAACACCTACAGTAGTATCACCATTGATCAGTGAATTGTGAGGCGTATCTGCATCAAACACCTTTACATTTGGTTTTAGTTTTGCAAGTTCTGCCTTAGCCTGATCAAGTTTAGTTTTATCAGTTTCATTTATGCTATAGCCTAGCTTCTTAAGAGCCATTCCTATTACTGATCTTGGATCATCCAATAAAACTAGCGAATCTTTAAGCTTTGAATTCCATAGATCTTTAAAACTTTGAATAGGAACTTTCACTTTGCTAGGATCATAAACTATCATTTGACTTCCCATAGTATAAGGAACGGAATATTTATTGTCTTTATCAAAATTTTGATTCAAATAAGTTTTATCTAAGTTCTTAAAATTATATATCTTTGATTTATCAATCTGCTTCATCAATACATTATCCTGATTAGACATAAGTTTGATAATATAATCAGCACATATTATTACGTCATACTGCCCCCCATTAGCAGCCTGAAGTTTTGAAAGCATTTCCTCGTTAGTGGAAAAATTGGTGAAATTTACTTTTATACCTGTTTCTTTTTTGAATTCCTTTATAACATTGTCTGGCACATAGTTTGCCCAAGTATAAAGATTTAGTACCTTTTCCTCTCCTTTTGGCTTACTGCTTTTTGAGCATCCTGCAAATAGTGATGCTGAAATAATTACTGTTGTAAGCAGGCTTAAAATTTTAGTAGATTTTTTTAGCATTTGTAACAACCCCCTTATAAAAATTAACTATATATGTATAAATATTTCTATTTATCTGAATTAATACTTTGAGAAACAATTAAAACAATCAGTGTAACAAGCAGCATCAGAGAACACAATGCGTTTATTTCCGGAGATAATCCAAACTTCAGCATAGAAAATATTTTAAGCGGTAAAGTTGTGCTCTCAGGGCCTGCTACAAAAGAATTTATTATCACGTCATCCAATGATAATGCAAAAGATAACATAGCTCCTGAAATTACTGCTGGGAATATCAATGGAAGTATTATGGTTCTGAATACTGTAAAACCATTTGCTCCTAAGTCCCTTGCTGCATCTTCTATAGATTTGTCAAACCCCGCCAGTCTTGCTTTAACCATTATAAGTACATATGGAATACAAAATGTAGCATTTGATAAAACCATAGTACCAATTCCAAACCGAGCATTAAGCTTGGAAAAAAACGCCATCAGTGATATACCCATTATTATCTCAGGTATAATTATAGGGATATATAATAACAAATCGATAAAGCCTTTGCCTTTAAAGGTATATTTATACATACCAACCGCACCTATAGTTCCTACGATTGCTGCCACTAATGTGCTAAAAAAAGCAACTGTGATACTCGTCTTTAGCGCATCAAGTACATTGGTATCTTGAAGTAGTTGAAAAAACCAGCTCGTCGTAAACCCTTGCCATGCAGCTCCTGTCTTAGCTGAGTTAAATGAATATACTACTACCACTAATATAGGCACATACAAAAACAGAAACATGAGTATAAGATAAGCATAAGAAATTCCTTTATAGGTTCTGCCTTCCATGTTAGAACACCTCCATATCAACTTTTCTGCCAACAAGCTTTATGTAAATGCCTATCAAAACCAGAGATAAGACAATCATAACTATGGAAAGTGCAGCTCCAAAAGGCCAGTTTCTTGCTGTTGAAAATTGATTTCGTATAAGGCTTCCTATCAGCATTACTTTGCTTCCCCCCATCAAATCTGATATGAAGAATAAACCAACGGATGGAATAAATACTAGTATACATCCTGCTACTATACCAGGCATAGTGAGTGGTACAGTAATTGTTAGGAATGCTTTTACACTAGAAGCCCCCAAGTCTCTTGCTGCCTCTAAATAAGTTCTATCCATCTTTTCAATTGAATTGTACAGCGGTAACACCATAAATGGTAAAAGTGTATATACCATTCCAACTAGAACAGCTCCGTATGTATAAAGCATTTTAAGCGGTTCTTTTATTATTCCTATTTTTATAAGGAAATTATTAATTAGCCCTTCAGTACTTAAAAGACTCATCCACGCATAAGTTCTTATCAAAGAGTTTGTCCAAAAAGGTACAATTATCAGCATCATGGCCAGCACCCTGAATTTTTTAGGCACTCTCGCAACAAAATATGCAAATGGATATCCCAGTGCTAATACTAGTACTGTTGTTGTAAAAGCCATATTCAGTGAGTCTATAAAAACTTTAAAATAAATAGGATTCTTCATCGTTATGTAATTATCTAAAGTTGGCTTAAAAATAATCTCTCCTGCATCAGATCTTTGCATAAAACTTATAAAAACTATATATATAAGTGGAACAAGTACAAGTAGTATCATCCACAGCGATATAGGTCCTATTGACACAAACTTAGATAAAAATGCTTCAAACTTGTATGAAAATTTATTAGCACTCTTCCTCTCGCTCATTAATTTTCACCTTCCTCTGGTATAACAACCATATCCTCAGTATCCCAGCTGAGCCATATGACGCTTTCGGTTTCAGGTATGTCCAACTTCTTATTATAGTTATTTATAAGTATCTCTGTACCATCTTCCAGCACAGCAGATGTCTTGATTATAGAACCTGCATATCTATGTTCTTTTATTGTTGCTTTAATCATATACTCCTCAGATTTTTCATTAGAAAATCTTATATTTTCAGGTCTGACTGATATAACCATGCCTACACCTTTTTTTAACTTATATCCGCTAACATTTATTTTTCTTCCGTAACAATTAATCACTGCTTTGTCACCCTGTTCCTCAATGACATTACCAGCAAACAAGCTTGACTCTCCGATGAATCCTGCAACAAATTTAGTTTGTGGTTTTTCATATATCTCCTTTGGCGTTCCAAACTGCTCAATTATACCACTATTCATTACAGCTATCTTATCAGACATATTCAAAGCCTCTTCTTGGTCATGTGTAACATATATAAATGTTATACCCAACTTTTTTTGCAGTCTCTTAAGCTCCACCTGCATCTGCTTTCTAAGCTTCAGATCTAAAGCTCCAAGTGGTTCATCCAATAACAAGACCTTGGGCCTATTGATAACAGCTCTGGCTATAGCAACTCTCTGCCTTTGTCCACCACTAAGCTGATCAGGCTTTCTTTTTTCATATCCTTCAAGCTTTACAAGTTTCAGCACTTCTTCAACTCTGCTCTTTATTTCACTTTTGCTAATTTTCTTAATCTTAAGTCCATAAGCTATATTGTCATATACATTCATATGTGGAAAAAGAGCATAACTTTGAAATACTGTGTTTATATCTCTTTTATTTGGCTGCTCATATTCAACATTCTCACCCTGAAGAAGTATTTTTCCGCTGGTAGGCATTTCAAAGCCAGCTATCATCCTTAATGTAGTTGTCTTTCCACATCCACTAGGACCTAATAGAGTTATAAACTCCCCCTCTTTTATGTTTAACGAAATATTATTTACAGCTTTTTGTTTTTCAAAAATCTTTACAACATCAATAAGTTCGAGAATATATTCAGACACTATACTACCCCCCTAAAATCATTGCCGACGACATTGCTAAAATATTATCAAACTTTAACAAGTCTTATCTTTTATTAGTTACTTATAAATAGTATCAGGTTTATAAATGAATGTACATACAATTAAACATTTTTATATTAACTTTAGTAAAATATATCAATTTGATATTACATTGTAAATAATATATGAA
>NZ_MZGV01000099.1 GCF_002029235.1 Clostridium oryzae
ATATATAGATATTGACTATTGGAAGAAATAAGTGCATATTATAAGTAAGAACAATTATTCATTAGTACATATTATGTAATAAGAAATTGTTTTCGAAAAGGAGAATTAATTATGGAAATAGGGTTAATAGGATTAGGGAAAATGGGATATAATTTAGCACTTAATATGAGGGATCATGGTCATAATGTAATTGCTTTTAATAGAACGGCAGAGAAAGTGAAAAAAGCAGAAGAGGATGGATTAACAGGGACGTACAGCTTGGAGGAACTAGTACGGAAACTGCCTAAGCCTAGAATTATATGGCTTATGGTTCCAGCAGGCAGTGTAGTGGATGAAATGATAGAAAAACTTTCAACTATGGTAGATAAGGGTGATTTGATAATAGATGGAGGAAATTCTTTTTATAAGGATTCGTTAAGGCATTACGAATACCTAAAAGAGAAGGATATAAATTTTGCTGATGTGGGAACCAGCGGAGGAATAAGCGGAGCAAGGAATGGAGCATGTACCATGGCTGGAGCAGAGGAGGAGGTTTTTAAGATAATAGAGCCGCTGCTTAAGGATATAAGTGTAGAGAATGGTTATATTCACGCAGGAAAACCAGGTGCCGGCCATTTTGTTAAGATGGTTCACAACGGTATTGAATATGGAATGATGCAGGCAATTGGAGAAGGGTTTGAAATATTACAGAAAAGCAGTTTTGACCTTGACTATGAAAAGGTGGCAAAGGTATGGAATAATGGTTCTGTAATAAGAGGATGGCTTATGGAATTAGCAGAGAATGCTTTTAAACAGGATGAAAATTTGGATAAGATAAAGGGAGTCATGTATTCTTCTGGAGAAGGACTTTGGACAGTGCAAGAGGCTTTGGAGCTTAAAGTACCAGTGCCTGTAATTTCAAGTTCATTAATGATGAGGTACAGATCCGAAGAAGAGGATACTTTTACAGGCAAGGTTGTCGCAGCACTTAGAAATGGCTTTGGGGGTCATGCGGTTGCCAAGAATACAGAAACAAAATAGTTAGAAGGAAAATGCGAGGTGGCACAATGAATAAAGGAACAAAAATGCCATCAATAGTGGTTATATTTGGTGGTACCGGTGATTTAACCCACAGGAAACTTATGCCTTCTCTATATAATCTATTTCATCAGAGACAGCTCCCAGATAGTTTTGCTATAGTTTCTGTAGGAAGAAAAGATTTTAGTGATGAAGAATATAGAGAGCAAGTACGAATATCTATAGAAAAGTTTACAAGGTTTAAATTAACGGAAGATGTATGGAGCATAATGAGAGAAAGAATATATTATGTAAGGTTTAATTTTTCTGATGATGGCGGATATGTGAAACTAAAAAATATCTTGGAAGAGATGGATGATAAATATAATACAAATGGAAATAGAACCTACTATCTGGCAGTGTCACCTGAGTATTTTGCCGTTATAGTAGATAAACTTAAGCATCATGATATGGCCTTGAGTGAGAAAAGCATAAGAAGGCTGGTTATAGAAAAACCTTTTGGAAAGGACCTGAGTTCTGCAGAGGAATTAAATGATAAGATAACAAGGGTGTTTACTGAAGACAATGTATATAGAATAGATCATTATCTTGGTAAAGAGATGATTCAGAATATAATGGTGCTTAGGTTTTCAAACCCCATATTCGGGCATCTTTGGAATAATAATTATATAGATAATGTTCAGATAACTTCGAGTGAGACAGTAGGTGTTGAGAACAGAGGAGGGTATTATGAGAATGCAGGAGCACTGAAGGACATGATACAGAATCATCTGTTCCAGCTGCTAACGCTCATAGCTATGGAGGCACCAGTAAATCTAGATACTAAAAGCATAAGGGACGAGAAGATAAAGATATTAAAGGCTATAAAGCATGTAGATGAGGACTTTGTTCGTCATAATATGGTTAGGGGACAATATGGTCCTGGAGAAATCGGCATAAACAAGGTTAATGGCTATAGGCAAGAAGAGAAGGTGGCACCGGATTCTGATGTGGAGACATTTGTGGCTATGAAGGTTTTCGTTGATAATTTTAGATGGGCGGGAGTACCGTTTTACTTAAGAACTGGCAAGAGAATGAAGAATAAAACTACAGAGATAGTTATTCAATTTAAGGAACTGCCTAAAATACTTTATGCAAGAGAAAACAATCTTGTACCGAACCTTCTGATAATAAAGGTTCAGCCTATGGAAGGCGTAATATTTCAGTTTAATGCCAAAAAGCCTGGAACGGGAAATGAAATTGTGCCTGTAAAAATGGACTTTTGCCAGAACTGCCAGATGGAGAACAATTCTCCTGAAGCTTATGAAAGGCTTATATCAGATGTGTTAAAGGGCGATTCAACGCTATTTACAAGATGGGATGAAGTAGAGTATTCCTGGCGGTTTGTTGATAAAATCATATCTATATGGAAAAATAGTAAGGAGCAATTTCCTAATTACGTATCTGGAACTTGGGGACCAGAGGCTTCACAGGAGCTTTTGAGCAGAGACAACAGACAGTGGTGGGAAATTTAATTGAAGAGGTGATAACAATGAAGATTTATGATATATCTATGCTAATTCATGATGATATGCCAGTATATAACAATATAGAAGATAAGAAGACTAAGATACAGAATGTTGCCAATTACTCCAATGCAAGTCACTACGAGTCAAGAATCTATATGGATATACATTGCGGTACTCATTTTGACGCACCGCTGCATATGCTTGAAAATGGAGAAAGTATAGAGAAATTTGACTTATCGAAGGGGATAACTATCTGTAAGGTTTTTGATTTATCCAATGTAGAGGATTCGATTAAAAGACAGGACATAGAGCAATTAGATATTAAAGAAGGAGATTTTATTCTCTTTAAGACGAAGAATTCCCTTACAGAAACTTTTGAGGCTAATTTTATATTTGTAGAGAAAAATGCTGCAGAGTTTTTGATGAATAAAGGAGTAAAAGGAGTAGGTATAGATGGGCTTGGTATTGAACGAAGCCAGCCTGAACATGAGACTCATAAGCTGCTTTTGGGTAGTGGAATTGAGGTATTGGAGGGATTGAGACTAAAGGATATCAAGCAGGGAAGATACACACTTGTGGCACTGCCGCTTAAAATCAAAGGAACTGAAGGAGCACCAGCCAGAGCAGTGCTGCTGGAATATGACGAAGAGATAGTTAATTAGTAATATAGAATGATGAATTAAGAACGAAGTAAAGAACTTTTAGATATTTTTGTTGAGCATTAGATGAGAGTTTTCTTGCTTTAAGGAAGGACTTAGAGCAGGAAAGTCTTTTTTTTACGACGGGAAAGAGGCGCTATTTATTATAGTAGATAGATGTATAGCTGCTTAATAATTGATTTTATAACTTACAAAAGGTGTTGAAACATTTTAAATAAAGTAATATAATTATTAAGTCAATAATTTTATATTGCATGCTTCCATGGCGCAGCTGGTAGCGCAACTGATTCGTAATCAGTAGGTCAGCGGTTCGAATCCGCTTGGGAGCTTAGGAATACCAAGGGTTGAAGAAATTCAATGCTTGGTATTTTTGCGTTTTCACGGCAGATTGGCGACGATGAAGTGTAAAAGTCCACTTGAATAATAGAAATATGTACATATTTTTTTATTATTATTTGCAGTTATATAAATAGATTTATTAAGAGAGCTTGTACCTGACAGAATTTACATCTCTAGGATGCTGGGAAAAGAATTGTTAAATCAAATTATCCCTATTATTTCAGCTGCTGGAGTGTCTATAGCTATAGTCATGATAAAAGGTGTTGGTGATGCATCTATAAACAAGGAAATAGAATCAAAAATAGGTGCTTACAATTATGATTTTATAAAAACTGTAGGCTTGGATGTTTGGAACATAGTTGAGGAAAAATTCAGATTGAAAGAGGCAGTTGGAAAGTTTACTGATGAAAAAATAGCTGAGTTTAACAAGCTAATTAAAGAAAGGATATCTTCTATTTCTGATGAAGATATCGAGAAGGTACGCCAAGCAATAGTTGGCGAGGCTAATAAAGGTAAGAAAGAATTGTCTGAGGATATTACAGCTTTGCATGCAAATGTAACTAAACTAACCAATGATGATGCTTCTCTTGTTGCTGAAAATACATCCTTAAAACAAACAATATATAATATTCAAAACAGTGTTCAAACTGTAAGCACTACAACTCAAAGTACACCAGGGGTTTAATCTCCAGGTTCTTTTTTATGCCTAAAAAACAATATATTCCATTAATTTAATAAAACGAGATAACGATAATATGGAAGTATTAAACTTTAATTACAAAGGAAACAGATATTATGAAGAAAAAATTATCAATTTTATTAGCAGTTTTAGTTGTATTTATATTCGGTAGCGTTACAACTACATTTGCGAAAACAAAGACGAGCACAAAACAGAATAAAAAGGTAGCTAGAGTAGAAGCTATCTACAATAGATACGATAATACCGATAGTAAAATAATATATACTGGAGATTGGGGTTCGGAAAGTAATTGGAAGTGGTATAATAACTCTATACAGTATGCCAAATCAGAAAATGCAAGCGTTAGCTTTGGATTCTATGGCACATCTTTTAAAGTAATTTCTGATTGTGAGAATGATAGACCTAACAATATTTCTATATCAATAGATAATAGTCCCAATTCAACATTTTCTGAATATAGTTCTTCTGAAAACCAAAATGTATCGGTATATGAAAAAGATGGATTGACTTTAGGAATTCATATTGTTACTATAACTTGCAGCGACGATAATTGGACTATAGATGCTGTTGATATAGATACTTCGGGGTATTTGGTTAAGTTGGCTGCAGGAATATCACTAAATAAAACGATCGATTCATTAAGCCTAAATGGCTCGAATTCAACAGATACGTTAGTAGCATCAGTTGGAACTGGAACAGCGACAATAATGGCCACAATTAAAGGAACAAAGTTAAGTGCTACATGTGTAGTTACAGTAACAGATGACAATCCAACTCCAACACCAGTAGGCAACAGAGCAACCCTAATAATCAACATGGTAAACGGAGATAGAAAAGAATATGATTTGTCAGCATCTGAACTATCTGCTTTTCTAAAATGGTATGATGATAGATCTAAAGGTACAGCAATAGCATATTATACATTTACACTTCCATCAACTGGACCATACTTAACTAAGAAAGATTACATAGCATTTGACAAGATAGACGATTATCAGGTAAGAGAATATAATTCCACTACTGGTAACTAAAGAAATACCTAAGGTGCACAACCATAGGATTATTTTTATACTGCTCCAGCAGATTAAAAAGCCCGGTGTCAAGTCTGGCTATATATAAATCCAAGGATTCATATTTTAAATTATTGCCATGGATACAATTTTTACTAAGGTCAATTAATTTATAAACGTAGAATTTTCAATATGTAAGAGGTCATTTGTAAGAATTGATGTTGATAAACCAGATAATGTCTACATATGATTTGAACGTGGGGGAAATACCATCAATATTGGGGTAACAAAACCAAATGGAACAAGCAAGACATATACAATAGTTATAACCAGAAAAGAATCTCCCGTACTTCTTTTACTATATCAAAAAGATTTGTTTTTAGGAGACCTGACTGGTTCAGCTTAATGAAAATTTATCTTTTAGCACTATGAGTTAAGTTAATATATAGCTTTATAAGAAGGATAGATAAAAGGCTTTTAACCTGTTATTTGGGGAAGCTCCTGAAATATACATGATTTCCATCAGGATCGCAAAAGTGCATATTCCTTGCTCCCCATGGCTGAACTTTGGGTTTATTTATGATATTCACACCTAAGCTCAACAACCTGATATATTCCTCATCTACATCATCAACAGTAAAAGCTAAACTTATGTTTTGGTTCTGATTGTTTTTTATACTTCCATTATTATATACCGTTAATGTTGTGCCTTCAGTAATAATAGTCTGATGAATTTCATCTTTGCATTCAGAGGAAATCTTTAATATCTTTCTATAAAAATCTGCAATTTTAATTACATCATTTGTTTCTAAACAAACCTCTCCTAATTTCATTTTTCACTCCTTTAACATATACAATAGATTTTCCTGATTATAGTATAGATTATCAGACATTTGGAAACAAGATGATAAAAATACTTCAATCATTGGTGAAAACAATCTTCCATGCATAAAAAGGTCAGGATTTTCATTGTAGCTCTTCTGTTTTTGGATTGTGACATTTAACGCTTCTAGTTCAGTCAAAAACTCTTTTATCTTTTCATGTTCAACAATAAGAGTATCAAGCATATGGCCTGGTTCAATCTTCTTTTTTAATTTTACCAATTCATCACTTAGGACTTCCATATGGATATCGCACAGATTTCTAAGTTCCTGTGGGTTCATGCCATGTTCTATAAGGCGCTGCTCAGCGATGGATAGTTCTATTGGGTCAATGTTTGCAACTATATTTAATGTGATTCAAATCAAATTTTACGTCATTTTAAAAACTTTTGTGGCAAAATACTTATGTAGCTTATAAATATGCTTAAGTTCAAACTGTTATAATTATTGCATGATGTTAAGAGAGGATGAAGCAGAATGTCGCAATGTAGCAAGGATTGTTTCAAATGTACAGGAAAGTATTGCGTATCGAAGGTTTATATATTTTCAACTTTGCAGCCGGAAATCTTCAAAAAGATTTCCGATATAATTGTTACAAGAAAGTATAGGAAAGGCCAGGTTATATTTTTTGAGGGGGATGTTGAGGAAAAGCTTTATATAGTAAATCAGGGAAAAATAAAGGTTTTTAGGTATAATCGAGAAGGTCGCGAACAGATACTATATATATTATCTGAAGGGGAATTCATAGGGGATATGAGCCTGCTGAAGAAGGGCAGTTTTCAGTTCAATGCTGAAGCACTTGAAGATGCTGTGATATGTACAATTGCCAAGGATGATTTTGATAAAATAGTTACAAAGAATCCTGAGATAATCCTAAAGATACTTGAAGTGCTTCATGACAGGCTTAAGAATCTGGAGGACCTTATACAGAACCTGAGTACAAAGGATGTAGAGGCTAGAATAGCTTCCATGCTGCTAGGGTTCGCTCAGGATTTTGGAGTGGAAGGTGATGAAGGTATAATTATAGATTTGCCCTTAAGCAGAGAAGAGATGGCGAATTACATAGGAGTTACCAGGGAAACAATAAGCAGAAAGCTAACGTCACTCCAGGAAGAGGATGCCATCAAATTGGTAGGAACTAAAAAACTGATAATAAATAACAAAGCATACTTTCAAAATATTTTAGAATAACTTTGGCATATTAAGCTATGAAGAAAGACTGCACATATCGCTATGCCGCAGTCCTCTCATTTCTACATATTGTACAGTTAGGCAATAAACTCTGCAGCCAATTTGCCAGCATTGATTGCAGCGGCTTTTTCATCCTCTCCATAGAATTTGATTCTTAATGGTAGGTGAATATCATTTGCTCCTGTAGTTTTTATGACTCTGGCAGAATCCAGAAGTTCTATATTGCTCTTCTTTAGGTAATCATT
This sequence comes from Clostridium oryzae, assembly GCF_002029235.1. Lineage (GTDB taxonomy): Bacteria > Bacillota > Clostridia > Clostridiales > Clostridiaceae > Clostridium_AE > Clostridium_AE oryzae. Next base: position 7,551 of record NZ_MZGV01000099.1, read on the forward strand.
TATTATCTCAATGGATTCTCCGCTCCAGCCGTAGGAGCCAAAGACGAAGCCATATTTGCTTGAAAGATCCATAGAAACTATTTCTTTCAAGTAGTCTTCGATGTTTCCTATCATATCACCATATTTGGTGGAACTTCCAATTATAATTAGCTGGCTTTTTGCTGCCATTTCCTTAACTGTATCAATGGAAGAACTTTTTGCATTTACTATGCTTGTCTCTATTCCTGATTCTGTGAGACCTTCATAAATGTCATTTGCAATCTTTCCTGTGTTACCTGTCATGGAACTGTATAGTATAAGAGCTTTTTTATTAGACGTATCCTTCTTGCTCATAATGTCATACAGGTCGACAAACTTTTTGGCATTATCCCTTAATATGAAGCCATGGGATGGAGCTATAGTGTTTATCTCTATGGTCTTTAATTTTGCAAGCATTTCTCTAACGTAGGGCCTATGAGGACTCATGATAAGCTGATAGTATACTTTGAAGTCCTCTGTAATATCCACCTTAGCCAAGTCATTGAACAATTCATAGGTTGCCAAATGAGTGCTGAATATATCACAAGGGTACAGTATTTTATCTTCAATGCAGTATGTCATCATGGTTTCCTCTGTATGAAGATATGGAACCTCGAAGAATTTCAATGTCTTTCCACCAATGTCCAAAGTTTCTCCATCCTTGATTATATGATACTCTTTGTTATGAAGTTTGAACATGCCGTTTAGAAGTTCTTTAGCCCTTTCCGTTGTGACAATTACAGCATTTTTAGCTTTGCTCATCAGAGCTGGAAGCGCACCTGCATGATCCGGTTCTACATGATTTATAACCACATACTTTAAAGTACTTAAATCAAAATTTTCTGAAAGCTTTTTAACGAATTCAACTCCGAAGGAAATATCTACAGTATCTATAAGTGTAGGTTTTTCAGTTTCTAAAAGATATGAATTATATGTTGTTCCTTTTTCTAGTATTAATCTGTGAAAGGGTACTGGTCTGTCATCTACCTTACCAACCCAAAAGTTTTTTTCAGCTATTTGTATTTTATTATCCATAATTATTTCTCCTTTTCAAAAGTATTATACGGTCAAGACTCTGCTGCACCGCTCATGATCTGATTATATGCTGCATTGAATTTTTCAACTATGATGTCAATCAAATTAAAATTTGATTTGAATCACAGAATTATTGGGGACTTTTAGGGTAATGTATAGTTAAAAATAATTAATATGGAGGTTTTAGAATATGGATAATATGTTTAATAAAAATCAAAAAATCGGAGAGATTGCTGCTAAGTTCCCTAGAGCCATGGAGACGTTTAAAAAACATAAAATAGATTTTTGCTGTGGAGGAGACAGACAATTAACAGAGGCTGTCAAAGAGCAAAATCTTAATGCCGATGAAATAATATCCGAAATAAATGAAGACTATAATAAATATGTAACGGAAGAAGTAAAGGACAAGAATTGGGCCTCAGAAAACTATTCAAAACTTATCGAGCATGTGATAAATACTCATCATGCTTATCTAAATGAAACACTACCTCGTTTGAGCGAACTTACAACGAAAATACTGAGAGTTCACGGGGCAAACCATTCCGAGCTCTCCAAGGTTCATAAACTCTTGCACAGCTTGAAAATGGAACTTGATCAGCATCTTATAAAAGAAGAGGAAATCGTGTTTCCACTGGTAGTTGAATACGAAAAAACAGGGAATAAAGAGATATTGAGTAAGGCAGTGGAAAACATTAAGGAACTGGAAGAGGAGCATGAGGGTGCAGGAGCAATACTGAAGGAATTAAGAGAGATTACAAAGAATTATGCCGTTCCTCAGGATGCCTGCAACAGTTATAGAATGACCTACAAGCTCCTTGAGAAGGTAGAAGATGATACCTTTAGGCATATTCATCTCGAAAACAACATTATATTTCCAAGGTTATTTGAGGAAGCAAATAATTTTAAATAAATATACTCATTGAATAGGTCAGCAGGTCGGAACTTGTTATAAACAAGTTCCCTATCTCGAAATTATCTCATCAGGCACAGTCAAATCCTTGTTTGTTAAGTAGGCTTCTCGTATTTTATAGAAATTTGTGTCTACATCAGTTGTAAGGTCGGCTATTTTATCTAAGAGTGATAACTCCTCATCGGTTAGCTCGCTGTCTTTTGCATAAACAAGATGCCAGGGTTTCCAATCAAGTCCTTTACAAATTCTAACAAGGTATGGAACTGTCTCGACTTTATTTAGAGCAGCAAAGTCACGAAGCAGCTGTCCGCGTATGAACCAGAGACCGAATAATGAATCAATCCCCCATTCAGGTCTAATAGGGCTGCTTATTCCGAAATGCTCCGGATTTTCATTACCTTCACGGCATAACTTCCATGCTTCTCCTGCCGTAATAAATTCATCGCATTTAAGGTCATATGGATTAAACTGCTGAATTCTGTTCATTTTATTTTTTATATCATTGCCTTTGAGCGCCCAGTTAATAACTGAGCTTTGCTGAAGTGGATCGAGCTGAGGGTCACACCTTAGCCATTGATCACCATTCCAATATTCGCATATCCAGTGATCTTCATATATGCCGTTCCATCCGAAGTAAAGTGCAAAGCCGCATCTGCTTCGGGCAGGTATTTTTTTAGCTCTGAGAAAGGCGCACATTAAAGTGGCAAATTCTCGGCAGCAGGCTATTACGCGGTCACGCGGATGACGTGGAATTGCAAGGTTGCTGCCATCTATTTCAAGTATCTTATCAAGCAAATCTTCCATATATGCTGTTTTTTGAGAATACTCATGGTTTTCATTATAGCTTTCGCCGTAGTCTCCAACCCATGAGTCATGAACAATCAATCCCTGAACTACCTGATAAATTGCAGTTGGGTTATTTGTTAACCAATCTGTAAAGGTTTTATATTTATCAAGGTTTGTTATTGCTCCAGGCTTGCTATAGTACTCTAACACTTCAGAAAACATAAAAATTACCTCCTAAATCTATTTAATTGGTATTAATAACTTAAAGGTGTAGATATCCGGATCTTGAAAAGTGTCTTCATAAACCTCAAGATCATCATAATCATCTATTTCATATTCAAGACTCTTTGCGTAGTCAACTGTACTGGTGTACGCATCTGGTGTGTTGATAAAGTTGGGAACACTTGCTTGGAAGAAACTTTGAGCTCTTATTATTCTTTTTGACATGCCTAATGGTACTTCAGCTGCACAGTCTACGCCTATGGCAGCCATGTATCTGAATTGACCATTGTGGCAGGTTTCATTTTCGCAAATTCCATACATTACCATTGGAATTGAAGGCCGTTTTATTTCATCAACACGTGATAAAAAAGCACCCCATAATCTGCCTATCGCTCCATCACTGTCCCACTGTTTTGCGTTACACTCCATGCCAATAACGGAAAAGCTATTCATGGTTAATATACTAAAGGACATCTGATGTTCATTTATATCGGAATTACTATTGATTATATCTAATCTTTTTAGCGGAGGAGGTTGTACACTACTGTGGCGGTATTTATTAGGAGATACTCCATATATTCTTGTGAAGGCACGGGTAAATACATCATGCGATTCAAAGCCATATTCAAAAGCGATATGACTTATAGGTTTATTACTTTCTACTAAAGCCTTTGCTGCAAAGGCTATTCTTCGTCTCAATATGTATTTTCCGACTGTATCGCCAGTAAGCTTTTTAAATAATCGATAAAAATGTGGTACAGAAAATCCTGCTTCTCGAGAAATATCATAAAGGCTGATATCCTCAAAAATGTTGCTTTCAATATAGTCTAAGGCTCTTTGAAGATTATTACTTTTAGGCATTATATCATCTCCATAAAATAATGGTTAGTGTAAAGTTTTTTACACTACTCTTTTAAAAATTTCTTTATATATCAAGGGTTGTAGAGTTTTTTTGTATAAAAAAACAATGACCCCCAATTTCATGTTATAATTGAAGTTCCTACGCCACAA
>NZ_MZGV01000100.1 GCF_002029235.1 Clostridium oryzae
AAAACGACTATCTGGTAATGATGGAGTAGATGTTACACCCGTTCCCATACCGAACACGAAGGTTAAGCTCTACATCGCCCATGGTACTTTGGGGGAAGCCCCACGGAAGAGTAGGACGTTGCCAGGTTAAAGACGCTAAGTATAAAGCTTAGCGTTTTTTCATTTTTTGACGTGAGGGCTTCCCTCAGTACAACTGGGCAATTAAAGATATCCTCCTGCCGTCGGATGAATTGCCCGCTGAAAATTATCAATCTTCAGCCTTTTGGGGAAGCCCCACGGGAGAGCAGACGTACAAAGCTGAAAGAAGGAGTTGTAGAAGTATAATTGGAAAGCTATGTAATTATGTTCTAGATAAATGTTGTTACAATTAATATAAAAATTGTACATGCATTTAAAATCCTTATAAAAAGAACTATTATCATTTATCCTAATTCGCCTATGTTATGTAAATCTTTGTTTGTAAATTTTACTTTACTGACAATTAACGTTTTAATTATATTTATAATGCAATTATGAAAATCGTTATTGAAAAGCCATTTTATCCATGCTATATAAAAATTCAAATATCTTGTACATACACCCCTACATTTTGATACTATTTCTTTTAAATTATTGTCGAATTTAGCGGCATTTTTTATGTGATACTTACCTTCTAATATTTGTGTACCATATTTCAATTTATGAAGTTTTATATTAAGTTTTTTAGCCAAACTAACATAAGCCATGTTATTATCTGTACATAGCTCACAATCACTAGGTAATTTATCTTTCAAATTTTGATAAATAGAAGTGTAATTGATTGATCCTCTGCATAAAGTTTTCGAGAATATGGTTTTGGAATTATCATGGCAGCATAATACACAAACTCTTCTGTCAGCTATATCGGCAAAATCATTATGTATATTTCCAACACTAATTGGACGATTGAAGTTATTTGTATATCGTTTGCCTTTAAAACTCTCCTTAATATATGTGGTTTTTATCTCAATAACGCCGCTTAGCTTGCTGGGAAGATTATCATTAAGCACTTTTAATATCTTATGTCTCCAATAGAAAGCTGTTGTAGGACTTATTTTGAGCGCATGAGCACTTTCACGTATAGTAAATTGCTTACTCATCAAACCCAGATAACTAAGCCAATATTTTATTTTCTTTTTTGAATAGCTGAATATAGAGTTTGTAACTTCACTAAAGGTTTTGCCGCAATCTTTGCATTTATGTCTTTGTTTATTATCTAAGAAGTGACCATATTTTATTATATTAGCACTATGACAATAAGGGCATGCATTTATATTCCTATTAAGGATAAGATGTAGCATTTTGGTATAATAACTATTTAAGCAAACAGAATCTATTTTCTTTGCTCTGGCAATATTCACTGCAGATTTGTAGACTAAATATTTCATCTAAAACACCTCTATTTAAATTATTGCCACGTGAAATTTTTTTAATCAATGAAAAGAATTTTTTAGCTTGTACATAAAATAGTAGTAGAACTACCAACATTTTAGTGGAACATAAGCCTAGCGTTTTATGAAACATATAGTAAACTCCTTTTAGAAATAGAATAAACATGTGGGACTGGCATTCACAAAACGAAGAAAAATTAAGTAAAGATTATTATGCCCACAAGAATAAGCGTAAAAATGATAATTATTCTTGCGGGTATTTTTTTAGTAAGCAGTGATATATATTGGTTTATTCGTCTTGTTCATCTTCTTCATCAAAGCTTTCATCCTGTTCAAATTCAGAATCATCTTCACTTTCTTCTATGTCATCATCTTCTTCAGAATCGTCATTTTCAGAGTCGTTGTCATTAGAATCTCCTTCATCGTCAGATTCTTCAGCATATTCATCATTTTCATAGCATTGATCAATCAGATCTTGGAATTTTTTCTGCTGAATAGAATCTAACTTGTTTATAAATCTATATAATATAATCTTTATCTCATTAGACAATCTGAATAACTTGTTTTCAGGATATCTTTCTAGAATGATTAAAATATCACTTAAATTTGTTTCTAAATCGTCCTTTAATTCTAAGAAAAGCTTACTTTTACCCATTTCTATCCCCCGCTTTAATATTTGATTTTCTTAGTTAGTTTGTTAGATTTAATATCTAAATCCATCCTATATACTTTATTCAGCTTATAATGTTTTCTGTAATTTTTTTTTGTTGAAGAAGTGGTTGAAAATTTGAGCTCGTAGTAACTAAATTGACCTGGTGCATTTTTTTTAATTCTATGACAATTTCCACCTTGTGCAGTAATGAATACTGGAACATTACTAATCATATAATTGCTATTATTTCTTATATTAGGTTGGAAATACCAGTGTTTATGGTGACATACTATGGCAAGGATACTATTTTTATACTTTTTGGTAAACCTATTTATAAAATTAATAAAATCGGTATTATCATTTTTGATGCATAAACTGTGAGCTTTTTTCTTTCCTTTAGGAGGAGGATCACTGCAGTCAGCAATTTTTTTGTTAAACACAGGTAATGTGGGTGGAATATGCATATCTATAATGAATTTAACGCTCTTATACTTATTATTACTTTTTATAGCTTCCATTTGTGCTTCTACATCTTCGATAGCATCCTTAAAAGTCTTAAGCTTTGATCCACCAAGACTGCCGCCGTAAACCTCCATACCAGTCTGAAGCAATACGACTGCTATCATAGGTCCGTTTGTATTATCAAACAGTTTTACTACGTAATTTCTTTTACCAATTAAGTTTCCGAATTCCTTTAAATGAGAGGATGTCTTTTTATTATATTCATGGTTACCAACATTCATAAAGAAAGGTATTTTATTGTTTTCATGAACGATATTTTTATATTCTAATCCGGATTTAGTAATATCCACAAAGTCTTTCAAATTTGTCTTTCCCTTGTCAGGAAAATCACATCCATCTCCGCCATGTATTATTGCTATAACTTCCTTTTTATTTTTGGATTTATTTATTTTCTTCAATAATGCCTTATAGTTTTCTCCTTCATTATGATTACAATGGCTTCTAACTTTGCCTACATGAGTATCACCAATAAAGATAATTGAAAAGTTTTTTGGACTGCTCAATGACTTGTTTTGTATTCGTTTTATCAGAATAGAAGTGCTATCACTATTTAAACTCATCTTATATTCATAACCTCCATTTATATATTATAGGAAGTAAGATACCTATAATATAGTGTATTCATGGATTTTCACGTTGCGACATTTTTTACAGGCGTGAGAAAAGAATTAGGCTAATATAAATTTTCTATTCAGCAGTAATAGATAGAGATTGTGACGATGACTTTATAGTATTTAAACTTTTGATAAGGTGTAGTATAATTTACCATGTTGGGAATGATATATGAAAAAAATTAGAAATATAAAATTTATTTAATAGAAAGTAGGTATAATATGGGCATAATAATCAAATTTACAAAAAAAATTATTAAGGACTATTTATTTCCGGTATTAATAGCTATAATTTTATATCTATTAATAAATAGATTCTTAGTTTACAAAATAAGAATTCCATCACCATCGATGTATCCTACGTTAAAAGTAGGTGATCAAGCTTTTGCTACAAGGGTTTATAGTGAGAAGAGTATAAAAAGAGGGGATATAGTTATATTTTATTCTGATGAGTTAAAAGACCGCTTAATAAAAAGGGCTATTGGTTTGCCAGGAGATAGGGTTAAAGTTGATAAGAAAGGGAACGTTTTTGTTAATGGTAAAAAATTGAAGCAGAATTATGTTAAAAATAAAAGTGATAAAACAGGGGATTTTAAAGTCCCAGACCACTGCTTTTTATTTTTAGGTGATAACAGAACAGTTTCATATGATAGTCGCTATTGGAAGCATCCATATATAAATTTCAAAAAAATAATGGGGAAGGCAAGAATCATAGTTTTCCCTTTCAATAGGTTTGGATTTGTAAAATAACTAGGATTATACTTCATAGCAATGGAAAAGAGGGTGTATTAAGCACCATATATTGGTGCTTAATACTATATATCCTTATTTAAAAAATCGTCAATATAAAATGAGTACATAAGTAAAAACATAAGATTAGGATCAGTAAAATCTATACCGCTTATTTCGGCTATCTTTTGTTTCCTATAGCTTAAAGTATTGCGATGCAGAAAAAGAGTTTCGGTTGTATGCTTATTATTAAAGCCTGATTGAGTATAAGCTTTTAGTGTTTTATACAAGTCTGTACCATTTTCATAATCATATTTTCTTAGGAGCCCCAGTGATGGATGACAAAATTTGCCCAAAGTAAGCTCTGGAGGAAGTGAATTCAACATAACAAAAAAAGCATAATTTTCGTAATAATGAAGGTTTTCTGATGAACCTAGACGTTGAGAAAAACGCAGTGCAGAATCTGCCTGAGCATAATAATCTGCAAAATGCCAGGGCTTTGAAAAAGCATTACTTGCGCCTGCCTGTAAATGTTCGGAATTCAAAAGTCTTGTGAGTTTTTCAAAAGAATTTATATCAATATGATAATCATCTGTTAATGGTACTATAATGGCTATTCCTCCCTTGTAGTAAAGGAAGGGTGCTTTATCAAAAATACTTAGCAATGCCTCTTGAAGTTGTCCTTTTACGTAATGCTCTCCGTGATAATAGGAAGGACGTATGATTACAACACGCATGTGCTCTGGAAACTGCAGTTGACTTGCTTGAATCCTTTCACTAGCGTGATGGGGATTAATACCAGAGAGCATATCTTCTAGGATGCTGCGATATACATTTAGACGCAAGCCTATGTTACCCTGCGAACGCAGAATTACTTCACATGATATGCAACTTATTGATGGTAGCAGTTGCTTACTCTGATCATCAATTTTTTTGTTACATTCAAAAATAAATACATAGCCAAGCAGAGTGTCTTTTGAAAAAATCTTGCTGCATAAATAAACTAAATTGGTATTTTTACAGATACTTATAAATGCTTGAGAATCCGATGGTGAACTGTGCTTTAGCCTTTGCTGTTTAATATGTTCCATGAATTCAAACGGACAATATCCCAGCTGGATACTTTCAGTCCAAATTGGATCATTGACATTAAATGAAGTAGAATGTGCAAGAATTTTACCGCTTATATCTAAAATAACAAGTGGATTTTCAACATACTTGTAGGCTTCATTTAAAATATCACATAGTCCCTTTCCATCCATAATCATTTTTAACATCGTTGCATAGATTACTTCAGTTTTAATAGGACGTAAAAATTCCTGTTTAATCGCATTAAATACTGCAGCAAACTCTTTTTCATAAAATGCTGCACTATTCGTCATAATGGTAGAATTCTCTTTAATATCACCAATGAAATAGAGCATATGTATTGGAGCAGGTATATGCGTATTTAATTGTGCAAGATGTCCAATATAAAGAGTATCTTCGCGATAAAAATTAATAGATTCATCCAAAAGCATAATATCAGACACATCGCTGTCCTTTTCAATTTGTTGGGAAATTAGCTTAAATCTATTCTGTAAGAATGAAATGAGATATGAAAACATCATTTTTAACACCTCACTTTTATTTTAGTGCAATAAGCACAAATTGTCCATTGGTTTTCGTGCAGTGAATCTATAGGGCGACATAGATAAATATGCTAAAATATAGGTGATTATTGAGTACAGGATATGATTATATCAATTTGAAAGGATGGATTTTATGAAATATCAAAAACTTTTTTCTAAAGGTAAAATAGGAAATCTGGAACTTAAGAATAGAATAGTAATGCCTGCTATGGGTACAGGTTTTGCATCTTTTAATGGTGAAGCTTCAGATGAACTTATTCGCTATTATGAAGAGCGCGCTAAGGGAGGCTGCGGACTTATAATAACAGAAATCACTCGAATAGATGATGAAACGGGTATTGGTATGAGCAATCAGCTTACCGCCACTAGTGGAAAGTATATACCAAGGCTAACTAGGTTGGCTGATGCAGTACATCGTTATGATACTAAAATATTTATTCAGCTTCATCACCCTGGTAATGAAACATATAGCAGACTATTAGGAGGAAGACAGATAGTTGCGCCAAGTCCAGTTGTCTGTAAAGTAGTAGGAGAAATGCCTAGAGAACTTACCACTGCAGAATGTGAAGCTATGGTAAAGAAATTTGTAACTGGTGCAGTGATAGCTAAAAATGCCGGTATTGATGGTGTGGAAATTCATGCTGCACATGGATATTTAATAAATCAATTTATAAGTCCTCATACTAATAAACGTACTGACAAGTATGGCGGAGATTTTTATAATCGCATGCGTTTTATTACTGAAATCATTTTGGGAATTCGATATACCTGCGGACAGAGTTTTCCTATAAGCGTACGTATCAGTGCAGATGAATTTATCGATGATGGACTAAAACTTGAAGATGGTATCAAGGTAGCAAGATATCTTGAAAGCCTTGGAATACATGCTATAAATGTAAGCTGTGGTACTTATGAATCAGGACATACAATTATTGAACCATCATTTATGGAGGAAGGTTGGAAAAAACATTTAGCTAAAGCCATTAAAAAGAATGTAAAAATCCCTGTTATAGCTGTTAACACTATAAAACATCCTGCTGCGGCAGAAGCTCTGCTAGAAGAAGAAGTAAGTGATTTTGTTGGAATTGGACGTGGCCAGCTTGTAGATCCACAATGGGGAAATAAAGCAAAGTATGGAAAAGAAGAATTACTTCGCAAATGTATTGGATGCATGTACTGTTTCAAAATAGCTAACCAAGGAAGACCACTTGCATGTACTGTAAATCCTATTCTAGGACGTGAAACTATTTACAACGATAAAAATATAGTTAAAGATGGAGAAGGAAAAACGGTGGCGGTTATAGGTGGAGGACCAGGAGGAATGCAGGCAGCTTATGTTTTGGCAAAACGTGGTTTCCATGTTGTACTTTTTGAAAAAGAGAAAGTACTTGGAGGAACGCTTAATGTTGCAGATAGACCACCTCATAAGGCAATGATAACAGAGTTGATACAGACTCAAGTTGCAGAGTTAAGGGTTCAAGGCGTAGAGATACAAATTAACACAGAAGCTGATGTAGATACTGTCAAGGCTTTAAATCCTTATGGTGTAATTGTGGCTGTTGGAGGTTCACCAATTGTTCCTAATGTTCCTGGAATTGATGGACCTAATGTTTGTACTGCCGAAGATGTACTTTCAGGAAAAGTTTCTATCGAAGGCAAACAAGTTGCTGTTATCGGCGGTGGGGTTACTGGATTGGAAACCTCTGAGGTTCTGGCAAAGGAAAATAAAGTGACTGTAGTAGAGATGATGAATGAAGTAGGTACTAGTTTATATGCAAGCGTACGTGGTGCATTGTTAAAAAGACTTGCAGCTGCTGGAGTTGAAATCCTTACAGGTCACGGGCTAAGCGGCGTTAGTGATAGAGAGATTACACTGAGCATTACTGAAACTGCTCATAGCGAGAAGAGAAAGGCAGATATTGTTGTGCTTGCTATAGGCGTTAGGTCACGTAAAAAACTTACTGATGAATTTGAAAAAGCTTTTGACAAGGTTACATTAGTTGGAGATGCACGTAAGCCTGGTCTAATTGCAGAAGCAATGAGAGAAGCGAACGATAAAGCATTTGTTTTTTAAAGGGAGGGAAAAAAATGAAGGATTTTAAGAATAAAATAATGGTAGTTACTGGAGCTGGAAGCGGAATCGGAGCTGCTATTGCTAGGGAAGCTTGTCTTCATGGTATGAAACTTGTACTTAACGATATTGATAATGAAGGCGTTAAAAAGACAGTTGAAGAAATTAAAAATATGGGTGGAACAGCTATTTCACAGACAGCAGATATTTCTATAAAGGAAAATGTACAGGCATTGTATGATTTAACAATGGATACCTATGGAAGAGTTGATATGCTAGTAAATAATGCTGGGGTAGCAGTGTCTGGACCTATATGGGAATTGCCTTTTCAAGATATCGATTGGATCACAGAAGTGAATTTATTAAGTCATGCTTATGGTATGAGAATATTCATTCCTAAAATGATAGAACAGGGCACAGAGGCAGCAGTAATTAATGTAGCATCCACTGCAGGTATAATGATATCTCCAAACGGCGTTATGTATCATGCTAGTAAAGCTGCAGATGTATCCCTTGCAGAAAGTACTTACCTAGGATTAAAGTCACGAGGTATTAAAAATATTCAAGTACATGTGCTATGTCCTGCATTTGTGCAAACGGGAATTCATGAAAGTGACAAACATCGCCCTGAGCGATATAGTAGTATGTCAGATTCTTACTATCAAGGACAAGAATATTTATCTGGATTAATTCGTGGTACCCGTCAAGTAACAACTGGTATTCCGATAGATTCAGTTGGAATGATTGTATTTACAGCCGTAGAGGACAATAAGTTTTATATATTTACACATCCAGAGTCCATAATACCGGCTGGACAGCGATTATCAAAAATGGTTAATGGCAAGAACCCTGACTAGATGCTAGGTACCAATGTGGGAACATAAGTACCTACATTGGTACCTAGTACTATGTAGTTAACATTCAACTCTATTTCGTCCATTTTCCTTAGCTCTATATAGCATCATATCCGCTTCATCAATTAATTGCTTAAGACTCATTATATTTGAATTGATAGATGAAACACCTATACTTACTGTGCACCTAATAGCATTGTGTTGCTTAACATTGATTTTTGAGTTTTCAATAATAGCTCTTAGATTTTCAGCAAAAGCTCTAGCACCATTCATATTTGTATCAGGAAGAATAACTACAAATTCTTCACCACCGTATCTTCCAGCTATTTGCTTTTGCTTAAGGATTTCCTTTATATTAGATGATACATTTTTTATAACTTTATCACCAATACTGTGACCATAGGTATCATTAAATGCTTTAAAAAAGTCTATATCTAAAATCATAGCAGAGAGAGCAGTATTGTTTGACTTGGCAGTTAAAAATGCATCCTTGGCCAGCGCGTATAGATACCTCCTGTTATATAAACCAGTCAAGCTATCAATATTAGCTAAATAAGAATTCTCAAGAGCACTTTTAACAGCGATTTTTAATGATAACTGTGTTTTAATTCGTGCCAAAAGTTCATCTTTATCAAAAGGTTTTACAAGGTAATCATTGGCTCCTAACTGAAAGGCCGCTGATATATCATCTGGTTGGTTTTTTGCAGTTAGAATTATTATCGGTAATTCATAAATCGTATAATTATTTCTGATTTTTTTACAGACGTCGTAACCGGACATCTTAGGCATCATTATATCTAGCAAAATAAGATCATATGAATTTTTCTCTATTAACTCAAGAGCTTGTACACCATCACAAGCTGTATCAACTTTATAGTTTCTGAGTTTTAGTATATTAGAAATAACTTGCAAATTGATTGTTTCGTCATCAACCGCAAGAATTCTAAGGTAAGTATTATTTTGGACTTCCTCAGCAGAGAAATAAGGATCTTTGTGCATAGACCCTATTGATCCCATATAATCTTCAGAATAATCAATCAGTTCATAAGGCTTTTTATCTGGTAGATTATTAGATACTGGTTTTAATGTAAAATAAAATTTAGAACCCTTACCTAAAGTTGATTCAACCCGCATATTTCCCCCAAGCAGCTCAATTATTTTCTGTGTTATCGAAAGATCTAGAGATATATTTTCAAGCTTTGTTTGTATAGAGTCTTCACTTTGTTCAAAGGATTTAAATATATTTTGAATTTTGTTTTTTGCTATTCCTATTCCTGTATCTTCTATGCAAACTTCGATTAATTCGTTTTTTTCCTGTGCAAGTATTCTGACGTAACCAGCCTTTGTAAACTTTAATGCATTTCTTATAAGGTTGTACATAACTTGCTGTAATTTGTTTTCATCACCTTGTACTAAAGGCAAATTGTTTGGAACTTCGTTAATTATTAAAACTTTATTATCTATCCTATTTGATTGTATTACCGTAACAACTACAGAGACGAGCTGCTTAAAATCAATCTTTTGATTCCTTATCATAATATCATTATTTTTGAGCTTAGAGAAATCTAGAATATTATCGATTAAGAGTGATAAACGTTTACCACTTGATACTACTATCTCTAAGTTCTGCACTGCCTTATTTGGTAATGGTCCAGATATTCCATCAATTAATGATTCACTTATTCCTATTATGCCATTTAGCGGAGTACGAAGTTCGTGCGATGTATTTGCAAGAAAATCATCCTTTAATCTATCTACGATTTGTAATTTGTAGGATAATTCTTTTATGACATTGTAATCATTAGAGAATCTAATGCCAAGCAGAATGGACTGCGCTAATATAAAAAATACAAAACCTAAGCATAAATAATATCCAGTTTCCACTTTTTGAAGGTAAAAAAGCATGTCGTTTATTCCGCTGATACATAAAAAAATTAATCCAATAGAAAAAATAATAGCACTGGTGCTGCCTTTTACAGCACATTTAAAGGATGTATATGCAATTGAAATTGCACTAGTAAGAATTATAATAAAGTAGTACTGAAATAAAAATGTATATAAATATGTTGAACCTAATAATATTATAAGCATATATGCTATATTAAAGGCTACTAATATTTTAGCAATAAGCTTGGATATAGTTTCTTTAAATTGATAGTAGCTGAAAGCAATAAATGTAATATCACAAAGGGTAACAGAAGTTGTAGAAATTCTCGAGACTAAATTAAATGATAAGTTTGGAAAAAATTCCATTATAACAGTTTCACCTGTAAGCATGGTTCTTAGTGCAATAGCAAGGCAAAACAACCCAAAAAATAAGAGCTTTTTATCATTTCTTCTAAATAAAAATAGTATTAGGTGGTAAATACCCTCCAGACAGCAGATACCTATTAAAACCATTTCCATGACTATAGCCAAATATCTTTTTCTATAAATTTTATCACTGCGCCCTAATATGAAACTTTGTCCAATACCAGCGTTTCCATCAGAATGGTTCTTTATTTGTAAAACTATTTCAATAGTAGTTTTATTATTAGCAAAACTATATACTTGAGGCTGAAGAAATTTGACTATATCTTTAGTTAAGCTTCCATGCTCATCGATTAACCGGCCATTTATCCAAATTTTATATTGAGTAAAGATTTCAGGTGATTTTAAACTTAAATTTTGAAGTTTATCATTTGTTTTTATTCTAATCCTGTAGGTTGCTTTACCTTGAGAGGGTAAATGCAATGTATTATATTTCGTCCAATACATTGGTACTTTGTAATAACCAGTAAGTTTATGAGAACTAGTTCTAAAATCTTGTGGAGATAATAGCTTGTTCCAATAAAATTCCCATTTACCATCAAGTCTTATATTACCGTTTACATTAAAATCCCATTTTTTAAGATTCATTAGGCCATGGCTTGCTTCTAATGTATTATTAGTACTTTTCTTACAGCTAGATAGAGAGAGAGTTAAAAATATAATAGCAAGAAAATATATTAATACCTTAACATTGTTTTTATATACGCTGGTCATTATTTCCTCCTTAGTCACTATAAT
>NZ_MZGV01000101.1 GCF_002029235.1 Clostridium oryzae
ATTTACTAGTATTTTCTTAAGAGCTTTCTTCTTATTACTTCGCATATTATATAGTTACATCTTTTTAACAGTACATTCAATTTATGAGTAGGTAAGAACTAAGAAGTTATAGTTATTCAAGAAATTCTGCTTAACAGAATTTCTTCCTTATCTTTACTCTTTACTCTTTAGTGGTGTATCTTGATATTAATTAAAAGTTATCCTCAATTTTCAAAATACATAAATTCCTAAAGAGTAAAAAACGAGCCTGTTGTACTAAGTAATTAATGGGCAGATTAATTTTCAAAAAAATGGAGCTGTCGCAATAGGCAATTGAAAACTTGCTATTGCGACAACTCCAAATAATTTATTTTTTTATTACACATTTAGAAATGTCTTTATTCTTCAACTGCGACCTTGCAAACTACTGATTGATCTCCACACTTAATAGTGACGTTTGCTTCACCAGCTTTTAAAGGCGTATATACCCATCTTTCCTCTTCTTGGTCATATTCTACTTTTAAAACATCAGGATTATCAGATTCGATGGTAACTTTATCTGTTGTATCATCAGGATCCAGTTCATAATATATGTCAAAGTCATCGCCCACATATGTTGTATATTCATCCTGTTCTAAAGTAATACCGTGACAAGGAGCCTCAGATACAACAATGCTAACTGTTCCAATAACCTCCCCCTGTTCAGATCCTTCTCTTACTGTAACTTCTGCAGTACCCGCTTTATTCGCATATAAATATTCTTCACTTCCGTTATTCTTCAATACCAATACATTATTATCAGGGTTAGTTTCATCATAATCTTTTATATTAAAATAATAACTTGTATTTTTTTTAATATAATTAAGCAATGAAAGTACATTCACAGAATCACCTAACAGCATATCTTGTTTTGCTTCAGCAATGCTTGTATCCTTTATTACTACTTTAAAGCTGCCCAAAGTTTTTGTTTTTTTATTATATGTCTCTTTTACTGTAATCTTATATGTACCTGCCTTTTTAGCTGTGAACTTATATCCATAAAAGTATCTATCTCCAATAAAATCCTTAAGTACGTCCTGATATTCCTTATTATCTGTAACAGCTTTCACTTTTGAGGCATCATATTTTATTTCTTTAATAGAAAATTTTTCACTGTCTGATTTTAGAGTATAAGTTGCATTAGGATTTCGATATGCTATGCTAAATAAAGGATCTAAAGAATTATAATAGTGTGTGAGATCAAATCCATCGCTTCCTACAGAAAAGTCATTGCCATAATCTGATATGATTAAAGCAACATTTTTTACGATAACCTTGCATTTGCCTACTGTAGTCTTTTTCTTTTTATAGATCTGTGTGCAGGTAATTGTTGCGTTTCCTGCCCTAAGACCAGTTACGTAACCTCCAGCTTTGCTGATTTTAATAACTTTTGAGTTACTTGATGTAAATTGATAATTTGCTTCTTTTAATGGGTTTTTTACACTAAGCTTCTGTGCATTACTCAATTGCCATGAATTTTTGTTCCAATAAACCTTACCATTCATTTTGCCTATTGGTATTGTCATTTCAGTCGAACTAATAGTTGTTTTTTTTGCTGCGGCGTGTGCTGCTGTGCCTGGTATGAAAAAGTTTCCTACTGCTAATGCCCAACATAACATCGTTGATATTAGTAATCGTGTGACTTTAATTTTTGATTTTTTCATAATACACGCTCCCAATTTAATAATTTTCTTACCGGTATAAATACAAAATATACAAAAATTTTACCTTATTTTTCATCATATGTCAATGTGTACGTATTCATTTTGTTTGTTTTATTTTTTATCAATTATTATTAGGAAATCATCATAGTTGTCTGTGGATCTGATAGTTTATTTTCTAAATCTTCAAAATCGATGCTGTATTGTTTCCCGTCATACAGTAGTTTATTTTCTACGATATTTCTGCCATTATTCACAATAGAATTAAAGAAAATATTGTAAACAGGCGTCTGGAACAACAGTATAACCTAGAATTCCTTTTGCCACTTTTTCCTGAATTGCTTCTATAATCTCCGGCGCTGTCTTAAAATCCATGTCTGCTACCCACATCGGCAGAATATTTTCACCAATCTCCCATTTCAGAGAATTAGTATTACGCCTATCTATCAATGCTCTAAAATCATACTGCATACTTTATTTCCCCCGTAATAACCTGTGTCTTTTCAGGATCTATTTTAGTTTCATCCATAATAAGTTCGTCAATACCCTCTGCCCGGATTACACCACCAGATGGATTTATGACGCTATCAATATTACCGTTAATCTGTACATCTACAGTTGAGTATTCAAATGCCAGCGTAGTGTTCAATAATTGGCAGTTTTTCATCTTAAGATTGTCAATATAGCATAGGCCCTGCAAGCTCTCAATAATACAGTTTACAAAGGTCAGATTCTTAGAATTCCATCCTAGGTATTCTCCTGAAATAAAGGAATCATACACCGTTACATTTTCACAGTTCCATAACGCGTCCTTTGACAGCATTTGGCATGGTTACATTGTCTAATCTAATCTTCTTTGCACGCCTGAAGGTCTTCGGTGCTTCAATGATGCTGTCTGATATTGTAATATTCTCCGTATACCATATTCCTGAACGTGCCATTTCAAAAAGTGTACTGTTCTCCACCACAATGTTTTTACAATACCATAATGGATATTTCCATTTAAACATAGTGTGGTCTATTTTAATATTCTGACTCTCCTTTAACGGAGACTCCCCATCGGCAAAAGTAGAATAAGAAACTTCCAAATCTTTACTATTGAATAATGCTCTTTCACCAGTGAGCATCTGTTGTTTTACTAATTTCATTAATTTATCCTTCCTCTATTCTTTATTATCACATTTTTGATTCTTATGGATTTCTTCTGTACCGGCTTCAATTGCTGTTTCATAGTACCATATCTTATGGTTAATGGTTTTCATTATGTTATTTAGTTCTTCAATCTGCTTTTGAACAACTTTCTTTCTTTCAAGAAAAATCCCCAGTCGTTCCTTAAGCGTGCTATCACCCTCATTACACAAATCCATAAACTTTTTTATGTCCTTTATTGGCATTCCAGAATTTTTCATACAAGATATAACAGCCAGTCCCTCGAAATCCTCATCCTTAAAAACTCTTGTGCCATTTGGTTTCTTATCCACAAATGGTAAAAGTCCTTCTTTGTCGTAGTAGCGCAGGGTTGGAACCGTAACCCCCATTTTCTCTGCAACCTGTCTAATGGTATAAGTCATAAAGCACTCCTTTCTTCACTGAGTGATTATTAATTATAATTATTGGTATCTATAACCATATGATAAGGGGTAAAGTTAACTTTATGTCAATACTTATTTTGAACGTTTTTAAAAAATCAAAACGTTATTTCTTACCTTATTTACTATGTAGTTTTGTAAAACTAAACATATGAACTCTTAATAAAACCGATACTACACTTAGTATCAAAAATAGTAATCCACCTAGGACAACATATTGTGTACCCATCCCTGTTATAAATAATCCGCATACGCTTGTACCAATTGTTGTTCCTAAATTAGCAGAAGTTAAAAATAATCCATTAGCGAAATCAGGAGCTTCTGGCGCTGCTGATGCAATCCAATATTGATTAATGTTTCCGCCAATCCCTCCCAATATTCCCCAAATCAAAGAAATCAAAGCCATAGGTACAGTAAACTTACCTATTAAGAATAATATGGTGTAAACTACTCCTAATGTTAAAAGAAAAGACACCACAACTTTGATGGCATTTTTACTAAGTAACTTTCCTGCCACAATGTTTCCAATAATATTTGCCACACCGTATATTAGTAATACTACACTAATTAGTTTCTCTGGAATATTTGTTACCACTTTAAGATACTCAGCAAGGTAACTATAAACCCCGAATACTGCTCCATTCATTAAAATAACAGCTATGATAGAAAGCCAAATAATTGATTTTTTTAATACACTTAATTGTGCCCTGTAAGAAAGTCTTTCCTTAACAGGCATAGATGGTATAAATAAAAGTGTAACAGTAAATGCTATAACATTTACCATAGCAAAGAATGACATTGCTATGGTAAATGAAGTCGTACTTGCAATAAAACTAGAAATTGGCACACCAAGTACCATACCTGCAGACACGCCTACCATTATCTTAGCAACAGCCTTTGGTGCTTCTTTCTCACTCACTGAAGCAGAAGCTGCCGTAAAAGCCAATGAACAATAAATTGGCTGAAAAAATCCTGGAATCACACGAGCAATTAATAAAACTGCAAAACTTGATGTAAACATTGAAACGATGTTACCCAAAAAGAAAATACCTAGAACAAGCAACATTACCTTCTTGCGATTTATACCTGAGAATAACAGCGGCATAATTGGTCCTGATACAGCAATAGCAAGTGCAAATAAACTTACTAGAAGTCCTGCTTTGGATATACTGACATTAAAATTATCCGCAATCAACGGCAATATTCCAATAACGCCCATCTCAGTATTTATGATTGCAAAAACTCCTAAAGTCAATATAGCTATAAGTAAATTATTTCGTTTAGTCACAATATACATCCCTCTTTCTGTAATCAAATTTTCAAAATCACATAGTAATCAAAACCCTTTGCTTCATATCGATTAGCAGTCATAAAATTAAAAGAACCCGAAAATTTACCAACATACTTTTTCAGGTTCCCTTAGTCCAAAGTCACATAATCATATACTATTTGACACGAACTTTAATTATATTACTTATCTTTTAAAATTGATAATACATCTTCAACGATATGCTCTACCGAGATTCCATTTGCTTTCAAAAGTTCCTCCGGAACATAGCGATCAGGGAAACTCTTTCTAATACCGTAATTTTTTACTTTCATTTCTGTTAGTCCATAATAGCTTGCAATCTTTTCACCAAAACCACCTTCTAAAATTCCGTCTTCAAAAGTGATTACAAGCTTATGTTCTTTCTTCAAGCTCTCTAGCAATTCTTCATCAATACCTGTGATATACTTTGGATTAATCAAAGTAACTTCGATGCCGTTTTCCTTTGAAAGCTTTGCAGCTACTTTCTCACCAAGCTGATAGAAATCTCCAAGCGCAATAACTGCAACGTCTTTACCTTCTTTTGTCACCTTATATTTATTTAGCTTTGAATAATCAGTTGTATCTTCAACTCCACTTTTGATTACTCCCATTGCTGGCACACGAATAGCTATAGGATGTTCATTCTGCTCTATTCCCCACTTAAGCATAGCAAAATATTCTTCCTTACAGGTTGGAGCTAAATATACCATATTGGGAATGTTTCCCATCATTGCAATATCATATAGTCCAAGATGTGTTACATCATTCATTCCATATACAGATGCCATATTTACCAATATCACTGCTGGATTATTGTTTATGCACAAATCCTGTGAAAGCTGATCATAGGTTCTCTGAAGAAATGTACTATACACTCCATAAACTGGCTTTCCACCATTTGCTGCAATTCCTGAAGCTAATGCAACTGCATGTTCTTCAGCAATACCAACATCTACATACTGTTTGCCTGCTTCCGTTCTTCTTTCTGGGTAAAATCCAATTACAGCAGGTGTTGCTGAGGTAATCGCTACCACTTTTGAATCTTTTTTCATCTCACCAATTAGATATTCCCCTGTAAGATTTCCATAATCCTCTGCATCCCCCATAGCAAACTTTGATTTTCCAGTTTCTAATATAAACGGCATTCCCCAGTGCCACTGTTCTTTATTCTTTTCAGCAAATTCGTAGCCTTTTCCTTTAATTGTATGAATATGAACAACCACCGGATGTTCTGTATCCTTAACCTGATTAAATACACTTATTAATTGCTCCAAATCATGACCATCTTTTACATAATGGTAATCAAAACCTAAGGACTTAAAGAAATTGCATTCAGCTTTACCTTCTGTATCTCTAAGTTCCTTAAGGTTTTTATATAATCCTCCATGGTTTTCTGCAATAGACATATCATTGTCATTCACAACTACAATCATATTTGTTCCTGCTTCTGCAGCATTATTCAATCCTTCATATGCTTCTCCGCCGCTTAAGGAACCATCTCCTATGATAGCAATGACATTATCTTTTTCAGCTTTTAAATCCCTTGCCTTAGCAAGACCGCAAGCAAGACTTATTGAAGTGGAAGTATGACCTATGTTAAAAAAGTCATGCTTGCTTTCCTCTGGATTTGAATAGCCAGAAACTTCATCATATTTTTCTGCATTTATAAAGGCATCTTTTCTTCCAGTAAGCATTTTATGAATATAACTCTGATGAGAAACATCATAGACAATCTTATCCCTTGGCGAATTAAAAACATAATGCAAAGCTATTGTAAGTTCTACAATTCCAAGATTGGGTCCAATATGTCCGCCATGTTCGCTTAACTTTTTAAGCAAAGTCTCACGAACTTCCTTACTTAGCTGATTAAGTTCTTCTAATGTAAAATTTCACGTTTATTAATAGTTACCTCAAGACTATTGGCAGTGTCATTGCTTAACCAGTTAATTATAGCCATACAGAGCTCTGGATACTAAGTTTCAGAACCAATAGTCCAAACATAGTTTTGACCATTAACAATTAAACCATAGCACAAGTCTTTACATGTTGTAGACAAAAAGAGCTGTTCACAATTTGAACAGCTCTTTATTTGCCAATGGAAACATACCAATGACTATTTTTCTACCATTACCATATTGAATTGAGTATTATATTTACAATAAAATCCTTTTGCATTTAATGCATCTATGCTTATGTTTCCTTTTGAAGATATATCACTAGCATCGAATTTCATAGTGTTGCTGCCAAGCTTCAATGTTCTTGCGGCTGCATCATAGTTTCCTCCTAAGTAGGCAGCTATTAATGTAGGATTTGCATAAGCTTTTCCATTTGTATATTCAGCTTGATTACTTCCGAAAGCAATTGGTGTTCCATAGATTACAAGTCTTGGATCTGCTCCTATGGCAGCTACTTCTGGGTTATCGGTATCAACATTATAAGAAGTAGGTAATACCATCTTTGTACTATTTTTAGGATTTGCTTTATCTATTACCAAGCTGTCAATCTTTGTTCCATCTTGCTTATACGCATTAACTGTAAGTTTGTCACCTTTTATATTTGCAACTTCATAGCAAGGCATATCATTAGGATCATAGAAAAATGCATCCCATACTTTTGATGTTAAATCGCTATAGTACTTTTGTCCACTTCTTCCTGTTACATAATAAACAGTACCTTTTGAGAAATCCGAATAATATTTACCGTTTTTCATAGCATATGTTCTTGATACGCCATGATCATGTCCATTGAAAACCACGTCTACATGATGCTTTTCTATTATAGGATCTAAATATTTTTCTAGTACAATATTAGCTCTGCTTGCTTTATTATAATATGGCGTTTTATGAAAAAGCACAAATTTCCATTCTTTTTTAGTTGAACTTAAATCCTCATCAAGCCATTCTGCTTGTGCCTTTATAAATTCATCATTTCCTGCTGCCTCCTCCTCTTCTTGGCTATCTAGTACAACAAAATGAGCATTGCCATAGTCATATGAATAGACTTGACCTTTATATCCATCAGGTCCATTTTGAGGCACCTTAAATTGATTAACAAAATATTGTGGTTTTGTTGTATTCCAACCCGCTGCGTCATATGTTTCATGATTTCCTTGAACAGGCATATTGGGGATTTTATTAATTACACCCTTAGCTGCATTAAACCAATTGTTCCAATGAACATAATATTGACCCTTTTCAACAAGGTCTCCCATATTTATAAAGAAATTCGCATTTTTATTTGCATTGAAAGCATTTTGTATAGTTTTATGCCAAGGTTCATAGTTTGGTACCGCATCATTTCCACTTTGACTATCACCGAAAATTAAAAATTTTGTATTTCTATTATTTTTACTTTCTGTTTTAAATGTACTCGCATCACTCCAATTGTCTCCATCCCCAACTTTATATGAATATGTTGTTTCAGGCTTTAAATCGGTTAATGTTACGGAAAATACATTCATTGAACCTGTAGTGTTATCAGTTGTTGATGTTTTAAATAATTCTTTAACCGCTTTTATAGTTTTGTGCTTTGAGCTATTGAGTTCTGAATATTGGACTTCTCCATTATTAACGTCTGTACTGGTTCTCCAAGTTATTGTCTGTGTAGTTTTAGGATCTTTAGCCCATGTAAGTGTTACATGATCCGGTTTTTTTGTTGCATTTAGGCTGCTGTTAATGTTTGTACCATTATAAGAAGATGAGGCATACACATATTTAGTGGACGTTGCCAGAACTGTTGAAGTCACAATACATGCAACTATTATAGATACTTTTTTTAAACGCATTTATATCAACTCCCTGTATAATTTACAGGTATAATATTACACTGCCTTTTTTAAGTCTGTTTTGCATAATGTAATATTTAAGTTAAATAATGTTAAGCATAGATTTGACTATTAATTTACCTTGTCAAAGCTTCTTTTTGAGGCATGATGATGCTTGAATACTATCGTTATTCTTAAATAACTTTTGAATTTGATTCTTCACTGGAATCCTTTATTTTTCTTTGTATTTTAACAGCGAATATAAAAGTCAGTATTGTAGTCATAACATCAACTATAGGTTGTGTAAGTATAATACCCTTCAGTCCTAAAATACCTGATAAAATAAGAATTACTGGTATAAAAAAGATGCCTTGGCGTGCAATGCTTAATATTGTACCTTTGAATGCTTTTCCAAGAGCTAGAAATAGTGTTGTGTATATATATTGAAAACCAAACAGAATAAAAGTAATACTGTTTGCTTTTAAAGCGTTACTGCCTATTGCAATAACAGAAGCATCCTTGCTAAACAAACCAATGATTTGCCTTGAAAAAATAAGGAATATAGTTTCAGTTACTGCACAAAAAACAGTTGACCATTTCAATGAGACCGCAATAGCTTCTCTCAATCTTTTATAATTTTTTGCACCAAAACTAAATCCTGCAACAGGTTGAAATCCTTTTGCATATCCAAATATAACATATGAACCGATGGCTAAAACCCTTGTAACTACCCCCATTGCTGCAACAGCTGAATCACCATAACGACTTGATGCAGTATTTGTCAGTCCCATTGAAGTACTTGATAATAATTGGAAAAGCAATGTTGGTATTCCAATCTTCAAAATTTGAACATATATTATCTTGTCTATAGAAAAATGTTTAATCGAAATATTCAGGCTGCTTTTTCCACTGAAGATATACCATATATAAAGAAGAGTAGTAACTCCCTGTGCAATCACAGTTGCAATCGCTGAACCTTTAATTCCCAGTTGAAAGGTATATATAAAAACAGGTTCAAGAATAATATTTAATCCAGCTCCCATAAGCATTGATGTCATACTGATTTTTGTGGCTCCTTCTGATGCTGAAACATTATTCATCGTTACATTGATAACATTTAATATTGAACCAGGTATGTAGATAATAGCAAATTCTTTTGCATAAGGAAGAATTGTTTGCGTAGCACCTAAAAAAGTTAACACTTTATCAAGAAAACACATTGTTAGCACAATAGTTATTAATCCTACAATGATAGCAGTAAGTAATGCTGTTGAAGCAGTACGGTCGGCTTGTTTATTATTCTTCTCGCCCAAAAGTCTTGATATATAAGATGCAGAACCGCTTCCAAATGTTAATCCCAATCCAATAATTAACTGCCCAATTGGATATGTAATTGAGACAGCCCCCATTTGACTTGTCCCTAATCCTCCTACAAACATGGCATCTACAACATTGTAAAGTGAAGTCACAAGCATTCCAATAATAACTGGCACACCAAGCTGAAATAATACTTTTGTAATATCACCTTCACCTATCATTTTTATTTTCTTTTCTTTTTTATTCATTGATGTTTGCCTCCTATAATCTACTTACTGCAAAGAGTATAGCAGCTATACACATTTAGCAAAAAAGGGGAGGAAGTGATTTCAGTCGGCTGGAAAATGCCTCCTCCAACCACTTCCTCCCCTATGCCGGCTCTATGCATTTACAAAGTATTATTTTCTATATTACTTCTCTCAAATTATTTTTCCTGTTTATTATTTATTAGTATTTTCTTAAGAGCTATCTTCATATTACTTCATATATTATATAGTTACATCTTTCTAACAGTACATTCAATTTATGAGTAGGTAAGAAGTAAGAACTAAGAAGTAATAGTTATTCAAGAAATTCCTACGAAAATTAAATAATAGCACTCTTTCTATTTTAGGCAACACTAAGCTAGACTGGCCTATTTAGGCTAGTCCCAAGCTTTGTATTTTATTTCATATTCTTAGACAGGGGCTTTTTCTAT
>NZ_MZGV01000102.1 GCF_002029235.1 Clostridium oryzae
GATATGTTCATATTTACACAGCCTTACTTTTCACATTATTTAATTTATTAAAACTTCTTCTTTAATTAAATTTCTTAACTCTTCTTCCTTAACCTCAATACTCCTGAGATATCTATAATAATCAATAAAAATATCATTTTCTATCTTATCAATATATTTTTTCATAAGCTTTATCATTTTATCCGTCTTGAAAACTCTATAGCCCTCTTTTTCAATACTATTAATTTCATTTTCATACATAAATCCTGGATTATAATAAACTCCTAAAGGAGCTAGCACTTTCTCATTATGCTTATTTTCCGATAATACAAAATTATAATATCTTTTTAACTGATTACAATGTTCTTGTGTATACGTTTTACTTTCAATTATAATTGGTAATATGCTATTATCTTCAAAGGTTAGCTGCAACAAAATATCTATGCTGTTATATTGTTTTTTCAGCTTTATCCCCACTAGTTTATTTATGTCTATAAAAGCACACCTATGCAAGTCTAAAATGGCTTTTATAAAATCATAAGAAAACCTATTAAGATATTTATCTTCAGTATTTGCCCATTCAAACATCCAGCATATAACCGCATCCTGTGATAATTCACTAGTTGCATATTTAAATATATTGGGTTTCATTTATAATCTCCTTCCAGAATGGTTCAATATATTAATTCTTTTCTGGTATATGTATATGTGGAAGCTTGAATTAAAAGAAGTGATAAACTCGTATATATTTCAATAAAGATTTAAAATTCACTACTTAAATATTTCTCTAGCTCTTCTTTGAATTTATCTGCCTCAACAGCAATACCTCCTCCTGCTGTATCTGCAAGCACAAGAACGCTGCAGCCATCTCTTTTCATACCTGAAAGCCAATATTCTAGAAATTCATATAGATCTATACCTTCAATCTGTGTATCTTTCCATTGATTTTCTTGACAGTATTTTGCAAATCCATATCCCGGCCAGATAGGCATTGAGGGATTTCCGTTTTCATCCTTAACTGTTATCCATTTTTCCTTTGCTTTCAATCCACATATTATTTCTGACTCTGCTGCTATATTAAAAAAAGCTTTATATTTCCTATCATCAGTTAAACAAAATACTTCTTCAATCTCACTATATCCCATCTTTTTCTCCTTTTCTTCTCCTGCTGCCTTATCCTATAAACTAATTATACTATATTTTTTAGTTTTATTTTCTATCTATTGCTCTGCTTATATTCCCGTGTCTGCTATCCTAAAACTCAACCTCATATACCCTACAAATCTGTACTCTTTTAATAAACAGTAAATACTTTATCAATGGTCATATTGTTGGGAAAGGCTAAGCACGTTAGCTGCATAGTTTGCCCTATGAAAGAGCTTAATAGAAAAGAGTTACAGCTAAATTGTAACTCTTAATGTCAATTGTTGGTTTTAGGCTTAAGTATCAGCACATATTACTATTGTTATTAATACTTTAATATATAAACAACTGCCCTTATATACGCTGTAAGGCTTGTATTAATAGCTGTCTTTCGACCAGTTGACCTTCCTACCTAATTTATTAAACGGTCAGATACACCCGTTTGAGGTTCATATACCATAATAGCAAAAACAGCATATGTCCCCATAGATTTTATGGCAGCGGCTCTATGTAACCTACTATAATTTTTTATAGTTGCTATAGTGCTTGTACAACTAACCCATTTTAGGCAATAGGAAACTAAGCCTTCGCTCAATCTTCTTTTTTTACATGTATTACTAGAATTTCAATGCATTATGTACATAGAACAAAGGTTTCGTTATGTGTTATTCAGTTATATTTATCCGAAAACCATGAAACCAATAAATCTATATACCGATATAAAATTATTTGACATATGTTTCTATGCTGATAAAGATAAAAAAGATTACATCCTACGTAGGCTAATTCCATTCATTAAGTAATTACACCACATCTTTGAGGCAAATTTTCTAATGGCTCATAACTCGGCTGCGCCTCAAACAATTCGCCATCTTAACGGAAATTTCCCTCAAAGACATAGGTAATTACTAAACTCACTTCAAATGCCTACTTCTGATGTAATCTTTTTTATGCCCTAACTCTTAATATTCACAAAATGCTTTTATTATATTGCTTTTGTTGCCTTCTTATCTTAATTCGCTAACTTCAAAATATATTACCGTTTCTTTTTAACTTCTTCGCAAGCATTCTGTAGCATTTTTTTTATTTAATTCCCACCTTCACTTTTCTCTTTACTCTTTATTTGCAATTGGTAAAACACATAATTTCCTTAAGACTAAAAAATGCTGTCCTAAATTGGACAGCATCATAATTTTTATATTTTTTAATTGTGTACTCGGCAGAGAGCACACCAAACTAATACAGCCTCTTTACTACTCTTCTTTTAGTTGTTTAATTGATACATTACGTAAATACAGAGAGCATTCCTTTTCAACTGCACCCAAAATAAATTTCAATGCCAATTCAGATTCTTTGTCCACTTTAAACCTAAAATTATATTTCTTCCAATTAAGACCTGTAAGAAATTGCTGATTGAGTTTAGACTTATATTGCGAATCTTCCAGAGAAATAGCAAATAGCTGACCATCCTGTGATGATTTTGCTCTAAAACTTAATTCATAATTGACATCCGGTTTTAAATCTAAACTATTTCGGATAAACATTGAATTCCAAGATTGATTGCTTGGCTTTGCTTTGAGCTTACAGCCATTCTTACCATCAGATTTCAACTCTGAAACTTCCGTATTATAAGCTTTCCATCCGTTTTTTCCTTCATCAAAGAACCCATTTTTCAATATGCTAGTACCCTTTTGTGATGATGCGCTGCTTTTCTTCTCAGTCTCATTAGAGTTATTCACTTTTTCACTATTTAAATTCAATTTTTGATAAACCCTTACGTAGTCAACCTGCATTTTCGCCGGCAGCTTCGCATTATCAGGCGCTGCTCCATTATCAAAATTACCTCCAACAGCTAAATTCAGCAGCAAATAGAAGGGACGGTTAAACGGAGCTGGATAACTGCTGTCGATAGCTTTATCTTCTGATTTTGTATACCATTTGTTTTCACTATAGTATTTTCTCCCATCAACATACCAATCTATTCTGTTTGAATTCCATTCAATCGAATAGGTATGATAATCTGTGATATCTCTGCCACTTGGAAAATTGTACACCTTAAAACTTTGCGTATTATTTGTATTGATATTACCATAATGAATCGCACCTTGAATCTGCTCTAAAAGCCTTCCCCTAGCTTCCATAATATCTATTTCACCTGAAAGCGGCCATGTCCCATAGGTGTTTTCCACGGGTAACATCCAAAATGCCGGCCACAAACCTGAACCTGCAGGCATTTTTATTCTAGCTTCTATTTTTCCATAGGTAGTAGAAAATAGAACATCACCCTTCACATTCTTAGTTCGTATTCTCCCCGAGGTGTATGTTTGGGTTCCAGCTTGTTCATTTTTCGCAGCTATAGTCAAAACTCCATCAGCTACCGATACATTACGCTTTGTATAATATTCAAGTTCGTTGTTTCCCCAGCCATTACTGCCGTTGCCTATATCATAATCCCATTTTTTCAAGTCAAGTTTATCTTCATCAAATTCATCATTCCAGATCAACTTCCACTCATTATTCTTGTTTACCTGTCCGCTATTATTTCTTCCTGTATCCTTTTCGATAATGGGATAGAATTTAAAAATTCCAACTATAAGTACAATTACAAATATAAAGGCAGTTATAAATATATATTTTTTTGCTTTCATGTTACACTCTCCTACTTTGGAAGATACCAGTACAAATTCTGCATAAGTGTACCACAGTATCCAGAAAAGATAACTAAATCATAATTATTTTGTTTTATAAATTTATTCACATCTCCATCAAATTGAATGGGATATAAAACATCAACTTCACTGAAGGCTGTTGCTAAAAATGAAGCTAGAGCTGAAGAGTAAGAATCTCTTATTAGTAGAATCCTAGGTCCTTTCCTGTTGAGATTATTTGTAATCTTACCATATGGGTATAAAACACCATCCAAATAACAGGAATACATGTCTCGTGTAAATACATCACTAATATTAAGTATTGACTTATTAATTAACGTATCTTCAAAACTTCCTTCATATTTTTTCATATTGCCAGCCTGAAATCTTTCAAATTTAAAAGAAGTATTAAATTTAGGCAGAGCTAATTCGAAATCATCTAATCCACTATAAATTGTACCTATTTTTCTGCCATAAGACCCTAAAAACGAATTTTTATATTCTATTTTCTGATAGTTGTTCCAGTCTCTATAATAACCGTCAGCATCTATATTGTAGTTATATAATTTATTTATGTTATCAACAAGTTCTCTGAAAGCAATAAAAGAAGCTCTAGTTGTCCAGTGGTGATCAGTTTTATAATATAATTGTTCTTTTGAAAGTCCAGACTTTATTAATTCAGGCCGCAAGTCTATATGATTAACATTATATTTATCCAGATACGCATAATACTTATCAATATCTTTGCTGGAATTTGTGTATGGAATGCCAGTATACCCATTTATTTTACCATCATATGCCTTATCGGGAGGAGTCATAACTAGTACTTCCGTTCCATATGCTTTCAGCTGATCTCTAAATCTACTTATTCCACTGGCTAACCTATCGGCGTATTTATCCGTAATTCCGGAAAAGAAATAAGAATCATGTATAAAACCATCTTTATCAACTGCAAAATCAAAATTATTGATTTCATGTTTTCCAAGTAAAAGCTGCAAAGTCCCATAACTTTCAATAAATGTGTATTTACTCCTTATTGAATCATTTATAGTACTGTCCAATCTCTTAACAAAATCATTAGTCTGTTTTATATTTGTGACTTTAGCATTTAATATATCTTCTTTAATTTTAGGAAAAGAATTAATAAAATTTGAAAAAGAAAATATGAACACTAGGCTTATAAAAATAATGCAGGTTATCTTTTTCTTCAAAAACAGATTGTTCACATTAATTCTCCCCTTTCTAGAAATTAAAATATATAAATGGATTATAGCTTCCCTTGACTAAGTAAGTAACACATATTATAAACATCATTATGAGTATAAGTGGATAACTGAAATTTAAAATATATTCAGCACCTCCTAATTTTTTATCCACAAGCAGCCTGTTACAGCGCTTTGCAATGGGCGTAGAAAATACGACTGCCAGTATAAAAAATACACCGTATTCCTTTAAAAACATAAATGTATATTCGCCGTTTAAGCTATTGCTGCCTAATCCAAACATACTTCCTAGAAACTTTAATGCTTCATGCATATTATCAGCCCTGAATAATACCCATCCAAAATTAATTAACAGCAGCGTATAAATATGTCTTATAGCATTATACCTGCTTGAATTTGGAACATTGAAAATTCTTTCAAAAAGCATAACAGCAAAGTTTAATATTCCCCATAAAATAAATGTCCAATTCGCACCATGCCATACACCTGTAAAAAACCACACTATAAACATGTTTCTCACCATTATATCTTTGTTTTCTACCCTTGAACCGCCCAGTGGAAAATAGATATAATCTTTAAACCAGGTTGTAAGCGATATATGCCATCTCCGCCAGAACTCAGAAATCGACTTTGATATATATGGATAGTTGAAATTTTCATCAAACTCAAAACCAAACATTAAACCTAAACCAATAGCCATATCTGAATAGGCTGAAAAGTCGAAGAATATCTGAAGCGTATAACTAATAGAACCAAGCCATGCCAGCGAAACAGAAATAGAAGAAACACTATTAAGACTGTAAACACGATCTGCTACGTTAGCCATCATATTGGCTATTATTATCTTTTTACTTAAGCCGGTAATAAACCTGCAGCATCCTACAGAAAACTTATCCATAGTGCACTTTCTGTTCATTATCTGCTTTTCTACTGAGGTATATCTCACTATAGGTCCAGCCACTAATTGCGGGAATAGTGCAATGTATAGGCCTAGATTAATGAAGTTCTTCTGCACTTTTGCTGTTCCCCTGTAAACAACTATTACGTAGGAAAGGGCATGAAATGTAAAAAATGATATGCCAAGCGGAAGAACAATTTTAGATATTACTATATTTTGATTGAAAAGAAAATTGATATTATTAACAACAAAATTCAGATATTTGTATATAAAAAGAAGTCCTAAATTTACTACACATGCTGAAACAAGTATATATTTCGCTATGACCTTTTTTTTCTTATATCTATCAATCAACAAACCGAACATATAATTGCATACTATGCAAGATAGCAGAATTACAAGATAATCAACTTCACCCCAGGCATAAAAAATCAAACTTGATATAAACAAAAATACATTTTGAAGCCTCTTTGAAAAACCAAGTGCAAAATATCCGATCAGTACAACCGGTAAAAAATAAAATATGAATACAATGCTGGAAAATAACATATATGTCCCCCTTATCTGCCCTTTCTATACCGTACTCTCCCTCTGCAATAAAATATAAAAAATGCGCTGCTCAATGCTGCAATACTTGCCCTGATTATATTAACAAGTTTTCTATCATGTAAAACTTTATATACTGAGGTTTCAGCATTATATTTATTTTGCGGTGGCAGCTGGTGTGCTTTATCCGCTGTCTTTGTCCATGATTGCAGTAAATTAACATTATATTCAATAGTTATTCCATCCTCTGAGACTGCTTTCAGCCTAAGCATCTGCTGTTTCGCCTCTTTATTCACAGACAGCATACCATCTTCTGTAACGTTAACTCCTTTAATATTGTTATCTGCAAATCTAAAACCAGTATTTCCTGATATTTTATACGGCACTCTAATCTCGCCATATGTGGGAATATATACATTTCTATCACCGGTTATATTTGTTTTAAATTTTGCTATATATTTTTCGCTTTCACTTTTTGTGACAAAGCTCATATTACTTACTGCTACATCACCATAAGTTTTTCCTTTACTTACAAAACTTAATCCAACCGTTGTTATCTTCTTAAGGTCAATTCCACTATATTGTAAGCTTTGTGAATCAAACGGAATGAACAGTCTATTGATCTTTTTATTATCTATATTGACAAAAGAATTAACTGCTTGGTTTAAAATCGATTCATCATTATTTCTTCTTAAAAACTTATAATCTGTTTTGTATAAAAGTTTTTTTTCATCTTTGTCTGTCGCCGCAAACTGCAGCGACAGGTTTCTATTAATATTACTGCTAACAGTTACCCATATTCCATCATAATTCCTTAAATCTTTAAGACCCAATATGCTGTATATTCCAAAGGAATGGTAACTATTATCCTTCCCATTAGCTTTGATATTAAACCTTATCTGCTTTCCATCTATAAACTCCCGCTCAGCCTTCACTCCGCTGTCGCTCCAAACCTTAGTATTACTAGATGTAATCTGATCAGCTGCATAAACGTCTATACATAAACTGCATAAAATGATATAAATCAGAAAACAAATTTTAAGATTAAAATTTTTCATATTATGTCCTCTGATCATACATTTTCTCCTTTACGCTGCATAATTGATTCTCTGATAGCCTCGTCTTTAATATAATCTATGTCTGTAAATTCGTCCTTTGAGGCGTCCTTTTTCATGGACATACTGTACTCTTCACGTTCTTTCTGCTTTATAGAGTAATCATCTATCCATAGCGAGAGCATTTGCATAAATCTTTCATTTTCAACTAGTTGCTTTGTATTTAGAACTTTATATAATTGTTTCTGACTGCCCTTTTGGAGTCTCACTGCTGCATCTTCAACAAGCTCACAGCGAATATATAAATTCTGTTCTTTATCAATAATAATATTTAAATTACGAAATTTATCCAAGCTGTTTTCAATTAGTACGAAGTCATAGTTAAAATTAACGATTTTTATTTTAAATTCTTCAAGTGTCTCCAATTCTATATCCAGCTGAATTCTTGGCAGTCTGCGTGAGGACAACTGTATATCATTTTTCATTCTGCTATACAGATTGCTTACAATGTCTTCGTAAAAACTGCTGCCATCACTTACTTTAGTTGGCAGCATTGGAACTCTATCATAGAGAATACTAAATAACTGAAGCTGCTCTTTAACTGAGTTATCGGTAAATTGAAATGCATAGTGCCATTGTTCCTTGAACTGTGACACATGTACAACTTTACTTTTCAATCTGCACCTATATCTTCCATCTTCACTGCTTACCTGAATTATTAATTCTTGATCTTCTGGTATATATACAGGATAAGTTAACTTTATTGATAAACCTCCTTCTGATATATCGGAAGACACTGCAGAAAATTTTCTTTTATCATAATAAATAGTTAATGGCAATTGCGCATTAATTCTTTCAGTCTGTCTCTTTACCTTTCGTCCTAAAACAAAAAATACAGCCATTGCCAGATTATATAAATTGATAAATAACCACATCAAAATAATGCTGTATGCTCCAGTTTCATATTTAATCGTATAATATAAACAATTCCATATGGACAATACTGATAATACACTTAATACTAGATGTGGAATTATCATTTTTATTTCATCAAAGTTGCTTAAATTTTCTCTTACTTTTTTCGTAACACTAAATTTCTTTTTTTCATAGCCCAAACTCTCTAAAATAACACTAGGCATCAAATTCGGAAATAAGATAGTATCATAGATATTACTTAACCTGGAGGTTCTGATTTTACCTGACAAACTTGATAATGTCTTATTATAAAGCAAAACCTGGGGGAGCCAGAAAACCAGCATCTGCAAAAGAGTTGCCTTAATAACAACAACATTAAATAATGAAAAAAGGATTGGAGCCATAATAAATATAAATCTTCTTATGGGTGTGTACCAATAAAGCACAGACATCAGATAGCTAAACTTCTGATCCATATTCAATCCTTTCATTCTGAATATCTTGAGCTTTCTAAAGGTCTGAATACACCCTCTAGCCCATCGTTCCCTTTGCTTAAAAAGACTTTTTATATCTGTAGGTGCTAGACCATTAGCATGTACTGAAGAAATTGCATAGCATCTGTAGCCTTCGTTTTCTATCGACAAGCCAGTTGCTAAATCCTCTGTAATGACTTTTGTATAAAATCCTCCTATTTTATCAAGCGCTTCTCTTGCTAGTATTGTGTTGGATCCAGCATATATTGCAGAATTACTCTTATTTCGAATTAACTGTACATATCTAAAAAAGAAATCCTGTTCATTAGGCACCCTTTTTTCAGAGTAAAGATTATACTGAAACAGATCCAAATTATAGAAACTTTGCGGACATTGAATGAACCCAATCTTTAAATTGTCATCTCTTTTTTCACGTTTTACCCATTTTCCATTTCGGTCCTTTTCCATATCAGGCAAAAAGAAGTAAGGGACTATTTCAGTTAAAAAATCATGCATAGGTATCATATCTGCATCAAAAGTTGCTATAAATGGTGAATTGGTATTTTTAAGTGCATTATTAAAATTTCCAGCTTTAGCATCGACATGCTCTTCCCGTGTAATATATCCAATATGCATTTCATCAGCCAGCTGCTTGACTTCCACTCTATTAGTATCATCACAAATATAAATATGAATCTTAGTTTTGTCAGGATAATCCATATTATTGCATCCGTTAATTGTCTTCCTTAGAAGATCAGTTCCTTCATTGTAGGTTGCTATTAATACATCTACATGGGGAAACATTTCGTCTGGAATAATAGGCTTCTCAGGCTCTATAAGGCTTCCCCTTCCTCTAAACAGATTTAAAGCTTCCAAGTATCCTATCAACTCAGCTAAAAGTAATAAAATGCCACACACTATTGCAAAAATATTTTCATCAAAAGGTAATGTAAAAAAAGCTCTCCACATTATATACACTATTGATGCTATAAACGTAAATAAATATAAAGCCTTTTGTTTCATTTTGCCTCCCAAGTAAAAAGTTAATATTGCATAATAGCTTCTATATAAAATAAGATACTGCACTTGTTTAAATAGATTAAACTGCTGTTTGATTATGTTTCTATTTTCTGTAAGATTGCCGTGATATGTCTTGCACTAGAACAGATATTTCGACTATTTTATACTTAATGTAACATCTAATTATATAAAAATCAACTCAATATGTATTATAAATTATTCTATGGGGAAAATTATATTTAATAATTTAAATATAAAAATTTTATGTGAGGTAATAT
>NZ_MZGV01000103.1 GCF_002029235.1 Clostridium oryzae
CCCTCTATGAGGCAGGTTACCCACGTGTTACTCACCCGTCCGCCGCTAGAGACCGAAGTCTCTCGCTCGACTTGCATGTGTTAGGCACGCCGCCAGCGTTCGTCCTGAGCCAGGATCAAACTCTCAATTTAAAAGTTTGTCTTGCTCTTACTTACTTTATCTCAAGTATCTCTTTCGAGATCTCTCAGAATTGCCGATTTATTTTACCTTTTTCCTCTGTTCAATTTTCAAAGACCATATTTGCTGCTTTCTTTAATTGATTTGCTTGCTTCTCGTCACACAGCTTTTATATATTAACACGTTTTTGATTTCATGTCAACATATTTTTTATCTTTCAACGAAAATTTTCTTTCGTCTCGTAACATGTTGTATTCTATCACATATAACACATAAATAAAAAACATTCAGTATGAATATTTTAATTTATATCTTGATAACTCTTTTTATCTCATTTTTTCTCTTTATTCTATATACTGATACACTTGGATGTGTTTTTTTATACTAATTATCTATGAAGTCGTATAATAAT
Source organism: Clostridium oryzae (assembly GCF_002029235.1). Lineage (GTDB taxonomy): Bacteria > Bacillota > Clostridia > Clostridiales > Clostridiaceae > Clostridium_AE > Clostridium_AE oryzae. The sequence goes on from NZ_MZGV01000103.1 coordinate 530, forward strand.
ATTCTTTTGTTATAGTTTATGTGACTGAAAACATTTAATACTGTGATAAGTAACAGACTTTTTTCTTGTAATTATATATAATTCCCTATATAGAAAAAAATATTACTCTCCTAATTATTCAGAGAGTAATATTTTTTTAGTTATCAGTATCTTCTGGAGTTTGACCAGTTGGATTTCCATCATCATTAAGTTCTAGTTCATCATTGTCAACGTCATCATTATTAGCAATCTTAGCAAGTGCTACTATCTGTTCCTGCTCTTGGGTTTTCATCAAAGTTACACCCATAGTACTTCTGCTTGTAACAGATATATCACAGACATTTATCCTTATTGCAACACCATTGCTGTTTATAAGCATCAGCTCATCATCATTCTTTACAACTCTTGCCCCAACCAATTTACCTGTCTTTTCTGCAACCTTATAAGTTTTTAAGCCTTTTCCACCTCTGGATTGTAAACCATATTCCTCTAGTGATGTTCTCTTACCAAACCCATTTTCAGAAACAACAAGAAGTTCTTGATCAGGAACTACTATATCCATTGAAACAGCTATATCATTTTCTCTAAGTGTTAAAGCTCTCACACCTGAAGCTGTTCTTCCCATAGGTCTTATATCTTTTTCACTGAACCTTATTGCATATCCCTCTTGAGTAACAATTACTATTTCAGCATCTCCACGTGTTACTTTTACCTTTAATAATTCATCATTATCTCTTAGGTTAATAGCAATAAGACCATTCTTACGAATAGATGAGAATTCTTTTAACTCAGTCTTCTTTATAAGCCCTTTCTTAGTAGCCATAGTCAAGTATCCATCTTCCATTAAGTCTTTTATTGATATTACAGCCTGTATAGTTTCATCAGGCATAAGAGGTATAATATTAACGAGGTTTGTTCCTTTGGCAGCTCTACCTGCATCCGGTATCTCATAAGCCTTAAGTTTATAAGCTCGCCCTTTATTTGTGAAGAATAACAGATTGCTATGTGTTGAGGTAACAAACAAATGTTCTACAAAGTCATCTTCTTTAGTAGCCATTGCCTGTATGCCCCTTCCCCCTCTTCTTTGAGCACTGTACGTATCCTCTGCTATTCTCTTTATATATCCAGCATGAGTAAGAGTTATAACGACTTCTTTTTCCTCAATTAAATCTTCGATATCTATGTCTGTTTCACTCTTTTCGATTTTTGTTCTTCTCTCATCTGCATACTTTGTTTTAATTTCTATCAATTCGTCTTTAATAATTTTAAGAACAAGCTCTTCATTTTCAAGTACCTCTTGGAAGTAAGTTATACTCTTTTGTAATTCATTATACTCATTCTCAATTTTTTCTCTTTCTAACCCAGTAAGTCTCTGTAGCCTCATATCAAGAATAGCTTGAGCCTGCTTTTCTGAAAGTCCAAACTTCTCCATTAGGCCATTTCTTGCCTGTTCTGCAGTTTTGGAAGACCTAATCAAATTAATAACTTCATCGATATGATCAAGTGCAATTCTTAATCCTTCCAGGATATGTGCCCTAGCAAGAGCTTTATCTAGATCAAAGCGAGTTCTCCTTCTTATTACATCCTCTTGGAAATCAAGATAATGAACAAGAATTTGTTTTAAATTCAGTACTTGAGGTTGATTATCAACAAGTGCTATCATTATTACACCAAATGTATCCTGCATTTGCGTATGTTTATAGAGTTGATTTAATATAACATTGGCATTGGCATCCTTCTTTATCTCTATAACGATTCTCATGCCCTCTCTATCTGACTCATCTCTCAAATCAGATATGCCAACTATCCTCTTATCCTTTACAAGTTCAGCTATCTTCTCTATAAGTCTAGCTTTATTAACTTGGTATGGTATCTCAGTTACTATTATTTTCTGCTTTCCATGCTCTTCTTCAATCTCAGCATTAGCTCTTACAACTATCCTGCCTCTTCCTGTTTCATAAGCTTCCCTTATTCCAGATGTTCCCTTTATTATTCCAGCTGTAGGGAAATCAGGACCTTTAATTGCAGTCATAAGTTCCTTTATGGATATATCCGGATTCTCTATAATTTTAACAACACCATCTATAACCTCTCCAAGATTATGCGGTGGTATTTTGGTAGCCATTCCAACAGCTATTCCGTCTGATCCATTTACTAATAGATTAGGGAATCTTGAAGGCAGAACTGACGGCTCTTTTTCTTCTCCATCAAAGTTTGGAACAAATTCTACAGTATTCTTATTGATATCTCTAAGCATTTCAAGGGTGATTTTATTCATCCTTGCTTCTGTGTACCTCATAGCAGCTGCACTGTCACCATCAACAGAACCAAAGTTTCCATGGCCATCAACTAGAGTATTTCTTATAGAGAAATCCTGAGCTAATCTAACTAATGCATCATAAACAGAACTGTCTCCATGTGGATGGTATTTACCAAGAACATCTCCGACTATTCTGGCACATTTTCTATATCCTTTATCAGGGGTTAACCCAAGTTCATACATAGAGTATAATATCCTTCTATGCACAGGTTTTAAGCCATCTCTTACATCTGGAAGAGCACGCCCCACTATAACGCTCATAGCATAATCTATATAGCATGTTTTCATCTCCTGTTTTATATCAACAGATAAGACTTTACCCTCATTGTTCATTAAATACACTCCTCTTTAATACAATCACTATATATCAAGATTTACAACTTTCTTAGCATTTTCCTGTATAAATTCTCTTCTAGGTTCAACTTTATCTCCCATAAGAATTGTAAATATTTCATCTGCAGCAATAGCATCATCAATTTCAACTTTACGTAAAGTTCTCTTTTCTGGATCCATAGTAGTATCCCACAGCTGTGTAGCATCCATTTCGCCTAAACCTTTGTATCTTTGTATATCTGTGTTGTTATCTTTACCACCAAGTTCTATAAGAATATTGTCAAGTTCTTTATCACTATAAACATAATAATCTTTTTTTCCTTTAGAAACTTTATAGAGCGGAGGTTGAGCTATATATACGTGTCCGCCTTCTATAAGTTCTGTCATATACCTGTAGAAAAAGGTTAAAAGTAATGTTCTTATATGCGCACCATCAACATCTGCATCCGTCATTAAAATAATTCTATTATATCTTATTTTCTCTACATCAAAATCTTTACCTATACCACCACCAAATGCAGTTATCATGGCTCTTATTTCTTGATATCCAAGTATTTTATCTAATCTTTGTTTTTCAACGTTCATTATTTTTCCTCTTAAAGGAAGTATAGCTTGGAATCTTCTGTCTCTTCCCTGTTTTGCACTACCGCCTGCTGAATCTCCCTCAACGATATATATTTCACATTCACTGGCATCCTTGGAAGAACAATCAGCTAATTTTCCAGGCAAAGATGATATTTGTAGTACACTTTTCCTTGTAAATTCCCTTGCCTTTCTAGCCGCATCTCTTGCTCTAGCTGCAAGAAGTCCCTTATCGATAATAATCTTACCGACAGCAGGATTTTCCTCAAGGAATATTGATAAACCATCTGCAACTATAGTATCAACTATACCTCTAACCTCTGTGTTGCCTAGTTTAGTTTTTGTCTGACCTTCAAATTGAGGATCTACTAACTTTACTGAAACAATAGCCGTTAGACCTTCCCTAACATCATCTCCAGATAAATTCTTGTCATTTTCTTTTAAATATCCAAATTTTTTCGCATAATCATTAAGAACTCTTGTCAATGCAGCTTTAAAACCTACTAGATGGGTTCCTCCTTCTACAGTATCAATGTTATTAGCAAATGAAAATATATTTTCATTGTAGCCATCATTGTACTGTAGAGCTACTTCAACTATATAGTCATCCTTTTTTCCATCGACATATACTGGTTCATCGTGAAGTTTTTCTTTATTTCTGTTTAAGTATTCTACAAAGGATTTTATTCCGCCTTCGTATTGGTATACTTCTGTTTTATCAACTCTATTATCCTTTAAAGTTATCTTTATCCCTTTATTTAAAAATGCTAATTCTCTTAATCTTTGTGAAAGTGTATCATATTCAAACTCGGTACTTTCAAAGATTTCAGTGTCAGGCCTAAATCTTACTGTAGTACCATGTGCGTCACTATCTCCGATCCTTTCAAAAGCACTTGTTACCTTACCTCTGCTGTAGCTTTGCTTCCAAATACCACCATCTCTTTTTACTATTATTTCACAGGTTTCAGATAATGCATTAACTACTGATGCTCCAACACCATGCAATCCGCCTGAAACCTTATATCCTCCACCGCCAAACTTTCCTCCAGCATGCAGCACCGTCATAATAACCTCAACAGTAGGAATTTTCATCTTAGGATGTATTCCAACAGGCATGCCTCTACCATCATCAACAACAGTAATAGAATTGTCCGCCTCGATTGTAACCTCTATATGCGTGCATATTCCTTGCAACGCTTCATCTATACTATTATCAACAATTTCGTACACTAGATGGTGTAATCCTCTTAAGCCAGTACTTCCAATATACATTCCTGGTCTTTTTCTAACGGCTTCTAAGCCTTCTAATACCTGTATCTGATTTTCATCATATACTTGCTTTTCATTTTCCAACATGGAAATCCTCCTTGTTTAATATAGCTTCATCTATTAAATCATAAAAATAAATTATTATATTATCATTAATCCGTATATCCCAACTCTGTTCTTTTACTTAACGTAACAGAAGAAATTGGCGATAAATATATTTTACTTTTCTTATTCACCTCTGCAATTACAAAAGACTTCGGATTTTCATCCGTTATTTTCTCAATAAAACCATCTTCCTCCGCCATTCTCAAGAATTGAGCTGTATCCGATCCATACATTGAATTTTCAATATCAAAAATACCTATTATGTCTTTTACTGGCACCACAACATTTTCTCCAAGGTGTAAAAACATTACTATTCCTCCTTTTCTAAAGTTACATTACCATTATTCACATAAAACACATTAGCTGCATCACTAAAATAATTTTTTATGTCATCTATCCCTGTACATGTTATTATCGTTTGAACATCTTTTATGGACGATAATATATACTTCTTTCGTTTAAAGTCTAATTCAGACAAAACATCATCTAATAAAAGTATTGGATACTCTCCTAAGACTTCTTTTATAATTTTCAATGATGAAAATTTCATAGTGAGTACAGCTGTTCTCTGCTGCCCCTGTGAACCGAAGCTTTTTGTATCTACACCATTTATACTTATTGTAAAATCGTCTCTATGAGGACCCACGGAAGTTATATGTCTTTCCATATCCCTTGTTTTACTGTTATCCAGCATATTATACAAGTTTTCTCTTACTTTTGTAAATTCTTTTATTTGGGTTAAATATTTGAAATGAATAGTTTCCTTTTCCGAAGTTATATCTTGATGTATACTCTTTCCATAAAAATTAAGCTTATCTATATATTCAATTCTCTTTTTTATGATATACTCCCCGTATTTAGCAAGCTGCAAATCATACACTTCAAGCATAGAAACATCCACTTTATATTCTTTTAATATAGAATTTCTCTGTGAAAGAGCTTTATTATAGCTAACTAAGTTATGATAATAGAGTTTATCTATTTGGCATAATTCCATATCAAGAAATCTTCTTCGTGTTGATGGAGATTCTTTTACTATCTTCAAATCCTCTGGTGAAAACATTACGACGTTACATATACCTATAAGTTCAGATATTTTATTGATTTTTATAGAATTGATTCTTATAGCTTTTTTTCCATCTTTAAAAATTTTTATTTCAATTTTTTTATCTAATCGCTCTCTTCCTACATCGATATTTATGTAGGCCTTATCCTGATTCCATTGGATCAGCTCTTTATCTCTGCTAGTTCTATAAGACTTTCCGAAGGCAGTTATATATATACTCTCTAGAATATTTGTTTTTCCTTGAGCATTGTCACCAATAAAAATATTTATATTGGAGTTTAAATCTATACTTAATGAATCATAATTTCTAAATGCTGCCAATTGTATACTTTTTACATGCATAAATACACCTATATTTCAATAAAATCAACTCCAATACTATTATACCATATACAACAAAATTTCAAATTACCCTATATGTTTCACCCTGGAAGTCAATAATATCACCTTTATATATTTTTTTTCCTCTTCTAGTCTCTTCTTGTCCGTTTAACTTCACTTTACCATCTAGAATAAACATTTTTGCTTCTACACCGCTTTGAACTGCTCCGCACCATTTTAGAAATGAATCAAGCTTAATAAAGTCTGTATTAATTTTTATTTCTTTCATAATCTAAGAATATTTTCCCCTTTCTTATATTAATTATTTAATAATCTAACCGGTAAAACCAAATATATACAATTATCAATATTAACATTTTTTATTATACAAGGGCTAACTGCACTGGTAAATTCCATGGAAATTTCTTCTTCTTCCATTGTTTTTAGTACATCTATTAGATATTTAGAATTAAATGCAATTTGCAAAGGCTGACCTTGCAAAATTATTGATAACTCTTCTTTTACCTTTCCCAATTGAGAATTAGAGGTAATTAATAGGTTGTCTTCCTGTATATTCAATTTAATTAGGTTTGTGTTTCCTTCCTTTGCCATAAGAGATGCTCTTTCAATACAATTTAGCATATCAACTCTGTTGGCTTTTATTTTTAAATTATATTCTTCGGGAATAATAGAAGTATATTTTATAAATTCTCCTTCTAACAGTCTGGATATTACTTTTGTATTTTTCAAGTTAAATAGTATATGATTTTGTGTAAAAGTGATATCTAGCTTTTCATCACTATCTTCCAGTATTTTAGATATTTCATTTAATGTTTTACTAGGAATAACAGCTGTTATTTTTTTATCAGTGTCGAAGCTTTCACTTCTAACTGCCAATCTATAACCATCTAGAGCTACCATATTGAGTTTATTATCACTAATTTCAAATAAAATCCCTGTAAGTATAGGTCTCGTTTCATCTTGAGCTACTGAAAATATGGTACTTTTTATCATGTTTTTCATTATACTTTGTTCAATACTTACGACGATATCTTCATCTATGTGTGGGATAGTAGGATAATCAGCAGCATTCAGATGTACTAATGTAAAGTTAGATTTTTGACATGATATCTGTAATATATTATTTTCTAAAGTCTCTATTTCTACTTCGTCATTAGGTAATCGTCTAATTATTTCACCAAGTAACTTTGAATCAACTACAACATTTCCGTTTTCAAATACATTTGCTTCAAGTTTACTTTCTATACTTAAGTCAATATCTGAACCAATAATTGTAATAGTATCATCTTTAGCACTTATAAATAGTCCTTCTAATACAGGCAATGTGGATTTCCCAGTTACAGCTTTTTGAGAAATAGATATAGCTTCTTGTAATTTATTTTTTTGACATAAGAATTTCATATGAGTTTATATCCTCCTTAGAATAAATATTGAAATTTATCAACAGCACATTACTTGTATTATATAGTATAGGATAATAATATTTTTAGTAGTAATAGTAATAGGGGCTGTTAATATGTTGATAAGTACTTTAAGCCTAGAATTTGCAATGATTTTATCGCAAAAATAATTGTGGATAAAATAAGCATAAACAGTACGATTTATCCACAATATTATATAAAAAAAAACCAATGATATTTATCCACAAATAAATATCATATTATTATTTACAGCTGTTAATTATTTTTGAGTAATTTTCTTTGATATATCGTTAATAGCATTCTGAAGAGCTTCGTCATTATTAAGACTATCTGATATTTTTTCATATGCATGTATTACAGTAGTATGATCTCTTCCACCGAATTCCTCTCCTATCTTAGGGAGTGACATATCAGTGAGCTTTCTACATAAATACATAGCAATCTGTCTTGGAAAAGCTACATTCCTAGTTCTTCTTTGGGATTTAAAATCATCAATCTTTAGATTATAATAGCTGGCTACTACATCTTGAATTAATTCAATAGTTATATGTTTAGTTTGCTTATTAGAAATAATATCTTTTAATGCATCTGATGCTATGTCAACACTAATTTCTTTATTAATTAGCGAAGAATAAGCAACTATTTTTATTAATGCACCTTCCAATTCTCTAATGTTAGATTTTATTTTTGAAGCTATATAAACCATAACGTCATTAGGAACATTCAATTTTTCAACATCGGCTTTTTTCTTTAAAATTGCTATTCTAGTTTCAAAGTCTGGTGGTTGTATATCAGCTATTAGTCCCCATTCAAACCTAGAACGTAATCTGTCCTCCAAGGTAGGAATTTCCTTTGGAGGTCTATCACTCGAAAGAATTATTTGCTTATTTGCATCGTGAAGAGCATTAAAAGTATGGAAAAACTCTTCTTGAGTTCTTTCCTTACCAGCAATAAACTGAATATCGTCTATTAATAAAACATCTACATTTCTATACTTATTTCTAAAATCTTCATTAGTATCATCTTTAATAGAATTTATTAATTCGTTTGTAAATTTTTCAGAAGATACGTAAACTACTTGAGCCCTGCTATTATTACTTAATATATAATGTCCTATAGCATGCATTAAGTGAGTTTTTCCAAGTCCAACACCACCATAGATAAATAATGGATTATATGCTTTAGCTGGAGATTCTGCAACTGCTAAAGATGCAGCATGAGCAAAACGGTTGCTATTTCCTATAACGAACGAATCAAAGGTGTACTTTGGATTTAAAGTTGAATGCATTTCATCAGAAACTTGTACACTACTTTTTTCTAATGAAGTATTTTCTGAATCTTCATTAGAATTTTGTAGTATTGTATAAAATTCAATTGAGTAATTTTTAGATGAAATTATTTTTATTGCATTCATTAGCAGATCCTTATATCTGGTATCGAGGATTTCCTTAGTAAAGTCATTAGGAACCCCTAATTTTATAGTTGTATTTGAAATAGATAAAGGGACAACACTTTTTATCCAAGTATTAAAACTTACTTCAGTAAGTTCACCTCTAATTATATTTAAGGTTTTTTCCCATAAGTCATTTAATTGGGAGTTCATTTTTTATCCTCCAGTCCTAAAAGTAAAATAAAAATTATCCACAAATAAAATAGCATATTATAATTTGTTGACAAGTATAAATAAAAATATTCACATGTGTATAAAAAAATTAACAAAACTTTGTGCACAAATATATATCAACATTATTAACATTATAGAAAAACGCCTAAAAATAACACTATAACTAATGCACAAGAATTAATTAGATTTAAAAAGTATCAACAAATATAAAAAAATACAGAATAAAAAACAAGTTATACACAAAGTTATCAACAGCTGTGGATAACTTTGTGTATAAAAAGATATCCACAACCTAACTCTAATAATATCAAAATGAAAAAATGTATTCAAGAAGTTATCCACAAAAAACATTAAATTATTAAGATTATCAACAATTTATATTGTTTTAATATCGAAAATTAATATATGAGTATCAACAGAGGTCCGTTATTTATATTTAAAAACTTTTCTTTTGAAAATAACATTTTATATAAGAAT
>NZ_MZGV01000104.1 GCF_002029235.1 Clostridium oryzae
ACACGTGCTCTCCGCACAATACTTTGTACTTTTAATTACCGAAGCCAGTTTCCTACAAGGAGTTCTTGCTACCAGAATTTACACGGGCTTACTTCCTCACCTTTCTTTATTATTGACAGGATTTCGTCTTTATTAACAAACGCATCCAATTTTCATTCTACTTGGTGAAAGCAAGTTTTCATGGGCATTTCCTACGAAAAAGAAGATTACTTTTTCATTCTACTTGGTGAAAGCACGCTTTCATGAACATTTCCTATGAATTAATTTTTTCACTAAAAATCAGCCTGCTGATTTTCAAAATTTAAATTAATCGAAATTCTGCACAGCAGAATTTCTTCCTTCACTTTACTCTTTTCTCTTTACTCTTTAATCTTTAATCTTTTCTCTAACATATTTTTCAAACTCTGAAGCCTTGTTTTTATCCATGCTGTCAATCCCTTCAAGCCTATAATTAATACCTAGCTTTTTATACTTTTCTACACCCATGGTATGGTAAGGAAGTATCTCAAATTTATCTAATTTGCTGGTATCGAATTTTCTTTTAATTATGTCAATAAGCTTATCCATAGCTTCAAAGCTATCTGTAACTCCTGGCACCATAACATGCCTTACCCAAAACCTGGCATTAGATAAATTTACTGCATTGACAAAGTTATAAAATTCATTGATATCACCATTCACAAAGCTTCTATAGCCATCCTTTGTAATATGCTTTATATCAAGGATTACCAAATCAGTATATTTTAGTATTTCGTCATACTTTCCAACTCCAAAACCTGCTGTATCCAATGTGGTATGAATACCATTCTCCTTGCAAAGCTTGAAGAATTCGATAAGAAACTGCGGCTGCATCAAAGGTTCTCCGCCTGAACAGGTTACACCACCGCCGGATCTATCAAAATATGTTTTAAATCTCAAAACTCTCCTTAAGAGTTCTTCTGCAGCAATTTCTGTACCGCCTTCTGATTTCCAAGTATCAGGATTGTGGCAAAAGGCACACCTTAAGCCACAACCCTGAAAAAATATAACCACCCTTATCCCAGGTCCATCCACTAATCCCATAGATTCTATAGAATGAATTCTACCCATATAATCCACCTTTTCTTATTATTAAACTCTTTCGTGGAATGTTCTGCTTATTACCTCCATCTGCTGTTCTCTTGTAAGCTTAACAAAATTAACAGCGTATCCTGAAACTCTTATTGTAAGTGTTGGATATTTTTCTGGATGATCTACAGCATCTAATAATGTATCTCTATGCATTATATTTACGTTCAAATGATGTGCTCCTTTGGAGAAATATCCATCCAGTATTGCTGCCATGTTAGTCTTTCTTGTGTTATCATCTTTTCCAAGTGCTTCTGGAATAATTGAGAACGTGTTTGAAACACCATCCTGGCATACTGAGCGATATGGTATTTTAGCTACTGAGTTAAGTGAAGCTAATGCTCCATTTACATCTCTTCCGTGCATTGGATTAGCTCCTGGAGCTAAAGGCTCACCAGATTGCCTTCCGTCAGGAGTTGTTCCTGTCTTTTTACCATACATAACATTTGATGTAATAGTAAGGGCTGATAAAGTATGTTCTGCGTCTCTATAAGTTTTAGTTTTTCTAAGCTCTGATATGAATTTATTTACTATTTCTACAGCTATATCATCAACTCTGTCATCATCATTTCCGTACTTAGGGAAATCTCCTTCAGTAACAAAATCTACTGCTACCCCTTGTTCATTTCTTACAGGTTTTACCTTAGCATATTTTATAGCACTAAGGGAATCAGCTGCAACTGAAAGTCCTGCAATACCGCAGGCTAAAAATCTATGAACTTCTGTATCATGAAGTGCCATAAGTCCAGCTTCATATGCATATTTATCATGACTGTAGTGAATAGCATTTAAGGTATTAACATAAAGATTTGCTACATACTTCATTACTTTAAAATAGTTTTTCTTTACTTTTTCATAATCCAGAACTTCGTCTTCTATCTTATCAATATCTGGCACAACTTTTTCAAACTTTTTCTCGTCAACTCCGCCATTTATTGCATATAGAAGTGATTTAGCCAGATTGCATCTTGCTCCGAAGAACTGCATCTGCTTTCCAATCTGCATTGCAGATATGCAGCAGGCTATACCATAATCATCGCCGTATACAGGTCTCATAATATCATCATTTTCATATTGAAGCGCATCTGTCTCTATAGACATCCTTGTGCAATACTTTTTGAATGTTTCTGGAAGATTTACTGACCAGAGAACAGTCATATTAGGTTCTGGTGCAGATCCAAGATTTGTAAGTGTATTTAAAAATCTATAGGAATTCTTTGTAACAAGTGTTCTTCCATCTATCCCCATTCCGCCTATAGATTCAGTAACCCAGTTAGGATCTCCCGCAAATAATTCGTTGTATTCAGGAGTTCTTAGATGTCTTTCAATTCTTAGTTTTATTACAAACTGATCAATAAGCTCCTGAGCCTCATGTTCAGTTATCACTCCATTTCTTAGATCTCTTTCTATATATATATCTAGGAATGTAGATACTCTACCAAGCGACATTGCTGCACCGTTATTCTCTTTTATTCCAGCCAAATACCCAAAATAAGTAAATTGAATTGCTTCCTTTGCATTTGAAGCCGGTTTAGAAATATCTATACCATAACTTACAGCCATTTTTTTCATCTTTTTAAGAGCTTTTATCTGGTCTGAAACTTCTTCTCTTTTTCTTAAAATATCCTCCAGCATATCATGCTGCTTTAATGAACTTAAATCTTTTTTCTTTTCTTCTATAAGGAAATCAATGCCATATAATGCTATTCTTCTAAAATCACCTATTATTCTGCCTCTTCCGTAGGCATCTGGAAGTCCCGTTAAAAGACCTACATGCCTTGCCTCTCTTGTTTCTTCTGTATACACATCGAACACGCCTTCATTATGAGTTTTTCTCAGCGTTTTAAAAATCCTATCCATTTCTTCATCTACTGTATATCCATAAGCATCAAGTGCTTGTTCTGCCATTCTTATTCCGCCGAAAGGATTTACCATTCTTTTAAGTGGCGCGTCTGTTTGAAGTCCAACGATAACCTCGTTTTCCTTATCTATATAACCTGGTTTGAAACTATCTATACCAGAAACAGTTTTTGTATCCACATCAAGAACTCCGCCCTTTTTCAGTTCTTCCAGCAGTAATTTCTCAGTTTTTTGCCAAACCTTTTTAGTTCTCTCTGATGCGGAAGATAAAAAACCTTCATCGCCAGTATAAGGAGTATAATTCTTCTGTATAAAGTTTCTAACGTCTATTTTTTTCTGCCATGTGCCCTCATTAAAGTCTTCCCATTGTTTTTGCATAAAATCTCTCTCCTTTAAAATATAATTAGAATATATAAGCCCTTAAGATTTATGTCTAACTATCAATGCAACCCCAAATTATATGAATTTACATTAATAATATATCAAAATATTTCGCAACTGTCACTAACGTTTTTGTATGGTTTTTAATTAATTTTCATGTTTTTTTATCAACTCCTTTAAAATATGCTGTTATACAAAGGATTTCTAGTTTTTATTATTGAAAATCATTATCATTAAAATTTAAAAAAATTTTTCTTGCGAAATATCTATGTAATTATATTACGATTATAGCATATGCTAATTATCCCGTCAATTAACCTTTTTAGTGACTTCAATGTTAACTAAAGATCTTTTATAAAATTTTTATTATATAATTAAGCCAATTACAAATAACTATACTATGTGTTATACTTTTATAAGTGCGCTAAAAACATAAAAAATATTTGCTATGGGTATAAAAGAGAGGAAACAACATGGGAAAATTAAACAAACTTTTTGATCAATACAGAGGCTTGCCGCGGGAGATCTATGTAATATTCATATCCCGTATAATCAATAGCATGGGTAGCTTTGTACAGCCTCTTCTGACTTTGATATTAACTGATAAGATAGGATTAAGTACTACAGTTTCAGGACTTTACATAACAGCAGTAAATTTAATTTCAGTACCGAGTATAATTATTGGTGGAAGATTAGTCGATACTTTGGGACGTAAAAAAGTAATTATTATTTCGCAAGGATTAGGTGCTTTTACATTGATTGTATGCGGGCTCATGGATACTAGCGTCTACATGGTATATGTGCTTATGTTTTCTTCAATAATGTACAATGTATGTACTCCTGCATATGATGCTATGCTGGCGGACTTAACCGTCCCTCAAAACAGGAAGAACTGTTATTCCTTTATATATATGGGAGCTAACATTGGTTTAGCTATAGGCCCCTTTATTGGAGGACTTTTATATAAAGATTTTCTTCCGCTTGTTTTTATCGGAGATGGCATAACAACAATAACTTCATTAATATTAGTTTCAAAATTTATTAAAGAAACAAAACATCTAAATGAGAATATAAAGGTTGATCGTAAAATGGAGAGAAAAGTTCATGGTTCCGTTTTTAAAGTTCTCCTTCAAAGACCTATATTAATTTACTTTGCTTTAATTTTATTTTGTTACCAATTTGAATATTCTCAGTACGGCTTTACTCTTCCTATTCAATTAGACAGATTGTTCGAAAGCAAAGGTGCAGTTTATTACGGATTTCTATCTAGTTTCAACGGCATAATTGTAATACTCTTTACACCTATAATTTCAAAAATAACACATAAAATAAAGCCGCTGAAGGTCATGGCATTAGGAGGCTTTTGCTATGCAATAGCTTTTGGAACACTATCATTCATTAATATGCTGCCCTTATTTTATCTTTGTATATTTATAATGACTTTAGGAGCTATAATGATATCAATAAATTCTTCAGCTTTCATTGCAAACTATACGCCTGCTTCTCATAGAGGAAGAGTAAGTTCTATACTGCCTATGATTATTGGCGCAGGTTCTACCTGCGGCCCACTGATAATGGGCAGATATATATCGGTATTCAGTATCGCTAGCTGTTGGGTTATTATCGGAACCTTAGGGATTATCTCAACCAGTTTGATGACATTATTATCTAGGTCAAAACTAGTTAATAATAAAAATTAATAAATTAAGAATGAGGAATTAAGGTTAAAATTCTGCACAACAGAATTTCTTCCTTCACTTTTCTCTCTACTCTTTTCTCATTGCTCATTCCTCATTCCTCATTTTTAATTAGTGAACGGTTTTACGGTAAGTCTTATTATACTTATAGTAAGCAGTACAATTCCTAAGAGCGATAACAAAATTACATCCTTAAGAATATATTCAATTCCAACTCCCTTTGTTATTATCCCCCTGAGTATATTCAAAAAATACGTTAGGGGAATTATATTGCCTATCAGTTGTATAGCCTTAGGCATGGCCTCACGCGGAAAAACAAACCCAGAAAGAAGGATACTCGGAAGAAGTGCTACTATGGAAAGCTGCATAGCCTGAAGCTGAGTTCTAGAGATAGATGATATCAAAATACCTATGGAAAGGGCGCATACTACAAATCCTAGACCTAACAGTAAAAGTAGTGGAAGGCTACCATTTATGGGTACTCTAAACCATACAGTCCCTAACAGCAATGAAAATATAAAATCAAAGAACCCTATAAAAATGTATGGTACAAGCTTTCCGAATATTATTTCTGGAGCTCTGAGTGGTGATACTGTTAACTGCTCTATTGTACCTCTTTCCCGTTCTCTAACTAAAGCAAAAGCTGTAAGTAAGATAGTTACATTCTGCATTATTAATCCTATAAGTCCTGGTATTGTAAAATTTTCGTTTCTTAAATTAGAATTATACAATACCTTTGTATTTACCTCTACTCCTCCAGTGTCTTTCACCCGTCCCAATCTTTCGTTGATGCTTTTTAATACTTTTACTCCATACTGCTGACCTGACACTACACCGCTGCTGAAAGCTGTTCTAGCCGTTGTAGGGTCTGATCCATCAACAAGAAATTGAATTGCAGCCTTTTCCTTGTTTTGAAGTTTAATTGAAAAATCTGGAGGTATTATGATTGCCCCATGTATTTTGCCTTCATCCATTTCAGTTTCTATTTTATTTATATCGTGTTCTTTACTTTTCACGTTAAAATAATTGGTATTTTCAAAACTTTGAATTAACGCTCTGCTTTCAACTGAGTTACTTTGATCTATTACGCCTATAGATATATCCTCAAGTTCTGTATTTACTGCATATCCAAACAAAAGAATCATCATTAACGGCATCATTATTGCTATTCCAAAACTGGCCTTATCTCGTTTTAATTGTATGAATTCTTTTTTCATTATAGCTATAAATCGTTGAAAATTCATTTTACAGCCTCCCCACCAATTATTTTTTTGAGTTCCTTAAAAGAATGCTCAACCTTTTCATTAGTAGTCTGTTCTACGTATTTTATAAACACATCCTCAAGATTATTAGCATCTTCTTTTTTTATAAGTTCTTCTGGAGTTCCTAAAGTTAAAAGTTTGCTGTTAAATATGAAAGCAAGTTTATCGCAGCTCGCTGCCTCATCCATATAATGTGTAGTCACAAGTACGGTAATTCCTGATCTTGACAATGTAAATATCATTTCCCAAAATATCCTTCTCGATACAGGGTCTACAGCAGATGTCGGCTCATCTAATACTAATATTTCCGGCTGATGAATAAGTGCACAGCCAAGTGCCAGTCTTTGTTTCCATCCACCAGAGAGATTAGCCGTAAGCCTATTTTCTTTTCCCTCAAGTCCAGCCATTTTAATGATGTTCTTCTTTTTATCTTCTCTTTCTTCTTTCTTTATTCCATATATACCGGAATAGAAATTTAGATTTTCATTTACAGTCAAATCCTCATATAGACTAAATTTCTGTGACATATATCCTATTTTTGACTTTATCTTATTTCTATCCTTAATAACATCATACCCTAGTACTTTTGCCGTTCCACTGCTTGGTTTCATAACACCGCAAAGCATCTTTATTACAGTAGTTTTACCAGAGCCATTAGGACCTATAAAGCCATATATCTTTCCTCTAGGTACATTAAAGCTGACATTATCTACAGCTGTAAATTTTCCAAACTTCTTTGTTAGTTTCCTTATTTCTATAGCGTTTTCCAAACCCCTTACCCCCCCTATTTAATTTCTACATCAATAAGCGTTCCTGGTGAATAATTAAATCCTGCTGGGGTACTTATCTTTACCTCAAATACAGTATTTTCTTTATCAGATTTGGTTTCTGTATTTTTGGGAGTAAACTCTGCTTCCGATGATATATAGTTTACAGTTCCAATCCCAACTTTTTTGTTATCATAGTACAATTTTAATTTATCCTTGAGTTTTATAAGGTTTCTCTTGCTCTGTTCTACATAGACTTTTATATAGCTGTTATCTGGAATGATAACTCTTGCAATATTATTACCGCTTTGAACTAGTTCACCAGTATGGAAAAACACTTCTGACACTATTCCTTTGTTTGGTACAGAAATACTGCATTCATTTATACTTAATTGTGCTAAATTCACCTGCGCCTTGGCCTGCTTAATAGCGCCTTTTAATTGTTTCTTCTTATTGTCGCTGACTCCATCAGGAAGTTCGTCATAATTTGCCTTGGCTGTATCATATGCACCTTCCGCTTGCATTTTTTGAAGTTTATACTGTTTTGATTCTATTTTTGCTGCTATTTGATTTCTGCCTACTTCGTCACCTTGTTGAATTTTTAAATGCTCTATTTTACCGGAAACCTGAGAAGTTATATAGTAATCATCGCTTTCTAAAGTGCCTGTATATCTATTATTATCTTTTTTTGCACATGCAGTAAGTAAAATCAGACTGGTTGCTACCAATAAGACCGATACCTTATTTAATTTCATATTATTACATCTCCTCACGTTTTATTATTCCATCTAAAAATATGTCTGTCATCTCTTCTATCTGTTTCTCTTTATCCATTGTAATCAAATCTGGAAAAACTTCTTTCTGAAACATATACATCATAACCATTCCAATAAGTGATCTCAGAGCCACAAACAAATCTATATCATTTCGAAATTTTAACTTTAATGACCTTTCTTGCGTAAAATCTAGAATCAAGTTCTTTGCAGACATTATTATGTTATTTACAACTATTTGCCTTAACCCCTCATCGTACTGTATTTCATTGATAACAACCTTAAATATATCCTTATTTTCTTCAATCAAGTTTACCCTATCAATAAGAATAAGTTTCAATACCTCTCTTATATTCTTATCCCTGTTTTCATTAATAATTTTGGTCAATCTTCTTGTAATAAGCCCATCTGCTATAACATCTACCGAATTCATTATAACTTTTAATATTAGTTCTCTTTTATTTTTAAAGTATCTAAATATAGTGCCCTCTGCTATCCCTACTTCTTTAGCTATTTCACTAGTAGTGGTGTTACTGTATCCTTTTTCAGAAAAAATTTTAACTGCTGCTTGTAAAATCTCTTCCTCTCTGCCCTCTGATGCTTTTCTTGCCATAGTTCTTTCATCCTTTCTCAATAATAAGTGAGTACTCACTTATTATTTTATTCCATTAAATTATTTTGTCAATATAATTAAAACAAATACTTTAGTTAATTTTCCATTTGTGATATATTATTACTATGGATAAAATTAGAATAAATAATTACTATACAAAGGAGGCATCCCTATGAGGAGCAATAAAAATCAAATTATTTTTTCCATTTCATCAGTAAGTATTCTCTGCCTTTTAGTATCTTACTTAATAATCTGGTTCATACCATCTAAGGCATTAAGTATACCGATTGCCGCATTGGCTTCTATCGTACTTATATTAATTCTTAGTATTTTTTTTGGAAAAACCATTGGCGGATTCCTGGAAGATTTTCTAAAGGAATTAAATAAAATATCAAATTTAGACTTTTCTATGGATTCTAAACTCGAAAAGCATCTTAAAACGAATAAAAATTCGAGTGCGCTTGCTAATTCACTTCTTAAAGTAAAAAGCCAACTTGATTCTTTAGTAAATGAAATGTCAAAAAGTTCTGAGTCTATGAAGGTATCCAGTCAGCAGCTTTCAAAAGCCGTTGATACTATAACAGAAAAATCAAGTTTTACCCGTACTTCCTTAAGTCGCATTGTCAATAGCATCGAAACCAGAAGTGCTACTTCAGAAGAAATCTCTGCATCCGTACAAGAGGTTAACTCAAGTATAAGTGAATTATCTCAGAAAGCTATGGATGGAAGTAATACTGCAAATCATGCTAAAGATAGAGCTACTGCTCTAAAAGAAAAGGGACAACAAGCTGTAGCTGAAATAAATAGCTTATATGATGAAAAAGAGAAAAAAATGCTTTCAGCTATTTCAGATGCTCAAGTTATTGCTGATATTAAAATTATGGCTGATACGATTGCAAGTATAGCAGAGCAGACAAACCTTCTAGCACTAAATGCGTCCATTGAAGCTGCTAGAGCTGGTGAACATGGAAAGGGTTTTGCTGTTGTTGCTGATGAAGTCGCAAAACTAGCAGATGAATCTAAAAATGCAGTAACTGGCATTCAAGATACTATTTCAAAAGTTGAAAATTCTGTAGAAAATCTTTCAACTACTGGAAAAGAAATTCTTCAATTTATTAATGATAGTGTAAATCCGAAGTTTGAGGGATTTGGTGAAATGGCAGAACATTATTATAATGATTCTGAATTTGTAAGCAGAATGTCTGAAGAGATAGCTTCCATGTCCGAGCAGCTAGCTGCAACAGTAGATCAAGTTAGTGAAGCAATTCAAACTATGTCTGAAGACGAACAAGAATCTGCAAAACATGCAGAAACTATAAAGACAAACACTAATGACAGTACAGATAAACTATCCCAATTAACAGACTTAGCTAAAAATCAATTAGAGCTGGCAAATCATTTTGATTCAATAATTAAAAAGATACAATTATAAAAAAATCCCCTACCGGGGACTATGAGTTTTAGAATGGAAAAGGTTCGTTCTCATCAACTAAATACGAACCTTCTTCTACTTTCTTTTCTCCTGAATAATAAAAATCTGCATCACAATTAGGGCA
>NZ_MZGV01000105.1 GCF_002029235.1 Clostridium oryzae
AATGCACTTCCAGTTTTACTGAAAACACAGCTTCAAGCAGCATAAGGACTGAACTTTGACAACTGAACAACTGCCAGGTATTGAATTTTCAAGGTGCATAGCTAATATCTATGTGCGAAGTTTGAGTAATATAAGTCTTATTTGTTAAAGCGTTTAACTTTTATTAGATTTTATTTGATTCGGTGTCATTATCTTCGTTCTTACTGCAACAGCTGCGCTTTCTTCCACCTAAAAACATCATTCCAATCATAGAAAGCATCATCAATGGGCATATAAAAGGAACTATACCTGCAAGGATCTTCGAAGCTGACAAACTAAATGCAGATACTACAGGAATTATTCCGACAATAACTATTGGCAGCCCGCAGCACAACACCATATGAAGCATATGTCCTAAATATTTAGGCTTATTTTTACCATCCTTATGACAGTTCATTGTATTCCTCCTCAAGTTTTCACTATGAATTTAAATCAATTCTATATCTTTTATGTAAAGAACTTATGAAGAAGATTTTATTTCGATAATACCTTTTATACAAATTCTTCATAAAATCAACATATCAAATTTATATAATTTGCTTATAAATTAATGATACAGGAGGACTTTATGGATATTCAGAGCAAAAAAATAAAGATATACGATATGACCTGTACATCCTGCGAGCTAAGAATTGAAAAGGCTGTCAGCAAGTTGAACGGGATTATAAGTATAAAAGCTAATTATGAACATCAATGGGCATTAATTGAATATGATAACGAACTATGCGATTTAGATAAAATCAAGACCGCAATTAAAGAAGCTGGCTACACCACAGAGCAATCTAAAGATTATAAATTCATTGGTATACTGGTAATAGTTGCTGCAATTGCTCTTTTAGGCTTAAAAACCAGCGGCTTTGATATGGAAGCAAAGCTTAACAATGCTTCATATGCAATCATCTTCCTGGTTGGAGTACTGACTTCTATTCACTGTGTAGGGATGTGCGGTGGAATAATGCTGTCTCAGAATTTTTCAAAGGAAAGCAAAAACAAAGCTGAAGCAATCAAACCTTCTCTGTTATATAATTCAGGCAGAGTTTTATCTTATACAATTTTAGGTGGTATTGTTGGTGCTTTAGGTTCAGTTTTCTCACTTTCCATTGCAACAAAAGCATTACTCCAGATATTTGCTGCAGTATTTATGATTATAATGGGACTAAACATGCTGGGCTTTAAAGCCTTCAGAAAATTCCATCTAAGGCTGCCTGCTGCAGTGTACAAGATCAAAGGCAAAGCTCACTCCTCATTTATAGTTGGATTCTTAAACGGACTTATGCCCTGCGGCCCCCTGCAAACCATGCAGCTATATGCTCTCGGCACCGGTAGTGCCCTAACCGGAGCTTTGTCCATGTTTGCATTTTCACTTGGGACAGTACCGCTCATGTTTGCTTTCGGCGCATTATCGGGTATGCTTACTAAAGGATATACTAAAAAGCTGTTAAAATTCAGCGGTGTACTTATTATATCTTTAGGACTTATAA
The DNA here is from genome assembly GCF_002029235.1 of Clostridium oryzae. Taxonomy (GTDB): domain Bacteria; phylum Bacillota; class Clostridia; order Clostridiales; family Clostridiaceae; genus Clostridium_AE; species Clostridium_AE oryzae. The sequence continues at coordinate 1,521 of NZ_MZGV01000105.1, forward strand.
TGGGAAACAGAGGACTTACACTTGCTGGATTAAGTCCTAAAAACGCAATAGCTGCGACCTCTGCTAAACTGCTTGGCGTCAATTCAGATACCGCTGCTAACGCAAATGTAGCAAAAGCAAAGTTAAGTAATGGTGTTCAAACCATTACAATGAATGCTGTATCTTCAGGGTATGCTCCAAATGCCTTTTATGTTCAAAAGGGCATACCCGTTAAATGGATAATTAACGGTGACCAGCTTACTTCCTGCAATAATGAAGTAGTTGTACAATCCTTGAATATTCAAAAGAAAATAATTAAAGGTGAAAATATAATTAAGTTTACACCTGGTGATAAAGATATTAATTTCAGCTGCTGGATGGGCATGATAGGCGGTGTAATTAAAGTTGTTGACAAATTAGATGCAGTGGATACATCAAAAGCTGATTCTTCTCTTCCGCCACCAGCTACAAGTCCTAGCTGCTGTGCAACACCTACAGATGGCAGCGCGTCTAATGCAGCTGCAAATCAGAACAGTATCTATGGAAGTGATTTGAGTAAGGTGCCTACAAAAACTTTAGTAAAAAAATCCGAACTAAATGGTAATATTCAAACTATAAAATTTAAAGGCATTGGATATGAATTAAAACCTTTGATTATCGTGGCAAAGTCTAATCTAAATGCTAAATTAGTTCTTGATCTAAAATCTTTTGATAATGCAAAAGGCAAATACATTCTTGTTGATGTAAATACGGGAAAAAGCGTTGCTTCTTTTACTGCTAAAAAAGGCATGAACAGCATTGAGCTTAAAATAAAAAAATCCACAGATTATGCTATTGTTAAAGATAATGGTGTACTTGGAGTAATAAGTGCAGCAAATGAAATAAATAATGTAGATTTAGAAGCTGTAAGAAGTGAATTTATAACTCCATAATAAGACCAAAGGATAGTGGCATCCAACCACTATCTTTTTTATGCTCTAACTCGTAATCTTTATATAATACTTTTATTTTATTACTTCTGTTGCCTGTTCAATTTTCATTATCACAGCTTAATATATAAATAAATAATTGGCCCAATAGTACCTGCTACAGATATAAGAAACACGCCAAAGGCTGGCAATTTGTTTTTTTCATTCTTTAGAACATAAACGCCGTATGAAAAGCTGTAATAGCCTAATCCTAAAATTACTAATGATAATATGAATTTCAGAGCAATCACCTCTTTGTTTATCGCTAATGTTTTCCTCTTGTTATTGGACTAGATTCAATCATGAGTCCAGTTCTTCTTATATTAACCTCCACAGTTACATTTACTTTTGTATCAGGAAAATGTGAAAGCCAATCATACTTTTCCCAGTCTTGGATTGTTGGAAAATATCCTGCAAATTCTTTACCGAATCGGAACACGTCAACTCTATATTTATCTTTTGCTTTTGCTATTGTCCTCTCCACTTCCCGCTTGATTTCACCTTCGAGCTGTTTACTTAAAGTATTAATCAGCTTTGATCTTTCATAATTTATTCTGCTGTGTATAGCTCCAATATCAGCCTCTATGTTTAAACCCAAATCAATTACAGGTTTTCCAGCTTCAAACCTTCCTTTTACGTAAGTTTTCCTTCCACGTCTAATACTGAATATAATGCCATCTCCAGGAGAATTTCTATCTTCGATAGTCATAATTCCCCTCTTAAACTTATTCTGGATCATCAAAAGACATCTTGTTTCATAGGGATTTAAACTTCCAACCATCTTATCTCCGTTGAAAAGAACTGTGCCAACAAATTCTCTACTGACTAAACCCATTCTAGGAAGTTCACCAGGTTTATAATCTTTCTGCGTGACTAATGGTGCTTTTGGACTGCCATCTTGTAATCTGATTTGAGAAAAATCATTTACACCTGCATAAATTGTAATCGGATTAGCGTAATTGGAAATAATCTGTTTATAGAATTCATGAAAGTTTATATACGGAAAAAAGCCTGTGTTTTTAGATTGAGCTATCATGAGCTCCAGTGATTTTGTAACACTTTCTCCTGCCCCTGTTTTATTTGCATTAATAAAATCTACTGCCCTGCCCTTTGTAACTACAACAAACATTGTTCTTCTAGTTCCCCTAAATCTAGCTAATGGTGAAAGGAAATCACCGACACCTTCTCTTGCCAGTTCTTCTGAAATTACGAGCATTTTTGTATGAAGTAATGAAACTCTTCGCGATACAGCCATATTCATGAGATTTATCGATTCGAGAATAGCTGGAGATTCTATAGAATCTACTCTGCTGTCTTCTGCAGTATTTCCACTTGTTTGACTCTGTCCACCTCTAGTTGGAGTATAAGTTGGATACTGTACAGTTACGATTACTTTATTCTCATTTCCTTTATCTAACCCCATAATTATGGCATACACGTTATCATCAACTTCACTGGAATCCCAGCATCCTGTTAAGATAACACTGCAAAACATTAAAATTATTGCAACTGCACAATATCTTTTAAACATTACTGTCTATCCCCTTTTTTCTAAATATAACTGCAATAAGCAGTACTAATATTGGAAAAACAAAAGTTAGAAGCATACTATACTGCCTTACTACAAGTAAATTTATATCCATCAGCTCTGATACATTTTTAGGCTGAAGTGTTAATGCATACATTATCATTGCGAAAGGTGCTAATATTGGCTTATGATCAGATATTTCGAAACTTTGGCAGTACACTCTCACTGATGTATAAAATGCAGTAGATACTGTTAGTAAAGACGATATTACCCAAGCAAAAAGAAAGATAGATTCTACTCTCTGAATGTACCTATTATAATAAATTATTCTAGATAATTGAAATATTCCTGAGAAATTTTCTCTACCCATATCGTATCCATAGGCCATTAAATAGCATAACAGCGAAATACTAAAAATAATTCCGGATAGTATTAAACTTACAATTCCTATCTTTTTATAGTCACTATTATGTAATGACCTGTTGATCATTAATAAAAGTGTAACTTCCTCATATGCTGAGCTTCTAAGAAATCCTAAAGATAGAGTTTTCGTAAATCCATATCCGAAATAGGGTTTAATATAATCAATGTCATAGTAAGGAATAGCTAGTAATAAAATAATTATTAATGCTGTTATTATGACAAAAAAATTAACATATGAAATTCTTACAATGGTTTCAAGGCCTTTATATGCAATGAGTACACAGACAGATATAAAGGTTATCATTATAACGCTTGGAGGTGTGCTGGGTAAATTAAAGGCTTTTATCATTTCAAGAAATTCCCTTAAATTTGTAGCTGCATAATAAACTACGTACCCTGAAAGCAGCACTCCCATTATCTTACCAATGAATTTTCCTAAAACAAGTTCGGTTACTTCAACCAGATCTTTTCCTTGAAATCTATCGATTAATTTACACATAAGCCAATATTGAAGAATCGCAGCTGCACATGATATAAGGGTAGAATACCAGGCTGCAGTGCCGGCCTGTTTTACTACAGCAGGAGTACTTGTATACAATATTTTAGATACTATAGTTATAGTAACGAATAATATTCCCTCATAAGTACTGAATTTTCCACCCTTATTCATTACTATCTCCTCTCTCATGACCATTTTCAGATTTTTCCGTAGTCCATTGCCTTGAGATGTCTGGCTGTCTTCTAATGTCTAACGGATTGACATAGTCCGGTCTAAATTCCTGGTTCCACACTGCCCTCCTTATAAGTACATCTTTACTTTTTCTAACTCTAGGTGTAATAAGTGTAAGGTATGGTACACCGAAGGACTTCATGTCTACAGCCAATGCTTCTAACGCTACTGTTAGAACAGCTATACCATAAAAGCCCAATACAGCTCCAGCAACTATATATAACAATCTCACCACTCTTACACCAAAAGAGAAGGAAATGTTTGGTATAGCAAAATTTCCAAGACCGGTAAGTGCTACAATAATTATCAGTATGGGACTTACCAAGCTGGCTTGAACTGCAGCTTGACCAAGTACTAAAGCTCCAATTATACCAATGGTCGTACCAAGCATTCCCGGTACACGTACTCCAGCTTCCCTAATAAGTTCAAAAGAAGCTTCCATCAAGATTACCTCCAGTATGGTCGGGATTGGTACACTTTCCCTAGCACTGCCTATAGCTATTAGAAGTTCAGTAGGTATCATTTCCTGATGATAATTTGTAATGGCAATATATAATCCAGGAAGAAAAGTAGCTACGAACAGGGCTGCCAATCTTATAATTCTTAAAAACGTTCCATAAACTGATCTTACTGCCATATCTTCAGATGTGTGAAGCATTTCAATAGCCGTAACTGGTACAATCAGAGTAAAAGGCTCTCCTTCACAAAGTATAGCTACTTTTCCCTCAATTATATTTGTTGCTGCTCTATCTGGTCTTTCAGTGGAAAGAATGGTAGGAAAAAGTGACCTTCTTTCACTTTCAATAAACTGCAGCAGCATTCCATTTCCCAAAATAAAATCTGTTTTAATTCCTTCAATCCTTCTTTTCACTTCCTCTACTAAAGCTGGATTAACAAGACCGTTAATATACATCACAGCACAGATTTTATTGCTTCTTTCGCCTATTTTTATATATTCAGCAACAAGGTTATTGTTCTTAATTATCCTTCTAATTAGAGCGGTATTAGTACGAAGATTTTCATTAAAAGCTTCTTGAGCCCCGCTAATTACTGCTTCTACCTGAGGTTTGTCAACATTTCTTTTTTCATATCCCTTTGTCTCACAAACTATATAATAGTCACAGCCATCAACATATACACCTGTGTCACCAGTAAGTATGCCTGATAATACCTCCTCGAATGTTTTAATCTTCTCTGCTGCATTTGTTTCTATAACACTATCAATAATATATTGAGCTGAACATTCCTGTTGATTGTTAGCACCCTTATTTCTAAGTAATGGAGCAATTATATCTCTGTTAATTATATTTCTGTCTACCATGCCGTCTATATATATTATGAAAGCTCTTGTTTTACCAAATAGTTTAAACTCACGTATCTTTATATCTCCATTAATAGTATAATTAAAACTCTTTTTCATATAGTCAAGATTGCTATCAATATTATTAGGTATAACATCTGAAGGATTATTTTTCTGAGCTTCATCATTCTGTGGAGTTGCATCTAATCTCCCATTAGTTGTCTGTTCCTTACCACTCTGTTTATCATTTTCATTAACCATTTCTGGTATATAAAACTGCTGTGTGTCCCTTGGCTTTTTATATGAAATTGTAGACATTGCTTTCTTTAACTTATTCCACATTTTCCCCGCCCACCTATGTATACAAATGTATGGTATGCAGTTATTATTTGCATACCATACATTTATATACATGACCTGTAATTATCAAGCAGATATTAATGATTAACAGAATAACTGAAATAAAGAATCGATAATATATTTTGAAGTTAGTGAATTAAGATAAGAAGGCAACAGAAACAATATAATAAGAGTATTTTGTGAATATTAAGAGTTAGGGCATTAAAAACGGTTGCAGCCGACATAGGGTGTAACCATTTTTTACTTCTTAAAACTTATTTTAAAACTAGTTCCTCTTCCATATTCGCTGTCCACATCTATTTCAGCATTATGAAGATCTAATATGTTTTTTACAATAGTAAGACCAATACCATTTCCCTCACTCTTATGTCTGCTCTTATCTCCTCTGTAAAGTCTCTCAAATATAAATGGCAAATCTTCATTACTGATTCCAATTCCATTATCAGTTACCTCAACATTTACATTTTTGCTGTCCAAATACAATTTTACTGCTACCTCTCCACCTGGCTGAGTAAACTTAATAGCATTAGATAGAAGATTAATAAATACCTGCCTTAATTTGTCCTCGTCTCCTCTAACTATATATTTATATCCTTTAGCAGCAGTAAAGCCCATATCTATATTTTTACTCTCAGCCTCCATTTGAAAGTCACTGCAAATCTCTGCTGCTAATTTAGCTAAATCCACCATTTTAAAGTTCATCTTCATACTCTGATCTTCAAATTCCTTTAAGGTATTCAGATTATTTAATAGCTTTCCAAATCTTATGACTTCCTCATTTAAATAAATCAATTTCTCCTTTGTAACTGGGACAACTCCGTCTATCATTGCCTCAAAATTGTTCTCGAGCACATTAAGAGGTGTTCTGATTTCATGTGAAATATCTGAAACCAGCCTTTTTCTTAGATCATCCTGAAAGCTAAGTTTCTCTGCTAATATATTCATGCTTTTTCTTAAATTCTCAAGTTCCTCTATGGTACTTTTCTCTCCATATTTTGTGTGAAAATTCCCCTTTGATAAATTCACTGACATATCAGCAGCCTGCTTAATTGGTATAGCAAACTCCCTAGAAAAATATAAGCTTATTATCATTACTATAACAAGAGCAACTATTCCGCTTAGGATTATGCTTTTATTCACAGAATTTTTAAAACTTAAATCATCTTCGGACATCAATAAAGACGAATATTGTCCTATGTCCGTATAGCCAACAATCTCTCCGCTGACTTTTATAGGAAACCTCTTAGAGCTGTAGACTCCCTTATTCTTGACCTTCATATTTTCTAAGTGAATTCTATATTTTATGTCTGCAGGATTCATACCCCAAACTACTTTTTTATTTTTATCAAGTAAAGTTACACAGTAATTCCCCATATATGCTTCATGCATTATCTCTATTCCAGAGCTTTTGGTCCACTTTTTATCTTTCTTATAAAGCTGCTGAAAATATGATACAATTCTCTCGTATCGTTTATTCTGAATTTCTACCATGTACTCATTAAACTTATTTGATATAGTTACATTAACAAAAAACATACTTAAAGCTATTGCCGCAATAGAGCATACGATAAAAAGAATACTTAATTTTCTCTTTATTGTCAGCATCTACTCTTCACCGCCAAACTTATAACCAACCCTTACAACGGTTATTACGTATTTAGGATTTTTAGTGTCCTCTTCTATTTTCTTGCGTATATTTTTTATATGAACATCAACTGTTCTGTCATACCCTTCAAAATCAATGCCAAAGATTCTATCTATAAGCTGTTCCCTAGTAAGTACTTTCCCTTTGTTTAAAATAAGATTATATAAAATATCAAATTCATTAGGGGTTAATGCTACCTCTTTACCTTTAACTTTCACTATTCTTTTATCATAATCAACAAGAAGATATCCATCATCAAATATAATACCAGCTGTAGTATCCTCAAAATCCAATCTCCTGAACAAAGCATTAACTCTTGCTGTAAGTTCCCTAGGACTAAAAGGCTTAATCAGGTATTCATCAGCACCTATATTAAGCCCTTGAATTCTGTCATTTAACGAGCTCTTTGCTGTGAGAATAAAAATATGTACGTTTGAAGTTTCTCGTATCTTTTCACAAACCTGCTCACCGTCAATATCAGGAAGCATTAAATCCAATATTACTAACTTGAAATCTTCACTGTTAAACAGCTTTATCCCGTCAAGTCCCTTAGTTGTACAGCAAACGGAATATCCTTCTTTTTCTAAATATGCTTTTATTATATCAGCTACTCCTTCTTCATCTTCTATTAATAAAATGTTGTTCATCTATGTACTCCTTGTTTATTGAAATAAATAATTTGCGAACCAACGATGGGGGTATGACCTACCGGTCATTGCGCCCTTCGGGTTCTGTAAATTAAATAGCTGCTAATTATTTAATGTATCTTTTAAATATAAACTAAGTGTTATTGGATAAACGTTATTCTATGGAATAACAATTTTTTAATTTCTTCGAAGAAAACTAAAGTGCATCGCTAATTTTTTAGAAAGATAAAAAACCTCTTTTTAATTTGGAAATTGCTAAAACTAATATCCATTTTAATAAAGATAACCCTAAAAAGCTATCTAAGCAGGACAGGTCTTGGCTTCGAAGACCTGCTTCTTCGTAGAGCCCTGTCACGATTAATAGGCTTTTAAGTAGTTGGATTATTAAAAGAAAGTTAATTATAACAGTTTCCATATTGAAGAGAAGCCTTTAACTCTCTTTATAATTAAGATCACA
>NZ_MZGV01000106.1 GCF_002029235.1 Clostridium oryzae
AAGTTTGTCCAAACATTACTTTACTAAGGATACTGACTTTTTTAAATGCTAAAATTTTGGACCCGCTACTAAAGTTTTCTATTTATCTTGTCAATATGATTTCATTTCCATTCTCTGAACACCAGTGAAATTTCTAAGAGAAAAATAGTTGCATTCAACGAAGTCACTATCTTTTTATATTGCTTTATCAAAATTAATGTTCAAACAAGTACTTGATTATAGGAGCATATATTTCATTTGTAAATAGAAATACTAAAATTCCAAATACTGCTCCTACTATGCATCCATTTATCCTTATCCAGTGAAGTTCTTCACCTGCTTTATCCTCAACAAAATCATTAAGCGCTTCATCCGTAAATGTACTTAATGTATCCTTTACAACCTTACCAATAACATTATGCTGACTGCGAATAATTTTCAATATAAAAATCCTTATATACCTATTCAAGTTACTCTTAGCCTCATCACTAGTTTTAAAATTGTACCAATTTATATAGATTTGATTTTCCAGCCATTCAACTGTAGCTTTTGCATCATAGACACTGTTCTTAACAGAAATTGCAGTCACGTTTTCTTTATCGTTAATACTATTGATATTGTTTTTTCGTTCAGTAAGTTCATCCCGTAGGCTTACGATGAAACTATTTAAAATAGACTCTATGTCTCTCTTTATATTCGTTACATCCACAGCATCATTTTTAAATTTATCTATATATTCTGCTATCTTTGATTGATTTTCACTTTCATAGACAGCTTCCATAACCTTTTTCTCTATCGAAATTCTCATTTCATCGTTTTTATTCTTCAACCTAAACAGTAAATCAATAATTTCTTTTTGAACAGCTTCAGCTGCCTCTTCCGTATTTACACTGTTTGTTCTTTCAGCTATTCCAAGCGCTAACCTGCTAAAAAAACCTTTTGACTCCACATTATCTTCAACTATATCGTCCAGAAAATTTTCTATATTAAGACGTACCTGATCCTTTTTACTTAAGTCTATTACATAGTCTAAAACCGTATTAATAAAGCGATCTGCCTCACTGCTTTTAAATATTGAATCTGTAAACTGGTTTATATACGAATATATGTCTATTTCGTATGCCTTAGTCTTTAACCATTTCTCAATATGATCCGAAATCTTCTCACTATCAAGCATATCAAGCAATTTAATACACAAGTCAGATATATAACCTCTTTTTTTAGCATCATTTTCAACATATTCAATAATATACTTTGAAAAGTCTATATTTTCTATCTTTTTTTGTATCATCTTTTTACTCATTAGTTCGTTCTCTACCATCTTAGATACTGCTTCAATTACTTTTTCTCTGTTTTTAGGTATTATCGCTGTATGCCATGAAAAAAATCCTAACGGTTTCTTATATAGAGCCGTTATAGCAAACCAATCGGCTATGCTGCCTACAAGAGCAGCTTCAAATACAAATGTGATCATCCTCATCAGATAAGTATCACCCAGAAAAGCTTTTATTATATTAACTCCAATAAAAAGCACTATAAGTACAGCGAGTAAAATATCTGCTTTTTTCTTATTTCTCATATTATTCCTACCTATCCTATAAAATAACTGATCAAAAATGCAAGCATTCCAACTAATCCTCCTACTACAGAACCATTTATTCTTATTAGTTGAAGATCATTGCCTGCTTTAGTTTCTACCAAATTTACAAGCATTTTATCAGAATAATTATTAAGATTATCTCTAACCAATCTTTCAACAACTTTATGAGCCGAGCTAACTGAAGCTAATAAATATTTTTTTATTTTGATATCTGTGTTTTCTTTCCAGTCTTCTTTATTCCTAAAGTTGCCGGCTAGCAAATCAACGTTTTTTTCTATATATATCATAATCTGTTTTTTGTCACTGGTATCAACTGAAGCATCATTAAATTTATCATAGAATTTCTGAATAAAATTTTTTATCTCCAGATTTTTAAGCTGCTTTACCTTCCAATTTTCTATAACTTCTGTATGCTCTGGATTCTCCAGATATACCGTGATTTTATCATAAACCATTTTCTTTAAAGACTGCCTCTGAAGATTATCGCTATCTTTTAACGAATTTATATATTCCTTAATCTTTACTATTAATTTATTCACTATATTCTGCGAAGACATGTTAAGTAATGTATCTAGAACTATATAATTTACAAATTTTCTTCTTAGCATACCATTTTCATAATTATCTTTTATGTGATCTACAGCTTCTATAAGTATCTGTTCAAAAACAGGACTGCCGCTAATTTTATATACTTCCTCAATTAGGAAATCAAATAACTTGTCTCCGTAATCATTTTGTACAAATATGTTACTAGTGGTAATCAAAATCTTGTGTAAAGAAACTTTATTGATATTACTTATTATTATCTTCTCTATTTCGTCTTGATTTTGTTCATTATTCAATCCAATAAATACTTCGTCGATGGCATTTTTCATAAAACTTTTTATCTGCTTTTCCATACCCTCATCCCAATATTTGATTATGATGTCTGAAAAGTTCTGGTCTGTAATAAGCCCCTTCATATTATCCTCAGTGATAAGTTCTCCAACTACCATATCAGTGAGTCCGTCAAATATTTTTTTTCTGCTTCTAGCTATTATTTCTGTTTTCCAAGGTATACCAAGAGGTTTTCGAAATAAAGCAGTTATTCCATACCAATCTGCAAAACCGCCTATCATAGCAGCACAAAAGCCACTGCTCAAAAGACCTAATATAAATATATTTTTAAAAGGATATGTTATTAGATACCCTATTGTAACAACAATTAAAATTAACGTTGCTTTGTTTTTATTCATACACTCCACCTTTTAAATATAATGGGAATTAAATGCTCTAGACGGAATAGTTTAGAGAAAGTGCATTAAATAGGTATGAGAGTAAAGAGTAAAGAGAAAAGAGAAGGTTAAAATTCAGCCATGCTGAATTTTGATTATATAGATAATCTTAATTATTTTAATAATCCTTTTGTAATACTAGGTAAGTCTTAGTTTTAAAAAGTTATAGCTGATAATCATATTTAAATTCTCAGAAATTCTGCGCAGCAGAATTTCTTCCTTCACTTTTCTCTCTACTCTTTTCTCTTTTCTCTTACCTATTTAAAGTATACACTAACTACTAAATATTATCTTTATTTAATTCACTTTCTTGGTTCGCAATTTATTCAATATTAGTATTTCCAAAACAATTATAACATAACAAAGTTTATAAATATATCAATATTATCCTATAAATAATGGAAAGAAATTAATTATAGCTAATTTTTGTTCATTATTTTTTACTTAAACGTTAAAAAAATTCAGCCTAAACTGAATTTTTTTAACATATGATTATTAATTTTTATTAACTACTCTTTTGCAAAACTTGAGTACCTTATGCTTCCTGCTGTAAAATAAGCTGTAGCCATAAGTATTAATACAAACACGTTAGGAAACAATTTAGACTTTTCAATACTATCCATTGTCCAGTAAAAAGGGGTCAGCTTACTTACATTGAATATAACTGAATTCGAACTACTATTTAGTAACCCTCCCATGTAAACAGCAAATATTATAATAACAAATAAAATACCGGCCATTGTTGCTGTACTATCATTATTAAATATTCTGCTGAGCAATATACCTACAGCTATTGATATCATATTCATACATATCACATTAATTATAAATATAAGCATATTTCCAAAATTGTTCTTATTTATTATATTAATTAATATAAATGACAAACTATATAAACTGCTCTGAACAATAAGCATGGATATATATATACTTGCCATAATACTATAGCCCTTGTTCCCCGTGGTAAGAAATCTTTCTAATATTTTTTTATTCTTTAAGTTTAAAATATCTTTGCTGATAGTTAATGAATGCATCATTAAAAAATACATAATAAGCATTACAGCCATGTAAACCCCTGAAGGTATAAAGCGGTCTTTTATTATATACTTTATATTTATAATGCTGCTGTCTTCTTCCTTTGTACTTTCCTTTATCCCATTATTTATTAAAATCTGTCTCTTTAAAAGTTTATTTATACTGTTATTTAAGTCAATATCAAAAGTGCTTGTAGCATTTCCGGTTTTAATTTTATAACAGTGAACTTTTGGTTTCCTTCCGGCTTCTATATCCTGAGAAAAAGTTTTTCCAAACTCATATACAGCTATGACATTATAGTTTTTAAGTTCATTTATAGCCTCAGTTTTTCCATTAAACACCTTTACTGGCCTAAGCTTATTTATAATTTCCTTTGAATAACGATCTTTGTTTTGGCACACTATTCCAATATTATCATAGTTTGCGCTCCTGCTGCTGCCAATAAATTTGGTAACCATAACTAAACAAACTAGAGGCATGATAAGAGCCAAGACTACTGTGCTTCGATTTCGCAGATACCTTTTGCAATTAACTAGGACCATATTTAAAAATTTCAAAGCTGTTCCCCCCATCTAATCTTTACTTTAATGATGCTTACAGCATAAACTATTACCGAGATTGTAAGTACTATTGCTGAATAATTTATGACGCTGAAAAAAGAATTAGAAATTAAACAGCTTCTGTAAGTATTAGATATTATACTTCCCGGAGAAAATTTGGTCATTAGTACAAACATCTTATTTGAAAGTATTTTTACCGGAATAAAAGTATTACCAAATATGATTTGATAATACATTAGCAGCACCATTACAAAGTTGCTTACATTCTTGCTAAAAAATGCAACAAACAATGAAGCTACAGATGATACAAGAAGGCTTTGTGAAATCAATATAATCAATAAATTGGGTAAATTATCTATTGTGAATGCTATTTTAAAGACCAATATAGTCGTTATATACAATGCACCGCATATAAAACTTGAAATAAAAAAGATTCCGCTATTTATGATAAAATATTGAAGCTTGCTTATAGGTGCCGACATCACCCTTTTATAATATCCGGATTCCTTATCCTTGTAATATGAGGCAGCACATCCCATTATCATCAGCATCACCATAAAAGATATTGTAGAAGTTCCTTGTTCCTCATAGGAAGAAAGATGTTTCTGCCCTTTCAGAATATGCTTATCTATAGAATTATCAGCATTGTTTTTACTTACTCGTTGAGTTATTTTTTTATATATTTTTTCCTTATCTACAACATTAAGTTTATTTACCTTATCAGAAATAGTAGCCAGCTCAGTGATTTTCTTCCCGTATTCGCTTATTATGCTTTTTATTATTGCTTCATTGCTTCTAGACGTCTCCTTATTCTCTATAATTTTTATAGTTGATGGTTTTAGTAAAGTAATATTTTTCTCATAATTTTTAGGAATGATTATTTCATAATCGCCCTTTTCTTTTATACTAAAAATATCTTTCATATTATTCTCTCTAAACATATTTATGAACTGACTTGAAGTTTTTGTGTTATCATAATCAGTAAAATTTATATTTATCCTTCTAATCTTAGTATCCGGATTATACACGCTTTTATAAAAAAATGATATAACCATTATGAGTACTAGTGGGAAAACCGCGTATATAAGCACTAGCTCTTTCCACTCCGCTAAATGTGCCTTAAGCGTATTCTTAATTATAGCGCCTGCTTTCATTGAATCCTTCCCCCTAATCCCTAAGTTTTTTACCAGTAAGAGACAGAAACACCTCTTCTAATGATGCTTCTTCAATGCTTAAAGTCTTAATTTTTCTATCTTTCCCTGCCGCAAATAAAACTAACTCTTCTGGAGAAAATAGAGCTTCATTTATAAGAAGGCTAATTTCTCCATCCTCATTGAATACATCTTTTACTCCAGTCAAACCTTTCATATTAACCAAAAATTCCTCTGTAATACTATCCACTCTAAGCCTTACTTTACCGTGAATGCCAGCCATAGACTTTATGGAATGCTTTGAACCATAAGCCACTTCTCTTCCCATATCCAGAATAAATATATTATTGCATAGGCTCTCAACCTCTTCCATATAGTGCGAGGTGTATAAAATTGTTGTATTAGCTTCTTTATTTATTTTTTTTACAAATTCAAATATACAGTTTCTAGATTGAGGATCTACCCCGACTGTAGGCTCATCCATTATTAATACTTCCGGCTTATGCATTATTGCTGCAGCAAGATTCAATCTTCTCTTCATACCACCTGAAAACTTTTTAACCTTCTCATTTCTCTTTTCCGTAAGTCCTACAACTTCTAACGCTTCACGTGCAGCTTCCCTCATCTTTTTTCCCGTCAAACCGTAGAAAGCTGAAAAATATTCAAGATTATCATAAGCTGATAGCATGTCCATCAAAGCTAGTTCCTGAGGAACAAGACCAATGTATTTTTTAGCTGCTATGGGTTCCTTTAAAATAGATTTACCTCCTATAGATATATCTCCTTTATTAGGTTTTAAAATTTCTGTCATTATATTTATAAGCGTAGATTTTCCAGCGCCATTAGGACCTATAAGCCCAAATACATCTCCTTGCTTTACATGGAATGAAATGTTATCTAGCACTAATTTATCATTAAACCTCTTAGTAATATTCTCTACTTTTATATCACTCATACTACTCCCCCTCAAACCTTCCATGTGTATATATTATAATTATTCATCAACGATTTATAGTAGCTGAGGTAATTAAAAAAAGTGACCTAAGTCACTTTTTTAATCTGCTAATCCATTTTTAAAGGCAAATATCGTAAGCTGCGTCCTATCCCTAAGAGAAAGTTTTGATAATATATTTGTTATGTTATTTTTTATAGTTCCTTCTGAAAGAAAAAGCTTCTCTGCTATTTCCTTATTAGTTAAGCCTTTTGCAACCTCCTGTATTATCAACAGCTCTTTTTCGTTTATATTATAGCTTTGCATTATTTTATCTATGTCAGCTTTTAACGTTTGTTCTTCGCAAAGCATTTTTTCTGCTACTTCAGGTGTTATTACAACACCGCCCTTTATTGAAGCTTTGATTGCTTCATAAATAGTGTCATATTCACTATCCTTTAAAAGATAACCTGATGCACCTGATTTTAATGCTTCTGTTATGTATTCAAAATCATTAAATGTGGTAAGTATAAGTATCTTTACCTCATTAAAACTTTCTTTAATAAGTTTTGTGCCTAAAACACCGTCATATTCAGACATTCTGATATCCATTAAAACTACATCAGGTTTATATTTCTTGCACTTTTCAAAGGCTTCTCTTCCATTGGCTGCGCCGCCAACAACTTGAATATCTTCATAACTTTCAAGAATTAATCTTAATCCATCTACTATAAGTTTCTCATCATCTGCTATAAGGATTTTAATCTTTTCCATCAGGTTCAGCTCCTCCAGAATTAGATAAATATATTTTTATTTTTTCATTTCTATTAATTTCTACATTCACTAAAAAGCCATTGTCAGGACTGGTATTATAATAAAATGAACCACCAATTTCCTTTATCCTTTCTTCTATACTTTTTAGACCTATACCTTTACTCACAGTTGCTGTCCCTACCCCATTATCTTCTAATATTATAACCAAGCTATATTCTGTAAAATTCATAAGAATTCTTATAATACTAGCCTTTCCATGCCGTACGCTATTAGAAAGGAATTCCTGCATTATCCTATATACAGTCAAAAACTGCTTTTGACTTAAAGCCCATTTGTCTTTTGTTACTGTAAGTCTAACTTCCACACCAGTCATCTTTTTAAAATTATCGATAAGACTCTTAAGTTCTAATATACTTTCATATTCCTCATATTTTTCAGGACGAATTTCCCGTACAGCATTTCTTACCTCAGCAAGACTTTTCTGGGTAAACTCTCTTAAATTTTTTATCCTGCTATTAGCTGAAGGATTTGACTTTTCTGAAACCTTTTCTAATGCCCCTAACTGTATTATTATTGTAGATAATGCATGTCCAACACTATCGTGTATTTCCCTGGAAATCCTATTTCTTTCTCTTAACACTGTAAGTTCTTCAATAGAAGCAGAATAGCTTTCAAGATCTCTGTTTGCCTCAATAAGTTTTTTCTCTGATACTCTAAGCTTGTCATACAGATCTTGTGCTTGTATCTTTCTAGTTTCCTGCTGCTTAACAAAAAGCAGGATAGCTATTATTGCTGTTATCGAACCGATAGTATACATTTTACAAGCTATTGTCTCTGGAACTGAGAAGTAGATACCCTCGCCTATTACAACAGCATCAAATATTATGCTCAATGGGAATTTAAAAATAACATTAGCATCAATAGACGCTAAGATAAGATATGTGAATGCATATCCTCCTACCTTTTCATATAGCACCAAAATTAAAATTAATTCTAGAAAGTAAGAACCTATTTTATATATTTCCTTTGAAAATGAAAAAAATCTTAATTGATTATTAATTATATATATCAAAATAAAAATTATAGAAATACTGTTTAGTGTATGTCTATCTAATAAAATTCCAAAGATTATTAGGAATATAACATAGTACCTTACAAAAATAATTGGTTGTTGCTTTTCCATAACTGACTCCTTGCATATAATTAGCAATTATAATACCTAATATAGCTTATTTATTGATCGCAGTCAAAAAATAAATTCATATATTCCAAGTAAAACAGTTAATATACCTGATATTAGTGTTCCATATTTCCCTAATATATTAGATAGCATTTTATTTCCAATTATATATCCTACATTAAACATAACTAGGCTCAGTACAAACGCAAAAATGGACGTTTTCCAGATATCCATTCCTGACATGCTGGCTCCAACTCCCATACCGAAGTTATTAATTGCTAATGCTGTTCCAAGCAATACTGATTCTTTCTTATCTATATTACCTGAATAATCTCTATCAGCCTTTATTGGATCTTTCATTACTGTACCATAATCGATAGACTCGTTATCTGGAGCGTTATCTGTAGCTACATCTTTGTGTTTAAAATAATCTATAATAAAATACATTCCGATAGCTATAACCATCACCGAACCGATCATATTGTTAAATTTTGCAGGTAAAAATTTCTGAATAGAAGTGCCAATAACCATAGATATTAGAGTTCCTGCAGCAGTAATAATTGCAATAATAAAATTGCCTGTAAGATTTATTTTGACCTTTTTAATACCATAAGCTGCCCCTACTGTGAAATTATCAATATTGGCGGTAAAAGCAAATAGAAATGAAGCTAAGAAACTCATAGTGCCCCCCATATATATAGTTTCACAATCAATATATGAAAGGTCGGTAATAAAGTTACAAAAAAGAGAAAAGAATAGAGAGTAAAGAGAAGGCAGGAATTCAGCTATGCTGAATTCCTACGAAAATTAAATAATAGCACTCTTTCTATTTTAGGCAACACTAAGCTAGACTGGCCTATTTAGGCTAGTCCCAAGCTTTGTATTTTATTTCATATTCTTAGACAGGGGCTTTTTCTATT
>NZ_MZGV01000107.1 GCF_002029235.1 Clostridium oryzae
AGTACATCGGTATAAATCAAAGATTTTATTATCATACGCCTATCCTTTCCTATTAAATACTATAATAATAAACTTCTACCTTTTTATATCTCAAATTGCAATTTATCAACATGCTCATATACTTAATAGATATCTCAATGCATCTTCAGTAGGATTATCATAATACTCTTTAAAAGTTCCTACATTTCTGAAATCAAAATCACTAAATACTTTTTGCATTGGATAGTTTGTAACTCTTGTCTCTCCTCTAAAATCTTTCATTCCTTCTTGTTTCATCTCACCTATCATTTCTTCAAATAATTTATGAGCTAGTTTTTGCCCTCTACAACAACTTTTAGTTCCTATACTAGTAATTTTAACGTAATTTTTTTCTTTTCCCCATTTGAATATCGATAAGTATGCATTTAACTCGTTATTTTGTTTCACTAAATAAATAATGTTATGTTCTAAATCACTTAAAATTTCTTGCCACAATTCATTATCCCAGTGATTTATTCCAAAACATTCTTTATCTAACTCTAATAACTCATTTTTATCTTTTAAAGTGAACTTAACTATTTCCATAAATCATTACCACCTTCAAATTACTATGTGTTTGTGTATTATCTAAATAATCTTTAATTACAATTATGTATCATGTTAGTATAATTGTAACATATCTTACATGTATTCTTATATCGACAGGATAAATAAACACACACAAGCCCGCCAACATCCCTCTACCAGAACATCAGCGAGCTCCTCACCCCTATTCTCTAAATCAACTTTTTCTTAAACACATCCTTAAGTCCAGCCTTCTCAATCCTCTCCCCAATCTCCTTAACATTCAACGTATAAAGTCCAACATCCTTCATATGCTCAAAATACTCTGCTCCAGCAAAAGTATATCTATTTCTCCTGCCTTCCTTTGTCTCCATCTTCTCATTTGCATAGGCTATAATATCACCTATTGCTGTTGTTCTTGGAAGTTGCAGTGGGGCATGCCCAAAAGCCTGTGAAGCCGCATTATATCCCGCTAGAGAGCCACTGGCGACAGCTTCAGCATGGTGGTCCAAATTGCGACAAATTGGAAATTATTACAATATGCTGATATACCTTGCAATAACTTGTCTGAGAGACTTAAGAAGGCAAGAATGATGACTGGGTTGTCCCAAGTAGAGCTTGCTAAAAAGATTGGCATCAGTCGTTCTGTTTTAAATGAAGTTGAAGCTGGATACAGAGATAAGATATTAAGACCTACTTTGCTTAAGCTGCTAACTGTGCTTGATAAAGAAATTCTTTGTGATGATTATTATATGTTTGTCCTTGAGCAGGAAGAAAAGCTGAAGCTACTTGTTGAAAAATATGGATTGAGAAAGCTAGCTAGGATAATTGGAATTGATGCTTCAAGTTTGGATCATTGGAAAAGGGGGGATTATCAGATTTCAAGGATATTTTTTAAGAGGATCCTGAAACTGAAATTATTTTAGGTTCAGTTCCAGATGTTCTTAATATTAATTTTCAACCTTCAAAGAAAATTTTATCTTTACAAAATTACTATGTATTAATCTTTACTATTATTTATTTCAAAAATTAATTACCTCCACATTTACAACAATACCGACAAAATTTAGTTCACTAAAAAACACTTTACATTGACTTCACTTCTTCTAACATTAAATGAAGCTTTTTTGAATAAATCTTATGAATAAAATTTGGCACTAAAAATTTTATGCTACGCATCTTATTTATGTCATTTTGTAACAGCATTAAATCTTTCATTCTCAAATTCATATTAGTTTCAAATGCTTCAATTTTAGATTTAGCTTTTATGTAATACGTATAGTACTTTATTGCTTGTACTAAATCTTCAATTGTTTTACAAAAAAGAGATACGCACAAAAGTATTATATTAATTATTGCTACCAATGATATTTTATTGACCATTATTATTTCAATAATCAGACTCAATATGACTAAACTAAATAATCCAATACCCCACAAAAATTTTTTATTCAAAACACCATTCCACCAAATATTTTCTTCTTGGCATTTTAATATTACATGCACATCTTTGCCATCAGTTTTATAAGTATACCAATCCTTTAAGCCCGCTGGCTTATCCTTACCCGTATTACTTATTTGGATATTATACTCTTTTTCATATTTTTCTTTCATTTTTAAAGCACTTTCTTTTATTTCTAGCATACTATAGTCACAGTATTTATCTTTACGGTCTAAATGAAATAATTCAGAATCTATATACTCCTTTGTAGCAGCCCCTATTTTAACATTACTAATTGCAATTTTATTAACCATAAATACCCCAATTGCTAATATTGCATTTATTAGCAATCTAACATTTTCCAATAAATCAAATTTAGTTCCTATTATACTTAATATAACAAGAATTATAGCTAATACCCAACTTAAATCATTATAAAATTCAGCTAGTTCATAATGCTTGCGTTGGGAAAACTGTAATCTTAAAATTCTTTCACTATTTTGTTCTTTATATATTCTATGCATCTTCCCTCCTATTAAGCTCTTTAATAATCGATTCATAATCTTTTAAAAACAATTTTTGATATTTATCTTGTTTCCATTTAATCACTTGATTTTTGTGACAATTTCTTAACTTTTTTCCACTGCCACATGGACAATATGCATGCCCCCTGTAATTTTTAATTGCTATATATTCAAGAATATTCAATGTAACTTTCAAATTTTTTACATGGAATAGCTCTGAATAATATTCCAATTTTCCTTTTGCTCCATGACTTCTATCTCCAAATGGATAAACATTATATTTTTTAAAATACTCTACTGCAAAGTAATACGGAATAACATATGAATCAATCCATTGAACTAGTGAATTTCCTTCAACAAAAAACAGCTTTTGATCCACATCCGTTGCCAAACATAAAGAACCATCTGAATAAATATGACCAAACCTGGATGGAACTATTTTTCCAATATTGAATACTACTGGTAATTCTTCAGGATAATTAATATGTAATCTTATTTCTACTCTATATAATGCTATGATATGTTCATCGCAATATGTATGATTAATATATAAGTTCCCTATTAGCAAATTTCTCTGATTGTCATATTTCAAATTTGGATACTTAGAAATTACATCATTAATTTCTTTATCATTTATCACAATGTGACCTCCAGTGCTTGGGAGTATTGATGATTAATTGTGGCTTTAAAAAATTATAATTGTTCTTATTAATATTTTTCTGAACATAATTACTTCCAAGACCATTCTCAAGTGCAGATATAAACTTATCGTCTTGTTCATATAAAGAGTCAATAAAATCTTTTTTAATTTGCTTGACCCATTGAAAAAAACATACTGCTTTTTCAGGTTCTTCATTCCAAGCATCGGCTAAATTATCTTTAGGATTAACTGGATTCATAATAATCCATTTTCCGTTTTGTCTTTCTATAACCTTTTTTTCTTTATAAACTTCATTAAATTCTGATTCATTCATTCTTTGTATGTTTGAATAAACTTCAAACTCATGCACTATAAACTGTAAAAGGTCATAAACATCTAATGATGGCGACGCATTTCGAGCTATCAAAGCAGAAATGGTTGTAATAACAGCAGATAACGGTTTATCTCTCTCTCTTTTGTTTTTGGAAAAATATACATCTCTATGTCTCTTTAGTAATTGTATGACTCTTTGCAATGCCGAACGTTCCATTCCTATAGGTATTGATTCAATAGAATTATAGAATCCTCTACTTTCAGATATCATTTTTTCTAGTTTAGTTTGTCTATTGTATTCTATAAATGGTGCATTAATGACTTCAAACCACTCTCTGTAAGCTTTAGGATTGCTTGTACTCCATTTATAAACACCTTTTTTTCTATTTGTTATTGCAACTGCTTTATTCGCCATTGTTATGTTAATTCCCTTACTCTGTAAATAAAGTATTGTGTCATTGTCCTCTCTAACTGCTGGTACAATATCCATATTAAAATCTATACCATCTATTTCTGCGTATTCCAAAGTCCAACATTTGTCATATTCTTCTTTGCAAAGTAACTTTTTATATGTTTCGTTTTTGCATAATGCTTTATAAACATCATATTTTATTGTCTTAGCATTAGTATTTTCTTTCTGTTTATTAACCCTACAGATGAAATCTAAATCATAGCTACCATCTTGCAAATTTCTATATGGTCTCACTATTGTTCCTATGCTAAAAGAACCTTGTGGAAATATATCAACTTCTAATCCCACCTCTTGTAAATAATGTCCGAGATTTTCATATTTCTCAGTCGCATTTTTAAACATTGTTGGAGTAATATCTAATCCCTTTACTAGCTTAACAAGGTCTTCTTTTCTTAATGTTTTATTCATTTTTCCTCCTTCTTTACAGCAAACTGTAATTATCATAATTAGTGAAAATGCCTTTGTATTATAACAGTATTCTATATAAAAAGAGAAATGACCTACCTCTTGTTTTTATTATCTTGTTTTTAATTTTTTTCGAACTGAAGTTCTAGATTGAATAATAGAATAATAAATGATAAACTTAATAAGTGAGATTATAATCATTTATTGGTCATTAATATTACATATTTGAGAGAACTGAAGCGCCAACTTCAGTTTTTCTATGTTTTATAAATTCTATATCCATTCTTATTAATTTCTCATTGTAAATCAACAAATTGTTTTCCTACCATCCCTCTCTATGAAATTACAGACATAATCTGTTCTATTAAAAAATGCATATTGGAAAACGGGTTCATTTCTCCAATATTACTCTTTATATCTTTTCCTGAAACTTTATATTTGTTAACAAGCTTTTCAGCATTATTAATTGCATCTTCAACACTTCCATTTTGAATTATTTCTCTAATAATTCCTTGACTTGCTTTTCCATAAGTTTCTTTTAAATGATCTGATAATCGGTTATAAATTTCTTTCTTTGTCATTTTAGTTTCTACATCTTCAAAATGCATCAACAACCACACTTCAAATAGATAGTTTGAAATTAACAATTCAAGCTTATCATTTGAAGATAGCATTTGCAAAATAATCTTTTGGATATTAGGAGGAGCATCACAATCAAAGACTAAATACTTTTTGTAATTATGATATTTTCGGTTATTATTCTCATCCTCTAAAAAAGCTTCTGCAAAATGAAATACTCTACTTGCATTTCCATTAGCAGATTCTATCTCAACTTTAATATCATTAAACTTGTTTTTTCTTATAATATCAGCAAAATACTCCAAATAATATTTTTCAGTTGCCCCTTCACAAAATATTAAAATACGTCCTAAATTTACCGGAATAGTATTTTTATTACGTTTTCCTGATAGTATAGTCCTACCCAATACTATCACTTCCCAATATTTCATCATAATTAAATATTGGAATAGCTCCATATTTACCTTGTAAATAGTCTTTATTAAAAGTTGCATCATCTCGAACCTTTAAATCTGATAATGAATATATTCTTGATTCTCCTCGTATATTTTTATCTACAAAGACAACCTCATCTCTTCTGAATTGCTCTTTATTTAGTATGGAGATATCATGTGTAGTAAAAATTAATTGAGCCTTTTTATTGTTACTAGACTGAAATATATCTATAATTAATTTGGTTAGTAATGGGTGCAATCTTGCAGAAATTTCATCTACAATAAAAACACCACCTCTTTCCGTCATTCCTATTACTTCCTGAATATACGACAGAAATCTCAATGTTCCGGTAGATTCTTGATGTAAATCAAAAAACTTTTGGCTGACTATATCTCCCGATTCATCATACACATCATGTACTGTCTTAACTATCTTTTTTTCTTTTTCTTTTCCAGTTTTTTCATCAATAATTGTTTTCGTTTGAATATCCAGTCCTTTAATTCCAACATCAATTTGATTTAAATATTGTTCAACCTTTTTTCTAAACCCATTGTCATTAACTAATCGCTCATTCAATTTTACTAACCCTGCCACACTTTTAACTGAAGTCTCAAAAAACAGTTCAGAAAAAACGTCATATTCATTAGTAAAGAAATGTATAAAATCATTCAATAATAACTTTTTAACATCTTCCTCAAGAAAATATTCTAATACAGATAGATACAATCGTTCCTTTGGAACTTTTGTATATGAACTTAAATATTTACCATACAATTTACTGTATGAAATTTCTTCATTATTTCTCTCAAATACTTTTTTATCATTAATATAGTACCACTCATTTATTACTTCTTTTTCAGTACATTCAAAACCATATTGAATTTTCTTTTTATTATATTCAAAAATAATATCAAATTCCGATGAATTCTCAATCTTTTCCGATAATTGAAAAGATTCTAATTTGCTATTCAAATCATTTCCTATGAAAACATCCTCTTCATTTTCTTTCTTAGTGATAAATTGCTGAAAAATATATCTTTCGAAAAAAAACATAGCAGATATAAAATTGGATTTACCTGAAGCATTTGCACCATATATTGCTGTAGTTTTTACCAATCCTGTTTCATCCATTGAATGCAATAAATGAGACATGTGTTGTTTATAACTCGCTGCACGTAAGTCTAATATTGCTTCATCCTTAAATGATGTATAATTTTTAACTTTAAACATAATTAGCATCGTTTAACCTCCTACCTGATTTTAATTATACAACTTCATTTTCTCAAAATCAATAATTTTACGAAATTTTCGTGTTTTTTATTAATTTATCACGGTAAGTTTTGCAAATAAGTATTCCAAATCAGTTTTTTTCGTTTTGTAGTAATGTGTTCAGATTGTATTTGGGTAGTATACCTAATATATTTAAAATAATTCAAATGTAACTTTTGTATTTGTGATACTTACCAACAATTAAATTATCTCATAGACACAAAGTCCGCCAACATCCCTCTTCAAGGACATCAGCGAGCTCCTCCCTACTACTTCCTAAACCACCTTTTTCTTAAACACATCCTTAAGTCCGGCCTTCTCAATCCTCTCTTCAATCTTCTTAACATCCAGCGTGTAAAGTCCAGCTTCTTTCATATGCTCAAAATACTCAGCTCCAGCAAAAGTGTACCTATTCCTCCTGCCTTCCTTCGTCTCCATCTTTTCATTAGCATAGGCAATAATATCACCGATTGCTGTACTTCTCGGAAGTTGCAGTGGGGCATGCCCAAAAGCCTCGCAAACCGCATTATATCCCGCTATAGAGCCGCTGGCGATGGCTTCAGCATGGTGTTCCAAATTGCGACGAATTGGAAGTTTTTACAATATGCTGATATGCCTTGCAATAACTTGGCTCAGAGACTTAAGAAGGCAAGAATGCTCACTGGCATGTCTCAAGTAGAACTAGCAAAGAAGGTTGGCATCAGCCGTTCTGTTTTAAATGAAGTTGAAGCTGGATATAGAAATAAGATTTTAAGACCAACTTTACTAAAGCTGCTTACTGTACTTGATAAGGATATTCTCTGCGATGATTATTATTGTTTTGTCCTTGAGCAGGAGCAAAAATTGAAACCGCTTGTTGAGAAATATGGTTTGAGAAACCTAGCTCGGATGATTGGAGTTGATGTTTCAAGTTTGGAGCACTGGAAAAGGGGGGATTATCAGATTTCGAGGAGGTATTATGATAAGATTGTGGAATTGAAATTATTATAGTTCTAGTTCCGGAAATTCTTCGTATTATTTTTGAATTGCTAAGTAAAAACATCACAAAATCCATCTCTGAATAATGCGGTGTTCTAGAACAATACTCCATTTACTGCTTTTCGTTAAATAAGAAGATTGCGTATGAAAGTAAATAAGAATCGTTTAAAAATTTGATTTCGACTTATCAAGTTTAAGTTGTTCTTCACCCCATTTAGACAATTCATTCAATGCAGGAAGTAGTGCTTTACCTCTTTCTGTTAAAGAGTATTCAACTTTAGGAGGAATTGCTTCGTATTGGATTCTAACGATAAGATTATGTTCTTCCAATTCTTTTAAAGATTTTGTAAGCATCATATTGGTAATACCTTTAACTTTTCGTTTTAATTCATTATATCTAGTAAAATCATTTTCGAATAAGTACCACATAATAGGCAACTTCCACTTTTGCCCAATAATCTCTAATGCGTATATAAGGGGACATCTTGTATTATAGTTCTCATTTATAGAATCACTAGGTAATTCTACATTACAATCCAAATCAGCATTCATAATTACAACTCCTTTAAATTCAGTAGTATATTTTTTATACTAACACAGAAAAAACTGCGTACTTATGTATTTATAACTTTATGATATATAATTATAGCATAAAGTTATAAATACATAAATATGTGAAAAATAGGAGTGTTACTATGAAAATTTATGCTATTAATGGAAGTCCAAGAAAAAATAAAAATACAGCTACATTGCTTCAAAAGGCTTTAGATGGAGTAAAAGAAGCTGCTAAAGACAAAGAAGTTGAAACTGAAATAATTAATTTATATGATTTAAACTATACTGGATGTAAAAGCTGTTTTGCCTGCAAAAGACTTGGCGGTGCAAGTTATGGAAAATGTGCAGTAAAAGACGATATTCAAGAAGTTTTAGAAAAGGTATCTCAAGCTGACGGGCTTATTTTTGGTTCTCCAATATACTTTGGTAATATAACAGGTCAATTACAATCATTTATAGAAAGACTAATCTTCCCTTATTTAGTGTATGATGAAAACTATTCTTTAATTCCACCAAAGAAGATGCCAACAGCATTCATTTATACAATGAATGCTTCAGAAGAATTCATGGATAAAAGTGGATACCTGTCAACTTTTAATAAAATTGAATCTGGCCTTGAACGTATGTTTACAAAACCATTAGTTATGTATTCAAATAATACTTACCAATTTGATGATTACTCAAAATATAAATCCAATGCCTTTTCTGAAGAAGCAAAAGCAGAACATAGAAAAATACAATTTCCTTTAGATTGTCAAAAAGCATTTGAATTAGGTGCAAATTTAATAAAATAATATAACTAACTAAAGTGAATAGCTCCTTTGAAATATTCTAATTA
>NZ_MZGV01000108.1 GCF_002029235.1 Clostridium oryzae
AGCAGAATTTCTTCCTTCACTTTTCTCTCTACTCTTTACTCTTTTCTCTTATCTATTTAAAGCATACACTAACTACTTAATATTATCTTCATTTAATTCACTTGTTTAGTTCATCTTTTATAAATATTATACAATATTTATTTTTTATCTGAGTTTTTCTCTTATAAAAATCAACAATTATGATAATAATTATTTATATACAGAGAAAGTACCAATAAAATAACCATTTCCTATTGTTTATATCCTTTTATTATATTATAATGAATTGATTAGTTTGGAGGAATGTAAATGGAAAACATAAAATTTAATAATTTAGGCCTCAATAATAATATAATCAAAGCTATTGATGATATGGGTTTTGAAGAGCCTTCTAAAATACAAGCTGAGATAATCCCGGTGCTACTAGACGGTTTTGACGTAATCGGTCAGGCACAAACAGGTACTGGTAAAACCTTAGCTTTCGGTGCACCTGTCTTAAGTAACTTTGCCAAAGGTGATAATATATTTGGTCTTATCCTAACACCAACGCGTGAGTTAGCAATCCAAGTGAATGATGAACTTAGCCGTATAGCTAAATATTCAAGAGTAAGATTACTCCCTGTATATGGAGGTCAACCTATAGACAGACAGATTAAAGCCATAAAAAAAGGTGTTGACATCATCGTAGGAACCCCTGGAAGGGTTTTAGATCTGTTAAGAAGACGCATTCTTAATATAAGTAATATATCTTACCTTGTACTAGATGAAGCTGATGAAATGCTGAATATGGGTTTTATCGATGATATAGAAGAAATAATAAAAAACACAAATGACCAAAGACATACACTTCTCTTTTCTGCTACTATGCCCCGTGAGATAGAAAAGTTAGCAAAGCATTATATGAAACCTGATTATAAGCATATATCCATTGTAAAAAGCACAATGACTGTATCTACGATATCTCAGTACTATTATGAAATCAAGCATAAGGATCGTTTTGAATCTCTCTGTAGAATTCTAGATGTAGATGAACCTTCCTCTGCTATAATATTCGCAAAGACAAAAAAAGGTGTAGATGAACTTGTAGAATCTATGCAAGCACGTGGCTATAATGTTGAAGGTATGCATGGTGATATGAATCAGAATCAAAGGCTTAACACCTTAAGAAAGTTCAAAGAAGGTAACTTAGACTTTCTAGTAGCAACAGATGTAGCAGCTAGAGGTATAGACGTTGAAAATGTCTCTCATGTTATAAATTACGAACTTCCTCAGGACATAGAATCCTATGTACATAGAATAGGAAGAACAGGCAGAGCAAATAAGGAAGGTATAGCCTATACCTTAGTAACAGCTAGAGAGTATATGACAATAAAACAAATTGAAAAAGTAACTAAAAGTAAAATAAGAAGAAAAGATGTACCATCTATCGATGATATATTTCAGGCAAAATACAATAATATTCTTACTAGAGTAAGTTCAACCCTAGATAGTGACGAATATAAAAAATTTGTACCATTGGCTGCTGAATTAGACGAAGAGTATAACTTAGTAGACGTAGCCGCTGCTCTTATGAATATATTATATGAGAAAGAAATAAGTTATGATTATTCAGAAAATAGCATAGATAATTCAACAAGCTATGTCAGATTATTTCTTACTGTTGGTCGTATAGACAGACTGAATCCTAAAATTTTATTAGAGTTTTTAAATAAAAATGCCCATATCGACAAAGAACATGTTGGAAATATAGATATTTTAGAAAAGTTTACATTCATAGATGCTGTTGATCATGCCGCTGATTCAATTATTAGAAATTGTCAAGGTAACAGACTATGTGGAAGAAAATTAAAAATTGAGATAGCAAAATCTCATAAGTAGTAAAAAAAAACCGGCAATACTTGCCGGTTTTTTGGAGTAAAGAGAAAAGAGTGAAAATTTATTCTATAATATTATATCAATTCAGCCTAGCCGAGTTGATACCTTCACTTTTCTCTTTGCTCCCTACTCTTTTCTCTTATTAAAGTTTCCTTCTTATATAAACTGCTGTTCTAATTTCACTTACATAACATTCCTTCTGCGGTAAATCCTTTTGTTCAGCTATTCTTACAGCTTCCTCTATATCGTACGGGACTCTAACAAAATTTATTGAATACCCTCCTGTTTTATTGCTGCCGTAATTTCCTTCTAAAATAGCATAGGCAGCCTGAGGAATATCCATAGGATTTCCTATACTACCTGTATTAAATAAAGCTCGGTCATCGAAATATTGTATATACTGCATATGTATATCGCCGTATCCGGCTATATCGGCCATTTTGCTATTATCTTTGTAACTGAACATAGCAAACCTTTCTTCGATAGGATAGTCAGGATGTACTCTCCTGTACACTCCTGTAGGATGAGCATGAAATAGATTTACACATTTACCGCTAAGCATGAATTCAGTACTGATTGGCAGTGAATCTAAATATTCCAGTCTTTCTTCTCCTATTTCCTTTCTATACCAATCTATTGCTCCTTCTCTAGTGTTATTAGCGATCATATCATCCCAGTTTCCTTTTATTATGACATCACACTTTTTTCTACAAATATCTATGGCCTCTTTAGAATCAGGACCTTTTCCTATTATGTCACCTAAGCATATGATTTTTTTTACACTTCTCTGCGCTATATCGTCTAATACTGCATATAAAGCTGGTAAATTACCATGAACATCAGATATAACTGCAATTTTATCCATATATAATTGCGCCCCCAATTAAACTGCTATTTTAGTTTTTCACATATTTCATCCATAATTGCCTCTGGAGTTTTTCCACTACAATCGATTATTATATTAGCATATTTCTCATAAAGAACCGTTCTTTCATCATATAGGTCCTTAAGAGTTTTATTACCCTCAATTACTACTCCTCTTTGCTTGATATCTCCTAATCTGCTTTCTATTTCTTCATAATCAAGCTTCAAATACATCACATCACCAACTGATAACAGTTTTTCCATTGCAGCTTGTCTATAAACAACACTTCCGCCTGTAGCTATAATGTGGTTTTCTGTATTTATTTTCATTATAGTATCTTGCTCTATATTAAGAAAGTTCTCCGTACCAACTTTCTCTATTATCTCTTCCAGTAACATTCCTTGATTTTCTTGTATTATTAAATCAGTATCTATAAAAGGTCTTCCGATGCGCTTTGCTAACATAACTCCTATTGTACTTTTTCCTGCTCCTGGCATACCTATGAGTGAAATATTGTTTTTCATTTTTCCAAAGCATCCTTTCTGCATAAAGCATTACTACTTAATAATTTACTATAAAACTTTACCTATGTGAAGTAAAAAATAATTGCAAAAACAAAATTTCCTAAATAGTAAAAAAGAGGCGTATAATCTTCGTTGGCTAAACTCGCCTCCACGACTACACGCTCCTTCTAAAAGACTGTATATCACAATTTATTGTGTAGTGCTACCATTGTTAGTACTACTGATATCTGTTCCAAATATAAAATCATGCATTTTCTTAATGTTTTCTTCTTTGTTCCATTGAATAACATCTTGTCCATTTATCTTTCCATTGCTGTATAGCCCATCATATGGCACTCTATTCTGCTCAACTTTATTTGCTAAACCATGAGTTAGAACATATATTGCTGTAGAACTAATATATTTTGAACTCAAGCTTGTTTCAACATTAGGTAAAATTTCATTAGCTACTTTAGGAATATCAGTTATATTAGTTTTTGCTAGTTTTTGAAATATTGCTGATAGTACCCTTCGCTGCCTAGCTGTTCTTTCAAAATCTGTACCCACATATCTTATTCTAGCATACGCAACTGCCTGCATACCTGTAAGCTTTTGTGGACCGCTTCCCTTAAGTACATCTGGGGTTCTCTTTTCAATTCTAGCAGTCTCATGACAATATCCATTTACCCATTTAACTTCGTCAGGCTTAATGTTTATAGTTACTCCACCAATATCATCTATTATCTTCTGAAGAGTAAAAAAGTTTACTTGCACATAATTTTTAATATTCATATTATAATTCTCATTTATTGTCTTTATTGTTAACTCAGGTCCTCCAAAATTGTGAGAATGAGTAAGTTTCTGCAAACCATGTCCTTCAATATTAACAACAGAATCTCTAAGTATTGATGTTAGCTTAAGCTTCTTATTCTTTTTATCTACTGTAAGAATCATCATAGCATCAGATAATCCAGTATATTTTTTAGGATCTCTGCTATCAACACCCATTAAGAGTATATTATCTATTGTAGTAGATTTGTCATCTGAATACGTATTTGTATCTATTCCTAAATCCGCAGGATCTTGACTTATTTCAACATGATTAATTTTACTAAGAGAATTATTAATATAGAGCATTGTAACGCCTGCAACAGCTGCAAACAAAACTAATAATGTTAGTATAACAATTAAAAACGTTTTTCGTTTCTTCTTTTTTCTCACTCTAGCCATTTGTTTATTAACCTCCACACTCTCTTTTTGTATCATAAGGTTTATTATATCATATATCTATATACGAAATAAATAAAAAATAATTTCTTATTATTACATATATTTCTCTAATTAAGTCAACCTCATAGTTATTTTCAGAAATACCTATAAGGTATCAATTGTTTTTGGAGTACAAATTATCATATATATACTAAAATATTATAAATACCTATTTAACATCAACAAAATATATATAATTACTAATATTACAAGAGGACTATACTCTACTACTACAATGCCTTTTTTCGATTCAGCACTTGAATACTCCCTTTCAGAATATTTCTCAACAGCAGTATTTAAATAGTTGTCATTCTTATGTAGTTTGTGTAGATATTTGATTAACATTACAACAGCCATAAAAAAAATTGCAGCTATAGAAAATTTATATAGAAGAAGTATTCCTTTATTATACCCTCCTTGCAGAACTGCTTTTGATTGACTGCTTATACCGCTCATGTAAGCCCTTGAAGCAACAACCTGAATACTATTAAATGTAAAATGACATAACATTGATGCAAATATAGATCTAGTTATCCTTACAAGATATACAAATATAGTACCTAACACAAAGGCGTATAAAAATTGTTGAGGGCTTAAATGGAGTATTCCGAATATGAGTCCATTTACTATTGCAGCAGTAAATATATTTTTCCTCCTGTAACCATATAATATAACCCCTCTCGTAACAGATTCTTCACAAATAGCAGGTGTTACTGCCATAAAAAACAACATAAAACCCAAAGATAGCCCACTTAACTTTTCTAAAGCATTTGCTACCGGATTTTTAAAAAATATACTAGAAAGTTCTGATAAAAATCCAGCAATAGGTTGACAAAGAATAGCTATTACAATAACTATAATAATGTCAATAAATTTAAGCTTCTTCAAGCTTAACGTTTTCTTTAAGGAATTTCCATTAATAATTATAAATAAGATACAAGGAATTAATAAAAATATGTATTCATCTGATATCAGAACATTACCATATCCTAAAATATTAATTAATGGTCTTAAGAAAATCGGAGCAATAATTTGAAGAAGAACCAATAATAATGCAAATAGATTAGCTTTAAGTACAGAAGAGTTCATTTTAAATCTCCTTTCGAACGCAGCACTCGTCTCTTTTATAATTATGTCCTGCATATAGAATTTATTCTATTGCAATGCTTTTTATCTTTACTTGAGTTCATCAATTAAGAGATTTAATATGCTCTGCACAGTATTATTTCTGACCTGCTGTCTATCACCATTAAAATTATATTTCTTTATAATTATCTTACCATCAATATATATTCCTGAATACACTAATCCAACAGGCTTATCATCTGTTCCACCATCCGGTCCCGCTATCCCGGTTACAGATATTCCTATTCTAGTCTTAGTTCTATTTACAAGTCCGATGACCATTTCTTCTGCAGTCTGTGGACTCACTGCACCGTATTTATCAAGAGTATCTTTTTTCACTCCCAATAATTCCATTTTAGCTTCGTTCGAATATGTCACAAATCCCTGAGTAAACACAGCAGATATTCCTGGATAGTTTATTAGAGTTCCTGAAAGCAGTCCACCTGTACAGGACTCAGCTGAAGAAATAGTCAACTTATTCTTTACTAATATTTTACCCAGAACACTTTCTATTGAATTTATATTATTATCCATCTATTTACCTCTTTCATATAAATATAACATTATTGGTATGTTGTTTTTGCATTACAAAAAATAAAAATTATGTGACATAGAAATCTTTTATATTTTTTCTATGTCACATTAAAATTCTTTCTATAATATTATATTTCACTTATAGCAACTGCTACAGCACCCATAACTCCTGCATCAGTTCCCAATCCAGCAGGTACGATTGGACATTCATTCATAGGTCTTAAAGCCCTGCATTTTACCACTTGTCTAACTATATCAAAAACTATTGGTCCGCCCTTTGAAACTCCTCCTCCAATTACAACAACATCAGGATCAAAGCTGCATACTACATTTGCAACACATATACCAAGATAATTAAGGCTTTTATGCAAAATATAATTAGCTACACTATCTCCTTTTTCCGCCTCCTTAAATACTTCATAAGAAGTCACGTTCTCATAATTGGAAAGACTTGTATTGAGTCCTGTTTCTATAGCTTCTCTAGCCTGTCTAGCTATTGCTGTACCTGACGCAAGAGCTTCTGCACATCCGCTATTTCCACAATTACATTTAGGACCATCAGGCTGAACAGTCGTATGTCCTATTTCTAAAGCATTTGAGGTAGAACCTTGAAATAATTTACCATTAAGTACTGCTCCACCACCTATGCCAGTGCTTACAGTAATATATATCATATTATTGGTACCCTTTCCTGCACCAAAATGATACTCACCAAGTGCAGCAGCATTAGCGTCATTTTCTAATTTTGTTGGAATACCAAATTTATCAACAAGTTCACTAACAAGTTCAAAATTTTTAAATGGCAAATTAGGAGTATGTATTATAATTCCTTTTTTTGAGTCCAACGGTCCTGGAGACCCTATTCCTATAGATTTAATATCATTAACGCTTTTACCAGCATCACTGATTACTTTTTCTATTGAAGTTACAATTCTTGAAAAAACCTTTGCTTCACCTTGGTGTGCATCTGTAGCAATAGTATACTTATTCACTATATTTCCTTCCAAATCGGCCAAAGCTGTACATATTTTAGTGCCACCCAGATCTACACCTATAACATATTTTTTTTCCATGTTGTGTGTCAACCTCCGAATTTTTTTCTTTACTAATGTTCCCCGATAATTATATCATATTTTAATATTAAAATAAAAACTATCAATTATATTTTTTTATAAACCCTAAAACTATTTTCCTATCTTGCTCTTCTTTAGTTGATAAAATCGTACATCTCTTTTCTTTTAGCATTGTAAGAATTATATCCATATTATTTTTATTAACATTATCAAATGTAACTAAAAATTTATCTCCCGGTTCTATTAATTCTATATAATCATTTATCTCACTATAATCTTCAAGATATACATCGCCATATATATTAAGTCTATATTGTGACATCTTTTTCCTCCATTTAATATAATTTATTTATAAGTCCATAGATTATATATATGTAATTATAGAATTTTTATGTGATTCAAAAACATAACTGACCTCTTTAGACCGAAAAATGACTCTTACAATCACCATTATAGTAAATGAAAAAACAAGATAGTTGAATAATTATAAAAGCATTAAAAACTCTTTTTTATTCTCAACAAAGCTATTATATTCATAAAATACTTTTATTATATTGCTTCTGTTGCTTTCATCTCTTAATTTACTAACTTCAAAATATATTACCATTTATTTATTTAATGATTATCTTTCTTAATTTAACAAAAGTATATCTTAACATTATCCACAACTGACAAAATACATAAATTTCCAAAGAATAAAAAAATAAACCCAGATAACCTGAGTTCTTCCAAAAACTTTTATATTTCTTTATAAAAAAATGGCTCCGCGAAGAGGGCTCGAACCTCCAACCTATCGGTTAACAGCCGAGTGCTCCACCATTGAGCTATCGCGGAATACATTTTGTTTGCCTTAAAGGCAACCTGGCAACATCCTACTCTCCCACCCAGCTTCCCGGGCAGTACCATGGGCGATATAGAGCTTAACCTTCGTGTTCGGTATGGGAACGGGTGTAACATCTACTCCATCATTACCAGATAGTCGTTTTGTGATAACCTTCGCATTACTGCGTCAACTCCGTCGCTGT
>NZ_MZGV01000109.1 GCF_002029235.1 Clostridium oryzae
TTTGTCATGCTGTCAAGGGTGGCGGCTTCCTTCACCTACCTATTTTTCCTTGCTTTTTTTCTTCTTTTTCTCTTTTCAATCCTACTTTTTTTCTCTAAATTTTTTTCATAGCAAACTTTACACTATCTCGCTTGAGTACAATTATACAATACACTATTACGTTACGTCAGAGTCAATAGTGAAAAAAGATTTAACCAAAAAAATTAAAAAATTTAAATAAGTAGCAAGATTGCATATAGACAACTGGAACAAAAATTGAAATGGCTGAGTATATACTATCAACTTTGATACAGAAACGTTCTTAATCTTTTAATTAGCTTATCAGCGTATTAAAATAATATTAATGCATTGATGCAAAGATAAAATGCACATGGACTTGCAGAAAAATATAATAATATGTTTTGAAATATTTCTAAGCTGCAAATTAAAAAACTACTTATTGACAAGATATTGAAATGGATGATATATTAGACTAGTAATAAAAGATTTTGGAAAAGGAGGTCATACAATGAAAAAGGCATTTATAAATAGAGTATCTAAAAATAATAATTTGAACATGACCGGCCTTACTATGTGGAAGATTTATATCAAGTTGTAAATTTAATAGCATATTTATACCGCAGGTTATGTTGGACCTGCGGTTTTTTTATGTAATTTTTCATGAAAACGCAGAACAAGTATCTGCGATTTTTTTTGCTTAACAAGGAGGGAATGGGATAAATGAAAATCTCGAAAAATAATTACACTAAACTTTTGTCAAAATATTTAAAACACAGCAAATTACAAATACTTTTATTATCAATAGTTATGATAGTAAGTATAACAATTCAACTGATTAACCCTCAGATAGTAAGCTACTTTATTGATGGAATTACAGCAAAAAAACCTATAAATGCACTTATAATTGCAGCAATAATATTTATATCAGCAGCTTTTATGCAGCAGCTTTTGGCTGTAATCTCTACCTACTTGAGTCAGAATATAGGATGGAGTGCTACTAACAGGCTGAGACTTGACTTAGTAAAACACTGTTTAGGTTTGGATATGGCATTTTTTAAGGAACATCAGGCTGGAGAGATTGTTGAGAGAATTGATGGTGATGTAACTGCACTGTTTAAGTTCTTTTCAGAGCTTCTAATAAAGTTTGGTAATAATGCATTGTTAGTAATTGGAATAATAGTTCTTTTAATGATAAAGAATGTAATGATAGGAGCAGCGGTTACAATATTTTTGGTGCTTTCACTTTTCGCCATATGGAAAGTTCAGCAGGGAGCAGTAAAGAATTTTAAAGAAAATCGTGAGATCACAGCTAAATTTTATGGATTCCTTGGTGAGCATATAGCTAGTACAGAGGACATTAAATCTAGTGGAGCAGTTAAATACGTGATGAACAGATTTTTTTCAGTGCTGCAGAAGTGGCTGCCTATAAGTTTAAAGGCTAATCTCTCAGGCTATAAGATATGGATGACTTTAGAAGGAGTTTTCGGCATTGGAAATGCGATGATATTCGCATTGGGAGGATATTTATGGTACAAAGGAAATGTTACGATAGGTACCGTATATCTAATGATAAATTATATTCAGCTATTGGAAAAACCTTTAACTCAACTTAGGGAACAGCTTCAGGAAATGCAAAAAGCATCAGCAAGTATTGTGCGAATTAATGAATTATTTAATATTAAATCACAGCTTGAGCATGGAGAAAAAATAAGTGTCAATGAAAATAAGCTATTTCTTAATATTGATAATGTGTGTTTTGAATACGAAGAAGATTCTCCTGTACTTAAGAACATTTCGTTTAAACTGCCATATGGAAGAATATTGGGAGTGCTAGGGTGTACAGGAAGTGGTAAGACTACTTTAGCAAGGCTTATAGTAAGATTCTATGATGCTAAAACAGGAAAGATTAGTATAAACAATACATTATTAAAAGATATCGAACCTGAAGATTTAAGAAAGAATATAGCGTATGTAACACAGGATGTTCAGCTTTTTAATGCAAGCGTAAGGGATAATATTACATTCTTTAATAAGAAAATTAACGATGATAAGATCATTGGCACAATCTATGATATGGGTCTTGGAAACTGGTATGAAAAGCTGGGTGATGGGCTTAATACTGTAATAAGTCCGGGAGGAGGAATGTCTTCTGGTGAAGCGCAGCTGCTTGCATTGATAAGGGTTTTTCTTAGAAATCCTAAACTTATAATTTTAGATGAGGCTTCTTCGAGACTTGATCCTGCAACTGAAAAATTAGTTGATGCAGCCCTTGAAAAACTAATTGAAGGACGGTCCTGCATAATTATAGCACATAGGCTTGGGACTGTTGAAAAAGCAGATGACATATTGATTCTAGATAAAGGTTCAGTACTTGAATATGGAACTAGAAAAGATTTGATAAGAAATAAGAATTCAAGATTAAATGAATTATTAAACTATGGTATAGAGGAGGCGTTGGCTTAATGGAGACAAAATTAAACGAAACCTGCAGTGAAGAGAAGGTAAATGTACTCAAACTCCTCTGGAAAATGATGACCTATAAAAAAGGACTATACACGTTGAATTGTTTTCTTTGGGTGCTGATACATGTTGAACCGCTGTTATGGGGAGTTATTATAAAGATATTTTTTGATATTCTTGGAGACGAAAGAAAATTTGATTTCAGCTTATTGGCTGTGGTAGCAGTAGCAGTAGCCTATGCTGCTGGTAGGATAGTTAATATATATATAGGAGCCGGAGTAGATAATCTTCATAGGTTTATCATGAGTGCTCTGCTTAGAAGAAATATTTTTGAGAGCATATTACAAAAACCTGGAGCATGTTCTATTCCATGGCCCGCTGGTGAAGCACTCAATTGTTTTCGTGATGATGCTGAAACGGTTGAGAATTCGATAAGCTGGACCTTAGATTTTATTGGAGATTTAGCGTTTGCAGCGGTAGCTATTGTTATATTGATGAGTATAAATGTAAAAATAACTCTTGTAGTTTTTACACCGCTTGTAGCTATAGTAGGTATTGTTCAGATGCTCAGTTCTAAGCTGCAGAAATATAGACGGGCTGCAAGAGAAGCTACCGGTATTGTGACAGGTGCTATGGGAGAAATATTTGCAGCAGTTCAGGCAGTAAAAGTCGCAGGAGAAGAGGAAAATGTTTTAAATTATCTTGAAGGACTAAATAAAAAAAGGCATAAGATGATGATGAAAGACTCTCTTTTGATGCAGGTATTAGATTCGATATTTCAGAATACTGTAAATATAGGTACAGGATTTATACTTCTGCTTGCAGCGGTATCTATGAAAAATGGTGATTTGACAATTGGAGATCTATCGTTATTCATATATTATCTTAATTTTGTAGCCGATTTTACAGGTTTCTTCGGAGAGTTTATTGCACATAATAAGCAGGCTAAGATATCTTTTAAACGAATGGCAGATTTAATGCAGGAAACGTTAGCTGAGTCAGTTGTTAAACATAACCATCTTTATTTAAAACCAAGAAAATTAAAATACAGGGAAACAACTAATTGTAGTGATATATTACAAAGTCCGCTGCAAAGTATACAAATAAAGAATCTTTCTTATAAATATGATTCCTCTGGTATTGGCATAGACAACGTAAGCTTTTCACTAAAGAGAGGAACTTTCACAGTAATAACAGGACGTATAGGTTCGGGAAAGTCTACACTTCTAAAGGTGCTTTTGGGACTTTTACCAGCGGACAGCGGAAATGTACAGTGGAATGGGAAAGTTATACAAAAACCCGGTGAATTTTTTACAGCTCCTCAAAGTGCATATACACCTCAAGTACCTAACCTGATGAGTGATACAGTAAAAAATAATATTTTACTTGGACTTTCAGAAAATGTAGCAACTGTTAATGAAGCTATATATTCAGCTGTGCTGGATCAGGATATAAATACTTTTGAAAATGGACTAGATACTGTTATAGGTCCTAAAGGCATGAAGCTTTCTGGTGGACAGATACAAAGAGTTGCAGTTGCGCGTATGTTTGCAAGAAAATCAGAATTAATGGTTTTTGATGATATTTCTAGTGCATTAGATGTGGAGACAGAGAACAAGCTTTGGACAAGAGTTTTTGAAAAGAAAGAAGCCACATGTTTGGTGGTATCAAACAGGAGAACTGCCCTTAAGCAAGCAGATCAGATAATTGTAATGAAGGATGGGAAAGTTTATGCAAAAGGAACATTAGACGAATTGCTTAAAAATTGTGATGAAATGCAAGCAATATGGGGTAGATAAGGGCAACAAGTGATTTCCGTCGGCTGAAAAATGCCCCCTCCAATCATTTCTTGCCCTATACTGACTCTATGCATTTACAAAGTATTATTTTCTATATTACTTTTCCTATTTATTTGTTTATTGGTATTTTCTTTATAACTGTTTTGCATCCCTTCGTGAAATCTGGAAAGTCTAAAGTCCTATAAGTTCATAAACGAATAAAGAAAAATTGATACTGCTGAATTTTTGATATAGGAAGAAGTAACTTCGGGGAAAATTTTAATTAAAGATAATTTTTTATGGTGTACACTCTGATTTTGCTTCCATTGGCTCCAAGAAATACTAAAACTATTACCAGCTTGATTACAATATTTG
This sequence comes from Clostridium oryzae, assembly GCF_002029235.1. GTDB lineage: Bacteria > Bacillota > Clostridia > Clostridiales > Clostridiaceae > Clostridium_AE > Clostridium_AE oryzae. The sequence continues at coordinate 4,614 of NZ_MZGV01000109.1, forward strand.
TAGAAATTATTAAGAAAAGTACATACTTTTTGATCAGAAAATGATTTAATCTGAGCATTGTTAAAGTTTCCTAAAATAAGTTGTCTCTTTATAATATCATCGGCAGGTACTTTGTTATAATTTTTCATCATATCATACATAATCATAAATGTGGTAGTTCTTGAAACACCGTCTCTGCAGTGGAAATGAAGCCATATATCAACAGGCTGTTGTTTAATATGTTTTACAAAGGAATCGACTATGTCATCGGTAGGCACTCTGTCTTCTGAAACAGGAATACGTATGTAGGATAATTTGCGGGATTTTGCAAGACTTTGTTCATTTTTGATACTATGTGGAACAATTGACAGAGTATTGTTATTGCAAAAATTAATAGGAATTTTGAGCTTAATATTATTTATTTCAGTTGCTTCATCAGCTAAAATCTGATTTGAGGTAACAGTTATATTTTTGTCTTTTCTTAAGTTAGACCAACTGGCAGGAATTCCATTAATAAAGCAATGAGGTTCTTCCCTTAAATCAACTACAACTTTATTTAGAGGAGTGTTAATATTTTTTAAAAGCGAAAGCAGATTTTGCTTCGAAAACTGAGCACTACCAGAAATATTTAACCTATAAAGACCCGATTGATTCAACCCACCATACTTTTTTAATAAAGTTAAATCTGAAGTCTTTCTAAAATTGTTAGGAAGTATATTATATGTGGAGGAATCTAAAAGCATTTCTGATTGATTATATAGATGGTTTTGATAATTAAATACTTGCTTAGCTTCGGTTTTTATTCTTAAAAAAGGAAATATGGATAAAAATGCGGCGAAAATTATTATATAAACTCTGTATTTTCTGTTCAATTTTCATCATCCTTCCTATATTAAAAATTTTATTATAGTGTGTGCTGTTATCAATTTTTTATACACAGATTTTTTAAATTTTTGCTAAAAGCAAACCTTTACATTTTTTTAATAAGAGTACTAGTATATCGAAAAAATATGTTGTATATTAAAGGTAGAAGTTTGAATAATGGGAGGAAATTTATATAGACATTATAAAACATGATTTTAAGATTGAAGTTTCAAAACCATGTTTTAGCGTGAGCTCATAATTTATTTATGAAACAGTTAGGTGACTCATTACTCACAGCTAATATATATATAGCGTACACTTGATGAAATTAATTAATGTAAGGAGTAACAGCATGGAAAGAATAAATATATTTGAAAACAAGATTAATATGGTGCTAGAAATAACAGATGAAAATCAGATAAAACTGCTGCATTTTTCAGCTCTTCCGTTTAATGAAAGAGATATTGTATCTAAGACCCGAGAAGGTAGTTTCAATTTGGTTGAGCTTAATATTTCAGGCTTGGATAGGCCGTTAGAACGTCATGGCACTAAATATATAGTTACCGCACCGGGGTATAGGATGAAGTATAAAGAACATAAGGATTATAGAAATAAACTGGGAAGAAAGCTGGAAATCACAACTTTTGATCAAGCAACAGGTGCTACTGTGGTAAGTCATATTCAATTTTATGACGGAGTTTCTGTAATACGGAGTTGGAGTGAAGTTTTTAATAAAGGTAATGAAACTTTTACATTAGAGTATATATCATCTTTTAATTATACTGGAATCGAAAAAGAAGGCATACTTCCAAGAGATGAAAAAATGCAACTTAAGATACCTCATAATTCCTGGCAAAGAGAGATGGATTGGCAGACATATACATTGGAACAGCTTGGCATTGCACAGTCACAGCCTACTATTGAGCAGCGTTCTTCTAAGGCTATTGGTATATCAAATACTGGAAATTGGTCTACAAAGGAATATCTTCCAATGGGATTTTTAGAGAATACAGAAACATCAACAAATATTTTTTGGCAGATAGAGCACAATGGTTCCTGGCACTGGGAGATTTCAGACCAGGCTGCCCATTTATATTTGGCGCTCAGTGGTCCTACAGAAACAGAATCCCACTGGTATAAAAATCTTAAGCCTAATGATAAATTTGTATCTGTTCCAGTTGCAGTAGGTGTAACGGCAGGAAATTTTGATGTTGCAATGGGCGAGCTTACTAAATATCGTAGAAAGATAAGACGCCCCAATAAAGACAATGAAAGCCTAGCTATCATCTTTAATGATTATATGAACTGCCTCTGGGCTGATCCTACTACTGAAAAGGAATTACCATTAATTGATGCTGCCAGCAAAGCAGGATGCGAATATTTTTGTATAGATGCAGGCTGGTATTCTTCAGGTTTCTGGTGGGATAATGTAGGAGAATGGAGGGAATCGAGCGAACGGTTTCCAAATGGTTTGAAGGAAGTTACAAATTATATACGAAGCAAAGGAATGATACCAGGAGTATGGTTGGAACTTGAGGTTATGGGTATAAAATGTCCTAAGGCATCAGAGGTTCCTGACAATTGGTTCTTTATTAGGCATGGAAAAAAGGTACATGATAGATCGCGTTATCAGCTTGATTTCAGAAATCCAGAGGTTATTAAGTATGTAAATGGAGTTATTGACAGGCTTATAGATGAATATGGAGTAGGGTATATTAAAATGGACTATAACATTGAACCTGGTATCGGAACAGAGATTAATACAGATAGTATAGGTGACGGATTATTAGGACATGAAAGAGCATATTTAGCCTGGCTGGACAGTATTTTTAACAAATACCCTGATCTTATAATTGAAAATTGTTCAAGTGGAGGGCTTCGCTTAGACTATGCTATGCTGCAGAGATATTCGATTCAATCCACCAGCGATCAAGATGATTACAGACGTTACGCTACGATAGCAGCTAACTCTCCATCAGGATTGACTCCAGAGCAATCTGCCATATGGTCGTATCCAATGAATGAAGGCGATAAAGATGAAGTTATCTTTAATATGGTTAATGCTATGCTTCTTCGTATTCATCAAAGCGGACATTTGGCTCAAATTGCTGATGAGCGAAAAGCACTTGTCAAAGAGGCATTAGATTATTATAAAACTATAAGAAATGATATAAAAAGCTCAGTACCATTCTGGCCTTTAGGTTTATCCAAGTTCTCAGATACATGGGTAAGTCTTGGACTTAAAGCTGAAAATAAGATATACGTAGCAGTTTGGAGAAGAAATAGCGCCACCGGAAATTGTATTATACCAATTAACTATACAGGAGAAAAAGCAGTTTATGTAAGATGTGCTTATCCTAATATAGAAGATTGCAAATACAGTTGGAATAGTATAAACAAAACTTTGACGGTTGAACTGCCAAAACAATTTACAGCAAGATTATTTGAAATAACATTGAGTTAGAATTTCATATATAAAAGTCCAGGAAAGTAACCTGGACTTTTATTATTCGCATTTGAAATATATGACAGCACTATAATGTGGTTATATATTGAAATATACTTATATACTTGCATATAATAGGAACATTATAAAGATATGTAATAA
>NZ_MZGV01000110.1 GCF_002029235.1 Clostridium oryzae
CAGTAATGCGAAGGTTATCACAAAACGATTATCTGGTAATGATGGAGTAGATGTTACACCCGTTCCCATACCGAACACGAAGGTTAAGCTCTACATCGCCCATGGTACTGCCCGGGAAGCTGGGTGGGAGAGTAGGACGTTGCCAGGTTGCCTTTTATGGCGATTTATGATAAAATTTACATATCGAGTCAGTATTGTGGCCAGATAGCTCAGTCGGTAGAGCAGAGGACTGAAAATCCTCGTGTCCCTGGTTCGATTCCTGGTCTGGCCATCAGAAAACTTGAGATTATTCTCAAGTTTTTTTACTGTATACATAAAAATATAGAAATTAATATGAAAGGGGTCAGAGATATGGTAAAAGTAAAGATGTCTAGGTTTCTTCAAATGAAAAAAGCAGCTTTAAAGCAGTTAATAAAAGAATTAGAAAAAGAATTTAGTTATGTTTCAGTTCTTGGAACAGATTCTTTTGGAAAAATATATAGGGTTGATAAAAATGCGGTTTCTATAGCAGACTCACTTTGGAATGAAAGAGGATTTGTAGTAAGAATCCACAATGGATTAGGGTATTCTGAGTATTCATTTAATGATATTAATGATAATGATATACTACAAATTGCTAAGGATATAAAAATCAGGGTTAATAATCAGCTAGAAACATTAAAAGGCAATGTTAATATAACAGAATATCCAGTCATTGAAGAAAAAGCTATTGAACGTGACTTTAGAGGTGAAATTGGAATAAATCCTGAAACTACAAGTGATGGGGATATAATAGGTAAATTATCTGGGATTAAGGATAAGATATTTTCAAGTTCTGAATTGCTTATCAATGGAAGAGTGATTTTTCATGAAGTTCATATCTCTAAAATATTTTTATCAGGCAAGAAAGATTTAAGTCAATCATATGTATGGAGTGAAGGATATTGTGTTGCTATAGTAAGAAAGGATGACAATGTAAAAGTTGGTTTTAAGGCAGCTTCTGGTCTAAAAGGTGTTGAGCTTATAGATGAAATAGAGAAAAACGCTAAATCAACAGTTGATACAGCTGTTAAGCTGTTAAGTGCCAGGTCAATAGAACCTGGTGAATATGATGTTATTTGTACTCCTGAGGTGGTAGGAATGATAGCCCATGAAGCTTTTGGCCATGGCGTTGAAATGGACATGTTTGTAAAACATAGGGCTAAGGCAGCAGAATATATAGGCAAACAGGTGGCATCTGAACTAGTTACAATGAGGGACGGAGCTGCTTCTGCAAAACATGTTTCATCATACATGTTTGATGATGAGGGTGTAATTGCACAGGACACAGTTATAATAGAAAATGGAATTCTCAAGAATGGATTATCTGATACCTTATCTGCTTTGAAACTGGGAACGAAGCCTACGGGAAACGGAAAGAGATTTTCTTTTGAGAGGAAGACATATGCCAGAATGACAAATACATTTATCGAAGCTGGAAAAGACAAGATAGAGGATATGATAGCATCTGTTAAACATGGATATCTGTTAGCAAGTCCATCAAGTGGTATGGAAGATCCTAAGAATTGGGGTATACAGTGCATGGTTGATTATGGTATAGAGATCGTAGACGGAAAGCTTACAGACAATATTGTATCTCCTGTAGTTTTGACTGGATATGTACCTGATGTGCTAAAAACTATATCGATGCTATCTGAGAAGGTAGAACTTGGCGGAAGCGGAATGTGTGGAAAGGGCTACAAAGAGTTTGCAAAGGTTTCAGACGGGGGCCCATATATTAAAGCGAAAGTGAGGTTAGGTTAATATGCTTAGAAGAATAAAAGGTTTATTAGAAGCTTCAGATATAAATGGATATAAGATTATTGAAACTAAGACTGATAGTAATGAACTGTTTTATGTTAAAAAGGATCTTGATATGGAGAGAACAAAAACAGTTCAGCATTTCAAGGTTACAGTTTATAAAAATATTGAACAAGATGGAATTAAATATACTGGCAGTTCTGAATTTAATATACATCCTACTATGGAAGATGGGGAAATTAGAAAAGCAATAAATGACGCAACTTTTTCAGCTGGTTTTGTAAAGAATGAATATTATGAGTTACCAGAAGCCAATAAGGAAAATGTGTGCAGCACTAAGAGCCAATTTTCTTCGATGGAGCTAGAAAAATGGATGCCTAAACTCACAGAGGCTTTATATGCTAATGATACAGAAGAAAAAGGTGGAATAAATTCTGCTGAGATATTCCTTGAAAAGATATATACTAGAGTAGTTACATCGAAAGGAATTGATGTAAGTTATGAGAAATATAATGGAATGATTGAGTTTATAACCACTTGGCGGGAAGAGCACGAGGAAGAAATAGAACTCTACAAAATGCTTACTTTTTCAGATTATGATCCCGAGTATATTAAGAATTCAGTAAAGGAAAGAATTGAGTTAGCAAAAGAGAGAACAAGGGCTAAACAGATGCCGCCATCAGGTAAGTATAAGATTATACTTACTGGTAGTGATGTAGCAGAGGTGTTTAGCTACTATGTGAATGCAGCTAATGCAGCTACCGTTTATGATAAAATCTCAAATTATAAAATTGGAGACTCTGTTCAGGGGGATAAAGTGAGTGGTGATTTATTAAACTTGACGCTTGATCCAACCCTTTCAAATTCAGCTTACTCTGTACCGATAGATGATGATGGTTTAGCACTGCACAAAACAGCTGTAATTGAAAATGGTAAACTTATGACTTATCATGGTAGCTTTAGGTATAATCACTATTTACGAAACAAGCCTACTGGAATTATTAAGAATGTAGTCGTTGCAGCTGGCAGCAAGAGTGCAGAAGAAATGAGAAAGGGAACATATATAGAACTAGCGGCATTCTCGGATTTTCAAATGGATCCTATTACTGGAGACTTTGGTGGAGAAATACGTCTTGGTTGGTATTGTGATGGTAATACAAAGGTACCAATAACAGGGGGATCATTGTCAGGCAATATTAAAAAGGTTCATAGCAATATGCATTTTTCAAAAGAACTTCAGAAGGATGATTATTTCTATGGACCTAAATCTATAGAAATGTACGATTTAACAATAGCAGGGAAATAGTAAAAAAGGGTAGTAAGTGATTTCCGTCGGCTGGAAAATGCCTCCTTCAACCACTTACTACCCTATGCTGACTCTATGCATTTACAAAATATTATTTTTTATATTACTTCTTCCAAATTATTTTTCTTGTTTATTTATTAGTATTTTCTTAAGAGCTATCTTCATATTACTTCGTATGTTATATAGTTACATTCTTTTAACAACACACACAATTTATTTGTACACAGTTGAAAGTTATGCACAATTAGCAAAAATTATAATTTCCTAAAGAGTAAAAAAAGGGGGAAAGTGATTTCTGTTAATTAGAAAATATATTACAAATCACTTTCCTCCTTGCTCATTATATATATTTCATTTAGCATGACTATAATAACGTGTTTGTTTTAATCTTTGATCGTCTTTAGAACTTCCAATAAACAATCAATATGTGCTGTGACGTGTACTTTTCTAAATATTTTTGTAAACTTACCATCTTTATCTATAACAAATGTACTACGTTCAATACCAATGGATTTTTTACCATACATATTCTTTTCTTCAAGTACGTCATAAAGTTTGCATACAGTTTCATCAATATCACTTAAGAGTAAAAATGAAATATTTTGCTTGATTATAAAGCTTTCATGGCTTTTTAATGTGTCTCTGCTAATGCTAATAACTACTGCATTTAGATTTTTGAAATTTTCCATTTTATATCTGAAGCCCTGAGCTTCTAAGGTACAACCAGGGGTATTGTCTTTAGGATAGAAATATAAAATTACATTTTACCCTTATAATCGCTAAGTCTATGTTCCTTGCCATCAGAGCCTGGTAATAGGAAATCAGGGGCTTCTTCATTTTCTGTCAGCATGTAATTACTCATAATAACCTCCTATATGATACATAAATGTAATATTAATTAATAATATTTATTAATTAATATTACTATAGTTTATGAAAAATGTCTATATTTTCATATGTAAAATTAAGTAATGGTTTAATCGTTGACATGAACTTATTACAATGCTACAATTAAGTGAATTTTTAAATTTTGGGATTAAATCGATAACATATAAAGGAGAATAGTATTATTATGGATGACGAAAAGGTATTAGCAGAGGTAATGGGCAAAAAAATAACAGAGCAAGATTTGATTAATGCACTGATGAGATATCCAGAGGACAGACAGCAGGCTTATATGAATGAGCAGGGAAAGCAACAATTACTTGAACAGGTAGTTGATTTTGAACTTATTTATAATTTTGCACTAGATGAAAAAATGGATAATGATGAGGCTTTTATTCAACAGTTAGAGAATGTAAAGAAAGAAGTATTAATACAATACGCTATAAATAAAGTATTATCTGATATACGCGTTACAGAGAATGAGGCACAAGAATTTTATAAGGATAATATGTCTATGTTCCTTGAAGAAGAAAGTGTTAGAGCAAGTCATATACTTGTTGATACATTAGAAAAAGCTGAAGATGTGGCTACTAAACTTAAGGAAGGAAAAGATTTTGCTGAAGCTGCCAAGGAGTATTCATCATGTCCATCAAATGAAAGAGGCGGAGATCTTGGATATTTCAAGAAAGGTAGTATGGTACCTGAGTTTGAAAAAGCGGCATTTGCATTGAAGGTAGGAGAAGTAAGTGAGCCTGTGAAGACACAGTTTGGATACCATATAATAAAACTTGAGGATAGAAAGGAACCGGGACTAGCAGCATTTGAAGATGTTAAGGAACCGATCGTAAACAATATAGTTAATCAAAAACAAAATGGCAGGTATCTTGAAGTAATAAATGCATTAAAAAGTAAATATAAAGTAGAGTATAAATAGTATAAAAATGGCTGATTATGCAATCAGCCATTTTTATATTGCCTCAAGTTCGGTAAAATCTTTGATAAACTTATATGTTAATTTAGACATTTCAGACCAATTGTGGCAAGACGAATTATCCATTATTCCTATAACTCTCATTCCAGCTAGAGTGGCACCTTTAACGGCAGGAAGGATATCTTCAAAGACTATACAGCTTTTCGGATCCTCATTAAGTTTTTTTGCTGCAAGCAGATACACATCAGGATAATCCTTTCCTCGGGATACTTCATTTGTAGTAGTTATTGAATCGAAATAATCAAATATACCGTTATTTTTAAGGACTACATTTAATAATGAAGGGTAATTACTAGTAGCTAAACCTATTTTAATATTATTTTTTTTCAATTTCGATAGAAAATTCTCTACACCAGGCTTTAGTTTTATATTATTGGAATATTCTTTATACGCCATATCATTCCAATCCATTTTGATTTTTTCTAAAGAGTCCGAAATGTTAAATCTTTTTTTGAAATATATAGCAGTTTCATCGAAACTTAGATGTTCTATTTCATCTCTTAGACCATAAGGAAGCTCAAATCCTTTATTTTTAAGATAATCCACATCTATCTTTTCCCATACCCACATGGAGTCTATTAATGTACCATCTAAATCGAAAATTGCAGCTTTTATATTACTTTGCATGTAAAACCATTCCCCCAAATTAGAATTCTATAGTATTGATTTATCATATATTATTTTACTATATCTTTGTTAAATGTCTATTATTATTATGTTATATATGCAATAAATTCTTTAAAAGTCTCGCTCGAATATTGCAGTTTTTTCCTTTGAAGAAAAATCTTCAATTGAATTTATATTAATCTTTTCAAGTATATTTTTCATACATTCACTTTCGATAGGAACAGAATATTTGCTCTTATCACAGAATTCGTTTAATAAATCAGTACCTTTATCCCATGGGATAAGACGTTTAGGTCCACCTACACAGCCACCGATGCATCCCATGCCTTCTATAAAATTAGCTGAAATTTTACCATCTTGAACTTCCTTTAAAACAGATCTGCATTCTTTAACACCATGAGCCTGCATAGTCTTAAGTAAGTGGTGTTTTTCCGGAAACATAAATTCGACAGCGTCATTAACTGCTGCTGATACTCCACCAGTTCTACCGTACGATCTTCCACCTTTGGAAGCATATTCCGTAGTAGGAGTAGGCTCAAGTTTAGAAGGGTCAATATTTAGTGCATCAAAAATACTTTTTAATTCTTCAAATGTAAGGACATAATCAATATCACCTATTAAATCATCTTCCTTTATTTCTGCTTTCTTTGCAATGCAAGGGCCAACAAAAACGACTTTACACCCTGGATAAATCCTTTTTAGTACACGGCCGGAAGCAATCATTGGTGATACTGACGGAGATACGTATTTAATAAGATCTTTATATACTTTTTTTAACATCGCAATCCATACAGGACAGCAGCAAGAAGTTATCATTAAGTCATCTTTATCACTAACAAAGTGGTTAAATTCAGTAGCTTCCTTTATAGTTAACATGTCAGCAAAAAATGCAACTTCAATCATATCAGCAAATCCAATTTTTTTAAATGCTGTCCTTAGCATATCCAAACTTACGTCTTCACCAAATTGACCACATATAGCAGGAGCTACAGTGGCTATAACAACTGAGTTGTCTCTTAACAGCTTGGCAAAAGGCATAAATTCTATTTTGTCCATTATATTACCACTATCACATGAATCTACACATAGTCCACAATCGGTGCAATCGGAATTGATATAAGATAATCCGGTTTTTGGATCAATAGATATTGCATTAAAAGGGCATGATTTTTCGCAATTTCTTAATCCTGCCTGATCTGCTTCACAATCATCACAAACTCCAGTTTTTACGACAATTTTACTATTGCGTTCTTGATGAGCAATAGCTTCTTTTAAACTTGCTATAAAGTTATCGTGATCTATAGAAGAACTTACACCGCAAACAGCAGCTATAGTATTTTTAAGCTCTTCTTTAGGATAGCTCCAAGTCGAGAGAATTATATTGACTGCGGCTTCAAATTTGTTATCATAATATCCTTTAATAAGTATCTCAAATATTTTTTTCTGTAGCGACTTTTCCATATTCTTAACACTCCTTTTCGTTGAATATACATATATATTTAACAAATATTAATTAAATATAATATAAAAAATAATTTGAAACATAATAAAATATATAACTGCATTTTTGTTAGGGGGAATATACATGATTTATGTAATAGTAATAGTCATCATTTTAATTGTATTTACTAAAGCACTGTGCAGTTTATCAAAAGAAGATGATGATATAAATGACAATAATATAGCTAACAATGAAGTAGGTGACGATATTGAGAGTAAAGAATAATTGAGAGATTGAAACAGTACGGTTTTTGTGGTAATATATTTATAGTTCGGGGCGTAGCGCAGATGGTAGCGCGCGTGCTTCGGGAGCATGAGGTCGCAAGTTCAAGTCTTGTCGCCCCGACCAGACTATGGAAATAATAGAGTTTTGGCAAAGGTATATTTAAACATCTGTTGTCAGGACTCTATATTTTTATTTTTTGATTCAGTTCCTTTTACAGGAACTGTAGAAGCTATAAAACCGACAACTATAGATAGTATAGAAGGAATAATTATATTTATATATGCTACATACCTAAATCTGTAAATTATAAAAGCTAACAAACAATTTAGGAATACTGATATAAAAAAAACATAGATTACAAACTTTGCAAAGGAGCTCATAATCTTTTCATAGATTTTATGACGAAATGGACCGGGAAGAATTAATTTGAAAATATAGAAAAACAAAAAAATAAGTAATAAAATCATAATTGAAGATATTACAAAATCTCTCATATGCTTTTACCCCCTGTAAAAATATTTAATATAGTTTAGAAATTGATTATATGAATAGTATCTAC
>NZ_MZGV01000111.1 GCF_002029235.1 Clostridium oryzae
AACGCTCCCTGCGGGCTCTGTAAATTATATAGATTGCTAGTTTTAAAGTACCGTCTCTAAAATTTCTACACGTTAATTTTACAGACGTTATTTGATGAAGTTGTATCTTTAATTTTTCTTCGTAGATTATTAAGTGTGATCTTAATTAGAAAGAGAGTTAAAGGCTTCTCTTCAATATGGAAACTGGTATAATTAACTTACTTTTAATAATCCAACTACTTAAAAGCCTATTAATCGTGACAGGGCTCTACGAAGAACCAGGTCTTCGAAGCCAAGACCTGTCCTGCTTAGACAGCTTTTTAAGGTTATTTCTATTAAAATAGATATTAGTTTTAGCAATTTCCAAATTAAAAAGAGGTTTTTTATCTTTCTAAAAAATTAGCGATGCACTTTAGTTTTCTTCGAAGAAATTAAAAAATTGTTATTCCATAGAATAACGTTTATCTAATAGCACTTAGTTTATATTTAAAAGATACATTAAATAATTAACAGCTATTTAATTTACAGAACACGAAGGGCGCAATGACCGGTAGGTCATACCCCCATCGTTGGTTCGCAATTTATTTAAATTATTTGGAGAGTGATACAAATGAATTTCTTAAAGGTTGCTACAGCGTGCCCTAAAATTAAAGTAGCCGATACAGAATATAATCTTAAACAAATAGAGAAATGTATAGATGATGCATTAGAAAAGCAATGTAAATATATATTATTTCCTGAACTTAGTATAACAGCCTATACCTGTGGAGATCTGTTTCTTCAAGATAGGCTTATAGATGAAAGTTATAAAGCATTAGAAGAGTTGTGTAAATACTTAAAGGGAAAGGACATATTAATTGCTGTCGGTTCCCCATTAGTTTTCAAAGATTCGATATACAACTGTGCATTTATAATATTTGACGGAAAAATACTTGGTATTGTTCCTAAAAGCTATATACCAAATTACAGTGAATTTTACGAAAAAAGATGGTTCGCTGAAGGCTTTAATATAAAAAACGAATTGGTTAATCTGCCATTTCAATCTCAAATCCCTTTCGGAGTTGAACTTATGTTTTCAAGCGGCAAGTTTAAATTTGCATTTGATATCTGTGAAGATTTGTGGGTACCTATACCCCCAAGTTCTCAAGCAGCTTTATCAGGGGCAAATATAATCTCCAATCTGTCTGCTTCAAATGAACTTGTAAGTAAAGCTGATTATAGAAAAAATCTTGTTATTTCTCAAAGTGCTAAAACAATGAGTGCCTATCTTTATAGCTCTGCAGGTGTTCATGAGTCTTCCACTGATGTTGTATTTAGCGGTCATATGCTTATAACTGAAAATGGCTCACTGCTTAAAGAAAACACAAGATTTCAGAGAGAAAATGATCTGCTTATCACTATTATAGATATTAATAAGCTTATCAACGAACGAGTTAAAAATTCTAGCTTTCATGGTAATAAATTAAATTATGGAATAAAATTTAATGAAATAGAGTTTAAGTATAAGGACTTAAATATTAGAAAATTTGACCGATATATAGATAAACATCCTTTTGTACCTTCTAACGAAAAACTTGTTGAACAGAGGTGCAAAGAGATTTTTAACATTCAAAAAGCAGGTTTGGCAAAAAGAATTACCCATACTGGTCTTAATAAGGCTGTAGTTGGAATATCCGGTGGACTTGATTCAACACTAGCATTGCTTGTTATAATAAAAACTTTTGATATGCTTAAACTGCCGAGGAAAAATATAATTACGGTTACAATGCCAGGTTTTGGTACTACAGATAGAACCTATAATAATGCGGTGTCGCTTTGCAAACAACTAAACACTAGTTTTAGAGAGGTTAATATCGTTGATGCCTGTATTCAACATTTCAAAGATATTGGTCACGATGCAAAAATACATGATGTTACTTATGAAAATGTTCAAGCGCGAGAAAGAACACAGATACTTATGGATATAGCCAATAAAGAAGGAGGTCTTGTTATTGGAACTGGAGATCTTTCAGAACTTGCACTAGGATGGGCTACCTATAATGGTGATCATATGTCTATGTATGGAGTTAACTGTTCAGTACCAAAAACTTTGGTAAGATATCTAGTGAACTATGTAGCTCAGTATGAAGTTGAAAAAACAATTTCGGAAGTTTTAATAGATATCCTCAATACGCCAGTAAGTCCAGAACTTTTACCTAAAGATTCTGAAGGAAATATTGCTCAGAAAACGGAAGATATAGTTGGTCCATATGAACTTCATGACTTCTTTCTATATTATTTTATAAGACAGGGAGCTTCTCCTGAAAAGATAAAGTATTTAGCTGGTATTGCTTTTGCTGGTGACTATAGTGAAGATGAAATTGATAAGTGGCTTAAGAAATTTATGTTTAGATTTTTCTCACAGCAATTTAAGAGATCCGCACTGCCTGATGGACCTAAAGTCGGCACTATAAGCTTATCTCCCCGCGGAGATTGGAGAATGCCATCAGATGCAAGTCCTAACAGTTTTACTTATGAATTTTAATAATAAAAGGAAGGATTAACATGGAAATAAAAAGAGTTGGTAGAAATGAACCTATAGCCTCAGAAAAAAGGAATGTAACTAATAAAAAAAATTTTTCACAAAGTTTTAACTTTGCGCATCAGAAGAAAAGCGAAGAAGAACTAAAAAAAATGCTGGATGACATAAAAAAGAAAGGAAACAGACTAGCTGTTTCTAAAACCTACGCAGATGTCAGAGCGTATAAAAATATGATTAAGGAATATTTAAGCAATGTACTGAATTATATGTACTCCCTTAAAAAAGATATAAGCTTTTGGCAAACTCAATATTTTATGACTGTAGATGTAATTGATAATAAATTAGAGGAGCTTACTAATATGCTGATGCAGAACGAAAAAGATAATCTTAATATAGCTAGTACTATTGATGAAATAACCGGCCTTGTGGTGGACATATATAAGTAGTTAAGAAGGGAAAAGAGTAAAGTGTAAAGCGAAGAAAAGAATTCAGCTTGAAAGCTGAATTCTTGAGAAAATAGATTTATAGAAATTTTGTGTAATAGAATTTCTTCATTCATTTATTCTTTACTCTTTATTTTCTTTTTTAATAATTGAACTATAATGCTCAGCGGCTTCCTTTATCTTATCAATATCCTGCACCGTAAGTTTTCTTATAACTCTTGCAGGTCTTCCAAGACATAGTACCCCATCTGGTATATTTTTATTTTCAGTAACTATGGAGCCTGCGCCTATAACAGTATTATTTCCAATAACTGCACCATCCATTATTATGGAACCCATTCCAATTAGACAATTGTCCCCTATCTTACAGCCATGTATTATTGCACTGTGTCCAATTGTAACGTGCTTTCCGATTATAACAGGATCTGCATGCGTTGAACCATGAACTACGCAGTTATCTTGAATATTACTCCCCTCCCCTAACTCTATATAGTTATCATCGCCTCGAAGTACAGCTCCATACCATACGCTGGCCCGTTCTTTTATGCACACATTTCCGATAATATGAGTGCCTTCAGCGATAAAGGAATTCTTGTGAACTATCGGAAACTTATCTTTATCTTTATGTAACATATAATTACCACCTTTAAATAGAATACGAACTAAGATAAGAGAAAAGAGAAAAGAGAAGAAAGAAAAGTGAAGGAAGAAATTCTGCTGTGTAGAATTTCTGAGAATTTAAATCTGATAATCAGCAGATAATTTTTTAGAAACTAAGACTAAACCTAGTATTACAAAAGGACTATCAAATAATTAGGATTATCTATACAATCAGAATTCAACATGGCTGAATTTTAACCTTCATTTTCTCTTTTCTCTTTACTCTCAATTTATATAATATCATATTTTGAAAATAATAAAATAAACATTACTAAATATTGTGTTGAGTTTATGAAGAAAATACATTATAATGAACATTGTAGCACTACATATTGTGCTTTTGATTTATCTTACATACTACATGTTGAATATTCGGAGGGAGATTAATGGATTCATTAAGCGGAATTATCAGTAGAAGGTACACTAAAGAACTTGAAACTTCACCAGAAAAAACGGTATTTGATTTATTTAAGTGGAAGAGAGTTGATGTACTTTTAAGGGATTATAAGACAGGAAAAATATTAGTCGACATGAAAAATGTTGAATTTCCAGAAAGCTATTCTCAAAATGCTTGTGATATAATAGCTTCAAAATATTTTAGAAAAGCTGGCGTACCTAATGAATTTGGTTATGAAAATAGCCTTAAGATGGTAGCCAACAGAATGGTAAGGTTCTGGACTGCTGCACTTAAGGAAGAAAAATTGTTAAAAACCGATGAAGAAGAAAAGATATTTTATGATGAGATGGTTTTTGGTCTGCTGAATCAAATGTATGCACCTAATTCGCCGCAGTGGTTCAATACGGGGCTCAAACAGGAATATGGCATCAGTGGTGAAAATAATAGTAACTATTATTTCGATGAAGGTGAAAACAAGGTTGTGATGTCAAAGGACGCTTACAGCAGAACACAAGCTTCCGCATGTTTTATATTATCTATAGAAGATAAACTTCTTGGAGAGCACTCTATTTCTCAGCAGTATGTTACTGAAACGAAATTATTTAAAGGTGGTTCCGGTACGGGTACCAACTTCTCAAATATAAGGGCTGTGGGTGAAAAACTTTCAGGAGGCGGAGTTTCTTCTGGATTAATGAGTTTTTTAAAAGGATTTGATAGAAATGCAGGTGCGATAAAATCCGGTGGTACCACGAGAAGGGCTGCCAAGATGGTGTGTCTTGATATAGATCATCCTGAAATAGAAGAATTTATTACGTGGAAGGCTAAGGAAGAAAAAAAGGTTAGAGCCCTTGGTAAAATGGGTTATGATACTGATATAGATGGTGAAGCTTATCAAACAGTCTCAGGTCAGAATAGTAATAATTCTATTCGCTTTAGTGATCAGTTTATGAGTAAGGTAGATAATCTTGAAAATGAACCAGAAGCGATAATAGAATTAAAAGGCAGAATTGATAACCGTGTTAACAAAAAAGTTAAGGTTTCTAAACTATGGGAGGAATTCAATAATTCAATATGGGAATGTGCAGACCCTGCTCCGCAGTTTGATGATACTTTTAATGCATGGCATACCTGTTCTGCAGGTGAAGACGGTGTTTATAATGCTCACTATAACAGAATAAATTCTACAAATCCCTGTGGAGAATATGCATTTCTTGATGATACCTCTTGTAATCTGGCATCAATAAATGTATATAAATTTTACGATAATAATTTACGAAAATTTGATGTGGAAGGATATCTTCATATAATAGCTCTTTGTCAGCTTGTCCTTGAAGCATCGATCTATTGGGGGCAATTTCCTACTGAAGATATAGCACGAAAAACCTATAATTTTAGAACGACAGGTCTTGGAATATCAAATGTAGCTTCACTGCTTATGGTTATGGGATATCCATATGATTCTGAAGAAGGAAGAAATATTACAGCATCCTTGATTGGTACAATTACAGCAGAATCCTATACTGTATCGGCATTAATGGCTAAAGAGATAGGAGCCTTTAAAAAGTATGATATAAATAAAGAATATATGCTCAGAGTAATACGAAATCACTGTAGGGCCGCCGGTGCGTTAAACAGCGAATATGAAAAATTGACGTATAAGCCTGTAGAGATAAATCATGAGCTGCTTAAAAAAATTGGCTTTAATGATATATCTTTGACGGTGAAAAATAAATGGAAACTTGCTCTGAAACTTGGTGAAAGCTATGGTTATAGGAATGCTCAGGTTTCCGTGATAGCACCAACTGGAACCATATCCTTTGCAATGGATTGCGGAGCTACATCCATTGAACCTTTCTTTAGCCATATAGTGTATAAAAAACTATCTGGCGGTGGTTTTATGACTGTAGTAAATCCAGTAATAGAGACTGCACTTAAAAATTTGGGATATTCCGATATGCAGATTAAAGATATAGTAAGTTATGTAACAAAGACAGAGAAAGTTAAAAATGGAAGCCTTGAATATGATAAACTTGCAGACGGAAAAATTGAAGGTGCTCCACATTTGAAGAAGGAACATCTTGCTATATTTGATACTGCAAATAAATGTGGAACAGGAAAAAGGTATATAAGTGCAGAGGGGCATGTTAAAATGGTGGCTGCAATTACTCCGCTTATTTCTGGAGCTGTATCAAAGACGGTTAATCTTCCTAAGGATGCCTCCGTATCAGATTTTAAGAGGATAATATTAGAGTCCTGGAAGCTTGGTATAAAAGGAATAACTATTTATAGAGATGGTTCAAAGGCAAGTCAGCCGCTTAACACATCTTTAGAAAATACTAAAGAAATACGTTTGGATGATCTAAGCTATCAAGAGTTATTAAAATATGCTTCTGAATTGCAAAGAAATTCTATTCATTCAAGACGTGATAAGCCTGTAGGAATTAGAAGCGGAAGAACTCATCCTGCTCAGATAGAGGATGTAAAGATATATACAACTGTAAATAGAAATGAAGCTGGGGAAATCACAGAGATATATATAACTACTGACAGAGAAGGCACAATTATAACAGGATTGCTTAATTCCTTGTCAAAATCTATATCTGTTATGCTTCAATATCATGTACCTCCTAAGAATATTGCTAGAATGCTTAGAGGTCAGAAATACGAGCCCTATGGGTTTGTAAAGAAACATCCATACATTAAAAGTGTCAGCTCTATTTCAGATTTGGTAAGCAAAATAATAGATATAGAACTTGGTGACTTTTCCAGATGCCAAGTAAAGCCTGAGAAAGGCTCCGAATTGGCTTATGATTTTGAAAAAGAACATAAAGAAAATAGTGGCGAACGAGTTTATGGAGTTACCTGTAAAAATTGTTCCAGCACACATATGGTTAGAAATGGTACCTGCATGGTATGTATGGATTGTGGAACTACTACAGGATGCAGTTAGAAAAGAGCAAAGAACAATTAATGAAAGTAGTTTTATCCATGCATAGAGTCAGTTAAAGGGATGAGTGACCGTCGGAGGCATTTTTCAGCCGGCAGAGGTCACTCATCCCTTATTTTAGTTTCTAGGAAATGTTGTGGCACGAAGGAGATATAGAGTGAATTTAGCAATTGTCAGCAAATTTTATGTAAATTTTCGTTAAGATTTGGGCAGTGTTTGAGGCGTAGCCGAGTTTGCACAAATTAGAAAATTTACATAAAATTTGTGTTACAAGTGCTTAATGAACGGATAAATCTCCGTATTGCCACAACATTTCCTTTTTTATTTTCTCTTATTTTTACTACTATTATTTATATTACTACTATTGTTCTTAGCTCTATTGGGTTTAGCTTTCGGTCTTATTTTTATCTCGTTCTTCTTTTTCCTTTTTTCTCTTAATTCAGATATAAGCATATCATAAAACCATAAAAGTAAGATCGCTGCTACTGAAGATTGCAGAATTACCAAAAGAAGGTTCCTTGTTTGTATAAAGAAAGAAGGAATTACGATTAACAGAGAAACAGCCAGAACTATCCATTTATTAATATGTACTTTACTAAATACAAAAACTTTAAGTAGGTTAAAAATCATGTAAATGACTATACTAAAAATAAGTATATATAAAATTATAAATAACAATTACACTATCTCCTTTCAAATGTACGTAAAATAACACAAATACTATTTTATAGTATTTTATGCATTAAGTAAATTAAAAATATATTAAAT
>NZ_MZGV01000112.1 GCF_002029235.1 Clostridium oryzae
CAAATAATATTAAGCATTTTTCAGACATTGAGGAGTTAGATGTAGAAAATTGGGTTTAATATTATATAAGGTATAGTTTAATGGTTAAATAAATCTGTAGGATATGGAGAAATGGAACTTGATGATATCTATTTAAGGACAATAGTTATCATCAGGTTTTTATGTCTTGTCTTGCGAAAGTAAATTTAGTTCCAAAATCTTCTCAAAATACCTCCTAGAAATCTGATAATCACCCCTTTTCCAATGATCCAAACTGGAAGCATCAACTCCAATCATCCGAGCCAGTTTTCTCAATCCATATTTCTCAACAAGTAACTTCAGCTTTTCTTCCTGTTCAAGTACAAACCTATAATAATCATCGCAAAGAATATCCTTATCAAGTACAGTTAGCAGTTTTAATAAGGTAGGTCTTAAGATCTTATCGCGATATCCAGCCTCAACTTCATTTAAAACAGAACGACTAATGCCAACCTTCTTTGCCAGTTCTTTCTGAGACATTCCAGTCAGCATTCTAGCCTTCTTAAGTCTCTGAGCCAAGGTGTTGCAAGGCATATCAGCGAATTGTAATAACTTCCTTAGATAATAAACTTCAGCTAAAAATATGGACAAGATGAAAGACTGTTGAATCGTCAGTATTTCGTCTTGTCCATATTAAGCTTTCGTATTTATTATCTAGAAATTTGTCGCAATTTGGACCACCATGCTGAAGCCGTCGCCAGTGGCTCTCTAGCGGGGTATAATGCGATTTCCCAGGCTTTTGGGTATGGCACACGAATACTTCCTAGAACCACAGCAATAGGTGATATTATTGCCTATGCAAATGAGAAAATGGAAACTAAGGAAGGCAGGATAAATAGATATACTTTTGCTGGAGCAGAGTATTTTGAGCATATGAAGGAAGTAGGACTATATACGTTGGATGTTAAGGAGATTGAGAAGAGGATTGAGAAGGCTGGACTTAAGGATGTGTTTAAGAAAAAGTTAGTTTAGGAAGTAGTATGGAGGAGCTCGCTGATGTCCTAGAAGAGGAATGTTGGCGAGCTTTGTGATTTATTATCATAAAAGTCCATGTTAAATATATATTATATGTTATAATAGTATAAAAATGTATTTTGGAAACATTAGTTAAAATACATTCGTAAAATGAATTTGAAGTACTTAGATAACAGCGCTTGTACTTGGAAGAATTTGCACCTCTGGGGTGCTAGCGAGACTTGGCGAACTTGCTATAGGTAATAGAAATGGGCTTACTTTGCACATAGATAATTTTAATAATTATACTGAAAAAGATATAGAACAGCTTGCTTATGAATTAGAATTTTATAGACAGAAAATCTCTATGGGGAAGGGAGGAGTTTAGTGTGCTTAGTTTTAACTTTGCTGGTAAGAACAGTTATGATGATTTTCGAATACTGATATCTCAAAGACCTAATCTTCCTTCTCCTAAACGTAGAGTAAATACAATAAACATTCCCGGAAGAGATTCTAATTTAAGATTTGATGAAAAGACTTATGATGATATAACACTAAATGTTGAATGCTCAGTAAAGGATAAGCAGAACCTTGCAAATAAAATTGATGACATAAAAGCCTGGCTTTTTGGAGCAGGTGAAAGTGATTTGATATTTAGTTTTCAAGATGATAAAAAATACATTGCTCAAGTGGTAAATGCTATTGATTTTAAACAGGTTTATAAATATTTTAGTGAGTTTCCTATAATATTCAACTGTAGACCTTTTAAGTATGCAGTTGATAATACCGCAATTATAATAAATCAATCCAAAACAACAGTGACTAATCCAGGAACTATTGAAAGTGAACCTATAATAAATATTTATGGTTCTGGTGATATAGTTTTTAAAATAAATGGAGAGCAGATAAGTTTCAAAGGTATATCTGAAAAAGTTATAGTAAATTCAGTTATACAAGACTGCTATGATGATGTAGGAAACAATTTAAATGGGAAAATGAGTGGAGAATTTTTAAAGATGAAGTCTGGCGAAAATATTATAGAATGGAGTGGCGGTGTTACTAAAGTAGAGCTTTTACCAAACTGGCGGTGGTTGTAATGGTATGCATTTATGATAAGAAAACTACTAAAGGAAATTTTGATAATAACGGTTTTGGAATTTTAAGTGAAACTATAAGTTGCTATATTACTGAAGAACTAAATGGTGATTATTCCTTAGAGCTAGAGTATCCTGCTAATTCTAAGAAATCAAAGTATATAGTGGAGTGGAATATTATTAAGGCAGAGGATCAGCTTTTTAGAATATATAAGGTAGAGAAAAGTAGTGATGGGAAAAATGTAATTAAGGTATGGGCAAAGCATATCTTCTATGACCTTTCTTATTATTTTATAGAAAGCATGAAAGCTGAAAACTGTAGTGTAAAGACGGCTCTTCAGAAGTCTTTGATAGGAGATTTAATAACCATATATACAGTAGATAGTGATATTATAACTGCAAACACAATTGATATTGAAGAAAAGAATCCTGTAGAAGTCATATTTTCAATAATTAATATATGGGGTTGTGGCGAACTAAAAAGAGATAACTTTGATATTAAAATATTAAGAGCTATAGGAAAAGATGGAGGAGTATTAATTGCACAGGGTAAAAATATAGCTGGTTTGAAATTTAATATAGATACCACATGTGTTGTAACAAAGATTTACCCTGTAGGAAAAAATGGTATAAAGCTTACTGAAAAATATATTAGTGTACCTAACTGGAATAGTGATGCATATCCGCCCTTTCCTATTATAAAGAAAGTTGAATTTAAAAATGCTGGAGATGAAGTTACGCTAAGAGCGCTTGCTAAAGAAGCTGCAAGTTTAATAGGTTTAAGCAAAGTAAATATTGATATTGACTTCATTGAACTTAGTAAAACAAAAGAATATGAAAAATACAAGCATCTCCAAACAGTTAATGTTGGAGATTTAGTTATAGTAAGACACAAGGATTTTAACATTGATGTAAAAGTACCTGTAATCAAGATAAAGAAAGATATTTTAAATTGTACAAATATTAAAGTTGAACTTGGACAGCCAAAAGACAGTATATTAAAACAGCTTGATACAGCAAATATTAAGACTACACTAGATGAGCTTGGAAATAAAGTAGCGGAATCCTTTAGTTCAATGCTTTATTATGCAAATCCAGTAGCTTTAACTGTTGGAACAGCACCCATTGAACCAGTATATTTAGGAATAACAGCAGTTGCAGATACAAACTTATCTATGAATTTTACTATGTACTGCACAGCCAGCAGTTTATGCACAATAACAATAGAAATTCAATTAGATAATAAGGATATTCCATTTGCACCAAAACAAAAATTACAGCAGGGAGATAATGTTATAGGTATACCTCTTGGAATTCCACAAGTTCAGCAAGGTGCACACTACATTGCAGTATTTCTAAAAGTAGATACGGGTACAGTAAATATACCTATGTTTAATCTTCAATGTATGATAGATGGAAGAAATCTTCAAGGCGGTTTGAGTGCAGAACATCCACACGCAGAATGTTTTGAGAAACAGAAGCTTGTAAATATGAATGGATTATATTTAAATAAAGTATCAGTACAGAATGTAAATATAACATTACAACTTCCAAAACAATTTTCACTAAATGAAAATGTAGTAGTAAAACCTAATTTATTTACAGATAAAAATATCACAACCAGTTACAATATTTCTTTTAAATAGGAAAAATTTAGAATATTAGTAAAATTTCGTGTTATAAAAAAATAAGGTATGACGAAATTGTAAATTTATGAGTCCTAATCGTAAGAAGTTGTGATGAATAAGTAAGATATAATGTATGTAGGTAATGGAGGAGAACCAAGTCCAGATGGATGGCATTCTCCTTTTTCTTTTTGTTTTAAGAAGAATGTTTTGAATAAAAGTTTCTATTTAACATAAAAAGTTATTTAAAGAAACAATAGACAGCATGTTGATAAATTTTTGGCAATATGTTAACATTTTATTTAGACACCATGATGTCTAAATAAAAGGAGATGTCTATGGATAATCACAGAGCACTATTTTTAATACAGCAAATTTACGTAACAACTTTTTCTCTTACCAATAAGCTTCAAATAAAAGGTGATGGATATTTTGAACATTTAACAAGTAGGCAGTTTATGGTTATTGCAGCAATTCTTCATTTGCCAGAAAATGAAACAACCATTAATAATATTGCTAGAAAATTAGGTACAACTAAACAGAGCCTGAAAAAGTTGATAACTATTATAGAAAATAAAGGTTATGTTATTACTGTACCTAGTCAGCTTGATAAGCGTGCAGTCAACATTAAAATTACAGAGGCTGGAAAACAAGTTATCAAAGAATGTGATGAAACATCAATAAAGTTTTTGGCGGATATTTCTAAAGATTTTTCAATTGAAGAAATGGAAACGCTGTGGAATTTATTAAAGAAATTATATAGGTTTGATGGTGAAGAGCAGGATGGTTTTGAAGAAGAAGTACAATATAAAATTGATCAAATTCAAAGCGACGCTCAAACAAAAGCATTAAATGAATTTGAAAGAATAAGAAAGAGGTAAGTAAAAAACGGTAATTTTTTTATAGTGATAAAAGGAGAATTAGAATTATGAAAAATAAGCCCAATAGATTAATTTATTTTGAGGAATATGTACGCATTAATGGTATAGAGCAATATCTATTTCATGCGGGTACAAACTATGATAATCCAGTAATGTTGTTTTTACACGGTGGACCAGGTTTCGCAGAATCAACACTTTCATATATTTTTCAAGAAAAATGGGAAGAAATTTTTACAGTAGTTCACTGGGATCAGCGTGGAGCCGGAAAAACGTTAACTAAAAATCCAGATGAATGTATTACAATTGATTTAATGCTAAAGGATTTATTTGAAATTGTTCAATATCTAAAAAGAAAATATAATAAACAAAAGATAATTATATTTGGGCATTCCTGGGGAACTGTTTTAGGAAGCATATTTATAAAAAAATATCCAGAAGAAGTAGCTTATTATATTGGAGTTGGGCAAGTTATAAGTATGTTTGAAAATGAGCGTGTTGGCTACGAAAAAGTTAAAGAATTAGCTTTGCTGGCCAATGATAAAAAATCTCTAAAAGAGCTTGAAGCTTTAGGTGATTATCCAGGTGATAATCATGGTATTGCCTTTAAGAAAAAATCTGAGAAACTGCGTGCAGTTCAAGGTAAATATAATTTGGCTGCTAATGGGAATCTTTCTGCAATTATAGGTTTAATTAAAAGCCCTATTTTTAAGTTATCGGATATTTCTGCATTGATAAAAATGGATAAACCAAACGAAGAAGTAATAGAGTTTTGGAGTAAATTTGATATAAGATCAGAATCAGCAGAGTATAAAGTGCCAATTTATTATATTCTAGGTGAAAATGATTGGCAAACCCCTCATGTTATTGCCGAAGAATACTTTAAAAAAATTAATGCACCACATAAAAAATTATATTTAATACCTGGTGCTGGACATATGACAATGATAGATCAACCTAACTTATTTTTTGATGCTTTGGTAGACATTAGTAACAAAGAGAAAAACTAAAGTAGATCTATAACAGTAATATAACAATGTAATTTTTCATGTGACACAATCTTTTTTTATATGACTAAAGCCATATCTAATGATATAGGCTTTTGTTTGTTCAAAATTATAAAAGCTAGATTTAAAATGTAGATAAATTATACAAAAAGGAAGGAGGAATCCTATATGCCTTATAAACAAAGTTTAGCTTACAGCAAAGACCTAATAAAAGGAACTAATATGGAATTTTTAAAGAAAAAATTAATAATGCCTTATACAGGAATTGCTACAGTTAAACTCTATGATTCACTTACAGGAAAGCAAACTTATGAAGCTAAAAGTGAAAACAGAATATCTGCAGTATTTGGAAATATGGCTTACTTAGATGGATTTTATTATCCAATGCTAGATAATAAGCAGGAAGATATATTAAGTGATATATATGTAACTTATCCCTTTAGAGTAATGGTTTTAACTACAGGAGACATAGCAGAAGATCCTTATGATTATTTTACTTGGGGAAGTATTCTAGGTTATGCAGACAGCTTATATGCTTATAGTGGCAGTGATAATTTAAGGGGTAGCATAAACAAGTCTGAAACAACAAGGTCTACTAGTACAAGGCATTATGTAATGGACTTTCCAACTAATGCTGCTAACGGAACTTTTAAAAGTATATATTGGATGGGAGGAGCTAGTAGTGATACTAATGCTCAAAGTCCAAGAATAAATCCAGTATATGCTAAAAAAACATTAGAAGCAGGAGGTAGTGGTACATACTTACCAAGTTATAATTTATGTACAGATGAAACTAATCTTTATGTCCTAAAGACTGGTTCAACAATTTTATATGTATATGATAAGGTAACTGGAACTAAGAAAAGTAATGTAACACTGCCAATATCAGTGAAAGCTATTGCCTACGATGGTACTAACTTTTGGATACTAATAAGTGATGGATCTTTTAAAAAGTTAGATAAGAATTTTGCTGTAGTAGCTTCTTATTCAAAAAGTGCTACAATTCCAGGTGATCTTGTTTATAACGTATGTTATTTTGACATTGCAGTAAATGATACCTATGTTTACATAGCTTACAATGGATGCACAGATTCATCTGGTTCAAGTTCTAAATATAAAAGTTGTATAGCTAGATACAATAAAGATGGTACCTTTGCTGACAAAACGCAAATATATACTGGCAGTTCTGGAGAGATTGCTTTAACACAAATACCCAATAGTAAATTGTGGGTAATAATACGTTATGGTACTTGTTTGCAGCTCAATAATGATTTGACGCCATATGGCACTTCAAGTTTTACTTCGACTATTTACAATAGTATTGTTTGGGATAAGGATACTTCTAATATATTTACTTTTGATGGCAGCGGTTATGGAGAATTAAAGCAGCAGTATATTGTTCCAGCGTCAGCACACACACTTCTTCCAGAGGCTATAACTAAAACGCCAACTAATACTATGAAAATTCAATATGATTTTACTTGTGATTATGTGTATCCATTGGATATGCCTGCTCATTAGGAATGTTAGATATCTTCAGGATGTCTTTTCTTATTTTTTGAAAGAGGGGAGATGGTTAACTTGGAGGATAGAAGCTGTAAGGATTGTTTACAGATAGAAAATATTAAGAATAAGATGGAGGGCTTTGAAAAGACGTTGAAAAGTTCAGAGGGGAAGGTTTATGACATGATTTTAAAGCTTCAGGATAGGGTGGGAACATTGGAAAGACAGGGAGATAAGAATGAAGAAAGAGTATCAATGATATTTAATATTTTAAATGAAATAAAAGATAGTGTAAAAATAATAGCTGATAAGATAGATGACTTTGAAAGACATCCACCTGGGAATGAACCTATAGAAGCTTTGAAACTTGATATGAAGGAGTTGTCTGCAAGAATAAAAGTAGTAGAGGATAAGCCTGCAAAGAAATGGGACGATACCACAAAGACAATAACCTTAGTTTTAGTCACTCAGATAGCAATATTTATAATATCAAAAATTTTAAAATAGACCAGCTAGTAAAAGTCAATAAGTTTTTATAAAAAAATTAATTGATAAAAATAAGCAACACAAAAAGACCATTGAAAAACACGAACAATGGAAAATTGCTCTTAATTGTTAGGGTTGTTAAGCA
>NZ_MZGV01000113.1 GCF_002029235.1 Clostridium oryzae
AGTGATTAATAAAGTTATATTTTTGTAAACGTTAACTTGAAAAATTAATAAAAAAATATAAAATAAATTATTAATAATGATAAATTAACGCTTATTGATTATAATAATATCAGAAATAAAAAGGCTTAACAATAAATTAAAACAATTTTAAGAGATATTTAATACTGCATATGATATAATGTATACATAATATATAATATATAAAAGGTATTTTTGAGTATAGAGAGGAAGCGATTGTAGTGCCAATGAGAGTTAAAGTTAATGGTGTGGTGGGTAAAATAATAAATTCTTGTGGTAAATTTAAAACTGGTGATACAGTTAATATAATAAAGTTAAAAATTTCAGAATATGATTTTTATAGCGGCAAAGCTTATGTTTCTGATGGCGAAGGCTGCTACTGGGTGGATGTCAATAATATAAAGCTTATGCCGGGAGAGGGGTAAATATATTTTGCCTACATAAAAGATTTATTATTATTAAAATTAAATAGCAAATTAATATGTTCTCTTTATATAGACAGTTAACGTATGTTTATGGTAATGGGAGCATTTTTAAGTATAAAACCATAAAGAGTTATTAGATGACGAATATCTAGTGTTTATTAAAAATAGTAATTAAAAAAGAGGTTGTTGTATTAATTTCATAGTACAATAACCTCTTTTCTTAAAATTATCTATATACTTTTACTTTACCATATTGCCAGTTATTTGAACCTAAATGAGCATAAGGGTACTTACCATATTTTGTAGAACCATTCCAATAGTAATTATTAATTTTACCGCTAGTTCTATGCTCTATAATCACTCCTGTTTTCTTTTTCGCTGCGGTAGAGTAAAAAATTTCATTGTATCCTTCTTCTACACTTTGGAAAAGAGTAATTGCTGTGTATCCCCAGCTTACAGCATTTAAATATGGAATGAATTTTGAAACGATAGAAGCTCCAAATTTAGCTATAGCCATTTTCTTAGCTTTAGCTTTGCCAAAGGAAAGAGATTTTTGTACCATAAAAGAAATTATAGCTTTTTTTTTGTCTTTACCACATGCCATTAGTGTTTTATTAGCAAGTGCTTGTACAGCTTTTGGCGGTATAAATTTTATATAAGCAATTTTATAGAAGTGTTCATACTTAACATATTGGTTTGAAGTCCAATGTTTAGTTATTTTTTCATCGTCTTTATGATTATAAGTCCAACTGCCGCCTTTTTTGATTGTAATTGTTACACTATGATAAGGAGCTGCTTTCGCTGGAATAATACTAAAATTAAAAATTAAAAGAAATGTTAATATAAATAATGAAGTATTAGTAATTATTTTTTTCATATGCGTTATCCTCCTTGGATTATACAATTAATGTATTTCATTCCAATATGTATAAGTATATCACAATACACAAACATAAATCTAGTAGAGCTGTTTTTAAGAAATGTAGTGCTTATTTGTTCGAAGAATGCTCAATAATAATGTAAGTATTAACAGCTAAATTGTTAAATAAATTGTGATTACTTTTGTATATTTCTTATTTTTATTTGTAATAATAGTTGAGAATTTATAAAATATTATAAAAACAATATGTTATATTGACATTAATTTTACCAAAAGTTATAATGTTTGCCATAGGGCATAATATTATATGAGATCATAGTTTTAATGTTTACTATTCAGAGGGGGGAAAATTAATGTCACAGTTTATTAAGGGGATTACTGGATTTTTTAAATCTTTAGTAGCACCTCAAGGTATTGTTGCTATTATTATAGTATTACTTATAATTGTAGCTGTAGCGATTACAAAGAAGAAGAGTAATACAGGGAGGGGCCTTTCTACAAGAAATGTAGTAGCTGTTGGTATTGGAGCGGCTCTTTACGGTGTGCTTTCAATAATATCAATACCAATTGGACCTAATACATCTTTTAGACTTGCTATTGCGCTTCTTATAATATTTGGAGCCATTTTTGGACCTACAGTAGGGTTCCTTGTTGGTTTTATAGGAAATGCATTAAATGATGCGTTTTCTTATGGACAAGTATGGTGGAGTTGGGCTCTTTTATCAGCTACAATAGGTTTATTTGCTGGTTTTCTAACATTGGACAAGGATTTTGATGTTCTTGCTGGAAAAATAAATAAAATTCATTTTGCAAAGCTTTACGCATTTGCTATTGTAAGTCTTATAGTCGGATGTATATTTGCATTCTGTGGCGATGTGTTTTTATATGGAGAATCGGCAGCAAAGGTTCTTATACAAGCACTAATCGCTGCATTAACTGATTTTGCAGTAATAGCTGTTATTGGTATACCAGTTACAATAGCAATCGCTAAATTGAGACAGAAGAACAATAATCTTGAATTAGACGAATAAGGAGAGTGCCGGTTTGGGAACTGTAGTTTTTAAAGACTTTAGTTTTAAATATTCAAATTTAAAAGAACCAACTTTAAAAAACATAAATATTGTAATAAATTCTGGAGAAAAAGTTCTTATAGCCGGTCCCAGTGGTAGTGGAAAATCTACGTTAGCCCATTGTATAAATGGGCTAATTCCTTTTAGATACAAAGGAGATATAAAAGGGACTGTAAAAGTTGATGACGTTATCCCCCAGAAGGATGGAATATATAAGGTAAGTGAGCATGTAGGTACAATTCTTCAAGATCAGGATGCTCAGTTTGTTGGTTTAAGTGTTGGAGAAGATGTAGCATTTATATATGAAAATAATAATGTAGTACAGCAGGAAATGTTCAGAGGAGTCGATTCTGCGTTAGAGCAGGTAAATATGCTGAATTTTATAAAGCATACACCTCAAAATTTAAGTGGAGGGCAAAAGCAGAAAGTTGCAATTGCAGGCATGCTAGCAAGTGATGCTCCAATTTTGCTTTTTGATGAACCGCTAGCAAACTTAGATCCAGCTAGTGGGAAAAAGGCTATGGAAATCATAAATGAAATACATAAAGAAACCAAAAAGACAGTAATTATAATAGAGCACAGAATAGAGGATGTACTTGAACATGATTTTAATAGAATTATTATTATGAATAACGGAGAGGTTGCTGCAGATGGCAGCCCTGATGATATATTAAGCAGTAATATACTGCCTGACTATGGTCTTAGAGAACCGTTATATGTAGAGGCATTAAAGAAAATAAATATAAGTATTCTTCCAGAGAATAAAATATCACATATAGAAAATTCAATTAGATATAAAGAAGAGGTACTAAGCGCATATAAGAATAGAAATATTTACGTAAAAAATGAAAATAAAAATAAGATGTTGAGCATAGAAAATTTGAGCTTCAGATATTTTAAGGATGATAAATATCTATTAAACGATATATCCTTTAGTATTAATGAAGGTGAAATATTGGCTGTTCTCGGTAATAATGGAGCTGGAAAATCTACTCTTATGAAAATTATAACAGGAATGCAAAAACAGGATAAAGGCTCTATTAGGTATCAGGATAAATCCATTGATAAATGGTCTATAAAGAAAAGGGCGGAAATAATAGGCTATGTTATGCAAAATCCCAATCATATGATAACTCAGAATATGATATTTGATGAAGTAGCTTTTGGAATGAGAAATTTCGGCATACCTGAAGAAGAGGTAAAGAGAAGGGTTGAAGACACATTAAAGATATGTGGACTTCATAAATACAGGAAGTGGCCTGTATCTTCATTAAGCTATGGGCAGAGAAAGAGAGTAACTATAGCATCGATTCTTTGTATGCATCCTAAGATACTAATATTAGATGAACCTACAGCAGGACAGGATTATAGAAATTATAAAGAATTTATGACGTTTGTTGATAAGATTAAACTGACTGGGGTTAGCATTGTAATGATTACTCATGACATGCATCTGGCACTAGAATATGCTGATAGAGCGGTGGTAATGTCTAAAGGTAAGGTGATAGCTGAGGATAGTGTATTTAACATACTTTCCAATAAGCCTATTCTTAAGCAGGCAGATTTGAAGAGTACATCAATATCTTCATTGGCTGAGCTATACGGGCTGGATTCACCGGAGAATTTTTTAGCTTACTTTGTAAATGAGATAAAAGGTGGTGAGTCTAATGACTAAAACTGGATCATTATATATAGAAGGAGATTCTATTTTTCATAGGCTCGACGGAAGTATAAAGTTTCTATTGTTAATCTGTTGGACGATATTTGTTTTTATGTTTCTTGATATAAGAATTTTTGGAATAGTTCTGATTGTAGGCCTTATAATGCTTAAGATGTCAAAACTACCTAAAAAAGCAGTACTTCCGCTATTCGTATTTATGATCGTATTTACACTGATAAATGCAATTTATATATTGGTTATAACACCAACGTTTGGTTCAAAATTAGCTGGGCATTATACTGTTTTACTGCATTTTGGACCATATAAGTTAACTTTGGAGACATTATTCTATACGTTAACGTTGTCCTGTAAGTATATATGTATGCTGCCGGTAACCTTAATATTTATATTTACTACTCATCCAAGCAGTTTTGCAAGCAGTTTGAATAGAGTAGGAATATCATATAAAGTAGCTTATGCGGTAAATATTGCTTTGAGATATATACCAGATGTAAGATCTGAGGTTCAGAATATAATAAATGCTCAGGAGGCTAGGGGAGTTGCCTTTAAAAGAGGGGACGCACCTTTGTTTAAAAGGTTAAAAAATTATATAGTTATACTGCTGCCACTTATTATATCATCGTTAGATAGGGTTGAAGTAATATCAAATGCGATGGATTTGAGAGGGTTTGGTAGATATGATAAAAGAACTTGGTATTCAAGAAGGACACTAAAAAGATTGGATTTCATATTTTTGGGTTTGATAGTTTTGCTGTTAATAGGTGGAATAGTGCTTAGAAATACTGTTTTCAAAGGGTTTTGGTATCCTATCTAAGTAATAAAAGTATTTTGTGAATATTAAGAGTTAGGCATGGGAAATGTTGTAGCACTACGGATTAGTTTCTGTAGTGCTACAACATTTTTTTCTTAGTCTCTAGGAATTTATGTATTTTGCCAATTGTGGATAATTTTCAACTGTGTATAAACAAGTTGCATGTGTTGTTAAAAGGATGCAACTATATAATATGCGAAGTACTATGAAGATAGCTCTTAAGAAAATATTAATAAATAAATAAGAAAAATAATTTGGGAGAAGTAATATAAAAAATAATACTTTGTAAATTCATAGAGTTGGCATAGGATAGGAAGTGGTTGGAGGAGGCATTTTTCAGCCGAAGGAAATCACTTCCCACCCTTTTTGTTGTAACACGTTTTTTATTTTATGAATATTATAATAAGGAAGGTGCGCTTTAGGCATAAATTTATAACAATAAATATTTAAATTTTCGTTATTTGTCTATCTAACATGTTGTAAAAAGTAGTATAATTAAGTTACATATAGTTGTATAATGCTTTTTTTTGAAGCATTATGAAGAAAACTTACTTATTATGGGGATTCAGAGGGTATAAGATTATGAAAATAGGACATATGCAATTTAATTTAAACAATTTGATAAAATTTCTTATAGGTTGTAATTTAGTTATGTTTCTAGTAGTTGGTGCAATGCTTGGGGTAGGAAATAAAGATAGCAATGCTGAAGCTTCAAAGAAACATACTAATTCAGCTGCAATTATGAACATTGTTAAAAGTAATGATGTTATAGGCAAGACTGATACGAGTATGTTTAAAAGTGCAGTTAAACTGACAACGGCAAAAGTAGACAAGAAATCTAAAACTGCATTTTTAACTTTTGATGACGGACCATCAATTAATACAGATAAAATATTGGCAATACTAAGAAAATATCATGTGAAGGCTACGTTTTTTGTAAATGGACACACTGATAAAAATTCAAAAAAGATGTACAAGTTAATATTAAAGGATGGAAATGTAATTGGCAACCATACTTACAGTCACGAGTACAAATATGTATATAAATCAATTCCTAATTTTAAGAAAGATATAATTAAGCTTAACGATTATGTAGAAAAGTTGACAGGAAAAGAGCCAATAAAAGTATTAAGATTTCCAGGAGGATCCAATAATAGAGTTAGCATACGCTATGGCGGAAAACATATAATGAAGAATCTTGTAAAGCAAGTTAAAAAGATGGGATATAGTTATGTGGATTGGAATGTAGACTCAGAAGATGCAAGTGCTGTGATGATATCCAAAAAGAGAATTGTAAATAATGTGCTTAGTGAATGCAAATGGAAAAAGACAGCTGTTATTCTTATGCATGATTCAGCTCCTAAGAAGACTACAGTGGCTGGACTAGCTCAGATAATATCATCATTAAAGAAAAAAGGCTTCCGCTTTGATACTATTGATCATATGAATACGAAGATACAATTTTTGAAATAGATTTTTGATATAGGACTAAACAATAGAGTTTGGTTCTTATTTTTACGCTTTAGGAAATTATGTTTTTGCTAGTTGAGATAACTTTTAATTAATATTAAGAGTTAGGGCATAGGATAGGAATTGGTTGGAGGAGGCATTTTTTAGCTCGTGGAAATCACTTCCTATCCTTTTTTATTATTAATGTTATGATATAATTTAGATAAATTAGGAAATAAATTAATGATGATTAATAGCGAGTAACTGTAGATGAAGTTCTGCTATGCAAAAGTTTTAGTTCCATTATTAAATTCTCGCTCTTAATTCACAATTATTTTAAAATATTCAATAGGTAGGAGTGGTTATATGTCCAGAATAGGACTCGTGCTTGAAGGCGGTGGAATGAGAGGACTTTACACCTGCGGTGTACTAGAGTATTTTATGGAAAAGGATATATATTTTAAATACATAATAGGGGTGTCAGCAGGTGCCTGCAATGCTGTTTCGTATATATCTAGACAAAAAGGAAGAAATAAAAAAATAAATATGGACTATGCAGACGATTGGAGATATATGAGCTTCAGAAATATGCTTAGGGAGAAATCTTTTTTTGGAATGAATTTTATTTTTGATGAACTTCCTAATAAAAGAGAACCGTTTGATTATAAAACATATATGGAAGCTGAATGTGAATTTATCGTTGGAACTACCAATTGCAGAAGTGGTAAACCAGTTTATTTTAAGAGAGAAGAATTAGGTGAAAAATTTGAAGCACTTAGAGCAAGTGCGTCCCTTCCTTTATTAGCACCAATAACTAAATATAAAAACTTAGAATTATTAGATGGAGGAATTGCCGATCCGATACCTATAAAAAAATCTATAGCGGATGGTAACGAAAAAAACATAATTATTCTTACTCGAAATAAGGACTATCGCAAAGCTCCTATGAGTTTCTCGAAAATAATAAAATATAAGTATAGAAGATATCCAAAACTCGTGAATTCAATGGTTAATAGATATATAATTTATAATCAAACTTTGGATTATATAGATGAGCAGGAAAGATTGGGAAAAGCTATAGTTATAAGACCGTCACAGCCTCTCAACGTAAGCAGAATTGAAAGAAATAAGCAGAAACTTCAAGCACTGTTTGATAATGGCTTTGAGGATGCGAAAAATAATTTTGATAATGTTATTACATTCATATCTAAGTAAAAGTTGATAATCCCCCAAATTAAAATGGACTGAAAAGTAATTTTAATTTGGGGGATTATTAATTTGATTAACAAGTCTTATTAAATTTATAAATAAGTATATAATAATATACAATTTTGATTTAATTTTAGACCAATTATCATGC
>NZ_MZGV01000114.1 GCF_002029235.1 Clostridium oryzae
TTATTATTACAATATAATTGTTTTTGACAAACAACATATATTATAATATAATAGTAAAATAGTATATAGTATATAATAGGATGGTGTCTATGGATAATCTAACAACAATTTTTAGAGAAAAAAAGTTAAAACTTACCCCTCAGAGAATCGCAGTTTATAAGTACCTTCAATCTACAAAGGAACATCCATCAGCGGAAACTATATTTAAGGCACTTCAACCACTTTATCCTACTATGAGTTTAGCAACAGTATATAAAGCATTAAAGACATTGGTAGAAGTTAAGCTTATTCAAGAAATAAATCTTGGAGAGGGTAATTCACGATACGACGGAAATCCAAATCCCCATTCACATCTACAGTGTGTACAATGTTTGAGGGTTGACGATTTAGAAGGAATTTGCTTTCAGAATTTAAATGATGAGATAAAAGATAATACAGATTACGATATTTTATATAATCAAGTGTATTTTTACGGTGTATGTTCTCATTGTAAGAATAAATAGAAGGATATAATTTATCCTTCTATTTATTATATACTTTTTCTAATATTTGAGACCACTCTTTACCGCTGTAACTTCCTTTTAATATATTCTCTACCGAACTGCTAATTGACATTCTAAGTTTCTCTGGCACATCATAAATATACAATATACTATTTTCATTTGCAGTTTCAAGATGAGCTTTAACTGTATTCATCATTGAAGTAGTCAGCAATTCATCGTTAACCTTTTTATTTCCTGTTACATATTTTTTTTCTGCTAATTTCTTCTGCATATCCTCTCCGTATAGAAACTCCAAGATATCACTTACTTCATTTTGTTTCTTAGAATTTGCTGGAATACTTGTGATACAGTTAACAATAACAGGAACATTACTCTTTTTATCGGTTATATTATAATTCTTAACAACTTTAATATCTGTGTATTCACCGCTAATTTTAGGTAAAACTGCAGATGTTGCTATAACTATTGGTGCATCTCCAGATATAAGTTTCTGCACATGCATATCTTCAGCCTTTTCAAAAATGTCTATAGGTACCCGAATTGATTTTGCTAACTTATCTAATAATTGAAAACCCTTCTGCATATCTACTGCTTTGTACTTCTTTATATTATCTCCGTAACTGTCCTCTAACAAAGACATTTGCAGCGAGTTACTAAAAACAATTGAAGATAAAGCTTCCGTTATACTTATATTATCATTCAAAAATACTGGTATCTTTGTATTTGTCTGTTTGTTTTTCATAATTACAGGAACAAGCTGTTTAGCATCTATAGGTTCCTCTACATTTAATTTATTTATAGCACTTTTATTGTACATAAATTCTAAGCTGAACGGTATTAATCCTAGTCCATAATAGTTATCCCCTATTCTCCCATAATCTTTTACAATATTATAGTAACTTTCATCTACTTTATTCTTCGCAAAAAAATCCTCCATGGGTAACAAAAGTCCTTTTTTACATAACTCTATCATTTCATTTCTGCTTATAAATAATAAGTCTATTTTTGAATCTACTATATCTTTTTCTACATCAATATCACCCAACGTGTTATTGTAACTTACCTCTACATTACTCTTTTTCTTTGTATACTCTTCAAGAAGAAACTTCACTATGTCCAATGACGTTTTATCCTTCACACCTACATACACATTTATCTTGACATTACTTTCAGAACTTTTTTCTTTCCTGCCGCACCCTAAACATATATTTATCAAAAAAAAGATACATACCATACTTATAATGCACCTATTTACTCGTGACTTCTTCATAAAATCACCTCTTCCTACCATAGAAAATTCATAGCAGATTTTACATATATCATCCTGATTATCAATTTTATTTTATGTAGATTAAATAAATATATAAATAAATCATATACTTTAATGGAGGTGTTTTTAATGAAACTAAGGGTATTATTTCTAAAAAAAGTACATATATTATTATTCATCTGCTCTTTTCTATTTCTCCTTATATTACTATCATTCTATATAAAATCAGGAAACAAAAATGCAACTGTTGAAACCTTTTATACTATAAATAATGAACGGCTAATAAAATCAGATTTTACAGGCGATGATAAAAAGGATATACTGTACGCTGACACAAACAGCAGCAAATACTTCTTAAGTATAATTAGCAATAATAAAATATATACATTAAATCCAAGTAAATCAAATTATACTTTGGGAAATTTTTATAATTATTGTCCGATGAATGTATACTCCACAGATATAAATAGCGATGGTACAAAAGAACTAATTCTTCAAAGTATGGATAGAGGATTAGCTCTGCAGCACATATTTATGTGGAATGGTAAAAAGTTTAAAGATAAATTTTCTAGTTATAGCAATATAGTAGGTGTGGACTATGAAAACAATGGAAATTTAGCATTAATATCAGGAAACTATAGTTCAGGTAAATTAATATGGTTACATAAGGCGTTTTATAAAGACAAAATAAGTAAATTAAAAAATTATAATAATTTATGCACCAGTGATATATCAGAATTTATAAAATACATAGAAAACTTGCAGCTTCGACAAAAATACAGCTTATCCGGGATTCTCTCTCCTATGATAGATGGAAAATATCTTACGATTTTAGACAAGCTAAGCAATTCTAATAGCATATATAAATTTACATATGGTAACTTTTTCAGAAATCAAACTAATGAAAACAGAAAAGACACAGATTATACTTTTATTTTAAACTTTTCAATAATGTCGGATTCAAATTATGATACTCCTAATGATTATATGACCTTAACGCTCAAACTAAAGCCAATAGGCGATAACTTTAAAATATATTCCATTGATAAGGGTAAGCTTTCACCTTCCAACACAGTATCTTTAAGATAATTCATTCTATCACTTGACTTTATACAAGAATATTCCAACATTACTTCAAAATTATCTATAGGCAATTGTTTAATATAAACTTCTACAAGGAAAGAAAAGTATTTAATTATTCCACTTTGATAAGGTTTAATTTCTATTATCGTTTTCAAAACAAAAGGGACCGCATTACGGTCCCAAGGGGGATGGGGGGTTTAGTCTAATGATAAGAATTGATTCTTATCACTGGACTAATGGAGATTTTAATCTCCTTTTACATTTACTATTATTACCCATTAAAAAATAAATATACATATTATCGTTAACAAAATCATAATTATTTATAAAAATTAATTTCAGGCAGTTATGTACTGAATAAGAAAGGAGAAAGTTGCAATTTATAAGCAGCTATACATATTATGTTTTATGATAAAAATAACAGAAGCGCTGAGGCAGTAGAAACTGTAATAGGAGAGCATTGCGTTATTGTCGGTAATTTAAGCGGGAGCGGAACATTAAAGGTTAACGGCTCTATAGACGGTGATATAGACTGGCAGGATAACGTCATATTCACTCAACCTTCCGTACATAACGGGAATCTAAATTGTAAAAATGTAATTGTATCTGGAAAAATTATTGGTAATATAATCTGTGAAGATACATTAACTATAGAGAGCTCTGGAAAAGTTATTGGTGATATCACGATTAAGAATTTAATTATTCAAGAAGGCGGATGCTTGGACGGTAAATCAACTATGTTAGTTGATGTTCCACAAATTGAAGTACTCGAGTAAAAGAGGGTAGGAAGCGATTTCCGTCGGCTGAAAAATGCCTCCTTCAACCACTTCCTACCCTATACCGACTCTATTCATTTACAAAGTATTATTTTCTGCATTACTTCTCACAAATTATTTTTCTTGTTTATTTATTTACTAGTATTTTCTTAAGAGCTATCTTCATATTACTTCATATATTATATAGTTGTATTCTTTTAACAATATATACAACCTAGTTATACATAGTTAAAACTTATCCACAATTGGAAAAAAACATAAATTCCTCGAGGCTAAAAAAATTTAAGGAGTAAGCACTAATGAAGTGCCTGCTCCTTTTTTACTAATACCATTTTTTGCATGGGTTGTTACAGGAAAGAAAGAATAATGCTATAATGAAAAGAATGCTATTATCTATTTTAGAACCATGAGATCTCTTTTTATCAAATTGAAGTATTATTAATATTAAAATAATTAGCGTAGGGAAATTACAAATACAGCTGCCCTTTTCCATCTCATAATTACCTGTTGCATAATAATTATAACCAACTGCAGCACATTCACATCCACATGCATTACTGTGTTTTTTACTCATACAAAACCCCCCTTCCCTTGGGCAATGGTTTTTTATCGTATATATCTCTTACTTTTACTATCTCCTTAATATCCTACTAATTGCATATAACTGTATTACCATATCAATTAATGCAGCTCTTTCAACCGAAACCATTGGTTTAAGCGCTGACAATATAGCTATACTTTTATCACCAGAATAGGGTACGCTATAGTTTGGTATACTACTTTTTTCTTGTGTAGAGGAGCCTAACCCACCAAGCAGATTTCCTAAGAATCCTCCTGAACCACCAATAATGCTGCTTAAATCACCTAAACCACCCATCATAGATGTTAACTGATTTATATCTACATTTTTTAACAATCCCATAAGCTGGCTAATATCTATATTATTGAAATCAAAATTACTTTGTGAATTTTTATTTTGGTTTTCATTTCTATTATTCTCATCAAACAAATCAACATCAATAACCTTTCTTTGCTTGGACAAGCCTGCCACCTCCCTCTTCTTAAAATTATTCTCAATGTATGTGAAGTGACGTACACAATGATTTAGCTTGTTTAAAAAATTTTAATTACTTACAAGTATTGCCGCATATCAGATAGAATATTGCAATTATAAACAATATGCCATTATCAATACCTGCTGATTTATAAGATCCTTCATCTTCATCATCATAATGTGACTTTTTACCAAACTGTAATATTATTAATATTAATATTACCAATGTTGGTAAGCTGCAAATGCATCCCTTTTCAGTTCCATATGCACCTGCTCCATATACTCCTCCGCCACATATTGGATGGATTACGGGTGTCTTATACCAACATACTTCATGAGTTTGAACAACGGGTGCTTTGAAGCACTCTTTTTCAACTCTAGGTTTACAACAACAACAACAACATGCTCTACTCATATTAAACCCCCCTTTCTTGGGCTATGGTTCAAACATTAAAGATCAAGAACTTCTTCATCATTTAATCTTGGAGAATCAACATGAATTATATTTGTATTTGCATTCCTCCCGTTAGAGTTTCCTCCTAAAAGTAATGCTAAAAATATCAAATATAATATACTTCTGAAAGAGTTTCTGCTTCTACTTCTTCTACGTCGTCTACCATGTCTAATCGGCTGCGATACTGGTAAAATATTATCTGGTCCACCACAATAACATACTGCTGCTACTATGAGTAAAATTATAATAATATTGTGGTCACAATTGCCATCGTTATTCCCCAATTGAACTCGACTATTTTTTCCATTCCTTACCGAATATTCATTAGTTGCTTTCATCATAGTGTACATCACTCCTTCCTTTTTAGCATTTTAACTTTTGTACATACTACATATTATTCTGGAGTTTTAAAATTGACACTAAAGAAACTTATAAATAAATTATAGTATTTTAACAGTATGTTATTTCTTTAATGGCTTTCTTAGTGCGTAGAATTTTAGTAAAACCTGCACTAATTCCGACTTATCACAATTAATAAGAGTTCTTAGAGCCGTTGCGATCTCCTCTTTTCTTAATACTGCTTCGTCCTTTTCACCATTATCTGACGCAATATTATTGTTATTTATAGATGCAACCAGTTCATTTACATCTACACTGTTAATTAAATTAGCCAAATTATTTATATTTAAGTTGCCAAAAATAGCTGAACTCAGATTTTGTTGCTCAGTACTACTTTCTTCTCGTTTGTGATGATGTTTTCTGTGCCCAGATCCGTAACCATTTCTTTCCATAACAATCTACTCCTCTACTATTGGTTCACAACCTATTACTTCTTCTCCATAATCGTGTGTCTTTTTATCATCTTTGCATATAAAAATTATTGCTACTAGAGCTAATAGAAATAATCCATTTCCACCCAAGAATCCTTTACTACCTCCTAGCAAAGATGACTGATATCCATGATTTCTATTGTCGACCATACGTCCTGAATAACCATTACCATAATTTTTACCGTTTCCGTAACCTGGCCCTTTAGAACCGCCGAAAAGGTTGAAACCAAGTGCATCACAATTATTACCAAAACCTAAAATTATAAAAATGACTATTGCCCAGATCACAACATTACTAGAGGCAAATGGCAGTTTATACTTTCCAAGATCCATATATATCC
This sequence comes from Clostridium oryzae, assembly GCF_002029235.1. Lineage (GTDB taxonomy): Bacteria > Bacillota > Clostridia > Clostridiales > Clostridiaceae > Clostridium_AE > Clostridium_AE oryzae. The sequence goes on from NZ_MZGV01000114.1 coordinate 6,312, forward strand.
TCCTCAATATTATCTTAAATTTAAGGAGGGCAATTTCCCTCCTCTGATGTTCAAATCTATTTGCGTTGCAGAACACAGCTAAGGTAGTATATAGCAATCATTAAAAGAACACTCTTATTAACGCAATATTACATGTAATTGTATGTGTATCTTCATATTTGTCACCAAATACCATATTTCTACCTTTTTCAAACTACAGCAGTACAAGAATAAAATAATATATTTAGGGAATTTATATCAGCACCGCTAGATAAATTTTCTTAATATTAGCATGTGCCCATTCCCCCCTTTCGGACTTTGGTTATTTAGTCATAATACTCATCATCATATCCATCATCTGTATCAAGATTTATAAGATTTGTATTTACATTTCCTAATTTCCCATCTTTAAATCCAGAAAATAAGAAAACGAATATGATAATTAACCAAATCCAGCTTCCACTTGATTGATTACCAGTACCACAGGTTGAATTACAACAAGATATGAAACCGGGTTTGCCGCTGCTACAGCTGCAAAGCACAATTATTCCTATAACTATCCAAACCCACATTCCATCAAAGGAATTTTTTTTGCCATCTTTATCTTTACAACAGCAAGTAGATGCAAGTTCAGCTAGGATTTTATCCATAAGGTTTTCACTCCCTTCCTTATAGCTTCTTTTGCTTTAGTTTTCATATTATATACTATTCTAGCAATAATTTTTTGATACAATATAAAAAATGGTTACACCCTATGTCGGCCGATTACGTTCATTAAGCAATTACGCCACATCTTTTAAGCAAATTTCCTAATGGCTCATAACTCGGCTGCGCCTCAAACAATTCGCCATCTTAACGGAAATTTGCCTAAAAGACATGGGTAATTGCTAAATTCACTCCAAATGCCGACGCCGGCTGCAACCATTTTTAATGCCCTAGCTCCTAATTTTTACATAATACTTTTATTTTATTAATTCCATTACCTTTCTATCTTAATTCACTAACTTCAAAATATTTTACTGCTTCTATTTAACTTCTTCGCAAACATGCTGTAACGTTTTTTTATTTAATGCCCATCTTTTTCGCTCTTTAACGGTATAACCTGATTTTAATGAAGAGTTATCCACAATTGGCAAAATACATAAATTTCTAAAGAGTAAAAAAATCCCCTACCGGGGACTATGAGTTTTAGAATGGAAAAGGTTCGTTCTCATCAACTAAATACGAACCTTCTTCTACTTTCTTTTCTCCTGAATAATAAAAATCTGCATCACAATTAGGGCA
>NZ_MZGV01000115.1 GCF_002029235.1 Clostridium oryzae
AACGCTCCCTGCGGGCTCTGTAAATTATATAGATTGCTAGTTTTAAAGTACCGTCTCTAAAATTTCTACACGTTAATTTTACAGACGTTATTTGATGAAGTTGTATCTTTAATTTTTCTTCGTAGATTATTAAGTGTGATCTTAATTATAAAGAGAGTTAAAGGCTTCTCTTCAATATGGAAACTGTTATAATTAACTTTCTTTTAATAATCCAACTACTTAAAAGCCTATTAATCGTGACAGGGCTCTACGAAGAAGCAGGTCTTCGAAGCCAAGACCTGTCCTGCTTAGATAGCTTTTTAAGGTTATCTCTATTAAAATGGATATTAGTTTTAGCAATTTCCAAATTAAAAAGAGGTTTTTTATCTTTCTAAAAAATTAGCGATGCACTTTAGTTTTCTTCGAAGAAATTAAAAAATTGTTATTCCATAGAATAACGTTTATCCAATAGCACTTAGTTTATATTTAAAAGATACATTAAATAATTAACAGCTATTTAATTTACAGAACACGAAGGGCGCAATGACCGGTAGGTCATACCCCCATCGTTGGTTCGCAATTTATTTAAATAACGATATAGCATTTCCTATTTATCATCTGGTTCTTCTTCTTTACTACAGTCCTGAGCTATACTTTCACCTAATTGAATTTTAATCTTTTGAATTCTATTTTCATTTACAGATTCAATAGTGAAGATCAAGTTGTCATAATTTATTGATTTTTTTTCGTTTTTCTCAGGGATACGTCCTAATAAATTAATAACAAATCCGCCTATTGTATCAGAATGTTCAGATTCTATATCTGTATTAAGACAATCATTTATTTCGTCTATTGGGACTGAACCATTTACGAGATAGGTACAATTATCTATTTTTTTTATGTAGCTGTCACTTTCATCATACTCATCAAAAATTTTCCCCATAACTTCTTCTACTAAATCTTCTATAGTTACAATACCTGAAAAGCCCCCATATTCATCTATCAATATGGCCATATGATTTTGAGAGGTTTGAAGTTCTTTAAAAAGCTGATCTATATTTTTTGTCTCTGGTACGAAGTAAGGAATACGTAATATTTTTCTTACATCTACATTATCAAAACCCACCTGAGAAGCTTCTATGAAAAAATCTTTCATATATAGTATACCTATTATATTATCTGTGTCGTCTTCATATACAGGAACTCTGGAATAATTTTCTTCTACTAGTCCATGAAGTATGCTGCTAATGTCTGAAGAAATATCAATCAAGAATACATCTGTTCTTGGCGTCATAACCTCTTTAGCCAATGTATCATCAAATTCAAAAATGCTTTCTATCATTTCTAGTTCTGTAGGGTTAATTACTCCATTTTCTTCTCCGACTTGAATTAGTGATTTAATTTCTTCTTCAGAAACTTTTTGCTCTAAATTTTCACAATTTATACCTATAGTCCTTATTAAAAGGTTAGTTGAACTCGATAATAACTTTATAAAGGGAGATGTAATCCTAGAGATAAAAGCTATAATTCTTATAGATCCCATAGCTATACTTTCAGATTTTTGAAGTGCTATTCTTTTAGGTAAGAGTTCTCCAAAAACTAGGGATATATATGAAATTATAACTGTAATTATAAATAACGATAATCTATCGCTATAGGGTACATTAAATTCCTTAAGTGCTTTAGATAAATATACAGAAAGTCCGGTAGCAGCGGAAGCACTGGCAAAAAAACCAGCAAGTGTTATTCCAACCTGAATTGTAGCTAAAAATTTACTAGGCTCTTTTAGTATTTTTTGCAATAAAATAGCCTTTTTATCACCAGATTCAACCAAAGAGTTAATTTTATTTTTATTAAGAGATACAATGGCCATTTCAGCTGAAGCAAAAAAGGCATTAATAAACGTGAGAATTGATATGAAAATCAGTTCCCACAAAATATTTAAATATGAACCAGACATATAAACCACTCCTTAAGTGAGAGAAAATATTAGGATAAATACTATAGTTATAGTTTTTAATTACATCAACTAATTATACAGTGAAAATTATAAAATAAATAGATTTTACGGACTTTATGTCATAATATAACACTTAATATAAAAGTTAATTAAATTAAATTGATTGCTAAAGTAATCGTTTTATATGGAAAATTTTTATTAGCTGTGATATACTGTAAATAAAAGTAATGCAGCGAAGGGAGATAAAACTAAGATGAGGAAAAAGTTGTTTGATTTTAAGACTAAGCCTCGAAAGATACATAACGTTGAGCCAAAAAGAGAGAAAAAAAATAAGCTTAATGATAGCTCAAAAACACGCAATATTCTTGAAAAAGTTAAAAATTCTATGAAGTTCTTAAGTAATATTGGCAAAAATAGCAAGATTAAAACAAGACTTGTTGCTACTTTTTTAGTTTTAACTGTAGTACCTATAAGTACTGTGGGTATTTTTTCATATAATATTGCAAGAAACACTATTAAAAATAAGGTTTCTACATTTTCCACAGCCTTGCTGGAGCAAATGAGTATAAATCTTAATTCGGTATTAACGAGTTATCAGGATATGTCTACACTTGTAATATCTAACAGTAAATTATCTGATTTGCTATGGTCTACTACTTCAGATGATTATGATAGGTTTCAGAGGTATAATGAGCAGCAGGACGCCCTATCTTCTATAGCAAACTCAGATCCGGATGTATCATCATTCTTTCTTTATATGGGTCCGGATCAAGAATCGATTGGTAGCATAAGTTCTGGTTACTCAGATTATTTTAAAAATCAGTTTGGTAAATCCGACTTATATAATAAAATAATGAAATCTAACAGTGGCTCATTTTGCTGGGTAACAGGATTAAATAAAAATGATTCTGAAATTTATTTATTTAGAAAGTATACTGATGTAAAATACAGTAAGTTTTCCGCAATTATCGTAATATCTATTAAATCCGAAAGGTTTACAAATGTTGCTAAAAAGATGAAACTTGATGAGGGTACTAGCCTTAGAATCTTTGATACTAGTAAGAAAAATATTTTCACCTTTACATCAAGTGGTACTAAAGTGCCTAAGAATGTTAAAGCATCACCAATGGTATATCAAAGAAAGACAGGCTCTTTTACTCAACACAATATACTAACAGGCTATAGTACACTAAATAATGGGTGGAAGTTAGCTTACGAGGCACCATACAGGTTTATAATGAAAGAAGTAACCTTTATGGGAGCTATGACACTAGCAGTAGGTGCTATATGTATATTGATAGCTATTATTATAGGATTTGCTATATCATTAGGTATTTCGAAACCTATTGGTAAATTTATGGAAGTAATGAAGAAAACCGAGGATGGAGATTTAAATATTTCCTTTATACATAATTCAAAGGATGAAATAGGTCATTTAAGTAGCAGCTTTAATGTTATGATAGAAAAAATAAAAGGAATAATTTCCTCTACTCAGGATGCTGCACAAAAAGTGTCTTCAGGCACTGAAAGTATAAATTCATCATCTAAGCAATCGGCAGAATCTGCTAAACAAGTGGCTGCAGCAGTGGAAGAGATAGCAAAAGGTTCTGTAGATCAGGCTAGAAAATCTGAAGAAGCAATAAATACTATTAAAGAATTGGCTGATAAAATAGAGGTAGTTACTAAAGGCGCTGAAGACGTTAAGAAAACATCTGGAAAAACTAAGGATATTGGTGTTCATTCAGTTAGCGTAGTTAATGAATTGAATCAGAAGACTGAAGAGTCTCTTAAAGTTGTAAATGAGATAAATGATTATATGTCAGCGTTGAGAGACAGTTCTGTTGCAATAGAGAAAATTGTAGAAGTTATAAAAGGAATAAGTGATCAAACAAGTTTACTTTCTCTAAATGCATCAATTGAAGCTGCTAGAGCTGGAGAGGCTGGAAGAGGCTTTGCTGTGGTAGCTGATGAGGTAAGAAAACTAGCAGATCAATCAGCTAAATCTACTGGAGAGATATCTCAAATAATAAGTGATATAAGAAACAAAACAGAGGATACATTTGTGTTAGTAGAAAAGGCAAATGTTATATTTAAAGCGCAAGAGGGTTCAGTTAAGAATACTGATAGTGCTTTCAAGGAAATAATTACTTCTACTGATTATATTTCATCACAGCTTGAAAATATAACAAATATTGTCAAGGATATGAATGCTTATAAGGAAAATGCAATAAATGCTGTTGAAGATATATCAGTTTTAGCAGAAGAGTCATCAGCTTCCACAGAGCAGGTTATGGCTTCAATACAGGAGCAGACTGCATCTTCCGAAGAAATTGCCGGCCTTTCAGACAGGTTATTTGCTGCTGTTAAGCAATTAAATGATTCTATGACAGTATTTAAGCTATAAGTATATTGAAATGGGACTCGGCTTGGATTGAGTTTTTAATAATTAAAAAGGTTTCAGAAAAATCATCAAATGGTTTTACTGAAGCCTTCTTTTTAGTCTAGGAATTTATGATTTTTGCTAATTTAGCAATTATCCATGTCTTTTAGGCAAATTTCCGTTAAGATGGTGAATTGTTTGAGACGTAGCCGAGTTATGAGCCATTAGGAAATTTGCCTAAAAGACTGATAATAAAGCTAAATTTCATTTAGAGTCGACCAATTTTCTAATGTATCAATTAAATTATTTATATTAGGACTTTTAGCATTCCTAACATAGTATCCAGAGGTAGCATTTGCTGTGTATAACGAACCTTCTATTCCTAATCCCATTAAAAGACCAAAGCAAAGACCGCTGTTAAAATTATCACCGCCTCCTGTGGATAGTTTTGGGTTCCTTGTGTATAGACTAGGGATCTCGGCAAATGAATTTAAATCCCATGATAAGGAACTAGTTAATGTATGAATTACGATAGAATCTAGGTTAAGCTCATTATAAATAGTATCACCCATATCTTTTAATTTAATAATAGCTTTATCAGAAAATAAATTTTTATATACTAGCGTCGTTTCATTTTCATTTAAACCAAGTACTACTTTATAGTAGCTATTAAATTCTTTTAGCAAGCTTAAAGCTTCTAATATTTCTCCATTGGATCTATCAGATATATCTGCTAAATCTACAAAGAATATTTTGCTTTTGTCCGGAGGCAGCGTACATAAGATATCATTTAGTATACCTCTATAGATAGAATTGTAATTGATAATGCCTGTCCAATTTACTAGAGCAATTAGATTGCTTTCGAAAAATAATTTTTTTATCGTCTCAACACCTAAAGTCATCTTAATGTTATCCCAATTTAATTTATTTAATGAATCTCTCTCAGATAATATGACTTTTCCATCATTAAATTCTAAAGCCATAGTTTCTCCTGGATTACCTATTGAATAAAGACTGCAGCTGTCTCTTAATACTTCAAATATAGGGTTTATATCTGGCAAGCCTAATGCAGACATGCAGTTTACGTGAACTCCTACAGAGCTTAATGCACTAGCCATAATAGGAGAATTGCCCCCTAATTTAATAAAGCGGCTGCTCATTTCCATGCAACAGCTCTTACCGCTTTTATCTATAAGATGGCTTCCAAACTGGTGCATTTTATCGAAGAATACATAATTACAATTATTGTCTTTTGAACGAACAATTCTAACGATTTTGTCGATAAATGCATCCAACCCTAACGTTACGGTTTTATTATTTACATCGTTCATATTTGATTTTAATTTTTCAATAGTTGTGCTTAACACTGTGTTCATGCTGTGAAACTCCTTTGTATTATTGATTGAGGTAAGCCTCATGTTTTGATATAATACTATTATACATTTAAAATAAGATTTTCGGAAAGGTGATATTATGCCAGTTACGATTAATGATGTGGCCCGGGAAGCAGGTGTGTCCATTACTACAGTTTCTAGAGTAGTTAACAACAACTATCCTGTTAAAAAAGAGACCAGAGAAAAGATAGAACGAGCTATAAAAAAACTTGGATATACTCCCAATATCATGGCTAGAGGGCTAATAACAAAGAAGACTTCAATGATTGGCGTGATAGTACCTGGAATAACTAATTTATTTTTTCCAACCATAGTAGAAGCTATAGAAGAGAAAATAAAAAGTAAAGGATATAACATATCGTTATCTAACACAGGTGGAGACGCAGAACTTGAAAAAGAGGTAGTAAATAGTATTATTTCTAGGCAAGTTGATGGAATAATAATAATAGATCCAAGAGTAGAAAACATTAAAAATGATTTTTACGAAGAACTTAGTTCAAGGCTGCCGATAATGATAATAAATGGCTTAACTTATGGTGATAAATGTAATTTTGTAAGTTACAATGAAAAAGTAGGAACTAAGGAAGCTATGGATTATTTAGTTTCATTAGGACATAAGAGAATAGCTTTTGTAAGAGGACATAAGAGTTATTCTTATGATATTAAAGAAGAAATATATAATGAAACATTGAGAGAAAATGGATTTACCTATAACGAAGTAATCAATGTTGGTAAGGGCAACAGTATAGAAGTTGTAAATAATACTGAAATGATGATAGAAAAGCTATTTAATAGTGAAGTACAACCTACAGCAGTGTTTGCGTGCAATGATCTTATGGCGGTTGGAGTTTTAAACACTTGCAGCAGATTGAATATAAGGGTTCCTGAAGATGTTTCGGTGATAGGCTGCGATAATACCATTATTGCTAGCATCAGTAGTCCTAAGCTTACATCTGTTGACCTTGATATGAAGGGTATAGGCAATAAGGCTGCAGAGCAGCTTATATTGATTATAGAAGAATTAAAAAAGGAAAGATGTAGTGTTGTATCGGATACTAAACTTGTAATAAGAGACAGCTGCGGAAAAGTTAGGGAAGAGAAAAAAGAGTTAAGAGAAAAGAGTTAAGAGCAAAGTGGAGGAAGAAATTCAGCTGTGCTGAATTTCGATAAATTAAATCGGAAAAGTAATTTCAAACTTCATTTTTTGCTCTTTAGGAATTTATGCTTTTGCCAATTATGGATAACATTTATTAATATTAAGATACACCACTAAAGAGTAAGAAAGCTGGGTATTAAATAAAAAAACGTTACATTATATTTACGAAGCAGTTAAAGAGAAGCAGTAAAATATTTTGAAGTTGGTGAATTAAGATGTTAAGGCAACAGAAGCAATAAAATAAAAATATTATATAAAGATTAAGAGATAGGGTATAAAAAAGATTACATCAGAAGTAGGCATTTGGAGTGAATTTAGCAATTACCCATGTCTTTTAGGCAAATTTCCGTTAAGATGGCGAATTGTTTGAGGCGCAGCCGAGTTATGAGCCATTAGGAAATTTGCTTAAAAGATGTGGCGTAATTGCTTAATGAACGTAATCAGCCGACATAGGGTGTAACCATTTTTTATTCTATAGGAAACTATGTAATTGCAAGGTTGTGGATAAGTGTGTAAAATATAGGTATTATGGTAGATAAGAAAATAACAGTAAAAGAAATATTAGTAGATAAGTATCAGGATTTTAAAAATAAATATTGGAGT
>NZ_MZGV01000116.1 GCF_002029235.1 Clostridium oryzae
TAGAAAAAGCCCCTGTCTAAGAATATGAAATAAAATACAAAGCTTGGGACTAGCCTAAATAGGCCAGTCTAGCTTAGTGTTGCCTAAAATAGAAAGAGTGCTATTATTTAATTTTCGTAGGAATTTACATAAAATTTGTGTTACAAGTGCTTAATGAACGGATCAATCTCCGTAGTGCCACAACATTTCTTTTTTTATATTAGAAACAAGTGCTATAATACTAATAGGTCAGAGAATTAAGCAATAGAAGTTGTAAAATAAAAGAATTATATAAAGATTACGAGTTAGAGAGGAGAATAATACATGGATTTGAGACGATTATCAGGTTACAATCTGGATCTATGCTCTCAGGTAAAAGCTTTAAAAACGATAATTAGTTCAAGTGAAATTGTAAATCAGGTTCTAGAAAGAGCTAAAACATTAGATTTGGATAATTATTATATAGGTGCAGGATGCATAACACAAACAGTATGGAATTATATTTCTGATAAACCTTTAAATTACGGTATCAAAGATATTGATTTTGTTTACTTTGATGAAGAAAATGTGGACTTTGAAGCCGAAGACAGAATGATTTCAGCCGTAAAACAGTTATATTCAGACTTAGACATAGAGATTGATGTAAAAAATCAAGCTAGAGTACACTTGTGGTATAAGGATCATTTTGGCTATAGCATTGAACCATATAAATCATTAGAGAGCTCTATAAATTCTTGGCCAACAACTGCTACATCCATTGGAATTAGAAAAGAGTTTAATAATGAGTTTAAGGTATATGCACCTTTTGGCTTGAATGATTTATTTGGAATGACCGTAAGGGCTAATAAAGTTCAGATAACTAAAGAAATCTATGAAACTAAGGTATCAAATTGGATTAAGAAATGGCCAAACTTAAAAGTTGTGCCTTGGGATGAAAACTAAAAAACTTGAAAAGAGGTTGCAATGGGATATATAGAAGAACTTAGAAAAATAGTTGGTCATCGTCCGCTTATACTTGTTGGAGCGGTAGTAGTAATCATAGATGAAAAGAAAAGGATATTGTTAGAAAAACGAAAAACTACATCCTATGGTAAATGGGGACTTCCGGGAGGACTTATGGAGTTAGGTGAATCAACTGAGGATACTGCAAGAAGAGAAGTATTGGAGGAAACAGGCCTAACTGTTGGAAAATTAAATTTTATACAGGTTGATTCTGGCAGGGATAGATTAGTAAAAGTACCTAATGGTGATGAATTTTATGCTGTGACTATTGCGTATTATAGTGATGAAATTAGTGGAGAGATAGCCATGGATGAAACTGAATCTCTTGATGTAAAATTTTTTCCCATTAATAAACTTCCCAGTAATATTGTAGAGAGTCATGGGGAAATTATGCAGAAGTTTCTAAAGATATATGATAATATATAACCTATATATATATTAAAAAATCAAGGCAGGTGATAAACAATGTTTGAATCAGAACTGATAAATTACTTGAAAAATGCAGGCGCAGATATTGTAGGCTTTGGAGATTTAACTATGCTAGATTCTAATATCCGGTGTAATTTACCTTATGGTATATGTGTAGCTGTTAAAATAGCTTCTGAAGTTGTGAAAGAGCTAGAGAACGGACCAACAGAGCAGTATTACGAAGAGTATAAAAGATTAAATAAGCTGCTAGACAAAATAGTTTCTTTAGGTGAAAAATTTATAAAAGCTAGAGGATATAATGCTATAGGACAAAGTACTACTTATGTTACAGAGGATGATAATCTTACTACACCATTACCCCATAAGACTGTAGCAACCAGAGCGGGAATAGGATGGATTGGAAAGAATGCACTGCTTATAACTTCTGACTATGGTTCTGCAATACGTATAAGTACTATTTTAACAGATATACCGGTTAAAACTGGGCAACCTATAGATGAATCGAAATGCGGAAACTGTCTTAACTGTACAAATGCTTGTCCTGCAGAAGCTATAAAGGGGAACTTATGGAATGTTAATGCAGAAAGAAAAGATCTTATTGAACCGCTGAAATGCAGAGCAAAGGCTAGAGCTATGATGAAGAAAATTGTTGGCATAGAAACAGCTGTATGTGGAAAATGCATAGCAGTATGCCCATTTACGAAAGCATATATAAAAAGGATGAAGGGGCAAACAGCATCTTAAAGAATTTAGAATGGAGATTCATAATGAGCGAGCAAAGCATGAAGAAACTATATCTTTGTATAAATATTCCTTTTGTCATCATATTTTGTATTTTATCTGTAATACCATTTGTTGCAATTGCTAATAGAACGTATATTTATTATATAGGCATTGCTAGTAAATTTATATTGGGCATATGGTGCATTTTTAATGGTATATGGAATGCTTGTACAGATTATTATTCCTTTTTTAAGAACAAAAGAATTAATAAAACTAATAAAGTAGCCCGATGGTTATGGTGGTTTGTTTTTGTCCTTGGCATAATATGTATTATAACAGCTTCTATGGGCTACGGATTTAATGTGGTAAGGAAACCAGAATAGTATAATTACAGAAAATAAACTTAGAAGATACTATAGAAATAGAATCTCCTAAAAAGAACAATGAATTTAGCTGGCTATTTCCCAAAATTAACAATCGGTAAAACGGAAAAATCTATTAAATAGAATTTCTCCATTTTTGAGTGTACATATCAGAGATTTTTGGATGATAGAAATCACTTTTTTTTTTACAGATTTTTCAATACCATCTAATGAACTTAGTGTTTTATTAATATCTGAAACTTTGCTTATGATACTTGTAATAGAGTTTTCGATACTTTCAGCCTGTGTTAAGCCGATTTTACATATAATAATATCGCTATTAGTACCATTTAAGGTCTTTTGCAAAGCATTATTAATCGGGAAGTCAGAAGATTTAGTGAAACCTGTAATGTAAGCATTACCTTCCACATCAACTTTAATACTAGATGCAATATCGTCACCATTGCCGCCCAAATACGTGGAATATATCAATTGAGAACCAGTGGAATTAATTTTGGTTATAAAAGAGTTAACGCTGCTATTAGGAGCGGGCTGTGATGGAGGATTAGTAGGAAAATTAATGGACTCAGTACCTCCTGTTATATAGGCATTACCCACTGAATCTACAGCAATGCTATTAGCATAGTCTTCTTCGCTTCCGCCAAGGTAAGTAGAGTATTCAAGTAAAGGATCAATAACTAACTGTAAAGCTTTATGATAGTGTCCAATCTTAAATCCGACTGTTCCATCTTTTCTTATTATATAGCTGCCTGTTACTTTACTTTTTATTCCATTTACTATCTGATATATATAAGGCTTTTTAAAACAGAATTCACTGTTTAAAACGTGTAAAATTAGATATCCCTTATTATCTAACTTTAAATTGTCGGCTCCTTGGATATCGATTATTATTGATTTAGGATCTGCATTTGGCGAAATTATATAATCATACTCCAACTTACCGGAATTACCATAGCAAATAACATCGATGCCAGTATACACGCCATGATATTTTATTTTCGAGTAAGTGGGAATGTTAGTGTACCACTTAGCCGGATCGCTGCCTAAAAAGTAATTAACCTTACCAGGCAATTCTTCAATCGCTTCAATCACTGACTGTTTATTTGCTCCTGCAAATTTTATTTCAACCACAGCACAATTGTTTTGCTTTTTAAGAACTGGCTTTGTATTGCCTTTAGCATTATTTAATACTTTATCATTTGTTTGCTGATTTATTAATAATACAGTTTTTGAGGGAGTAAAAAAATACTATATCCTGCTCCATTAGCTAAATATTTAATCTCGGCCCAACTTTGTCCCTTATTAATTTGAAATGACCTTGGTAAATTGTCATAGTTTTGTAGTTCTATTTTTATTTTTATTTTCACCTCTATAAACATAGTAGTTAAAGTTACATGTAAAATAGGTTATAGAAATTCACAATACATTATATGGATTAAATATAAAAATGTTACATGAAAATGATACGACTTGAATTAATTTAATGAGCCTCTGTAGACTATAAAATACCTATTACCTTAATGGCAATAGGTATTTTTCGTAGACGCTCATCAATTTACAATAAATTATATAATGGGTATGTAAAGTGTTAATAAACGAAATCAAATTATGTACAGAATTGAAAACCTTACACTTTCTTAAATATTTCTATAATATTTGGTTGGTATCGTTGGTCAGCCTAGACTTTTCATGATACATATAAATGCATCATTTGGTAAGGTTCGCTTCGAACAAAGTTATATGATGATAAATACTATTACAGCTTTGATATTGATTTTTGTTGTTTTTTTAATAAGCATAAAAAAGAAGATCAGCAGTAACTAAATATTTAGGACAAGGGTTGTGGAATCAAGATACATTAAGTGATATAAGCAGTATCTATATTCCCTGAACCCTTGTTATAATGCTATCAGGAATTACTTAGAAGGTTTAGTATTTAGACTCTTAAGTAATCTTAAATAATGATTTGCTTCTCTAGTCACATGATCTGCTAAAAGAGGTAATATTATAGATTTTATTTTGCATGCTAAAATGCCCTCAGTGCCGGCTCTTTTGAAATTTCTTAGGTTTGTAGTTGCAGTTAATGCTCTTCTTATGTTATCAGAAGAGTGGATAGGTTGTTTTGATGTCTCAGCAGTTCCTCCTTCCAGTCTGGCAAATTCTTTTGCAAAAGCATCAGCAGTTTCAAATAACCGTGTCTCGGATGGGTCAAGCATACCTCTTATAAACTGAGAGTGCTCTTTCATGATTTCGTTCCAATCAAATTTAAATTCTTCAGCAAGAGCTTTATTTATGATATTAAGATCTTCCATATGTTGAAGCTTAATGAGCAATGATGTAAAAAAGCGGGTTTCCTCTATTACATGGTCAATTAGCAGAGGATATAGGAAGGTAAAAGTATTACAGCTTAATACATTTGCCATAAGTTTTTCTGTAGATTCTATAGCTGTAGTTAATGCTATTATTGCTTGTTGGTTTAAACTTGAAACACTTTCAAAGAGAACTGAATTATTCATCGGAGATTTTCCAGGTTTTAATGCAAGCTCCATTTTAGTTATATTAGTGTCTATGGGAATTCCGGTGTAAAATCTAGTCTTATCTTCAGCGGCTAAAGTAAGACCGGTTACTAGTTCACCTGAAGCTAATACTTCTGAACTGATAACTCCTTGTGATAACTTTACAGCATTGTTTAAAATTACTTCGATACTGCTTTTTAATCTAATAAGCTCATCTGCGACTCTTATATCCCTTTGAGTAAGTGAGGCAGCAGCAAAAATAGAATGTTCTTTTGCCAATCTTAAAAAGAAAAGATTTATTTCCAGCGAGTATCTGATGAAATCTTCCTTTAATAACATGTTTCTCCTCCATGAAAATTTGTTTGATATAATTAATACCTTGTCAATATATAATATTGGTATTTGGCAAAAATGTGAAAGTATAATCAATATCAAATTATATATTAGTACATAGTGATTCATTAATTGAGTATTACTAAACTTCATTTTAGTTGAATAAGTTTAGTTGAGGTGATTATTATGGTTGAAAAAATTAAAGACGATAACTCTGTATCATATGTGTTAGGAAACACAAAAATAGATATCATTGCACCTAAAATAACTAAAGAAAAAGATTTAACAATTAAAAAGGAACTAAACAACTTAGTATCTGGAATTGCTGCTGAAATATATAAAGAAAAAAGCAAGTAATAAAGAACATTTATACCATAAAAAAATGTTTTTGTATGTATAAGTATATTTTTTATTCCATTTTCTGATATAATATTTGTAGAAGTGTATAACCTGAAGAAGATAATGAAATTTCTTTGATGGACGTATTGAGCAGCGATGAGGATTCAATTATAGATATAGTTGAAAATAAGATACAAACGAGGAGACTATACAGTAAGATAAATAGTTGCCTTGCTGAAAGAGAAAAAATTATTATTGAAATGAGATATGGCTTATTGGACGGTAATGCCAAAACTCAACGCGAAATAGCTAAGATGCTGGGAATTTCACGTTCATATGTTTCAAGAATAGAAAAGAGAGCTTTAAAGAAATTGTATAAAGAACTCAATGGAAAACTAAAGTTATAATGTGTATAATATATTATAAAATGTACAATCCATATATTGCTTATAAAACTGATAGATTATAACATCAAAACATAAGGGGGATAAGAATGGTAAATCTTAATGAACTTTTAGAAACAACTGTTAAAGCTGGGGCCTCGGATTTACATTTAACAGTTGGTGTACCGCCGGCTATTAGAATTAATGGAAAATTGACTTTTATGAAAGAAAACAAGCTATTGCCTTCAGATACTGAAAAATATGTGAAGCTTATTATAGGTGATAAATATGAAGAATATAGCCGAAATGGTGAATACGATACCTCATATTCAATACCTGGTTTGGGAAGATTCAGAATAAACATATTTAAACAAAGAAGCAGTGATGCTCTTGCAATAAGAGTAGTAGCTTTAAAAGTGCCAACATTGTCACAGCTTGAATTTCCAGCTGTAGTAAAGCAGCTTACCCAGCTGCAAAGGGGTCTTGTACTTGTAACTGGTCCTACCGGAAGTGGTAAGAGTACAACACTTGCAGCAATGATAAATGAAATAAACAGTACAAGAGATGCTCATATAATAACATTGGAAGATCCGATAGAATATTTACATAAACATAATAAATCAATTATAAACCAAAGAGAGATAGGAAAAGATAGCCTAAGCTACGAAAGAGCTTTAAAGTCTATATTAAGGGAAGATCCAGATGTGATACTGGTTGGAGAGATGAGAGATTTAGAGACAATAGCTACTGCAATTACGGCAGCTGAAACGGGACACTTAGTTTTCTCTACTCTTCATACTATAGGAGCTGCAAAGACAGTTGACAGAATAGTTGATGTATTTCCACCGCACCAGCAGCAGCAAATTAAAATACAGATGGCTGCAGTATTACAGGGCATAATTTCACAACAGCTTATTCCAAGAAACGATGAAAAGGGAAGGGTTGCTGCATTAGAAATAATGGTTGCTACACCTGCTATTCAGAATCTTATAAGAGAAGGTAAAACTCATCAGATAGAATCTGCTGTTCAAACAGGTGGAAAGTATGGAATGAAAACAATGGACATGGCTATTGCTGAACTGTATAAGAAGAAAATCATATCTGAAGATTCAGCGATATCTTATGCGATTGACAGGGAAATGATTCAAAGGCTCATAATGCTTTAATTTCATACAAAACAAATAAATTTACTCTTAAAGAACTTATTGGGTTAAAATATAAAATCATATAGTTTGAAAAAATAAAAACAGGCATGACTATACTATTAAAAGTATATAGCCTGTTTTTTATTATATTGAATATTATATGCAATTTTCTTAAATATTAGGAAATAATAATAACAATAG
>NZ_MZGV01000117.1 GCF_002029235.1 Clostridium oryzae
ACTCCAATATTTATTTTTAAAATCCTGATACTTATCTACTAATATTTCTTTTACTGTTATTTTCTTATCTACCATAATACCTATATTTTACACACTTATCCACAACCTTGCAATTACATAGTTTCCTATAGAATAAAAAGTGGTAGGAAGTGATTTCCGTTGGCTGGAAAACGCCTCCTCCAACCACTTCCTACCCTATGCTGACTCTATGCATTTACAAAATATTATTTTCTACATTACTTCTCTCAAATTATTTTTCTTGTTTATTTATTAATATTTTCTTAAAAGCTATCTTCATATTACTTCGTATATTATATAGTTACATACTTTTAACAACACATACAATTTATTTATACACAGTTGAAAGTTATTCTCAATTGTAAAAAATAGTAAATTCCTAGAGTCTAAAAAAAGAAATGTTGTAGCACTACGGAGATTGATCCGTAGTGCCACAACATTTCCTATGCCCTAACTCTTAATATTCACAAAATGCTTTTAATATATTGTTTTTGTTGCCTTCTTACCTTAATGCACTAACTTCAAAATATGTTATTACTTCTTAACAATTGGTAACCACACTTCGTATTTAGGGTGACTAGGATCTGGACTAAGATAAACTTCAACATCTGGTGCATTTGCGTATTCATAGCCAGAAGAAGGCAGCCATTCTGTAACTATCCTTTTCTCAAGCTCCTGAATTGCTTTTGGTGAATCACTTTCACCAGGAAAAATGGCCCAAGTACAAGCTGGAACTATGTATTCTTCCATGCCTAATGGAACTTCTGCATCAGATGGAGCAGCAATATAGTACTCCCATTGTTTTAGACTTTCTAGGCATGCACTAACTCCTAATACTCCAAAAGGCTCTCTATTTATCAAAGCTGCTATCTTTGCAAGATCACCATTTTGTGAAACCTTTTGCCAAAACTGTGGTACTTCTTTAAAATTTTGTTCAATACTATTTGCTAATGCAGTTTTGAGACCAACAATCCTAAATTTACCCTTATTTTCAATTCGAAATTCCATTTCACTAACTCCTTTTACTGTAATCTTAAAGCTAATGCGTGGATATGCTTTAAGAGAAATACCTTCTTTTTGTGCAGCAGATGGAGTTATACCATGTATATTTTGAAATGCGCGGTTAAACGCTGTTGGAGATTCATAACCATATCTTAAAGCTACTTCTAGAACCTTATCTCCACTCTGAAGATCCAAGGCAGCCCTTGTTAATCTTCTACGCCTAATATATTCAGATATATGGACTCCAGCTATATAAGAAAACATTCGCTGAAAGTGGTATGTACTGCAGCATGCTATTTGAGCCGCTTTTTCATATTTAATTTCTCCTTCAAGATTCTTTTCTATATAGTCTACAGCACAATTTAATTTTTCTAACCATTCCATCACATTACCCCCAAAAACATAATACAGTAAAATTTAATGAAGCACCTCTCATTTTACAGTACAAATATGAGAGGTTATAAATCTAATATAATAATTATCGTCCCAAAACTTAGTAACATAAATAAAATAAGTTCATAAAAAATAGGAAAAAATAAATTTTCCTATTTATAAATAGCTCTCATGTTATTATATACTAAATAATATTATGACTATTTCTTCTTGCGCACATATGTCGTTAAATAAAGTGGCTGTTCTGTAGTTTGTCCAGGAAGAACTTTTATATTATACACTGATGCTACAACTAAGTTATTACAAATAACTTCAATACTATAGAAACCTGGCGGCAAATCTTCAATTACATATTTTCCATTTTTATCTGTACTAACTCTATATACTGGGAAGTTATTAATTGTTCCAAAATACAAATATATTTGAGGCTCATCATCAATGACATCTTTTATATTACTATATATAGTTCCCGTTATCTTTCCTGAATAATTTTCTAACTTATTATTTAAAATTACATCAATTCTCTGAACATTTACTTGTGATGGTTTTACATCTACTTCCTGTTGTTGGTCAAGATCCTGCCTATTTTGCTGCATACTATTCTGTTCTTGAAGCTTGTTATCAACATTTGTATGTGCATTGTCTAAAAGCTCAACTTTTCCTTGTTCTTCGGCCTTTTCCATACCAATTTCTCCTTTTTTTATCAAATGTCTATTGTATATTATTCAGCCGTTGTAATATATGTGCGAAAAATAGAAGGAATAGAAAAATTTTTTCTATTCCTTCACATGAGAATAATATTTTACTGATATCTCTTATTTCTGCCCTTTGTTTCAACATCAATATCAGCTTCTGAATCTGCATCCAGATAAGCGTTATTCTTGTTTTTTGCTCCAGCTGCTGCCCCCGACTTTGATCCAGCTGCTGCCCCAGATTTTGACCCTGAAGCTGCACCTGCTTCGTTATCTGCATCATTATCTGCATCATTTTCAGAAGTCTGACCCTGATATTGTTTAACTATTTGTTTCTGATCAAAATTATTATAGTTTATTTGTTTATTGAACTGTCTCTGTTTTGTAAATTGATCATCATCTTCGAAGTTATCTATTTCAGGTTTTTCTGGTTTCTCTGGCTCCCAGCCAACTGCTATTTCATCTAAATATGCGTTTTTCATTTTCTAATCCTCCTATATTCACTAGAATCAGCCTACTATTCAATTCAGCTAATATATATTATTCAATAAAGTACTATAATGCTACAAAATTTCTTAACATTACACAAAAATTAAACACGATTGGCAAAAAACATAATTTCCTACGAAAAAGAAGATTACTTTTTCATTCTACTTGGTGAAAGCACACTTTCATGAACATTTCCTAGAGACTAAAAAAAGTAAACCAGCGGTTTACTTTTTAGTTATTGAAATATCTATAAGCTATTTTATTATTTACCATACATACCTATCACTTAACGAATAAATGGCTAAACAAATTGCAGTTTCACAAAACTATATGCTAATTTTAATCCATAATATATTATTACAACTCCGCATACAACATTTATGATCTTAATTATGTTTCTATTAAACTTTTGCCTAAGCGCTGATACTACTGTCGTTACAATTGTAAACCAGCTAAATGATGCTAGACAGACACCTCCAATAAATAGTATGGCAGCAGCATGAGGAAGCGATTCTCTAAATCCTCCCAACAACAATGATCCATCAATTATAGCCTGTGGATTAAGCCAAGTTATACTGAAACAAGACACGACTACTTTTAAAACAGATTTTTCAATTGTTATATTACTATTAATATCTGGATTACTCCTTATAAGCTGTATGCCTATATATATAACTAAAAAAGCACCAATAAGCATAACTATCATTTTTAATATAGTAAACTTCTCCATAAGTGCACCCATACCAAAAAAACAGCTTAAGGCTAATGAAATGTCAAAGAAAATCGTTATAAAAGCCACACGATACGCATTGACTTTCTTTTGAGTTGCAGCCGTATTTATAACATATAAATTCTGCATTCCTATTGGTGCTACATATGCTAATCCCAGCATGAATCCTTGAATTAGGTATTTAATCATTCCTATTATCACCCCGATTGCTATATTAACTGTATGACTTTAGCTCAACCAAAGCTCCTGTAAAACTGCGCTTTTATTAATGGAAAATATTTTAGCAAGCTCCCTTTGAGAAGGAAGCTTGCTACTCACAGTCCATTCATTATTAATTATTTTAGCTTTTATACAGCTGATTATATGGTATTTTTCTCCAAAGAAATATTTACATCAATAATACATCCATTGACACCCATTTTAACACAGATTACCTTGTCTGCATTCGCATTTGCCGTAAAATTACCTTGTATAAGAGTAGGTGTTGATATATTTATATTAACATTTTGCTCGGAAAACCTAGTAGCAACATTAGCCGTTAACATATTTACAAGTTCTGAAATTGCACTTTGAGCAAGTTCATCAAAACTAACTATTGGCATTCCCATCATCATAACTGACGCTAACTTCTTAGCATCTTCTTCTGTCAATCCATAAATAATATTTCCTTTTATATCTCCAATAAGTCCTATAATAACTACTAGACCGGGACTTTGTATAAATTTCCCTTTCAAACTTACATCTACTCTTTTAACATCATTCAATCCTAGCTGAGGCATAACATTAACAAATGATTCTAAAAAAGGATTTATATAATTGACATCCATTCTCCTTCACCCCTATTAAAGCCTACATTAATTGATAGTTCCCCGAACTGAGTTTTTACGTTAGCAGAATACGTATCTTCAAGTTTTGCTTTTAATA
This sequence comes from Clostridium oryzae, assembly GCF_002029235.1. Taxonomy (GTDB): domain Bacteria; phylum Bacillota; class Clostridia; order Clostridiales; family Clostridiaceae; genus Clostridium_AE; species Clostridium_AE oryzae. The sequence goes on from NZ_MZGV01000117.1 coordinate 4,249, forward strand.
TATTTATAGATTCACCGTGAAGAGTAGTCGGAGGTGCAACTCTCAAGCCAAATAACTTATTCTTTTTGTTAATCATTGAACAAGCACTGCCTGAAAACATGTTTGCTATTTCCGACATTACATTAAGAGCCTCTTCTTCACTCTTAGGTTGTCTTCTTAATAAGACAGCAGCAAGTTTTTCAGCTGTTTCGAGGGATATGTCAAGTATCATTCTGCCAGAATATTTTCCTATGATACCCATAATTACAGAAACTCCCTCACTCTTCATAGCCTTATCTACATTGCTTTCATCAGTAAATTCAGGAACTGTTTTTGTAAGCCTATTGAAGATGTCTAGAACAGCCTCTTTAAATATCTTTGAATAAACTTTCTCAAGTTCCATATACAATTCTTCATCTGCCATGATTCTGTTGATTAGAAGGGTAAGCTCTTCTGGATCAACTGGTTTTTGAATATATCCGCACATATGCTGTTTCTTAGCTTTCTTTATTAGTTCCTCGTCCATCATTGAACTTACTACTACTACCTTAATGTTCTTGTCGATTTTATGTATTTCCTTTGTGCATTCAAATCCATCTGTTCCAGGAATGGTTATATCCATTGTAACTAAATCAGGATGTAATTCATTTACTTTTTCTATAACTTCTTCTAATGACTGAGCTTGTCCAACTACATCAAAGCCATTCTCATTTAATATGTCCTCTAGCATAGTAATTTGGAAGGGTGAATCATCAACAATCAAAATTTTAGTTTTCTTCATAACGTTATTTACCCCTTTAACATATATAAAGTGTTTTTTTATTTATAACCTATCTAATATCATTATATTTTATAATTCGAACTTATTCAACCATTATTACCAAAAAATTAGCAATATTAATAATATTTGTATCGACGTAATATCGTGTAATTCAACAATTCTTTCCATTCTATGCAAGTTGTATAAGCATATATAGAAAAAAGGTGTAACCCACATCGGATAAGTCCCTCAGACATTACACCCATTTATTTGCAATCTTATTTTCTTTACAAAGCATACCCTTCTAATGCTTTTACAAATTGCTCATCAATAACTTTTCTAAATTACTATTGTATTATGTATCGCTATGTTTTTCTTCGTACTAATTTTGAAGAACTTAACAATTGGCAGCTCAAAAATCTCTGTTTCTATTACTTCTACCCTCATGTCAACTCTGTGTATTTATAAAACACTATTTTTCTATAATCACCTCTGATCCTTGTGGGATTGTTTCATAAAACCAATATGCATCTTTTATTGAAAGTCTTACACATCCATGTGATGCTCTATTACCAATTTTTTTAGCTTCAGAAGCGATAACATCACCATCTTGTTCAGTTGGAATAGAGTGAAATAAGTACTTACCATTTATAAAACCAACCCAATATCTTGCACCTTCGTTATATTTACTGCTATAAAAATATTGACCGTAATATCCATTAATCTTAAAATGTCCTAAAGGTGTACTGCTGTTCTCTCCAGACAGCCCAGTAGAACACTTCATAGTTCTGATTTTATATTCATCCTCATACACGTCTACTTTCTGCTGATTAATTTTCACTTTGACAAGATACTTATGGTTACTAGGAACAGCTCTCACCGGCTCCTCTTTAGGAAATACATATTTATTTGCCATGACGGCTTTCTCATTTTTATTCTTAGTTTGTTTAACCTCTATTTTCTTATCACTATTTAAAAAAATATTGTTTTGCTTAATGATTCTATGTAATTCTTTGTTATCAATGTTAAGATACCCTACCACTAATATTCCAATAAATATCAGCAGCATAGCAATTTTTCTTTTCATTTACAAAATTCCTCCTAGTCAAATCATTTTTGCTCTACAATATATTATACGGTTTATTTATTAAAATTCTGTCTACATTATGTAAAATCCACACATTACATATGGAATTAATTAAAATTAGCTTTTTTTATATATACCATCTATTTTCTACAATGGTTGTTTTTCACAAGTCATCTCTTTTTTCAATTATCAACTCATTTCTACATTCTTGCCGTTTTTATCATTTTCAAACATAAAATACACAATAATTATTTTTTCATACTTGTTTTGTATTGATAAAAATCACCTCAATAATAAAAAATGGTTACACCCTATGTCGGCCGGTTACGTTCATTAAGCAATTACACCACATCTTTTAGGCAAATTTCCTAATGGCTCATAACTCGGCTACGCCTCAAACAATTCGCCATCTTAACGGAAATTTGCCTAAAAGACACGGATAATTGCTAAACTCACTCCAAATGCCTCCGTCGGATGTAACCATTTTTAATGCCCTAACTCTTAATATTAACAAGATGCTTTTATTATACTGCTTCTGTTGCCTTCTTATCTTAATTCTCTAATTTCAAAATATATTACTGTTTCTTGTTAACTTCTTCGTAAACACGTTGTATCGTTTTTTCATTTAATAACCACCTTTTCTCTTATGTTAGTGTAAAGTTTTTTACACTATTCTTTTAAAAATTTCTTTATATATCAAGGGTTACAGAGTTTTTTTGTATAAAAAAAACAATGACCCCCAATTTCATGTTATAATTGAATCTCTAACCAAACA
>NZ_MZGV01000118.1 GCF_002029235.1 Clostridium oryzae
ATTATATACTTATTATTTAGCTCCAGTCCATCTGTTCATTTAATAATTTTGTAAACTTAATAGCTCCATAATAATTTAAATAAGAAACACCTCCAAAATCTTCATCATTAAATAACTCCTTTCTGAAATAATCTAGATATTGAAAATTGTAACGTTCTCTCATTTCGTTTATTATTCCATGAAACTCTTGTTCAATTTTCTCAGAAAAATTCTTGTAATAATATTTTGAAGCCGGATAAACTACAACTATAGGTTTTATAGAGTAATCCTTCAGAAGCTCAAGATATTTTTGAAAGATTTCTATGTTTTCAGCTACTGTTTCAGGATAATCCTTGTTACAATCAATTTCTGCCTGCTTTTTACCCACTGACCACTTATCTTCGTATTCATCTAAATTAGTCATATTCCACTTAAAGCCATACATCCTATTATCTCTATTTCTTAGCAGTTTATCAGCTATTTCCTTATTTATTGCATAGTCTTCATAGACACCTTCTATATTGTCAAAATGATGTGCTTCCTTTAATATATCATAATATAAAACTACATTATGTCTCATAGAGGATAAGGACATATCATATTGAAAGCTGTAATAGCTAAGACCAATAAATACATATCTTACTTCGTCAGTTTTTTCAGGCCAATTCTTAAGAAGATATTTTACAGTGAGATAATCATAAAAAAGATCCTGACTTGAAAATGCAAAATTAAACGCTTTTTTAATGCATGCGTCTGCTTTAAAACCTACCCATGAGTAAAACATACCTGTATTTAGAACTTCAGCTTTTGCTCTGTACTTTAGAACAAAATCACTGATCTTCCATTTATAATAATTAAGGTTATTGTCTAGAAATAAGTAATATTGAAAAATCTCGTTCTTATCTATTCCTATGTTTAAAAGCTGCTCGCATATATCCGTATTAAAATGGTCTCCTATAACTATATAATCATATTCAAAACAGCCTATCTCGTGTGGTCCTAAAATTATCTTATCATTTTTTCTGCTTCCCCACTTATTTTTATCATTATCTATATATGCTAAAATTTCCACATCATCCTTTAACATGCTAGCCACTATATTTGAAGATTTTTCTGTGCCAAACATTAAAACCTTATACAAAACAATCACCATTCCTTTATGAATATGTTTCTTCCTTAGTAATCTTACCAAACGATAGATTTCTCATTCTTATAAATTTGTATTCTTAGAATTCATATAGAATAAGTCCAAGATTCCAATAGTATTACTGACTAAAAAAATAAAGCATAGTTCACCTTGCTTTATTTTGAAATACTTACTATGCATAAATCGCCATTACTGGAATAACGAATTTTTATAAATAGTTCTGAAATTAAAACTATTCAGCTCATTTTTTTATTAAGCTTCTAAGTTTCAGCGGCAGGAAAATAATCATAAATACTGTCATTAAAGCGGTCAATAATGACGCTGATGTTTTAAATAATATATCTTTTAACTGCATAAGCACTATGCGTGAATCGGATATTTCATTAAGTTCTGATACTACATTACACATTACTCTTTTATTTGCGTTTATCATTTTAGAGAATTTCAAAACATTAAAAAAACCTGCACCTGATATATTCGTAACAGGTACTATAACTACATCAAATTTCTTTTGCTTAAGTTCTTCTACACTATTGCCTGCTTTGAAGCCTTCTTTATATGGATAAACATATATATTTTTTATATCTTTATACTTCTTCGCCAACTTTACTCCATGCTCATGGGTAAGAAGACTTATATTGCAGTGAGTATATTTTTCTTTTATAGCAGTGAAGTTTAAATCTAACTGCTGAAAACTTACAGAGCGAATTATCAAAAGTTCTTTCATCATTTTACCCCTATCTATTTAAAGAATGTAAAAGAAACGTTAAAAGGAATTCTAAAATTTTTCCAGATGTATTCTCCAACTACTTTTCTCTTTCCTTTAATCTTATTAGCATTAAAAATGGCATTAAACATGGCCTTTATATATATGAAAGTTTTTTGCTCCATTGAGTAGTAAAAACAATCGTATACCATGTTAATTGTAAGTCTTACTGCTGCATTCATAGGATAGTTTTTCCATATAAGCCAGAATGCATTCCTTGTATAATAAAAAGGAGCTCTCCAAGATGCCCTGTTTTTAGGAGAATACTTATGGTATGAAACCACATCTGAGAAAAACTCAATTTTATATCCTGTGTCCAAAATTCTAAAAGCAGTATCCTGCTCATTCCAATATAAGAAAAATTCCTCTGGATAAAAGCCCACTCGTTCCAGCAGCTCTCTCCTTACAGCTGCACCTGCTCCATTAAATGCCATAAGGTAATCTTTAGCCTTTGCAGAGGTGTCCTCGTTTATATCTTCCTCATCCTCTGAAGCTTTTACTTCGTCATAATTATAGTAATTCCTTACATCAAAAGCCACCATTCCTAGTTTCTCGTCTTGCTTAAACTTCTCTACCATTCTTTTTACACTATACTTATGTGGAAAAGAATCATCATCCAATATTACTATGTATTCACCTTGCGCATTCTTGAAGCCAATATTATATGCCTCAATGCCTATATTTTTAAACATTTCTATCAATTTAACCTTTGGATATTGTTTTCTGATTTCTTCACAAGTACCATCTGTTGAACAGTTATCTACAACAATCACTTCTAAATTGTCATATTCAACTTCATATATTCCTTTTAGACTTTCAAGAATATCTTTTCTTCTATTCCAGCATATAGTCACTATGCTGACTAAAGGAGTGCTCATAAGTTTCCTCCAATCTGTTTTGTCATTCATATATAAATTATCGTAGATTATTAATGAAAATTGAACAGTACTTATTATCCATTTCATTAATGCTATTTTATACTTTAACAAATTGTATATAAATAAATCTACATCTATTAAATTTTGTGTTTATATGCAAAATGAATCATATCACAGCCATCTTTCCTAAAAAAGTTAGAAAACTCAAAGAAATAGAACGGCCGATTAAAAGTTTTCCGTGAGGAAGAACTGCCATTAATGATACACACTGTTAATCTTTATAAACTGCAAAATGGAACCAAGCTTCATTCTGTTTATCACATATGCATAGCGAATGTGATATTTCATTGCATTTTAATATATTGGAAGGAAGGTATATTTTATAAGAACAGATAAAATAGTTTTGACCTGCCTGATGCAAGTAATATTGGTATAAACTTTATAAATATTCTAAACTTAATTTTCAAAGATAAACTTGAATCACCGACCCATGTTTTTCCTAATCAGAAAGCTCACCTAAATACTGCCATGTTAAGAAATGATAAATCTATGCCTTGTATACTTATTTTTTACTATAAACTATTGCTTCGACACTTAAGATACGCTCTTTCTGCATCACTTATCATTATCGCTATTAAAAGTCCTCTTTCATCAACTTATAATCTTTTGTTACGTTTACCATTTTATTTTTTCATTTAATATCTTTGTAAATTTTTCCGCTCCTCGCAAATTCAAATGTGATACATCTCGAAAGTCATCATCAGTAAATAAATCAGATCTAAAACAATCTATGTACTGAAAATTGTACTTCTTTTCAATTTGATTTATTATAAAATGAAATTCATCTTCTATTCTTTTAGAGAAATTCTCAGTATAGTATTTTGTAGCTGGGTATACAACTATTATAGGTTTTACATTATGATCTTCAAGAAATTTTATATAATCCTTAACAATTTGAATATTTTCTTTTACTGTTTCAGGATAATTTTTATTACAATCTATATTAGCCTGTTTTTTACCGATAAGCCAATTGTCTTCATACTCATTTAATGTAGGAACCTCTAGCTTAAACTCATAGTTTCCATCAGCATTCTTTTTGAATATTTTATCTGCAACTCTTCTGTTAATATCATATTCATTGTAAACCCGATTTATTTCTTTAAAATTATGAGCATTCCTAAGAACATCATAATATAAAATAACTTTACCGCGCATAGAAGAAAGAGACATATCATATTGAAAACTATAATAAGAAATGCCAATCAAAGCATATTTTACACAGCTCATTTTTTCAGAATAATTTTCAAAAAGATGTTTTACAGTAAAAAAATCATAAAATAAATCTTGACTTCCAAATGCAAAATTAAAAGCTTTTTTTTCGCATACATCGCATTTAAATCCAAACCATGAATACGATATACCTGTACTAATTAGTTCTACATTTTCACATACGCTTAAAAAGTACTTAATATTATTTTTATAATAGTTATTGTAGTTATCAGCAAATTTATAAAACTGAAATATTTTGCTACTCGGGACTCCAATAGATACTAATTGCATATATATTTCTTCATTAAATTGACTTCCAATTATTACATAGTCATATTCATATTCATTCAATTGCTTTGGTGATATAATCGTTTTACTATTTCTTTTTTGCCTCCACTTACTTTGGTTATTATCTGAATATGCTAAAATCTCGACTTTATCATTTAGCATATTTTCAACGATGTTAGCAGATTTACCTGTTCCGAATATTATCACTTTGAACATAATACTCACCTTTTCTTTAAACATTTGTTTAACAATACATAATACAAAGTATTTTTTAGCATATTATACATATTATTATAATTACTCAAATACTCCCTATCCTTTTCAGATGTTATAGTATTGAAAAATCTATCTACATAAACTATATTCTCTTCCATATTATCTCTGGCATCAAAAATATGATAGCAAGTTTTACAAATCAAGTCATAAACACACAAATTATCAAGCGACTGTATTTCTACTTTTTCTATATCCTCAAATTGATTATTCAATTCTTCTAAATTCTTAGCAGCAATAGTTATTTGAATTTCTGTATTAACATTTTTTATTTTATTTACAACATCTAATAGTATCTTGATATTCGAATTATGTATAACTAGTACCTTTTTTATATCTTTTAATATATTTGTAAACTTATCATCTATGTTTTCAACATCCATTATTCTATTTTCAGGTGCTCTTCCACGTATTCCATTTAAAGCATCATCTACAGCCATAAGTATAGTTTTTATGCTGCTATACTTTCCTATGTAGTTGCAGGCATACATTGCTTGAAAAATATCGTCAAACAGTCTTGATACAAACCTTTCAATATCATCATCAGAACAACATTTTTTAAAAAAATGAACCCTATTTCTCCAAAAATAATATGTTCCAAAAGTATTGTTTCTTACAGTGCCACCACCCTTATGCCATACTTTTGATTTTGAACTTGCAAACACTTTATATCCTGCTGATTTTAATCTATATCCTAAATCTATATCATCCCAATATACAAAATATTGTTCGTCAATTAATCCGACTTTTAATATGGCTTCAACTCTTATTAAAGCTGAACAAGCTGGTACATAGTCGCATTCGATGAATGTCATATCACTATTTGAATCTATATTTCCATTATTCCTAAGTTTCATATTAAAAGTTGAGAAGTCAATGTAAGATCCAAATTCTTGAACATTATCAGGGTTATCCATCGAATATATCTTTGAACCTACAATTCCAGTAGTGTAATTGACCTCCATGAATTCATACAATTCACATAATGCATCTTTATCCAAAATCACATCATTATCTAACAGATATATATATTTATACCCATTATTAACAACCGCTTTTATACCTGAATTAAATCCTCCTGACCCTCCTAAATTTTCTTCATTCCGAATAATATTAACAGAATCTCTGTATTGTTCTAAAACAGCATTTACTGATCCATCCATAGATGCATTATCTATAACATAAACATCAAAATTCGTATATGTTGATTTCAAAAGTGAACCTATACATTTGAGTAAGTACTCCTTTTTATTATAATTGCATATTACTACTGCTATTTCTTTCATAGTTAACCCACCTTAGCATATATAGAATCTTATTGATATAGCTTAACTAATAATATCGTTAAGAATATTAGTTAATTTTTCACTTCCAACCTCATTTAGATGAGTAAAATCATAAAAATCATTATCACAAAATAAATTTGACGTAAAGAAATCATAAACATGAAAACTATATATCTTTTTTAATTTATTTATGCTGTTATAAAATCTCTGCATCAATTCCTTTGAAAAATACTTTGAGTACATTTTTGAAACTGGACATACTACTAGAATAGGTTTAATATTATTTCTTTTTAATAAATCAAGGTAATTAGACAAAACTTTCTCATTTTCTAATACCGTTTTAGGATAGTTTTTATTTGATTCTTCCAAAGCAATAAATTTAGCTAACTCTTCAGTCTTATTTTTATTATCCCATTCAGTATCCTTAAAACTGTCAACATAAACGTGATTATATTCGGTAATAAATACTTTATCATTAACTTCTTTAAAACTATTATATTCTTCTGTAGATACAATATTGTGAAAATCTTTCAAAATAGAATAATATCTAAACGCTCTAGAAGCTATAGAAGATTGGGTTAAATCATATTCAAAACTGTAATAAGATAAACCAATTATAATGTATTTAATATACTGAATTTTATCCAGATAATTCTC
>NZ_MZGV01000119.1 GCF_002029235.1 Clostridium oryzae
ACTTTTCTCTCTAAGAATTTATTTTGAAGTTAGTAAATTTATATAAAATTTGTGTTACAAGTGCTTAATGAACGAATCAATCTCCGTAGTGCCACAATATTTCCTTTTTTATTGATTTTGGAAAAAATAAGTGATATATTAGAACTGAACATTCAGTACTAAATTAGAGGAGCTGACTAGATGAACATTCCTAATGCACGTGAAAGAATATTAGATGCAGCAGTAAAGGTATTTGCTGACAAAAGTTTTGAGGGTTCTAGAATTGATGAAATAGCTTCGGCAGCGAACGTACCAAAGTCTCTTATTTACTATCATTTTAAAAACAAGGATGAAATTCTGGAGATACTTACAAAAAATTTTATCAGTGACTATTTAAATATTATAGAAAGTGATGCAAATGAAAGTCATAAAGAGAAATTTGAACAATTAGGACAGAGAATGCAAGATGTGTACTATGAATTTGGTAAAAAAAATGCTGATTTAGTAAGAGTTATATTTATAGATTCATTGAAGAAAACAAAGGAGCAACCGATTTTTTTTAAGGTCATAGAAGCTATGATAGCAAAAGAGAAAGAGAGCAATAAAGATTCTAATTATGACGAACAGGAAAGAAGAATTTCAGAGTTCTTTACTAGTTTTATACCAAACTGTGCCTATATTTGTTTTGCTGATTCATGGATTAAATATTTTAATATGGATAAAAGTAAGTTTGATAGGCTGTATCTAAAAGTATATGAGGAGACCCATGGAGCTTATCATAGGAATCATAAGTAATTAAATAATTTTAAGGGAGATGCTTTAATTATGGAACAAGAGGTTATCAGAATTGATTTGCAGGGTGTAAACTGCTATTTGCTAAAAGCAAAGGACAAGTTCATTTTGATTGATACTGGCGGACATTTAACGGTAGATAAGGACTTTACAAATAGGCGTGAATGCTTAGATAAACAGTTGGAAAAAGTCGGGTGTTCAGTTGGAAAACTAAAGCTTATTATACTGACGCATGGTGATAATGATCATACTGCTAATGCTGCTTATATCAGGGATAAGTATGATGCTAAAATTGCTATGCATTCAGCTGATTTAACCCTTGTTCAAAATCCTAATGTAGAAATGGCTATGGAAAGTTTCCGGTATAGGTCTCTGGCATATAAAATTATATTTACGTTAATGAAAAATTTGATTAAAAAAATTTGTGTAAAGACTCTCAATGATTTTGAAAGATTTACTCCTGATATTTATGTAGAAGATGGATATAAACTTGATGAATACGGATTTGATGGTAGCATAATCCATACACCAGGACATACTGATGGCTCCATTGGAATCCTAATGTTAAATGGCGACTTCATTGCCGGAGATACTTTCGCTAACATGAAGAAGCCGGATGTTGCAGTAAATGCCAAGGATTTTAATCAACTAGACTCAAGCATAAACAGATTAAAAAGTCTAGGAATAAAGAAGATTTATCCAGGTCACGGTGAACCATTTGAAGCTAGTGAATTAAGATAAGAAGGCAATAGAAGCAGTATAATAAGAGTATTTTGTAAATACATAGAGTTAACTGAAGGGATGAGTGACCGTAGGAGGCATTTTTCAGCCGACGGAGGTCATTCACCCTTTATTTTATAGATACTCGTTGTATCCCCAAATAGAATTATCGAAACTCTTATATGAATTTTGATAATACATGTTTTGCAACCTGTTATTGTCAGACTTGCCTAGCTGCTGCATTGATAATGCCTGCGAATCAATTAACGCTCTAAAATGGGTTGCAGCTTTTATTAAGTTTTGTCTATCTTCATTAGATGCACTGCTAGAATTTGTTTTGCTGGAATTACTAATGCTGTTTGTGCTATTTGAGGATGAATAATTTTTGTTAGAATTTTTAGCACAATATGATGAGTTGTAAAACTTAACAATTCGTAATGACATATTAATCTCACTCCTATATTTTTTTTATCTTACAATACTTATATCGAATAAAATTAAATATTCTTGACAATAGTACTATATAGTACTATTCCATATAGAGAGGTGACAAAAAATTGAAAAAAACTAAGGGCGGATTTTATATATCACAAGTTAAGCAGCTATCGGATAGAGTATTCCAAAGATTATTAAAAGAAGATGGTATAAATGATTTTAATGGACCTCAGGGTAGGATTTTATATGTTTTGTGGCAGGAAGATAATCTGCCTATTATTGAAATCAGTAAACGTACCTCACTTGCTAAGACAACACTTACCAGCATGCTGGATAGGATGGAGATGGCAGGACATATTAAACGTAATTTTGATACAAATAACAGAAGACAAATATTGATTACGCTGACACCTGAAACGAGGGCTTTAAAAAACAAATATGAGATAGTTTCAAATGAAATGAGTGAGCTATTTTATAAGGACTTTTCAGATGAAGAAATCACTGATTTTGAGAAGTACCTTTATAGGATAATTAAAAATTTAAAAGAAATCGAGGAATAAATAATGGAAATTAAAAATTATGATGAACTTGTTAACCTAGTAGAAAGATCTAAAAATGTAGTGGTGTGTTCAGTAGATCAGGATGGCTTTCCCAATGCAAAAGCTATGTTTAATCGAAAGTCGGATAAGCTCAATACATTTTATTTTTCAACAAATGTATCTGCAAAAAGAACAACACAATTCTCTAAGAACGCTAACGCTAGTATATACTTTTTTGACCAAGAAACTTTTCAGGGATTGATGCTTGTAGGAAAAATGACAGTTTGTACTGATAGAAAAACAAAAGCGGTATTATGGCAGGAAGGTGATGAAGTATATTATCCTGCTGGTATAGATGATGAGGATTACTGCGTGCTTAAGTTTGAAGCAAAGAAAGGTAACTACTATCATGGACTTGAGAATTTTAATTTTGAAATATAAAGGAAAAACATATGTAGTTAAACAATAGCAGTGCTAAATATATTGAATGAAATGTTTTTTTAGGGGTGGAAAGAATGCCATACATGAAATTAAATGATTTAAACTTATATTATGAGGAATTTGGAACGGGTGAACCTATTCTATTTTTACATAGTGCGTATAGCAGAGGAATATTGGCTTTTAGCGGTCAAATACAGCCATTTTATACTAAATATCACTGCTTCTATCCTGATTTCAGAGGACATGGACGTACAATATGTAATTCCTTAGATTGGGATTCGCAAAAGATATGTGATGATATGATTAATTTTCTAAAAGCCTTAAACATTTCAAAGGTTCATCTAATTGGATATAGTACTGGTGGAGGTATTGGCTTCTATTTGGCATCCCAATATCCTGAAGTAGTAAAAAGCCTTACAGTTATAGGAAATGGTGGAGTTATTGATGATGCTGGTTCAGATGAATTTGAACCAGAAGAATTGCTGAAAAATAATAAAATAGATTTTATCGATAAGGCTAAGAGTTTACATTATGATGCTCATAGGGGTAATTGGAAATATTATTGTATGCAAGAAGTTAACGATTGGAGAAAACATCCAAACTTAAGTGATAAAGACTGGAACAAAATAAAAATGCCTCTGTTACTAATAGCAGGTGAAATGGATCATTATGCTACAAGTGAAAGACTAATGAATATTAAAAAGGTATGCAATCAAGCAGAAATCATGGTGGTAAAAGGTAGTGGACATAGACCGCATATGCCTATGGAAAACGCAAAGGAAGTAAATCAACGTATATTTAGATTTCTCGATACGACAAATTAGAATTAAAGATAATATGCTTTGTAAATGCATAGAGTGGGCATAGGATAGGAAGTGGTTGGAGGAGGCATTTTACAGCTTATGGAAATCACTTTCTACTCTTTTTTATGGTGCTTGCTAATGATATGATTAATCCTATTAACAATACGATTCTGAAGATTGTACACAGAGCAGTTGATTTTGTTAATATAAGAAGCAAGCTCATAGCGATAATGCACACTATATCTATTATAATTTGAATTTTATTATTCAAAATATCACATCCTTTTTATAGAGTTGAAGAAGGATTACCCATTTCCTTCTTCTAAATTTTATATATGTTAATCAATAGTCCTTTTACCAAAAACATAAATTGTAACTGCATGGATTACGGTGAAGTACAACAATAATATAATAGCAGAATATGTTATTGTACAACCGTTTATTAAAGGTGTACTGTCAGGTAAATATTGTGTTAAATCCATATGCGGGAATGGAGTGAATCTGATCCACCAATATCTGTTACCAAATAAACTCAGGATGAATCCGGAAAAAAGAACTGCCACAGAGCCGACAATAGCCAATGAATTATTTTTTATAATTGTTGAAAGCATAAAGGCTATACTAAATGCCATAATGTCATTAATACTTTTGCCGGCAAAAAGTATAAGCTGATAAACTAACATGCTTCGTTCTTTTACAAATCCAGTATTGCTGATGTATAAGTCCTTCATATTAAAACCATCAAAACCATATTTTAATCCACCTATAATGATTGATACGGTTATAATTAGTAGTATAAAGCCAAAGTAGAGAGCAAGTAAGGCTGTCCATTTTGAAAGCAGTATCTGCCATCTTTTATACGGGCGAATAAGTAGAAATTTTATTGTACCGTCTTTATATTCATTTGATACAATATTTGCAGCAGCTATGATTAGAAATATACCTACCATGTATTCGAGGAGGAGTGCTTTATTTACAATACTCCATAATGATGTATAGTTGTATATTATATTATGCTGTAGCGCATACTTGTTAAGTACATAATCTTTTTTATCTATAAATGAAAATAAGTTATCCTCTTTTTTTATATCTTTAGCAGTAACAGCTCCATATTTCTTTTCTTTTTGTTGTACTTCACTGCTGAGTTTATTTATATACGCATGTTTACTTACCTTTGCTGGAGCTTTAATCGCAATGAAGGCGATTATGACAATGAGCAGAAAAATGAAAATGCAAGTACTTATCTTAGTAAAGATTTTAATTATTTCATTAATTACCAGTATAAAAAAATTAACCAATCTTTTCATTTCCATTGCCCCCTGTCACATTCATAAATATTGATTCCAGTGAAGAAACTTCCGTTTTTATCTCATATACTGGTATATTATTTTTCACTAGATATTCATTAATCTTAGGAATAGAATCAATTGTTGATTTAAAAATTATAAAATTCTGTTGAATTTTATAATTTCTAGAATACGGATTTTTACTAAGTATCCAATCTATATTATCAATACTTTTAACTTTAAAATTTATCATAAGTTCAATGGCATCAGTCATACTATCTTCAATAGCTCCGCTAGTGTTCTTTACACCAATAAGCTCACCATTTTGAATTATTGCTATTTCGTCACATAGCTTTTCCATTTCGCTTAATATATGACTGGATATAAGTACACTGCAATGTTCATGTTGAACAATTTTCTTTAAGTAGGCACGCAGTTCAATGACAGCAGCTGTATCAAGTCCGTTGGTGGGTTCGTCTAATATAAGTAACTTTGGTTCATGAAGGATAGCTTGTGCAATGCCAAGCCTTTGATTCATACCTAGGGAATATTTACGAACCTTATCATTCATACGATGGTCCAATCCTACAATTTTTAATACCTCAAATACTCTGCTTTTAGGTAAATTATACATACGAGCATATTGCATAAGATTTTGGTAAGCTGTCATATATTTATAAAACTGTGGAACTTCTATTATAGCGCCAACGTTTCTTATGGCTTTTGCATAGTCATCTTTTATATTGTATCCGCAGATGTTTATATCGCCTCCAGCAGGCTTTATAAGTCCAACAAGCATTTTCATAATTGTGGTTTTTCCAGCACCGTTAGGCCCCACGAGTCCCATTATTTTTGATTCATCTAATTGTAAGGAAAAATCTTTTATAATTCTCTTCTTTCCGAAGGATTTATTTAATTTATTAAGCCGCAGTATTTCCGTACATTTCATTTCATCTGCTCCTTTCATAAATTATCATACCTCGTAAAGATAAACGGATGCTTTCAACAACCTTAACTGTACCTTAAAATTAAATTAGAATATTATAAGTGGAGGGACTTGTTATATAATTTAAATATATTGCGAACCAGCAATAGGAGCGTTGACCGCTCGGTCAACGCTCCCTGCGGGCTCTGTAAATTATATAGATTGCTAGTTTTAAAGTACCGTCTCTAAAATTTCTACACGTTAATTTTACAGACGTTATTTGATGAAGTTGTATCTTTAATTTTTCTTCGTAGATTATTAAGTGTGATCTTAATTATAAAGAGAGTTAAAGGCTTCTCTTCAATATGG
>NZ_MZGV01000120.1 GCF_002029235.1 Clostridium oryzae
ACTCCAATATTTATTTTTAAAATCCTGATACTTATCTACTAATATTTCTTTTACTGTTATTTTCTTATCTACCATAATACCTATATTTTACACACTTATCCACAACCTTGCAATTACATAGTTTCCTATAGAATAAAAAATGGTTACACCCTATGTCGGCTAATTCCGCTGCGTTAAGCAATTTCACCGCATCTTTTAGTCAAATTTCCTAATGGCTCATAACTCGGCTGCGCCTCAAACAATTCGCCATCTTAACGGAAATTTGCCTAAAATACACGGATAATTGCTAAACTCACTCCAAATGCCTCCGTCGGATGTAACCATTTTTAATGCCCTAACTCTTAATATTAACAAGATGCTTTTATTATACTGCTTCTGTTGCCTTCTTATCTTAATTCTTTAATTTCAAAATATATTACTGTTTCTTGTTAACTTCTTCGTAAACACGTTGTATCGTTTTTTCATTTAATAACCACCTTTTCTCTTATTTAGTGGTGTATCTTAATTTTAATTAAAAGTTATCCATAATTGGAAAAAATCATAAATTCCTATAAACTAAAAAGGAAATGTTGTGGTACAAAGTATCAATCTTTATGTTTAAAATTTTCCTTTAGAAATTTCTTCAAGCTTATCCATAATATTTTTGATATTCTTTTCTTGTTCATTCTTAATTTTTAGCCCTTTAGTTGTACTTTTTGAGATTTTTACAGTAGAATCTGAAATATTCACTATATCGTTAAGATATTCACTATACTTATTATGGATACCATTTAATCTTTTCGTATGCTTTAATGTAGCTAATACCTTCTTGTATTGATGTAATTTTCTGTTTTCTTTTACAAGCTCCCGATCTAGATTACTTTTTTTGCTGAAGTTCTGTATATCTGATTCTATATTTGCTACGGAGTCCTTTATCTTTATAGTTAGGTCTCCTATATCTCTCCCATATTGTATATTAGTCTTATACGCTTTTACTTCATCAATAGGATTAGTCCCATATACGAATATATCTATAAAGGTCAATGCAATAATTACTACTAAAATAGTTACAATAAGCTTTATTGCCTTTTTTATTATAGACACCACTAAAAATAAAAGTGCTACTCCAATCACTATCAGCATTAGTATTTCCTTGTTCATATTCTCCTCCATCACTAAACTATTTTATCCCCAAAAGTATCTCAATTTATCTTCAAAATCTTTACGTGAGTTAATTGTTTGAAAATGCTTCCAATGCTCCGGAAACATCCTCAAGTACTGCTTTACCGTAAATCTATCATCTATAAGTAAAACTACACCTTTATCTTCTGCAGTCCTTATCACACGTCCAGCCGCTTGAAGTACCTTGCACATTCCTGGGTACATATACGAAAATTCATACCCTAAACTATCTTTATTCTGAAAAAAATCTTTTATTATGTTTCTCTCCAAGCATATCTGAGGAAGTCCTACACCTACTATTACAGCTCCTATAAGTCTATTTCCTTTAAGGTCTATACCCTCAGAAAACATACCTCCTAACACCGCAAAAGCCACCATTGTCTTCTTAGAATCATCCTTGAAGTTTTGAAGAAAATCTTCCCTTTCCTTCTCATTCATCATATTATCCTGCATTATTACTTCTATGTCGGCCATATCTTCAATAAATATATCATAGATATCTTTCATATATTTATACGATGGAAAGAATACAATATAGTTGCCATTCTTACAGGATATAATAGTCCTAATATATTCTATAACACGTGCTTTACTCGTTTCTCTATCCTTATAACGTGTAGATACAGTATTAGCAATATAAAGTCCCAAATTTTCCTTTTGATAAGGTGAACCTAGCCTTGCGGTATAATCTTTTTCATCTGCCCCAAGAATTGTCCTATAATAGGTCATAGGCATCATTGTAGCTGAAAACAATGCAGCTGCCCTTCCTTTTTTTATAATATCTCTTATAAAATTACTTGGATTTATACAAAACAATTTAATTATCGTATCCTCGTTAGATTTTTGAATATATGTAACATAATTTTCATCATAGATTTCCCATATTCTTAAAAAGGCATTTATATTAAAATATGCATCAAGTATATCTTCATGATTTGGACTTGCTTCATTTATTACAAGCCATTTTTCAGCAGTTTCAATAAATTTGTTTAGCGGCCTATATAGATCTTCAGGCAGCTTTTCCATTACAACACTATCCGATCCCTCAATCATATTCTTATATTTTAACATCGCTTTATTAATATTATTGAGACTTCTTGATAAATCTTTACTTTCATCACTTATGCTTTTCTTAAGTTTTAAAATCTTTCCTTTAAACAGTTCTGCTGAATACATACTTCTAGCCCTATCAACCAAATTATGAGCCTCGTCTATAAGAAAAACATAATCCCCGGAAGTTTCAAAAAATCTTTTTAAACTTGCTCTAGGATCAAACACGTAATTATAATCACATATTATGCATTCACACCATAATGATAAATCTAATGAAAATTCAAAGGGACATATCCTATATTTATGTGCATACTCCTCTATTGTTTCTCTATTTAAATTATCCTTTTCATTAATAATACTCCATATAGCTTCATTAACTCTATCAAAATGTCCTTTAGCAAATTCGCATTGCTTCGGAGTGCAAGCTTTCTCCTCTTTAAAACAAAGCTTTTCCTTTGCAGTTAACGTTATAGTTTTCATACGGACCTTTTCTTCATTCATCTTATAGATGGCTTCCTCCGCTATATGCTTTGTCGTTGTTTTCGCTGTCAGATAGAATATCCTTTCTGCTTTTTCTTCTCCTATAGCCTTTACAGCAGGAAATAAAGATGATATTGTTTTTCCGATTCCTGTCGGAGCTTCAATATATATTTTTTTATTTTCTATTATAGTTTTATAAATGTACACAGCCATTTCACGCTGACCTTTTCGATATTGCGGAAACGGAAAATTCATTTTTTTAATTGATAAGTTTCTTGTTTCCTTCCATTCCATCGAAAATCTGGCCCATTTATAATACTTTTCAACTAATCCATTAAAAAACTTTTCTAACTCATTAACGCTATAAGTTTTTTTTAGTTTTTTTATTCCTTTACCTTCTAGTTCACCGTAAGTAATCTGTATTTCAGCAGTTTCCTTTTCATTCTGAATCCCATAAATGTATCCATAGCATTTTGCTTGTGCCCAATGCAGCTCATTGTATTCCTCGTCTATAGCCTCTAAATCCTGAGCAGTTGATTTTATTTCATCAATCATAAAAGTTTCATTTCCATAATCAACAATTCCATCTGCTCTGCCTTCTATAGTGCATGTAAAATCTTCATATTGATAATCTAATTTAAGACTTACTTCACTTACATACTCGATCCCTTCAAGCAGATACATATCCTTATACATTTTTTGTATTCTTTGATGTACTCTAGTGCCTTCTACAGCGGAAGAGGATGTCACGAACTGACTGTTAATATCCCCCTGTCTCATTATAAATTCTACAAGTTCTCTTACAGCTATTCTAGTTTTATTTTTTTCTTTCAATTCTATCACTTTACTCTTTTCTCTTTAATAAGTAACTATTATTTTGAATAAAAAAATAGAGCCTCCCAAAGAGTACTCTACATCATTAAATCTATATAATTAAGGGGGATTTCCTTAGCTATATAGTAACATCTTATTATTAACAAACTATTAAGTATTAGTTACATATTAGTGAATAGGAAATTTTTATAACTATATACAAAACAACTGTTTATTCCTACAAGTCTACTCGATGCTATACTCATTTACAATCTTCTGGACCAGCTTCTTTATTGAACTAGCTTGAGCAATTAAAGTCATTACTACGAGAAAAACTAATATTCGTTCTTTATCTTTGTCATTGTCGCAGCTATCCTCTATAAATTTGCTCAATTTTACCTCATCAAAATATTCAGATGTGATAAAATCATCAAAGCTGTGTGATTGTATATCCGTAAACATTTTATAAGCATCTTCCCAAGAAATTATATCATCTGTTCTATCATTAATTTCATTAAAAGCTAATCTAAATACTTTCGAAATCTCTTCGGTAGTAAGAATAGGCCGCATATAGCTGAGCATAACAAGCTGTACCAAATGCAGTTTTGTATACCCCCTTTTTTTTCCATCCTCGGGTTTCGTAATAACATTGCTTTTAATATAATTTTGTACTATATTATTTGTATATTTTTCTTCCGAAAATTTATCATTTAAATAGTCAATAACCTGTGACAAAAAGAAATCATATCTAGGTAAATCTTCATAAGGCACCAAAATAGTTTTAGACATTTCTGAAGCAAGCTTTTTAATATATTCTATATTAAATTCATTCTCTCCCATATCAATCATTTCCTTTCACTCAGAACTTATTTTATTACCATTTCAATTATATTATAAGTTATATATAAACTTATTACAAGTTATTATTATAATATCATTATTTTATCAATTTCTATGCAAAAAATGGGCTATCTTAAAATGATTAATTATCATTCAAGATAGCCCATTCCTTATATAAATCTAATTGATTCAATAACTATTATTGTTCATCTTTATTCTCATCGTTATTTTCATTCTTTTCTGGTTCAGCCTCAGTTTTATTTTCAACCGTTTCATCATCTGGTACATGCCATACATCAGGATTTTCAGCTTCACTATCCGCTGAAGTTTCTCCAACAGTTTTCAATTCTATTTCTTTAAGTATCCCCTTATTATAAAACATTATCAGAAAGCAAATTACACTAACAAAGAACAGTATAAATACAGAGCTGACCTTGTATATAATGAAGAAAGAAATAATGATTATTGCAACATTAAATATTGTTATATGTATTTTTTTTATAGTAAAATACAATGATAATACAAATACATCCTTGGTTCTCATATAAAATCTAGATATAATAGGAAATGCATAAAGGCTTGATGCAAGTACTAATACTATAAGGACCATAAAAAATGGTACAATAAATGAATATGGTGTCTTTGAAAAATATTTTATATCTACTAAAAATACAGCTATCAATGCTAAGTCTATAACCCACACAAGCAATGACTGCTTAAAATTCTTTTTATACGCTCCAAAATAATCTTTCATTATAAATAAGTCCTTAGTTCTAACAAGCTTTCCCATTACAGAAAACAAAGCTGTAATAGCAGGTCCTAATGGAATAAAAGATACAAATATTATGATAACGATTCCTAAATCTACAGAACTTACTCTTGCTAAAGATACGAATATAAGAGGAATATTCATAATAAAAAAGAAAATGTTACCCATCAAGAACCAGTAAATATAATTTAAAACATTGTACAACGGACTATCCAACAGGTTTCTACTTGCCATAAATTCTCCTCCAATCAATTTAACATAAACACTGTACTTTTTATTCTAACTTATTTCATCTAATTAATCAACTCACTGGTATTCCATAAGTACAAGTAAAAATAGAAACTAAAATTTTTCTTTATTTTTACATATACTAATTTAATTTCATACGATTTACCTATTATTTCATATATACACCTTCTTATGGAAAGTAAATGCTATAATTTTTATATATAAAACGAGTTAATGTATTATAAATATATTACTTGTACCATTTCTTCGACATTGCAAGTAAATTTATATACATTTTATTACTATTTTACTTCAAAAAAAATATCATATAATCTTGGTGAGAAATGGGTAAATAACCCACTTTAAATACAATTACTGTATCCGAAACTAAAAATAGTATTTATTTAATACGTAAATAGTTAGAAATTGTCTATTGACATTTCAATTATTTGGTAGTATATTAACTT
>NZ_MZGV01000121.1 GCF_002029235.1 Clostridium oryzae
GTATCATATTTTACTTCTATATTTATTATTTGATTTCTAAATTCATTATGCTAAAATAAAACTTATAAGAACATTCGTTCTAAAAATTCATTATTCATTATAGGAAGGAAATATATATGTCCATGATTCAAGGTTCCATATTTGATGATAAAAAATTCTATAAACAGGATCTTACAGAATCTTTATTATCTTCTCCGCTAGCCAATAGAATGCGCCCCAAAAACTTAGGTGAATTTGTAGGTCAAAAACACCTTCTTGGACTAGGCAAACCATTAAGAGCATTAATAGAGAATGATAGACTTGTATCTCTTATTTTATGGGGACCCCCAGGTGTTGGTAAAACTACTCTAGCCATGATAATCGCAAACATGACTAATTCAAGGTTTATAGATTTTAGTGCAGTAAATTCTGGCATAAAAGAAATAAAGTCTGTAATGGACGATGCTGAAGCTAATAGAAAGGCAAATATAAAAACTATACTTTTCATAGACGAAATTCATAGATTTAATAAAGCTCAACAGGATGCTTTTCTTCCTTATGTGGAAAGTGGAAGTATAATCCTTATCGGTGCTACTACAGAAAATCCTTCTTTTGAAATTAATTCGGCTTTGCTATCACGTATGAGAGTTTTTGTGCTTAATCCACTTGATTTATCTGACATAGTTTTTTTACTAAAGAGAGCGATAACTCATAAAAATGGTTATGCACATATGGACATAACCATAGAAAACTCAACTTTAGAATTTATAGCCAACTTTTCCCATGGTGATGTTAGAACTGCATTAAATGCTCTAGAGTTATGTGTAACTAGCACACCGATGATAGGGGGTAAATTTGTGATAAACGAGTCAATAGTTGTTTCTTGTTTAAACAAAAAAACTCTATTATATGATAAAACTGGAGAAGAGCATTATAACATGATATCTGCTCTCCACAAATCAATGCGCAATAGCGATGCAGATGCTGCTGTATATTGGCTTTCAAGAATGCTTGAACAAGGTGAAAATCCTCTATATGTAGCAAGACGTCTTATTAGATTTGCATCAGAAGACGTTGGCCTTGCAGACCCAATGGCACTGCAAATAGCCGTTGCAGCATATCAAGCTTCTCATTATATAGGCATGTCCGAATGTACTGTTAATTTGGCTGAAGCAGTAATATATTTATCACTTGCTCCTAAATCTAACTCTATATATAAGGCCTATGAAGCCGCGAAAGCTGATGCATTAAAAACTACAACTGAAAATGTACCTATTCAAATCCGTAATGCACCAACAAAACTTATGTCAGACTTAGGCTATGGCTCCGGATATATTTACGCACATGATACAAAAGATAAGATTGCTAATATTCAATGCCTTCCTGATAGCTTGCTAAACCATCAATATTATTTCCCTACCAAAGAAGGCAAAGAGGAACAATTCTATAAAAGATTAGAAACAATAAAGGATATTAAAGGCAAATTAAAATAAGTTCTAAATTTGTTGTGTACTGCTTATCTTCATCTCTTGCTTTTTTATAGTATGATAAGGTTCCAGATGTATTTCTACCTGCACTTTTTTGTCTATAGAATCATTGATTTTCTTTTCTATATTATGCATCAAAATATGGGATCTTTCTATATCCATATTAGGCTCTAACAAGATATGAAAATCAATATAGACCTCATTTGAATTTCCTCTACTTCTGATTCGATGTATGCCTTTGACCTCATCGAATTCAAGCACAATATTTCTTATCTTTTCGGGTTCCACAGCAACTTTATCTAACAAAATATTGCTATTAGAAATAAATATTTCTACAGCAGCATGTAAGATAAAGCCAGCGACTACTACAGAAGTTACAGTATCAATAAATGATGGTAATCCTAATTTTATTCCAATTAAAGTGATCAATACACCAATAGAAACAAATATATCAGATTTAGTATGGAGAGAATCTGATATTAAAATTTGACTTTTAAGTTTCTTTCCTCTCGTATACTCATATTTACTCACAGCTATATTTATAAATATAGTTATACACATTATAATAATACCGGGGACAGTCATACTCAATTTATGCATTTGTGGCTGCATCATTTTGTATATACCAGTTACTCCCATTTTTAGGCCTATGGCCAAAAGCATAAACCCAATGAACAATCCTGCTAACATTTCAAATTTTCTATGACCATATGGATGATTTTTATCGACAGGTTTCTTCGCGTAAAATATTCCAATTAGTCCTACTATATTTGATGCTCCATCTCCAAGAGAATGTATTCCATCTGTAGTCGTACTTGTACTATTTATTTTTAGGCCTATAATAATTTTAGATAATGCTACACTCCAATTTATAACTAACACTAAAATCAGTATTATTTCAACTCTATAAGCAATTCCAAAGTATCGCTCACTATCATTCAATGATAGATTGTACTTTTTACTATTTTTCATATTAGTATCTCCTTAGAAATGATAATTTTCCAATATACATACTATACATAATATGAAGTTTATTAAATAAAGAAACTGATATACAAAATATAATTTAATATAACATCATCTATAAGCTTATTATGATACAAATTGCATTAGCTTATAAAATTTAATGGTATGATCAATAATTTATTCTTAATATATGTAAGCTAAAGAATTTTATAAAGATCATTGATAGACAAAGAACTTCAGCTATCATCATGGTCGCAGTAAGGCATCTCTTGTCATCCAATATTTTACTACGATAAATTAAAAATCTATCCTAAAAATAATGAACAAACTTTGCTTTTCTGTTTCCATATAATACTAGCTGAAGTTCCTTGCCTATATTTCTTTTATATTTATAGGGTTTCTACTTCAACTATCAACTTATACACGTCGAATGATCGTTGAAGCGTTCGATAATTCACCATGTATAAGTTAAGTTTACGTATAGAAACCCTATAGTTATTGCATACTAGACATTAGAAAACTTGTTTTCCTGGGATTATAGCGTCGATTACTCCTATGACAAGTGCTGCGATTAGAGCACCCCAAAAAGTGACTCCAACTCCTCTTACTAAATATCCAGTTAAATAAATTATAGCAGCTGATATTACAAATCCTATTATTCCTCTTCCAAATGGATTTGCCTCGAACTTTGTCAATCTAACCACCAAATAATCTAGTACACCTATTACTACAGCTGCAATTATCAATGGCCACATTCCCGATATGGTGAAACCTGGAGTTATAAAAGCTGTAATTGCCAATACTATTGCAGAAACAACTATTCTTATAAGCATATGAACTATACTAAAATCCTCATTTCTATCACGTTTCTCTTCTGACATGAAACCACCTCCTTATAAACTTATTATTCTATAAAAATAGTATTTTTATGTGTAAATAAATCATAGCTATTTTTACTAATCAATATTCTCTAAATAAACATCGTTTTAATCCTATTTAGCCCAATAAATTAAAGAGCCATCAATCGCTACTTATAGGTAATCAGCTTAACTATAAAACACATGCAAAATAGCCTCTGAGCACTGAATATGCTTGCCTAGTTAAAAACAAGTTTTTATATTATTCATCTATATATTATTGACAACTCTTTAATTAATATACTATTTTTTTATATATCATTATATTTTATTTTGAGTGTATTCCCTTTACGCTATATAACTGTTAAACTCTGAATTTTTTCAGCATTGCTGCCAATTTCTCAGAAAGCTTAAGTTGCATTTTGGCTAGCTCTGAAGTTTCATTAATCGTGTTTGAAGTATTACTAACCTCATTTAATATTTCTTGGGAACTTGCTGCAGATTGCTGAGCAGTAGCAGAGACCGATTGAACTGAATTCGTAACTTCTTCTACTGCATTGGCAACATTACTTATTATAGCTGACAATTCTTCAGATAAGTTACTTACATATTTTGCATCTTTCTGATACTGAACACCTATATTTAAAAACTCGTTATAATCACTCTTTACATTTGTGTCCAAATACTCTAATACTTCGTGTGAGTTACTGGATAATTCTTCAAACGCATCTGTAACTTGATTTATTATACCGTGTATGTTAGATACTGTTCTTGTCGTTTCATCAGCTAATTTTCTTACTTCTTCAGCAACTACTGAAAAACCTCTACCATGTTCTCCAGCCCTAGCCGCTTCAATTGCTGCATTAAGAGCTAAAAGATTTGTTTGCTCAGCTATTCCTCCTATTACTTCTGCCATTTTTACTATCTGACTCACTACTTTCCCTTTCTGAAGAGATTTCATTATTTTTTCATACTGCTCATCATATATTTTTCTTGTACTATCAATAGATTTCTCCCCTCTTATTTTTGTTACTTCTGCTCTATTTTGTATTTCATTAGCAACATTGTAGCTATCATTAGCCTTTTGCAATATAACATTTATTTCGCTATTTAACTCTTCTATTGACGCATTCACTTCCTGAGCCGAAGCACTAAGTTCTTCAGCTCCTCTTGAAATTTCTTCTGTTGAAAAGCTTATATTCGCGATTTTATGATTTATATTAGCTACGTCACTAGAAAGTTTTTCACTTGATTCTCTAACCTTGTAAGAACCTCCAGATACTTCTGAAATGAGATCTTTTACATTTGCAGTTGCTGTATTAAGAGACATAAAAAGCTCTCCCATCTCATCTGTACTGCTAATCTTTATCTGTTGAGTTAAATCTCCATCTCCGAAATCTTTTGCAAATTTAAGTACTTGTTTTATACGTGATGTAATTCCTTTAGATATTACATAGCCTAGTATTACAGCTACTATAAAACTTAGAATCAGCATTACAACCATTATAGCTACTGTATATAGATATATATTTCTGTTTCTATCGTTTTGGTTTTTTGCTTCCTGAATGTAAGTTTTAATCAATCTATCTAGTACTGTGTTTATACTTTGTTGAGATACATTCATCTTATTTAATGACGTTTGAATATTCGTATTATCACCTTTTTTGACCGTGTCCATAAAAGCTGACTCACTGCTATCATAGTTATTTTGATATTTAACATATTGCTGAAGAATCTTTTGCTCTTTTTCGTCTACACCTTTTTTGATGAGTTCATGTATTATTGACTTATTTTGATCATTTAATTTTTTTACACTTATTGATGCCTCTTCAATTCTTTTATTTGATTGACCATTTATCTGATACAATGCGTCATTAGTATTCTGATAAAGCATAGTAGATATTATTTCGGACATTTTAACTGCATTTTCTTTAACAGTTTTTACATTGCTCAAAGCTATCAAATTATTATTGTACATAGAATCTGCATTTTTATTTATTGAATTTATATTATATAAACCTACGAATCCCACAATTATAATAAGTATTGAAGTTATTGAAAATCCGAATGTTAGTTTTTTTGATATTGTTAAGTTTTTTATGTTAATTTTTATGTTCTTTGGTTTTTTATGCAGCACATTTTCTTTTGTTATCATGTTTTTTTTGAATTTTTCATCCTTTTTTTTTCTATTTCTTATCTTAATTCCGTTCAATATAAATACCCCCCAATAGAAAAATTATACTCATTTTTATAATACTAACTTCTTATT
>NZ_MZGV01000122.1 GCF_002029235.1 Clostridium oryzae
ATTGAACAACTATACTCTTTTCTTATGGCAATATATTGATAAATATATCTAATATTCATGTTTATATAATTTGTGGTTACTGCATTACTTTTTTTAAACAATGTTTTCCATTCTCTGAACACCAGTGATTTTCTAAAGAGTAAAAAATGCCATGTGATTACGATATTCCTATGGCATAATCCTATTTGAATTTATCCTTTTAACTTATATTATACAATTTTATTTAGATAAAATGATACGTTCCTTACTCAGCAAAGACGAAAAGCTGAGTATCAGCACTAAAATAAATAGTATAATAAAAAGCTCCACATTGATGAATTTATTTTTCCCATGAATATAACTGTTTACATATTAAAAAATAAATGATTATTATTTGTACTATTTATTCTAATTGTATAAAATAGAATCATATTGATTACAACTGTAATTGTAAAATAAATGAAGCAGTAAACAATAAATGAAACAGAGGTGTATTTTAATGACAACTAAAAATACTACTGATAGCGGAAAACTTGATCTAACTAAAAAAAGTTTAACCGCTTGGGAAAAATATTCAAAGGATGAAATTGAAGCTGTCTTTGCTTATAATAAAGGATATATGGATTTTATGTCCTCTTGTAAGACAGAACGAGAATGCGTAGACGAATTCATAACAAGAGCAGAAAAAGCTGGATATAAAAATTTGAAAACGATAATTGCAGAAGGTAAAGAACTTAAACCTGGTGATAAAGTATATGCAAATAATATGGGAAAGGCTCTTGCTTTATTTCTTATAGGCAATGAACCTTTAGAAAATGGTCTAAAAATTCTTGGAGCTCATATAGATTCACCAAGAATTGATATAAAGCAGAATCCCCTCTATGAGGATAGTAACTTAGCAATGCTTGATACTCACTATTATGGCGGCATTAAAAATTATCAATGGGTAACAATACCATTAGCAATTCATGGTGTTTTTATTAAAAGTGACGGAACTAAAGTAAATATGGTTATTGGCGAAGAGGATGATGATCCTGTAATAGGAATTTCTGATCTTTTAGTGCATCTTGCTGCTGACCAGCTTCAAAAGAGCCTAAGCAAAGGTATTGAAGGTGAGAACCTTAATATACTTGTAGGAAGTATTCCTATAGAAGATAAAGATGCTAAGGAAAGAGTAAAAATAAATATATTATCTCTTTTACATGATAAATATGGTATAACTGAAGATGACTTTGTATCAGCTGAACTTGAGGTTGTACCAGCAGGAAAAGCTAGACACTATGGGCTTGATAGGAGTATGGTTATGGCATACGGTCAGGATGACAGAGTCTGCGCTTATACTTCATTTGATGCTCTGCTCCAAATGACTGAAGTGGATAAAACCGCTGTGGCATTACTAGTAGATAAAGAAGAAGTTGGAAGCATCGGTGCTACTGGAATGCAATCAAAATTCTTTGAGAATGTTGTTGCAGAGGTTATGGATAGAGCCGGACAATACAGTGAACTTAAATTGAGAAGAACTCTTTCAAACTCAAAAATGCTTTCTTCAGATGTAAGTGCCGCTTTTGATCCGAATTATCCTGAAGTTATGGAAAAGAAAAATGCTGCTTACATAGGAAAAGGTATAGCCTTTAACAAATATACAGGTATTCGTGGTAAATACAGCTCCAATGATGCAAACCCCGAATATATAGCAGAAATCAGAAGAATGTTGGACAAACACGGGGTTACTTGGCAGACTGCTGAACTTGGAAAAGTTGATCAAGGAGGCGGCGGTACAATAGCCTATATTCTTGCCCACTACGACATGGAGGTAATCGACTGTGGAGTTGCACTGCTTAATATGCATTCACCATGGGAAATTGCTAGCAAAGCAGATATATACGAAGCCATGAAAACTTATAAAACATTTTTGCTTGAAGCATAAAATATTAAGCACCCAATCTTAGCATTGGGTGCTTAATATTTGTTTAATGAATAATTCTCTAATTTTAACTCATACTAATGTGTATATGTTAAGGAGATTTAATTATATGTTTGCAAATAGAAAAGAGGCAGGAGAAAGACTTTCTTTAGTACTTGAAAAATTCAAACCCGAAATGCCAATTATCCTTGCTGTGCCAAGAGGTGGAATTGTAGTTGCTTACGATACTATAAAAAAGTATGGCTTCGATTGGGATTTAATTATTCCTAGAAAAATTGGATTACCTAACAATAAAGAGATTGCTATAGGTGCAGTATCTTTAGACGGAACATACATTATTAATGAAAGGTATGCAGCCATGCTAAATGTATCTCAGCAGTATATAGAAAGCGAAATACTTAATCAAACAAAAGAAATCAAAAGAAGATTAAAGAAATATAAAGGAAATGCAGATTTTCCAAAGGTTAAGGATAAAACGGTAATTATCATCGATGATGGAATTGCAACAGGTTTTACAATTCAGGCCGCTATATACGCAATAAAAAAGCATGAAGCAAAAAGAATTATTTTAGCAATACCTGTGGCACCTCAAGACACAGTTTTTCAATTAGAGAAACTCATTGATGAGGTTATATGCTTGTATATTCCAGATGAATTTCATGCTGTTAGTTTACATTATAAAAGTTTTGAACAAACCACTGATGATGAGGTCATCAGTATAGTACAAGAATTAGAAAATGGAGTATAATCTTCGTCCATCGAAAAATACGCCTATGACTATACTCCATCTTAATTATTCACAGCATGTACTAAAAATAATATTGCGTAATTTTCTTGTTAGTGTTGTTGTACCAGTATCCGTTTTCTGCATCATAAACAAGAATGTTAATTGATCGTTGGGACAATTACAAAAATAAGGGCCAAGCCAACCATCCCATCCATATTCTCCAATGCTGCCAAGATCACCAGCTTTACCACAATCTGTTCTCACACGCATCAGATTTCCATAACTGTGACCGCACAATGTAGTCCAAAGATCTAACCCTTTCTGTTGCTCAGCGTTTAACGTTCCCGATGTTAAATATTTAACTGTTCTAGGTCGTAAAATCTGAACACCGTCCAAAGTTCCTTTATTCATGAGCATCCTTGTAAAACTAGCGTAATCATCTATAGTTGAAGCAAGACCAGCTCCGCCAGATTCAAATGCTGGATCCCTGTCCATCTGATGAACAATTCCTAAATGGTTTCCTGCATAAAGCACTAAATCTCCGCTTCCGTTGTCTGCATAAGTCTTTACCAAGCGCTGCCTTTTTTCTTTTGGCACCCAGAAACCGGTATCTTGCATACCTAGTGGTTCAAATATTTCCTTCTTTAAAAATTCTCCAAAACGCATACCACTTACAACTTCCACAACTGCTCCTAATACGTCTGCAGAAGTACCATACTGCCAAAACGTTCCAGGTTGAAAAGCAAGGGTACATTTACCTAATTTGTTCATAGCTTCAACAGTGCTCATGGGCCAACTACCTAACAATCTGCTATCTATCTCATGAAACAACGCATCTACTTCACGCTCCGCTCTGTTGCCTGTCCCTCCATACACCAATCCTGAAGTCATAGACAGTAAATCTTTAAGTACTACTTCACGCAGTGCTGGAGCCAAACTGTCACCTTCAGCTACCAACTGATTTTTAAAGCCAGGAAGATACTTGCTTACAGGTTCATATAAATCTATTTCTCCACGCTCTAAAAGTATCATAACTGCAGCAGCTGTAATTGGTTTAGTCATCGAATACAATCTAAAAATCGAATCTCTTTTTATTGGAAGTCCTGCCTCCCTATCAGCTAAACCATCCTCGTGATAGAAGATTTCCTTTCCTTCTTTAATTATCATTAAATTTGCACCAGCAAGTTCACTATTATCTATGTTATCTCTTAACACTTTTTTTATTTGGTTTATTTCTGTTTCACCTAACATTTCAATTGCTCCTTCATCCATAATTCTGTCTCTAATGAGCCTATAATATTCATACTCATTCAAAGACTATGCTTAACATTTCCAGAATCATTATATCACCTTATGCTAGTACGTGAAATATTAATAAGTAACGAACATATAAATATTTTACTTTATACTATAAAAGTAAAATACACTTATTTTATAGTTGTTTTTATTCTGCAAATTATTATTCTGTGTTAGAATGTAACTACAATTCATTATTGATTAAATCATTAAATTTGAAAAAGGAATAATTTCACTAATATATAAATGGAGGTTAATATGAAAGTAAAACATGGTAAGCTTGTAATAATTGGTGCTGGTAAAGTTGGATCAGCTATACTTAATTCCATATTGAGAATGAACGTAGTAAATGATATTGTTGTGATTAATCGAAATAGAGACAAGGCATTAGGTGAGGTTTTAGACGCCAGTCATACCACTGCTTTTGCTTATAGTGCCAATGCTTCCATAAGAGTTGGAGATTACGAGGATTGTGCCGATGCGCAGATTATAGTAATGACAGCTGGTCCAAGCATTAAACCAGGTAATTCTAGGGATAGAATGGTGTTATTAGAACAAAATATAGCTATTATGTCTGATGTTATGTCAAAGATTGTTAAATACACAACAGAAGCAATTATTATCAACGTATCAAATCCACTAGACATTCTTGTTTATGTAGCTCAGAAAAAATTCAATTACCCTAAAGATAAAATTCTAGGCACTGGTACTTTATTAGATACTGCAAGATTTAATAAAATTCTAGGAGATATATGTGGTGTTGATGCTAAGAATGTAACAGGATTTGTACTAGGAGAGCATGGAGCAACTTCTTTTATTCCATGGAATACAGTAAATATTGTGGGCATTTCTTTTCATAACTTTGAAAAACAGTTTAAGCTGACAGAAAAAATTAATAAGAATAAAATTCTAGAAGAAATGAAAACTGTAGGTTTAGATATTGTTGAGCTAAAAGGATATACAAGCTCTGGAGTTGCACTAAGTGCTTGTCGTTTAGTAGCTGCAATAATGAGAAACGAAAAATGTATTGTTCCAGTATCCGTCGTATTGGATGGCCAGTACGGAATAACAGACGTAGCATTAAGTCTTCCATGTGTAATATCGGAAAATGGCATAGATAAAATTTTGGAAATTCCTTTAGATGAGCAAGGGACTTCAGATTTTCAGCATTGCGTCTCACATTTAAAGGAAGTTTTAGAGAATTGCTGTTATTCGCCAAGTCAAACTACAGTCACTTTGCCAAGAAAAACTACAGTTTGCAGGAAAAAAACAAGCACCACAGTGAAAATGACTATGGTGTTTGTTTTTTAGTAGAAACGTACTTTTTTCTTGTTAAATTTAAGTTTAGGAGCAATAGCCTTAAGTGCATAGGCAACGGTTATACCGTCGACTTCTCCCAAAATTCTAGTAAGCTGTTCTATATTCCA
>NZ_MZGV01000123.1 GCF_002029235.1 Clostridium oryzae
GTTCTGTAAATTAAATAGCTGTTAATTATTTAATGTATCTTTTAAATATAAACTAAGTGCTATTGGATAAACGTTATTCTATGGAATAACAATTTTTTAATTTCTTCGAAGAAAACTAAAGTGCATCGCTAATTTTTTAGAAAGATAAAAAGCCTCTTTTTAATTTGGAAATTGCTAAAACTAATATCCATTTTAATAGAGATAACCTTAAAAAGCTATCTAAGCAGGACAGGTCTTGGCTTCGAAGACCTGCTTCTTCGTAGAGCCCTGTCACGATTAATAGGCTTTTAAGTAGTTGGATTATTAAAAGAAAGTTAATTATACCAGTTTCCATATTGAAGAGAAGCCTTTAACTCTCTTTATAATTAAGATCACACTTAATAATCTACGAAGAAAAATTAAAGATACAACTTCATCAAATAACGTCTGTAAAATTAACGTGTAGAAATTTTAGAGACGGTACTTTAAAACTAGCAATCTATATAATTTACAGAGCCCGCAGGGAGCGTTGACTGAGCGGTCAACGCTCCTATTGCTGGTTCGCAAAATATTTATATTCCTAAATACTCAAACCAGTCAAAATAAGCTAAATTACTGCTGGCTGCACCATTAGAACTTGCATATAATCCTAACTCAGTGCCAACAAAACCTCCTGCAACATCTGTACTTAAAATTCTTCCGTCTACATTCTCAATCAATGTCTTGTAATCTTTGGAGGTTTCTCCAAAATAGAAACTATAATCTTGACCGTAAGCTTCAACTCCATCTAATGGAAGCTGATCCGGTCTATCCAAAACATGTCCTATCTGCTTCCAATTTACAAGATCTCTGCTATGAAAAATTGGTACACCTGGATAGTATGCAAAGCTTGACGTAACAAGATAGTAATCTTCATTTACTCTGCAGATTGAAGGATCTGGATAAAATCCTGATAAAATAGGGTTTTGAAAAGTTTTCATAATGTTATCACCTCTATATTTTTTTAAAAATAAAACCGCTGTAAAGCTTTAATATCAGATTACAAATGAATTCCATGGGCTTGGAAAGTGTAATTCCTGATAGATTTCAACTTTCACAGCGGCTTTATGCTATATACCAGATGTTTTACGCATCGTCATATATAAATAGCTAAACTAATAGTACCTTTTACATTGTTGGCTATCAATTTAATAAATTACACAAAATAGCCCCTAAAATTAAAGGTATCTTTTAATTAATTGTTTTTTAACAAAACATTTCCGAAGTTCGATGTACTGCTCCAGGACATTCCTGTTGAATCACACCAGGTGGCAATGCTGTCTCTTGTTCCATCGCCATCTTCGTCGTTATTAACCTGGAAATCCACGCCTAACATATCACCAGCTTTTGGAGTAAGTACATTAAGCGGTATTGCTGCCTCTACAATATATCCTGTTGCAGTCTTTGATGTAGCCGATTTAAAATCAGCAGTATCACAGTTTCCTCCAAAAGATTTTTCGTTATCGAAATTAATTCTGTATTGTCCATCATTAGAATCATAGGCAGTTGCTTTATCATTAAGCTGATCTATAAATATCTCTACAGAATCCTGCTCCCATGAGTTATTACTCTTCTTGCTTAAATTGTTATCAGTCACATCAGCTAAGACATACAAGTATTTTTCATCCCACATAGTCCTAACTTTAGCAGTTGAACCTGAAGTTCCTTGAACCAACTTATTTGTTTCTGCAGCAGCTGCATTTCCCCATATCTTATCGATGCTGCCATCTACAACCGGAGTTCCTTTTATCGCATAAGTTAATTTAGATTCATTTTGAAGAATTAAATCTCCGAAATTGGCCGGCACTTTTCTTTGCTTATTCGTAGTGTCATTCCACACAGCTTCTGAAGACAATTTTCCTTTTTTGTTGTAATCTTTTACTTTGAAATCAATTCCAAGCTTATTTCCCACCGCAGGTTTTACATCACTGATTGGTATAACTGCCTGAAGTGTGTAACCTCCTTTTACAAGTTCAGCCTTATATGTTATCTTGCTGCTGCCTTTCTTGTGTGAGTAAATATCGTAATATTTATCATCGCTCTGATAAGAAGCTGCTTTATCATAGTTTTTATCGATATATATCTCTATTCCGTCTTTTTTATTAGGCGTCGTATCTTTTACATTAGCCATTATATATAAATTCTTACTATCCCACATGGTTTTTATCTTCGCTGTAGCACCGCTTTTTCCCTTAACAAAATTATCAGCATCAACAGATTTAGCTACTCCCCATAAATTATCCGGAGTATCACTTAAGACTGGTGTTCCTTCTGTCGCATATGCCTCATGTCTCTGTACCGGCAATTTAGAAGGATCAACTATTCCCCAGAATGCAGGTTTTGCCTGAAGCTTCCTATCGAAAAGCAGCGGAGCATCTTTTCTTCCCTTAACAGGAGTATTATCCAGCCAAGTATCGTCATCTGAATTTCCCCACATAACAACCATGCTTAGATTTTCCTTTTTTGCTTCTTCCTTAAATACATTAAAAATATCCCTATACTGATACGCCTGCTGCAATAAAATATCGTTAGTTGCATCTTTTTGTTTCTCACTACTGCCGCTATATATTGACATATCCATTTCTGTAACTTGAACTGTAAATCCTGATCTGTATTTCTTTAAAGATGATAATTTTTCAATGCATTCCTTGACCTGCTTAACTTCTGGGCTATACATAGATATATGCATCTGAATGCCAATACCGTCGATCGGAACTCCCTTTTTAAGCAATCTCTTAACAAGAGTGTACATTTCATTCATCTTTCTTGTACTTGATTCAAGCCCATAATCATTTATTATAAGCTTTGCATTTGGATCAGCTTCATGTGCATATTTAAATGCCAGTTCTATATAATCGCTGTCATATCCATCTCCGTCCACATCACCTATAATTCCCTTCCATTTTGAATTTTCACTGTCACCTCTTAATCCACTAGTATCGGAAAGCACCTCATTTACAACATCCCAAGCATATACTTTACCTTTATATCTTCTAGCTACTGTACTTATATAAGTTTTTAGTCTACCAAGTAATTGCTGTCTGGTTGCAGGCTTTGATGAGTCCTTAGGATCAGTAAAGAACCAGCTTGGAACCTGATTATGCCAAAGCAGTGTATGTCCTCTAAGAATCATATTGTTTTTTTGAGCATAATCAACTATTTTATCAGCATCTTTCCAATAAAAATTTCCTTCTGTTGGCTCAAGAGCATCTGGTTTCATTGCATTACCGGCAACTATTGTATTATATTGATAATTAATAAACTTAGCATGAATGTTGCTGCTATCAATCAAATCAGGATTAATTGCTGCACCTATAGGAAAATAATTTTTAAATACCTTTTTTAATTGAAGAATATTCCTTTGATAATCTATAGAAGCAGTTTGAGTAACTGCTGCATCGTCTATATAGAAATCCATAGTATCATCCTTAGTCACTTGATCATCAGCTTTATATGGTACTTCTATATACATTGAATACTTTGTAAGATTTGAATTATTGGGGACTGTGTAATCCCCTTCCAATAATGTCCACTTACCCTTTTCAGCATTTACTGATCCGGCAGAGGCATAGCTTGCAGTTCCCAAGATTATATTTTCAAACTGTAAATTAAATGCCTTTGTACTAGGTCCATCATTATATTTTACCCATACTGCAAAGTGGTAGGTTCCGCCTTTTTTTAATATTGATGTCATATCTTTAATCGGACCTTCCCAAGTCTTAGTTCTTCCTGTAATTTTTAAACTGCGTTTTCCTGCGTGAAATTCATCAGTAGTATAAGAAACCTCAGCTGAACCTCTTGCACTCCAGCTAGAATCATTAACATTTTCAAAGTCCCCATTATCCAATAAATTCTGACTTTTCGTATCTGCAAAAGTTACCTTAACGTTTACATTTGTTAGTATTCCTAAAATCATAAACAATGACATGATAACGCATGTCATTCTAAAGCACTTTTTACTAATCAACATTTAATGTTCCTCCCATACTAAAAATTTATGAATTACCTTATTAATTAGTCTGCAAGAAAAAATGCATCTGGTGATCCTGTAAAACATCAGATGCATTTCAATATATAAGTCAATTAACTATTAATCTATAATATGGAGTAAGTATGTAGCAAAAATCCAGTATTTATATTCTAAATCAATCAGCCCTTTACACTTCCTACATTTATTCCGCCTACAAAGTACTTCTGAAGAAATGGATAAACCAGAAGTATAGGTACAGCTGCAACAACAGTAATCGCTGCCCTCATAGATTGAGGTGTAAGTGTACCTCCTGCTGACTGCCCACTTCTAGCCGCAGCAGCAGAGTTATTCGCTGTCTGCACAGCACTGGCTGCACTTCCCTGATTCATAGAGTTTGCCAACAGCTTCATTAGCTCATATTGAAGTGTGCTTAAGCTTTGCTTTGATGAACAGTAAATAAAAGTGTCGAACCAAGAATTCCATGCACCTACTGCTACAAATAAACCTACTACTGCTAGTGCAGGCTTACAAAGAGGAAATATTACCTGAATAAATATTCTAAACTCTCCTGCACCATCAATCTTCGCAGCCTCTATCATAGCTTCAGGCAAACCCACTATATAAGTTCTTATAATAATAAGATTAAATGCGCTTACCAGGCCCGGAATAATATATACAAGAAAATTTCCAGTAAGGTGAAGGCCTTTTATTAAGAAATACACAGGTATCAAGCCGGCATTAAAATACATTGTCATAACAAAGGCAACAGTTATTAGCTTTCTGAACACATACTCTCTTCTGCTTAATGAATAAGCAAGCATAGTAGTCAGGAATAAATTAAGTATTACAGCTAAAACCGTCCTAGCTACAGATACAAGAAACGCATGGTATACAGTACCGGTAGCAAAAACCGAACGATAATTATAAAGTGTCCACTCTCTTGGCCATATATAGATACCGCCCTTCATCGTGTCTGAAGCATCATTAAAAGATATTGCTACAATATTTAAAAAAGGATAAAGTGTTACAATAACAAGTATTAGCATAAATATTGCATTAAATGTATCAAATATTCTATCTCCTACACTAGGAGCATATGCTTTCTTTTTCATTTATATACCCTCCCTACATCAACGGTTAGTGTAAAGTTTTTTACACTATTCTTTTAAAAATTTCTTTATATATCAAGGGTTACAGAGTTTTTTTGTATAAAAAAAACAATGACCCCCAATTTCATGTTATAATTGAATCTCTAACCAAACA
>NZ_MZGV01000124.1 GCF_002029235.1 Clostridium oryzae
ACTCCAATATTTATTTTTAAAATCCTGATACTTATCTACTAATATTTCTTTTACTGTTATTTTCTTATCTACCATAATACCTATATTTTACACACTTATCCACAACCTTGCAATTACATAGTTTCCTATAGAATAAAAAAGGGTTACACCCTATGTCGGCTAATTCCATTCATTAAGTAATTACACCACATCTTTGAGGTAAATTTCCTAATGGCTCATAACTCGGCTACGCCTCAAACAATTCGCCATCTTAACGAAAATTTGCCTAAAAGACATGGGTAATTGCTAAACTCACTCCAAATGCCTCCTGCGGCCACTCACTCCTTTAACCAACTCTATGTATTTACAAAGTATTATTTTCTATATTACTTCGTATATTATATAGTTACGTACTTTTAGCAATGAATGCAATTTATTCATATACAGTTGAAAGCTATCCACAACTGGCAAAATACATAAATTCTTAGACAACAAAAAAGTTTACTTGCATTATCAGACAATGCAAGTAAACTTTTTATAAATCTTAATATATTTAACTATAGCTCTTGTTGAAGAAACACCTTTACTTCTCTTAAATTTTTGAATCGCTTAAAGGCTAGCTTCTCTATTTCTTCGCTGGGTTCTTTCATATCTGGAATTACAATTGGATACATTTTTGCAGAGTGAGCTGCCATTATACCTGCTTCTGAATCCTCAAGCACTATACAATTCTCATTATTACAACATAATTTTTGAGCAGCCTTCTCAAATATCTCCGGATTAGGTTTAGAATTTTCTACTTCATCACCACAGACAATGCAATCAAAATATTTATATATATCTACCATCTTTAGATGTTTCGCTGCAAGCTCTCTGCGAGTAGATGTCGCTACAGCTGTTTTAATTCCTGTTTCTTGCAAATAATCGAGCAATTCATAAAGTCCTTCTTTTACGTCAATTCCATTTTCATCTATATATTGCTCTGCAAATATATATCTATCTTTTATAATATCATCTATGGGAAAATCGATACCGTAATGTCCTAAAAGCGTTTCTTTCACCTTCGGTACATTCTTACCAAGAACTTTCTTAAAGGCATTCATATCAACTTCATATCCATATTTCTTAGCAGCCTTCTGCCAGCTAATGAAAGATATCTTTTCTGTATCAAGCATTAAGCCATCCATATCAAAAATCACTAGTTTTATTTTGTTCATCTTAGTTATGTTATCCTTTCATAATTGCTCAAACATTATTTATTTCATTCTTTGAGTACAAGCTACCATAACTATTATAGCATAACAACTAAGATTCCAAAAAGAAAAACTATATTTTAAATTTTTGAATTATAGAGCTTAACTTTTGTGAAAGTTCAGCTTGGTTCTGCGCGGACTGAGCAACACTTTTTACAGCTTCTGATATCTGATTAGTATTACTCATTATCTCCTCTGAGCCAGCAGCAGATTCCTCTGCTGTAGCTGAAACATTCTGCAAAGCATCATTTACCTGATACACAATGTTTTGCATCTGCTCTGCTGACCTCGCTATGTCCTCTGCCATTCTATCTATAAATTCAGCATCCTTACCATAAGTGACCCCTACATCCATAATCATATCATACGTAGGTTTCACATTGTTAACCATGTATTCCAGCATATCTTCTCCACTTTTTGATAGTAAATCGAAGGCTTCCTGAACCTGCAAAACCATATTTTGAATATTACTAACAGCATCAGAAGATTGCACAGCAAGCTGCCTTACTTCTTCCGCAACTACTGCAAATCCTTTTCCATGTTCACCTGCCCTTGCAGCTTCAATAGCCGCATTAAGTGCCAGCAAATTGGTTTGCTCTGCTATGCTTCCTATAGAATCTGCCATAATTCCAACATCTTTGACGATTTTACCTGCTTCAATGGATTTAATGATATTGTCACGCTTTTCCTGATATATTATATTATTTTGATCTATATTCTTTGAAGCTGTTTCTTTTATCTTTACTGCTCTTTCATTAATCTCATTTGCAGATAAATTAGTATCCTTTGATTTACTTGCCAGCTGACTCGTATTCTGACTTATCTGTTCCATGGAAGAGCTTACTTCAATAGTAGTACTGCTTAATTCCTGAGCTCCTTTAGAAATTTGAGTTGTAGATAGCTCAGCAGCCTCCATCATTGAAGATATCTCTTCTGTAGTAGCTGTAAGTTCCTCACTTGATGCACTTATTTCTTCTGCACCATATACGATCTGTTCAACAAGGTGACGTATATTATCGCTAGCATTACCTAATTCACTTGCCAGCTTTCCAATCTCATCTTTTCCATGTAAATTGGTATTCTGCGTTAAATCACCATTTCCTATCTTTTCTGCTGCCTTTAAAACCTTCTTCAGTCTTGTTGATATATTCACGGATATAAACAATCCTATAACTACAGCAAGTATTAAGCCTATTACAGCTACGCTAAGCATTATTATCAGTGCAACTTTATATGATTTATTATTTTCCAAATTAGCACTTTGAGCCTTATCACTATTGATTTTAATTTCTCTTTCCAAACTGTTCATCAGACTTGCTCTTGCATTAGCAATTTGAGTAAGTCTTACTTTAGATTTTTCAAATTGTTTTTCATTTGCTAAATTTATTACATCACCATATATATGTCTAAAGTCATTTAATGAGGCAGTTAATTTATCGAAATTAGGCTTTTCCTCATTAACTAAATATTTTTTTCTATATCCGCTTAATATTGTATCTATCTCATTTGATAGATCCTGTACTTCTTTTTCAAGTTCAGGGTTTTGGTTATCTTTATTATTTTGGTTTGAAATCTTTAGTAAATCATATCTTATATCACCAATATCAGCTTTTATCTTGTTTACTTGCTGTATAGCTTGTAAATTGTTATTATAGATTTTATCAGAATTTGTATCTATATTCCTCATACTTACCGCACCAATAAAAGCTACAACAGCGATAAGCAGTGCAACGAAAACAAAAGTTGGTATCAATTTCATTGATATTTTTCTATTATTAATCCAGTTCATCATACTCTCCTTACCATTAGAATAATTTAAAGCAGAAATAAGAACAAGAAATACACATAATGTTATATTCCTTGTTCTCTATTATTTATTAAGCTACATAACTTATATTGCTTCCTACAATTTTATCAGAATTACTGTTTTTGTCATCTTTAACGTTTTTATCATTAGTGTCCTTACTATTTTCTTTAATTTCTTGATTTATGTTCTTCATTTTTTCACTAATTGTCTTATCCCAAGACTTCATTCTATCCTTGATTGCATTCATTTCTTTATGTTTTGGTCCATCTACACTTTCTGAAACTCTACCATCGTGCTTTATCTCATAATCAAGTATGGCAATTCTGGTTTTGCCGCTCTTTTCCTTACTGAAAGCCATTTGAGCCGTTTTCATGTCTCCGTGTACACTAAGTAGATTGCTCATCTGTTCTGTAGTTGCATCACTTTTTTCAGCATCAGGATCATCAGCGTTTGGGTCTGTTTTCTTGCTGCTATCCTTTTTAGCTTCTTCTTTCTTGTCTAAAGCCTTTTTAGCTGACTCTTTCTGCAGCTCAGTTATCTGTTTGTCAATCTGCTCAATTTGTTTGTTTATATCTTCAATTTTATCTTTAACTGTAGAGTAATTGCCGTTGTCAGCTGCTTTTTCCATAAGTTCGCTTTTTCTCTTAGCTAAATCCTCTTTCTGTTTTTGAAGCTCATCAATCATTGTATTACCAGTAGCTTTATTCTTAGTTTTACCATTGGTCTTATCATTTTTTTGCTGAAACCTTAATGCATACTGATTATTGGCTGATGAATTCAATGAATTGATATACATACTATCACCTCCCTACTACTAATTTATCGTTTAGCTATTATAAAACATTATACTATAATTACAATTAATACATTTTATAGATATTATGGAACTACAAATCAAATATGTATATACTTAAATATAGCAGATATTTTTATTTTATAACTGGAGGTAGTTCATTTGACTTTTAAAATTTTACCCAAAAATGCTGTTGAGTTATCAAAATTATTATGTAGAGAATCGATTAAAACTGGTGATATCGTAGTTGATGCCACCATGGGAAACGGAAATGACACAATATTCCTTTGTACTCTTGTAGGTTCTTCCGGAAAAGTATTCGCATTTGATATACAAGAACAGGCTGTAAAGGAAACGAAAAAAAGGTTAGAAAAAAATAATTTTTCTAACACAGCTGAACTTATTCTAGACAG
This sequence comes from Clostridium oryzae, assembly GCF_002029235.1. Lineage (GTDB taxonomy): Bacteria > Bacillota > Clostridia > Clostridiales > Clostridiaceae > Clostridium_AE > Clostridium_AE oryzae. Next base: position 4,246 of record NZ_MZGV01000124.1, read on the forward strand.
TCATTCCAAAATGGATAAATATGTTAATAATTGCAAGGTAAAACTTGTTTTATTTAATTTAGGATATCTTCCAGGAGGTAACCATAGTGTCACTACAAAAGTTACTTCAACCATTGAAGCTTTAAAAGCTGCAATAAATATATTAGATATAAATGGACTAATAATACTCGTAATATATCCCGGCCATGAGGAGGGAGCAAAGGAAAAAGACGCTTTAGAACAATATGTAGGGCAATTAGATCAAAAGATATATAATGTAATGAGATTTAGTTTTATGAATCAGGTTAATAATCCTCCTTTAGTAATTTCTATAGAAAAACTGCTAGAATAAAAAAAGATTACATCCTACGTAGGCTAATTCCATTCATTAAGTAATTACACCACATCTTTGAGGCAAATTTCCTAATGGCTCATAACTCGGCTGCGCCTCAAACAATTCGCCATCTTAACGGAATTTTCCCTCAAAGACATGGGTAATTACTAAACTCACTCCAAATGCCTACTTCTGATGTAATCTTTTTTATGCCCTAGCTCTTAATATTTGCAAAATGCTTTTATTATATTGCTTTTGTTGCCTTCTTATCTTAATTCACTAACTTCAAAATATATTACCGTTTCTTTTAACTTCTTCGCAAGCATGTTGTACCGTTTTTTCATTTAGCAACCACCTTTTCTCCTATTTAGTTGTGTATCTTGATATTAATTAAAAGTTATCCACAATTGGCAAAAATCATAAATTTCTACACTGGTGTTCAGAGAATGGGAAACATTGTTTAAAAAAAGTAATGCAGTAACCACAAATTATATAAACATGAATATTAGATATATTTATCAATATATTGCCATAAGAAAAGAGTATAGTTGTCCAATAAAACACTTTAATGTATATTG
>NZ_MZGV01000125.1 GCF_002029235.1 Clostridium oryzae
TTGTAGTACTGACTAGATATAATGATATAATCATAAGCATATTTTTTAATATCCTTTACTAATATAATCTCCCTATTATTGATTATTTGACCAACCTTACTAGAATCATTATCAATATATGCTTGGATATTAACTTTATTGCTGTCTATTGAATTCTCAACAAAGTATCTTCCTGATCCAGCTCCAAATAATAAAACATTTAACATTCTACACCTTCTTACATACATGTCTAAAAATTAAACAGTGCACAAAAACTGTTTTATAGAATCCATTCCTATAGATTTTAGTTTCAAAATAGCTTGTTCCCTTCCTGGTTCTGTTGCAATAAAAATATAATCAAAATCAATATTTATTATTTCATGGGGTTTATAAATATTCTCTCCTTCAAAATCTCCTGTCTTAAATTTATCTATAAAGCCAATGCATTTCGAAGTTGGCATCATTTGGCTTATTATCTCCTTTGATATTTTCCCACCATTTGAAGCTCCCCATACTAGGTAATTAAGTCTCTTTAAAGAACAATCATTAAAAACGTCAAAAAGTTTAATTCTAATACCATCTTTCAGTCCTTCATATTGTTTATTTTCATAATTAGTTTTTGAATTTTTATGTATTCTGTATTCTACAAGTTTTTCATTGAGTTTATAGATTTTAAATCCTGTTTTTAATGCTCTTAACCATAAATCCAAATCCTCTGCCCTATAATCTTTATATCCTTTTAATTTAGTAAAAATTTCTTTTCTAAACATTACAGACGAATGCGCAAAGCAATACCAATAATTTAATAACGCTTCTCTTACATGTCCATCTAAAAAGGGTATATTTAACATTTTATCATACTTTAATCTCTCATTTTCTGATATATCTCCTATTATATTTACCTGGGTACCTAAAATATCTACATTTTCATGAGTTTTCAAAAATTCAAGCTGTTTTTCTAACCTCATAGGAAACGACACATCATCAGCATCCATTCTTGCAATGTACTTTCCTTTTGATATACTTATTCCTTCATTTAGCGAATATACAAGTCCTTTATTTTTCCTAGAAATGACTACTATTTTGTCATCTTTTCGCTTATAGTTCATAATAATATCTAATGAACTATCTGTAGATCCGTCATCTATTATAATAAATTCAAAGTCTCTAATTGTTTGAGCTAAAATACTTTCTATTGATTGCATTAAATACTTTTCTGAATTATACACTGGCATAATAACTGAAATGAAATTATTTTTCATATCCAATTCTCCTTTTACAGACCATATCCCAAAATTATATTATCAAGTAGTTCCATGCCTATTTCTCTTAGTGTGTTATATGCTTCATTTTTGCCTATAGTTGTGGCGATAACATAATAATACTTGATATTATTATCTAATTTATTCAAATTATATATTTTGTAATTTTCATATGTACCTGATTTATATTTATCTATGAATCCACTGAGCTCAAAGTTAGGTAAAAATTCACTGAAAATTTTTTTTGTGACTCTACCAGAATTACTCGCACCCCAAATGTAATACCTTATTTTTTTATTGCCAAATCTACCTTTTAAAAATAGAACTCTCGTTTTCATTTTTTCCATATACTCATTGTCTAACTTATCATCTATTAGCAATTGTTTAGTAAAAGCTTTCCATTCAGACTCGAAATCATTTTTATTTGTATTCTCCGAGTCACTTACTATATTATTGGGTAGTATCTTTTTATATGTACCTAAATATGTATTACATTCATGTTCAATACTATTTAATTTTTCATTTTTAATATTATTTTTTAGAGAATTCAAAATAACAGGATTATCGATAATGAATTGTATTATGGTTGACAACTGATCTGCGTTACCTATATCATAAACAAAACCATTAAAACAATTTTTTATTTTCTCTGCCATTCCCCCTACATTTGAAGCTATTACCGGTATATTGCAAGCTAATGCTTCATGCAAAGTTAATGGATAGTTTTCATAACATAAAGATGGAACTACTAGAACATCTATTTCGCTTAGAACCTTTCCAACATCTTCTTCTCCAAATACTCCACAAAACTCCACATTATGTAATTTATATTTATCTACTAATATGGAACTTATATCATCAAATTGAAATCCATACAATTTAAGTGAAGACTTTGGGTCTTTTATCTTCGAAAATGCCTTCAATAGAACAGTAAGTCCTTTAATGTATAATGTTCCTCCCGCATATCCAAAAATTATTCTATCTTTATCCTTATAAACTTTTTTGTTTTCAACAATTCTTTTATAATTAATACCATGATTATTTACATATACCTTTAATCCATTAAAATGTTCCTCAAACATTTTAGCCAAAAAATTGGATGGAGAAAATACATAGCTTGCTTGATTTAAAATTGTCTCAGCACATTTGTATCTTTTCTCCGTGTACTTTGATACAGCATAGCACTCTTGATTACATCTATCATTATTCGTTCTGCCCGTGCATAGCTTCAGCGTAGATGTTAATAAATTGCCTCTAGGACACATCATAGAAAAATCAGTCAACGTAATAATATATGGTATATTTCTATCTTTGGCAACAGACGCGAACTCTGATGTCCTTATTGGGTGGCAAATATGTACTATATCTGGTTTAAAATCGCCAATAATTTTTTCAGCAAAGTCTCTTATCTCTAAGTTATTAAAATCATATTCCAGCGGAGGTATTGGATTCTTATGCCTAAATGCAATAATATCTAACCCTTCATATTGAAATTTTTTATAAATCAAATTTTCAAAAGCTTCATTATAAAAATTATCTTCGTAGTTACTATATGTTATTATCTGCACTTCATTACCTTCACGTTTCATATAAGAAGATATATTAAATAAAAATTTTTCAGTACCATAGAAACTTTCTGGATAAAACACATGAATTAAATATAGAATTTTCATACTCTAACCACCTTTTATTTTACACCATTTTAGGAGTATTAAGAGTTTTTCTTATTCCTTCTAAAATAGTATACTTAGGGCTCCACTTTAATGTATCCATTATTTTTTTGTTACTCATCCAACTCTGCTTTATATCCCCGTCTCTCCAATCTCTATACACTGGAGATATGTCCTTTTGCAAAACTGTATTTATCATATAAATCAAATCATTTATTGATGTTTTAATACCAGTACAAACATTAAAGATATCATTAATATTACTTTCCATAGCCATTATAGATGCCATCGCAACATCTTCTACATATACAAAGTCCCTAATTTGATTTCCATTTCCAAAAACTATGGGTTTCTTTCCTTCAAGCATTTTTTCGCAAAATATTGCTATAACTCCTCCTTCTCCGCTTGAATCCTGTCTTGGTCCATAAACATTAGAGCATCTTAATGAAGTGTATTCTATTCCATATAGATTTCTATAAACTTGCAGATAATGCTCTACTGTATGTTTTGATACACCATATTGTGACAACATATTTAACTTATGGTTCTCATCAATAGGCAAATATTCTGGTTCGCCAAATATTGCCGCAGATGCTGGATAAATGATTTTCTTTACGTTACTTTGTTTACATGCTTCTAAAATATTTAATGACCCTATAATGTTTACTTTAGCATCATTTATTGGATTTTCAATTGACTTTGGTACACTCATTTGTGCAGCTTCATGAATTACAAAATCAGGTTTCTCTTCTTCAAAAAGATATTTTAATTCATTATTGCATATGTCCATTCTATAAAATTTAGCTTTAGAATTTACATTTTCAGCTTTTCCATGAATCAAACTATCTATAACTATAACTTCATAATTCTTTTGTATTAATAAATCAACTATATGTGATCCTATAAAACCTGCTCCCCCAGTTACTATTACCTTCAACTCTTCTCCTCCAAAGTTCATAATATATATGTATAATCATAAGTTCGCTTATACCCTAGGTTATTAAGATATATCTCAGCTTCCTCTTTCCCAGGTTGTGTAGCAATAAATATATAATCGAACTTAATATCACTAATCTTGTCTGGATGAACTATCTTTACTCCATTAAACTCTCCGCCTTTATATTTATCAATATAAGCACACAATTTCATATTATTAAATGATTCATTAATCACACTATATAACATGTTTCCGCCATTGCTTGCCCCCCAAATGATATAATTAGTAACATTATTTATAAATGTTACGTATTTCAATTTGCACTTAATAATTTCATTATCTCGCTCTTTATTCTTTGAATCTAATACTGATTTAGAACCATTATGAATTCTATACTTTAGTAACTTTTCTTGGATATTTTTTATTTGATATCCATAATTTAAGGCTCTTATCCATAATTCATAATCTTCAGTATATTTATATAGTTCGTCATATCCACCAAGCGATCTAATGCAGTCGCTTCTAAACATAACAGAAGGATGTGCAATAGGTGTTCCTTTTAATGAAATTTCTACAATGTTTTCTTCATCAATTTGAAAATTAAATGCTCTATTACATGTATTCTTTTCATTATCATCAACATCTCCAAATGCCTCGATAAATGTACCTAAAATATCTGTACTTTTATTTTTGTCTAAATAATTTACTTGCTTCTCTAATCTCGCAGGCATTGAAATATCATCAGCATCCATTCTAGCAACATATTTTCCACTTGCCATATTTATCCCCTCATTCAGTGAATAGACAAGTCCTTTATGTTCTCTAGAAATTACAATAATCCTATTATCTCTACTAGCATATCCATTTATTATTTTATGAGAATCATCAGATGATCCATCGTCAATTACTATGAATTCAAAATTTTTATAAGTCTGATTTAATATACTTTCTATCGATTCACATAAATACTTCTCATTATTATATACTGGCATTATAACTGATACTCTAGAATTTGATATCATTTTTACACTCCTAATCATAATATCAACCAATATTTCTCAATACGGTTATAATTTAATATTTCTTGATAATACAAAAAAATATTAAATTTTTATATATAGAATTGATTTTTACATTTCTCTAATAAAATATCATCATCTAATATC
>NZ_MZGV01000126.1 GCF_002029235.1 Clostridium oryzae
CACGATTAATAGGCTTTTAAGTAGTTGGATTATTAAAAGAAAGTTAATTATAACAGTTTCCATATTGAAGAGAAGCCTTTAACTCTCTTTATAATTAAGATCTCACTTAATAATCTACGAAGAAAAATTAAAGATACAACTTCATCAAATAACGTCTGTAAAATTAACGTGTAGAAATTTTAGAGACGGTACTTTAAAACTAGCAATCTATATAATTTACAGAGCCCGCAGGGAGCGTTGACCGAGCGGTCAACGCTCCTATTGCTGGTTCGCAATATATTTAAAAAACAAAGTTTCCTTTTCTAAATACAGGTACTTCCTTGCCATCTGCAGTAATTCCTGTTATGTCAAGATCCTCTGTACCTATCATGAAATCCACATGAGTTAATGAATCATTAGCACCTTCCTTGTCAAGCTGTTCCCTGCTCATCTTGTCGCCACCTTGTAAGCAGGTTGGATATGCCTGTCCGATAGCTAAATGACAGGATGCATTTTCATCAAAAAGTGTGTTATAAAACAGTATCTTGCTATTGGATATTGGTGAATCATACTGAACTAATGCCACTTCTCCTAGATAATGACTTCCTTCATCAAGTTCAACTAGGCTCTTTAAGGACTCATATCCTTTTTCTGCAGTATAATCTACTATTTTTCCGTCTTTAAAAGTAATTGAGAAGTTTTCAATAAGATTTCCATGATAATCTAGTGGTTTTGAACTTACAACCTTACCATTTACGCCATTCTTTGATGGAAGCGTAAATATCTCCTCTGTAGGGATATTTGCTATAAATTCAGTACCTTCAGGACTAAAGGAAGAGCACCCAAGCCATAAAGCCTTAGGATTTAGTTCTATCCTTAAATCAGTACCTGCAGAATTTTTATATACAAGATACTTAAAGTTATATTTGTTCATTATATCCACACGTTTTTTACCAGCCAACTTGTGGTCGTTCCATGCTTTTACTGCATCACCGCCATTAATTCTTGTAACGCTGAATATAGCTTTCCATAAACTTTCCACTGCCTCTTCCTCTGATACATCAGGAAATACCTTTTTAGCCCAGCTATTTGTAGGTACTGAAACTACACACCATACATTTTGATCATTCATAAGCTTATCATTAAAATATTTTAAGCCTATATTTTTAGCTTTGACATTGCGTTTTATTCTGTCTTCAGAGACCCCCTTCATAATTTCAGGGTCAGAAGCGTAGATACCCAAAAATGCTGCGCCTTTATCCACATATTCCTGATAATATTTCTTGTTCCACTCAGGAAATTCATTAAATACATCATCATGCTTAGCTTCTAGGTATTTTATTCTGGAAGACATTTCATCGTCCCAATCCATAACTACATCTCTTGCACCATTTTTATAGGCAATCTCTGCTGCCATTCTAGCAAATTCAGCACATTCTATTGGCGAACTTATAACAAGAGTTTGATTATCCTGAATATTTATTCCTACCTTTACAATAATCTCTGCATACTTCTTTAAATAATCTTTGTTCATATTTTACCCCTTTCCCGATACCTTATCTCTATATATTTCTATAACAAGGCGAAATTAACCTAATTATTCTATACCATCGAATGCCTTTTTACAATAAAAGCCATTAAGCTGAATTTCTTCAATATCTTTTATCTTTACTCTTTTCTCTTCTTAAGCATAGCAGTACACACAGCCGTGCCTGCATTTCATTCCATCTGTACCTTTTGCATAGACTCCAATATCTCTGCTATAACTACACCCACAGGTCTTTCTCTGTCCTGTATCCTTTCCTTTCCGGACTCTGCCTCCAAACAGCTGTTCCAGAAGAGCTCCTTCTATGCAGTGTCCCTCTTTTATTCCTTCTACTTGCTGCAAGACTGGACTTGCGCATGAATATATAGTTATGCCGTATTTATCAGCTATCTCAACCATTTGCTCAAAAAACAAAATTTGTTTATGCTCATTTAAATGAATTACACCAGCACTGCTGTTTTCAATGTTTTTCTTAACATGTCCGTATAAGGATAGATATGAAGTAGTGACTCTGCAGTTCTCCATACCAAGCATTTTTATATCTCTACATAAAGTTTCAAAAGCTAATAATCTTGCCTTTTCTGGCTTATCAGGCGTTGGAGTTTTTTCTCCATTAACAGATATTATTATCGGATCAAATCTGATATTAAATTGTTCTGGTTTATACTTTTTTAATAGGCCTCCCAATATGTACAGTGTATCCTTATATTCAGGGACATTAGGTTCTAATTTCTTAGAATAATTATTTATAGTGTATTCAAAATATAGATTATAATTTTCAAGGTTCATAGGATTCCTTAGAACATTATTAAAATTCTTGCTCCATAGGACTATTGAATGCACATTTTCAGGCGTTAAATCCACGGTATATGTTTTATCTTGAAACCTTGGATTTACAAGTTCCACAAAGCCTTTATTAAGAACCTGTTGAAACCAATCATAGAAAAAAGCAGGTATATCTGTTCTCCTTGAAGCTGATATTACATTTTTAATTTTTACTTTTTTATTTTTTGACGTATCTCCGAATAAATTTATCTGTTCTCCATCCACACAATCACACCTTTCTTCATAGATAACAAACTTCAGTTGACAACTTATATGTATTTAATTATTGGTCAGTATTCGCTGTTTATACCGCCTTTAAATTAAAGCCTCCACATTTGTTATATATTCACTGCTCAGCTGCGCAAAACTTTATAAAGTCATTTATAAAATCATCCCCATAAAGATATACAAAGTTAAATTCTCTTAGAATGCGAAAATTCTTTATGGGTACATATTTTATACTGCCACGTTTCAGTTCAAGTTGTACCGTTTCCTTTGAAATTACCGAATATCCTATATTTTCTTTTATAAGAGCCTTTATTGCTGTTATACTTCCAATCTCCATGTAGGGTTTATAAGTCATCAAATCATATTCTATTTCTGCAAGTCTATTTTCAAATACTTTTCTTGTTCCAGAACCCTCTTCTCTAAGTATAAGATGTCCATTCAGTATCTCCTCCATCGTCACAGAGCTTCGTTTTGCAAATTCATGCTTTGGAGCTACAGCTAGTATAAGTTCATCATCTTTAAATTTACTGAACTTAAACTTATTTTTGTTAAAGGTTCCTTCCACTAAAGCAAAATCAATTTTGCCAGCTATAAGCTTTTCAAGTATTTCTGAAGTATTATTAACCTGCAGCTGAATGTTTATATTTTCATGTAGTTTTTTATATTTGCTAAGTATTGACGGCAAAACATATCCTCCCAGCGTCATCGTGGCACCTAAACTATAATTTTTGATAATAGCTGTTTTGTTCTTTAATTTATTTTCAGCTTTTTTGTACAGTTCTTCTATTTCTTCAGCGTACCTATATAGGATATTGCCTTCTTCTGTTAATTTAAAACCTCTTCCATATTTTTTTGTGAGCTTTACACCATACTCATCTTCTAGATATTTCATATGCTGAGAAATCGCAGGCTGGGTCAGTCTTAATATTTCAGCAGTTTTTGTGTAACTGTTATTTTTAGCTAAAGTCAAAAATGTTAATAATCTTATATCAATCAAAGCCATTCTCCTATGTATAAAAAATATTTATACATAATTATATCATATAAGGAAAACTTATATATCTATAAAAATATGTAATTGGATTAAATATCATAATGACGTTATTATGATATAAGAAAATATAAATATAAGACGAACTAAACATTCGCAATTTACTTAAAGGGGGACATTTCAATGACTTGGATAAAAAATAACTTTCCTGGAATATTATTATCTTTTATAATAGCGTTAGCCGCATCCTTTCTCGGCAGTCAATTTCCTATTATTGGCGGTGCTGTATTCGGAATAGTCATAGGCATCATAATTAACAATGTTTGGGGCAAGCCTTCTTTTGCCGCTCAAGGCGTCACATTTACATCCAAAAAAATACTCCAATGGGCTGTTATCGTTCTTGGAGCAGGACTCAGTTTAAAGCAGGTTCTGATAACAGGCAAAGAATCTCTTTCAATCATGATTTTTACGATTCTAGCTGCATTCTTAGCAGCTTTCATCTTTGGAAAACTGCTTAAAATTCCATATAAATTAAAATCTTTGATAGGTGTAGGTACAGCCATCTGCGGAGGTTCTGCAATAGCATCAATAGCTCCGATAATAGAAGCTGATGATATGGAAGTTGCTTACTCCATATCAACTATATTTCTATTTAACATAATTGCTGTTCTTATCTTTCCTGCTCTCGGACATTTGATGCATTTTTCTAGCAGAGACTTTGGAATGTGGGCAGGAACAGCAATTAATGACACTTCTTCAGTTGTCGCTGCCGGCTATATTTTCAGTAATGCTGCTGGTGCATATGCTACTATAGTAAAGCTTACAAGAACTACTATGATAATACCAATATCTATTATTTTTACTATAGTGACAGCTATGGAGAAGAAGAAAAAAGCTGCTAAAGATAAGAATGTAAATTATAGTTTCAGGAAAGTATTTCCGTGGTTTATACTATGGTTTATAGTAGCTTCACTTTTAAATACACTTGGATTTTTCAATGAAACTGCTCTTAAATATATAAGTATATTAGGAAAATTTATGATAGTTATGGCTCTTTCAGCCGTAGGACTTAACTCTGATTTTAGAAAGATGCTGAAGACTGGAATAAAGCCATTGCTGCTTGGACTGATTGTTTGGTTCACTGTGGCAGTAGTAAGCATCATAGTACTATAAAAAAGGGTAGGAAGTGGTTTCCGTCGGCTGGAAAATGCCTCCTCCAACCACTTCCTACCCTATACCGACTCTATGCATTTACAAAGTATTATTTTCTATATTACCTCTCCCAAATTATCTTTCTTGTTTATCTATTTACTAGTATTTTCTTAAGAGCTTTCTTCTTATTACTTCGCATATTATATAGTTACATCTTTTTAACAGTACATTCAATTTATGAGTAGGTAAGAACTAAGAAGTTATAGTTATTCAAGAAATTC
>NZ_MZGV01000127.1 GCF_002029235.1 Clostridium oryzae
TTAATACATATATTGACATTAAAGTAATTATGTGCAATCATGTAATTATTAATAACATGTAATGTTTAGAGGAGGATGTTTATGAAGATTGATAATTTCAATTTTGATTTGCCAGAGACTTTAGTTGCTAAAAAGTTGTGTAATCCTAGAGATGGAGCTAGAATGGCTGTGTTGAATCGAAAGAATAATGAGATAGTTGATGATTATTTTTATAATATTATCAATTATTTTGAGGAGGGTGATCTATTTGTTATTAATAACACAAAAGTTTTTCCTTGTGTTCTAAGAGGTAGAAAGGAAAATGGTGGACTAATTGAGATTAAACTCGGATCTCGTAAAGATGAATACATATGGGATTGTATTGTTGAATCTGCCAGAGAATTAAAAACTGGTGAAAAATTATTTTTTGGAGATAATAATGAAATAATTGCTAATGTTATTGAAAGAAATTCATTTGATACTGGTTATTTAATGAAATTCGATTCAGAGACTAATATAGAAGAGCAAATAGAGAAAATTGGTTCATACTTTTTCCCTATTTATTTACCTCAAAAAATAGACAATCCTGAAGATTACCAAACCATTTATGCATCTGAATGGGGATCTATGCAACCACCAGTAGCAGGAATGCATTTTACTGATGAATTATTCAAAAAAGCGAAAGATAAAAACATAAATGTATGTAATATAACCCTTCATATTGGAAGGTTAGATAAACTTGCTCTTCAGAATGGAAAAATGGAAATAGAAGAGCATAAGATGTATAAGGAACATTATATTTTGGATGATGATACCGCTAAATTGATTAATAAAACAAAAGAAAATGGAAAGAGAATTGTGGCTATTGGAACTACTGCAGTAAGGACACTTGAATCCATTGCTGATGAGAAGGGATATGTTCATGGTGGTGAAGGGTGGACAGATCTCTATATATATCCAGGTTATAAATTTAAAATTATAGATGCCTTGCTTAGCAACCTACAACCACCGATGACAACTAACCTTATGTTAGCTTGTGCATTTGGCGGTAGGGAACAAGTAATGAACCTATATGAGCATGCTGTAAGGGATAATTATAAATTTTTAGAGTACGGAGATTGTGCTCTATATATTTAGGTAAAGGAGAAATAGTATGGTTTATATTAAGTCCGAAGATATATACTGGGCTTTTAAAGAAGGACTAGCAGTTGTTAAAGATAGTACGAATGACTTGTTTTTTCCTCTTGATGATGTTGGAAGTTTAATTTGGGACATGATAGATGGAGTTAATTCGGTTGAAGATATAGCTACGGAAATTGTTTCTGAATTTGATATCGATGAGGAAACAGCTAAAGAAGACCTTTTAGTCTTTATAAACGAACTTATGGATTATCAATTAATAAGAATTGTAGAAACAGAAAAGAGTATGTAAACTGTTGCTGTTAATGAACTCATCAGCTATTTTATTATAGTGGAGTAGACGAGAGTATAAATAATTGTATTTCGAAACTCAGATAATTCTGTAATTTTTTAAAATCCATTAAGAGAAAGGAGGTGAATTTGGATGAAGAAAGTAAAGAGGCAATATAAACGTCCAACACTTAAGGCAATGCCGTTATTCAAAGATTTATTAGCAGTGCGTGGCATTTCAATTTAGCCTATATTTATTCATTACTAATGTACCGTATGCGAAAGGTATGATTCTTTTATAGAATTTATACCTTTTGTATAAATTAAATGAATGGAGATAATGGTTATGAAATTAGAAACTTTCAAATATGATTTACCAGAGCAACTTATTGCGCAACAGACTATATATCCTAAACATTGCTGTAGAATGATGTATGCAAACCCTAAAACTGAAGAAATTAAAGATTTTCATTTTTACGATTTCAATAATTTCATTGATTCAAACGATGTTATTGTAGTTAATGATACACGAGTGTTATCAGCTGTTCTTAGAGGAAAGAGACAAAACGGATCACAGATTGAAATAAAAATGGTATCTAGAAAAGAAAATAATGTGTGGGATTGCGTTGTGGAATCTAGAAAAGGTGTAGAAATTGGCGAAAGATTATATTTTGGCGAGAATAGCGAACTTGTTGGTAAAGTTATAAATGAGAATTGGTGTGAAACTGGATGGTTAATTAAATTTAGTATTAATAATGGAAGTGTGGAGGACGAAATAAAGAAGATTGGTCAGTATTTTTTACCGTTACATTTACCACAAAAGTTGAATGATAACGAAGATTACCAAACAGTATATTCTAAAGTTGAGGGTTCTCTTCAACCGCCAACTGCTGGTCTTCATTTTACTGATAAATATTTGAATTTTTTGAGTGAAAAAGGAATTAAAATAATTAAGATTACTCAACATGTTGGACGTTTAGATAAGAGGTTAGAGAACGATAACATAGAAAGTCATCAAATGTACGAAGAACATTATGATGTAAGTGAAGAAGCTGCATCTGAGATTAATCAAGCAAGAAAAAATGGAGGGAGGATAATTGGAATAGGTACAACTGTTACTCGAACGTTAGAAACAGTTGTTGATGATGATGGGATAATCCATTCTGGCTCTGGTTGGACAAAACTATACATATATCCTGGTTTTAAATTCAAAGCTATAGATGCATTACTCACAAATTTTCAAAGTCCTGGTATAACAACTCTTATTCTTGCATGTGCTTTTGGAGGAACAGAATTTACTTTAAATGCGTACAGAGAGGCAGTTAGGAGAAACTATAGATTCTTAGAATTTGGAGATTGTATTTTCTTTGAAAACACAAAATCCCATAGATAAAGGAGTTAAAATTATGAAGATAGCTTTGGGAACTGATCAAAAATCAGTATTATATGACGAAGTGGTAAAATATTTAAGTAAAAACGAAATAGAATATGAAGACTTTCATAATGATAACAATAATTGGTGCGATGTTGGTATTAAAGTTGGTGAAAGTATATCTAAACAGTTCTGTAATGAAGGAATTCTACTTTGTTCTACCGGAACTGGAGTAGCAATAGCTGCAAATAAAGTTAAAGATATAAGAGCTGTTTCATGCTGCAATTCAAAGATGACAAAAATGGCTAAATATTGGAATCATGCAAATGTTTTATGTATTGGAATTCAATTTGTTAATATATCAGATCTAAATGAAATACTTGATTCTTGGTTTTCTACCCCATATGGTAACGGTGAAGCAGGATATGCTATAGATACGTTGCATGACTATGAGTTATCGATAAGAGGATAACAACAATGAATGGAAAAGACATTAGAAAAAATTTGTGTGATTTACATTTTAATTTGTTTTGCTTAGGGCAAATATTCTTTGAGTTTAGCAATATACTTTTTGCAGTAGTTCTTACAATATCGGTATACAGAGTCACTCAAAGTGGATATAGCATATCCACTTTGATGTTTATTAAATACTTACCGGTGATTTTGTTAGGACCTATTGCAGGCGTATTTGTTGATAGGTACAAGAAATACAAATTAATGACATTGTGTTTGGCAATATTTATTGTGATTTTGATTTTAATACATTTAACAATAAATTTATTCGAAATTTATATATTCCTATTTATATATATGGTTATGTTCACTCTATATAAACCTGCAAGATACGTTTGCGTACCAGTTATTGTGCAAAATAAAAAATTATTGATCGCCGCAAATTCAATATTGATGTGTGCGGAGGAAGCGACAGGAATATTTGGATCATTGATTGTATCTGTGTACGAGTCTAAGAATACATCTTCAACACTGTTTAGCATGTTACCTATTGTTTCAATGTGTATCGCGCTTCCGATTACATATATGGCATTAAAGAAAAAAGAAAATGATTTGTATAAAAATAGAAATAATTCTGAGATATCAGATGATACTTCTAAACAAAAAATAGATTTTGGAAAGTCTATTAAGGAATTAGTTATAGGATGGAAATATTTTAAACAAAACAAAGCATTATTTCCGTTAGCTATTATCGTATCAATAACTTGGTTGGGGATTGGCTCATTTACTTCAATACACTTAATCTATATAGTGAAATATCTGAAAATTCATGATTATTATTATGGATATGTAGCTTCAATACTTTCTATTGGAAGCATATTAGGATACATTCTATGTCCTATATTGGTTGATAAACTTAACATAAATAAATATAAAATATGGGCGTTAGGGTTTCTAATTGCTGCTTTTAGTATTGTTATGGCAATATATACTAATGGCTTTTACTATTTTGTATTTGTATTATTGCTATTTTCTATATCTACTGGCTGTGCAAATACTGTAGAAGAGTCATTAGAACAGGAACTTCCTATTGAAGAACACAGAGGTAAGGTAATTAGCTTCATAAGTACAATAGGTACAATAGGATTTTTAGTAGGAACTGTTGGTGCGCCATTTTTAACAGATTACATAAATATTAGATATATTCTTATCATTAGTGCTGCTTCATGTTTCGTTGTATCTGCTTTAATAAGAAAAAATTATTTAAAAAGAGTTTCAGATAAACTTTTTATTAAAAATTGAGTTGGATATTAAATTACTTAGCAGAATACAGAGAAGAATAAAAAGAAAGCTTTATTAGTAAAAGTCTCATGGTAATTGCATTTTCGGAGGACATAAGTTACGTATGATACCAGCTTGAAAAGTGGATAGTGTAAAGTTTGCTATGAAAAAAATTTAGAGAAGAAAAGTAAGATTGAAAAGCGAAAAAGAAGAAAAAAAGCAAGGAAAAATAGGTAGGAGGAAGAAGTCGCCACCCTTGACAGCATGACAAATTAATGCAGTGAGGAAAGTATTAACGGCGAAGGAACTCAAAAACAGAGAGATATAACCGTCAATATCACAGCATTGTAGCA
>NZ_MZGV01000128.1 GCF_002029235.1 Clostridium oryzae
ATATTATGCATAACTAGTAATTTACAGATTAAAAAAATGTATAACCATAAATAATTATATTGAAAATTGCTCAATGAAATATTTAAAACGTAAGAGAAAATATTTACATTTACATAAAGTGGAATTACAATATAAGTACACAGTAAATATTAGCTAGTTAAAATTAAAAGAAGGGGTTGGTAATATGAAAAAGATCCTCAGCTTTGTTTTAACTTTAGCTGTTGCAGGTACTGTTATTTCACCTCTAAGGGTTTCTGCTTCTGCAGCAACAAATCAAGTCAATTATAACTATGGAGAGGCACTTCAAAAATCTTTAATGTTCTATGAATTACAAAGATCAGGCAAATTACCGAGTGACAAGAGAGATAATTGGAGAGGGGATTCCGGGCTTCAGGAAAGTAACTGTATATATAAAGGGTGCACTTGCAAGTGGAATAGAGCCATAAGTTAAAATAAGACTTTCCCTGTGTAACCGGGGAAAGTCTTTCTGCATCAATTATAAATCGGATATATTTTAAAAGTACAGAAAAAGCTGAGAACTGGTTTGAGCGAATTAAATCTTTGAATATCAAGTACGAGAGTTGAAGTGATTATCTGAATAAAAAAGTAAATAAAGTTATTTTAATATAACTATTTCAATACGTCTGTTTTTTTGTCTGTTTTCTTCTGTATCGTTACGTGCGACAGGTTCGTGCTCTCCTAGACCGGCCACTTCAAACTTATTTGGTGCTATACGTTCTTCTTGAGGAAGCTTTTCAGTAAAATACTTGACAACGCTTATCGCTCTGGCAGTAGAAAGTTCCCAATTGCTTTCAAAGAAGCTATTTCTTATTGGAAGATTGTCTGTATGTCCTTCTATCCTAATCTCTCTATCGTATTTTTTGAATATATGTGCGAATGAACGCAGCGTTTTTTTAACATCAGGTCTTAGTGCTGCTTTTCCATTATCGAAGAGAAGGTCATTTTTCAAAGTAAGAAAAACTCCATTTTTAGATTTTTTTATCTTTATATTGTTTTCTAGTTTCTCAACAGCAAGCATTTTTTTTACTTCTTCATATATTTTGTTGATGTCATCCTTATCCTTTGTGTTACTATCATTTTTAGTTGAGTTTTGTGATTCGTAAAAATCTACTATAGTGTCCCCGCCAGAATTAACTCCTATAGATGAGCCTCCTGAAAAAGAGGCTACAATCGATTCATATTTTTGGGCATCTACAGTTGACATCGCAAATAAAAGTACGAAAAAGCAGAGGAGAAGTGTAACAAGGTCACCATATGTCGCAAGCCATTCGTTTCCGCCATTTTCATCATCAGTCTCTGTATTGAAATCATCGTTCATAAAAAGACCACCTTTCTCTTGCTAAGAATTTTCAACTTGATTAGCTTTTTCGACTTGTTTGTCATCTAAATAAGCCAATAGTTTTTTTCGTAAAATTGTTGGACTTTCTCCTGCTTGAATACTTAGCAGACCTTCTATAATTATTTCTTTTTGGTAAATTTCTTCAGAAGTTTTTGCTTTGAGTTTTCTTGAAATTGGCATAAATAAAATATTGGACATTAAGGAGCCATAGAAAGTAGTTATTAGAGCTACAGACATCTGGGGACCTATACTGGATGGATCTGATAAATTTCTTAGCATGTTAACAAGTCCGATTAATGTTCCAATCATACCAAAAGCGGGAGCTAGGGCAGCACCTGTATCGAATACTCCTCTATTATTTTTATGTCTTTCAAGAATGCCTTTTATTTTTATTGCTAATGTTTTTCTAATAATATCAGGTTCCATACCATCAATAACCATTATCATACCTGACTTCGTGAATGAATCTGTAATTGACGAAGCTGTCTCTTCTAAAGAAAGAAGTCCATTTTTTCTTGCGATAGCAGCATATTCTGCAAATTTATCAATTAATTCTATTTCATTCAATTTAGTTTCCTTACATGCTAAAATTAAAACTTTAATGAAATTCTTAAGATTTTTTCCGCTACTACCTATTAATATTGCACCAAAAGTTCCACCAACTGTTATTAATACTGATGGTACGTCTATAAATGCAACTATAGATCCGCTAGTGAGTATACTTAATAATACAAATCCGATTGCTGCAGTCATTCCGATGGTAGTAAAAATGTCCATGATTAATTCACACTCCCTGATAGATGTTTAAGTACTAAGTATAAGAACTTTATGATTTTATATCTCAATTATCGTATTTTATTAGACAAATCTTGACATGAATTTACTGGAAATGTAAAATACAAATTATTCAAATTAAATAAACATAAAATTGTCATTTTAGTAATATGTGTTACAATGTTTTTATAAATTATTATGGGGGATAGGGAATGGAGCACAACGATATAAAT
The DNA here is from genome assembly GCF_002029235.1 of Clostridium oryzae. Classification (GTDB taxonomy): domain Bacteria; phylum Bacillota; class Clostridia; order Clostridiales; family Clostridiaceae; genus Clostridium_AE; species Clostridium_AE oryzae. The sequence continues at coordinate 2,368 of NZ_MZGV01000128.1, forward strand.
TTGAAATTGCAAAATGCTCAACAGGGAATAATGCGTTTGAACAAAATTGATGCTATGCTTGAGCAATTGAAAGATGAACAGAAAGAGCTTGAAAAAAGAACTAATGAATTAAAGAAAATATTACAGAAGGAAAGTAAAGATGTTCAGAAAATTGAAAATAAGAGTATTAAATATGTTTTTTATTCAATTCTAGGAACCGTTGATGAGCATATCGATAAAGAACTTAAAGAAGAACTAGCTGCAAAACTGAAATATCAACAGAGCTTAAAGGACTTAGACGATGTTGTGGATCGTATATCAAAACTCTCGGTAGAGAGGTACAATTATGTAAATTGCCAGAAGGAATATGAACAGTTATATGAGCAGAAAAAGGAAATGTTAATACAGAACAACGGAAACGTTGCTAAGAGGATTTTGAATCTTACTGATGAAGTAAATGCTTCAAAAGGTAATCTTAAAGAAATAGAAGAAGCTTTGTATGCAGGACAGAATGTATTAAACAGTTTGGAGATAATATTAGATAAGCTTGATAGTGCAGAAGATTGGGGTACTTTTGATATGCTTGGAGGAGGTTTGTTTGTAGGTATGGCTAAACACTCTGATATTGATGATGCCCAAGATGAGGCAGAGAATGTACAAAAACTTCTAAGACAGTTTAGAACCGAACTAGTTGATGTAAAAATAGATGAGAACGTTGAAATCAATATAGATGAATTTGCAAAGTTTGCTGATGTTTTCTTTGATGGACTTATAGCAGACTGGTATATGCAGTCAAAAATAAATGAATCTCAGAACAACATAGTTTGTGTTAAAGAACAAGTGACAGAGGTCATTCAGAGATTGAACAAAATGGAAGCTGAAGAGAAAAGTAAAATAGAGGATTTACAATTTGAAGTAAAACATATTATTGAAATAGCAAACTAGCAGATATTAAAAAGTTGGACTGAGAGTTTAGTTAAGCTGAAATAATGTTAAAATAATTATAGGAATTTTATGGGGAAACTTAGCTTATACATGGCGATTATTGAACGCTTCAACGTGTATAAGTTAATAGTTTAGTAGAAACGATATAGTGAATAAGGATATATTATTATAATCAAACATAAATAACATAAAATAGAGGTTGATAAAATGAACAAGAAAAAAATATTGCTGCTTGCAACTGGTGGAACTATAGCTTCTATGGAGAGTGAAGAGGGATTAATCCCAGGTCTAGATGCTGAATACCTATGCAGACATATTACAGGAGCCAGTGAAAATTATGATATAACTACGAAGGATATCCTTCACCTTGACAGTTCGAATATTCAGCCAGAGGAATGGACATTTATTGCGAAGAATGTTTATGAAGCCTATAAAAAATATGACGGAATAGTAATTACCCATGGAACGGATACAATGGCATATACTACATCAATACTTTCATTCATGCTTCAGAATTTATCCATTCCAGTAGTGGTAACAGGCTCTCAGCTTCCACTAACTCATCCATTAACAGATGCCATTGATAATCTTAGGTATGCATTTGCTATGGCAGCTTCAGGTGTGCCGGGAATATTTTTAGCTTTCAACAGAAAGATAATTTTAGGCTGTCGTGCGGTGAAGGTTCGAACTACAGGCTTTGATGCGTTTGAAAGTGTAAACTATCCATATGTTGGTACAATTGATTCAAATGGGCTAAATATAAATCATAAAGTTTTGCCAAACTGGGATGGGGATTGTACATTAACAGACACACTATGTTCGGATGTATTTTTAATTAAGCTTACACCAGGACTTGATCCTAAAATTTTTGATATGCTGCTGCAATTAAATTATAAAGGTATAATTATTGAGGCTTTTGGAGCTGGAGGACTTCATTATATTCGAAGAGATTTGATATCTAAGTTAGAAAAATTCACTCAAAAAGGTATTCCAGTTGTTGTATCCAGTCAATGCCTTTATGAACGAAGTGATTTGTCTATTTATCAAACTGGAAAGATGGCCTTGAAGCGAGGAGTAATACAGGCGTATGATATGACTACTGAGGCTGCTGTTACGAAATTGATGTGGGCACTGGGGCAGACTTTAGATGCTGAGAAAATTATTAAGATTTTTGGTACTAATTATGCAGGAGAAATTACGATCTAACAGCACAAATCTATACTTCTTAACTATTTACTCGCATCTCTTACTTATTCATAAAATATTGTTTGCTAAATTTATGGCAGTCCTAATTCATGAGAATTGCCATTTTTTAGTTATGAACTTTGCAAAAAACTCTAGTGCATGATATAGTATATATATGAAAAATTAATTCAATAAGTAAGATTTAGGTAATAGATGGGTGTTGCAAAAGGAGTCAAGGATATATTAGACCAGCTAGTAAAAGTCAATAAGTTTTTATAAAAAAATTAATTGATAAAAATAAGCAACACAAAAAGACCATTGAAAAACACGAACAATGGAAAATTGCTCTTAATTGTTAGGGTTGTTAAGCA
>NZ_MZGV01000129.1 GCF_002029235.1 Clostridium oryzae
CTTTAATATAAATGATATCTTCTTTATACCAAATTCAATATAAACCATAAGAGCTGCTACAATTATCCTGAATATTATGCTGGTCATAAAATATGTAAGATTAAAAATCATTGTAAAAGAATATAGAGCTCCTATTGTAGATGATATAATTAAACGCTTTTTTGTTATTTTGATGTTTAAAGTTTGAGCAGTTATGGTAAGGAGAAACATATCTACAATAAAATTTTCAAGAAAAAACATATCTACATAAACTATCAACGTCATCCCCCTCCCTTCTATAGATAACCAATTTTAGTTTTTACCATACAACGATAGAGAATTTCGAGGATTAGCTATTCCAACACTGTATGATAGATTAACATGCCGCTTATCTATATGTTAATTATATATCTATGTAAAGTAAAATTTTGTCATTTTTATCTACTAATTATATTTTTTTATAATTAAAATTTCTACATTAAATTCTTATAAGCATAAAAAAAGTTATACAAAAGTGCATTTCTGCACTTTTGTATAACTTCTTTAAACTGGACTGTTTTATATTATTTTCTCTGTTTTCTTAAAAATGCTGGTATTTCAAGATCCCCATTTGAATAGTTGTTGGTGCTTGTAGCAGCCGCCTCGCCTACAGAAGCATCTGCTTCCTGCTCAGCTTCAGTTTTTGTCTTTTTAGGTTCCATTTTATCATTTTGAAAACCTGTAGCAATAACTGTAATTCTAATTTCATCCTTAAGATCTTCATCAATTACTGCACCAAATATAATATTAGCATCAGGATCTGCTGCTTGCTGAACTATTTCAGCTGCTTCATTTATTTCCAAAAGACCAAGATCTACACCGCCTGTTACATTAAGTAATACTCCAGTAGCTCCAACTATGGACGTTTCAAGAAGTGGACTTGATATAGCTTGTTTAGCTGCTTCCTGTGCTCTTTCATCACCAGACGCTTTTCCAACTCCCATATGAGCTAACCCTTTGTCTAACATAACAGTTTTTACATCTGCAAAATCCAAATTTACAAGACCAGGGATAGTTATCAAATCCGATATACCCTGAACACCCTGTCTTAATATGTCATCAGCCATCTTAAACGAGTCTACTAATGTAGTTTTCTTATCAACCATAGCTAGCAATCTTTCATTAGGTATAGTTACAAGTGTATCTACTCTATCCTTCAGGTTTTTAATTCCCATATCCGCATGAAGCATTCTTTTTCTTCCTTCAAATGGGAACGGTTTAGTTACAACACCTACAGTCAATATACCCATAGATTTTGCTATTTCTGCTACCACAGGAGCTGCACCAGTTCCTGTTCCGCCGCCCATTCCAGCTGTTATGAAAACCATATCAGCTCCTTTTATAGCTTCAGAAATTTCCTCTTTACTCTCTTCTGCAGCTTTATGACCAATTTCTGGATTAGCACCAGCACCAAGTCCCCTAGTAAGCTTATCACCTATCTGTATCTTCTGAGATGCATTTGATAACATCAAAGCTTGCTTATCAGTGTTTATAGCAATGAATTCAACATTTTTTAGTCCCTGCTGTATCATACGATTAACTGCGTTATTTCCACCACCGCCGCAGCCAACTACCTTTATTTGTGCAAATCTCTCTACATCAACATCGAAATCTAACAAGACAATACCTCCTCATTTAAATAAGTCATCAAAATAGTGCTTTATTTTAGATACAAAACTTTTGTTTTCTTTTAAAACTTCATCCTTGGAAACAGAGCTTTCCAATGGATCACCTTCATATTCAAACTCTTTGCCTACAAACTTTACTATACCAGTAGGAATATAGTAAATAGAACTATTTACTTTAGAATTATTTACTTTTAACACTTTAATGTTCTTTTTTAGCTTGTCCTCATATGCTTTAAGACTTTCCATATAACTTTCTATTCCACGTCCAGTAAAATATATATCTTTTATATCGTTATATTTGTCACTTTTCTTCAGTGATTTAATTGAAATTGAAATTAATTCTTCAACGCGTGCATCAACTATCTCTCCAAGCAAATCGATATTAAAAGGTTTCTCTTCTTCATCATCAAATACCAACACATTTGAATCGCCGCTTTGAGATATTTTTAATTTTTCAGCTTTTTCAAAAGTTATGTTTAAACAATTTGCTATGTCACTGGTTATATTATTTCCTCCCAGTGGTATAATCTCATTATAATAAATATTCTTATCCTTTACTATTGAAATATCTATTGTTTCTGAACCTATATCCACAAAAGCATTTGTATTGCCTTCATCCTTATCTCCACTGATTAGTGCGTCTAATGCCAATGGTGCTGCTATAACTCTAATGATTTCAATACCAGCATTCTCTACACTTTTCAGTAAATCAATAAGCACAAATTTGTCAGCAGTCAAAACTTCAGCTTCAACCTCTACCTTATGTTTTCCAAAGGAATAGTGACTACTTGTATTATCATTACCAATTATAACCTTTGTAGGTATGATATCTACAATTTCGTCATCCTCATCAACATCTAAATTTTTCGCTTTTCTTACAAAGTCTATAATATCTTGCTGAGAAACTGACACTTTATTTTCAGATAAAAACATTGTACCTTTATACTTTATCACGCGGCACAAGCCACTAGGTATGGATATATAGGCACTATTAACAGTTTTGCCAGATATGCTTTCAAGCTTCTTTTTGCATGCCAAAACAGCATCTTTAGTTTTATCAGCATTACTTATAACGGATTTTGATACACCATCGCATGCTGAGGAGGTAACTGCAGATACTTGAATTTTTCCAAAAGAACTTTTCGCCATAATAGCCGAAACCCTAGATGAACCAATATCCAGTGCCACAAAGTTATCTTCCATTTAGCTATCCCCCTTATATAAGCACCTATAAAATTATATATTCAACACAAATTCTAAATTTCCTCTAATATTTCTAAATTTTTTAATAAAATTTAATTATATATTAATAAAAGTAATGAGGATAAAAATACCCTCACAAATTAAATCGATATTGCTGTTTTCTAATTAACTTTTTCGAGCTCATTGATATTAACATTTCTTGTATGAATAGTATGGTTCCATTCTTTCTTATCTTTATTTAATATGCCTAAAATGCATATTGGAATCCATGTAAGTAAATATACCGGGAATGTTAAACAATATAGAAGCACTTTGAAACTTAGCTTCTTCTCTAAAAACAATACAAGCGGAACATAAACAATCTGAAAAAGTATAAGTATTGCAGATATGGAAAGTATAGCAACATTAAAAGCATTTTGGCTCGATGCTATGTTCCCTATATTGCTAATTATCTGAAGAATTCCTGATATATGATACATATCTTCTAAGTAAGCACGCCAGTTCATAAATAAACTTACTATAACCACTAGTCCAGATAGTGCAGTTATATGAGGCTGAATACTGTAAATAGCACAATCCAATGCTTTAAAATCAAGTTTTGTAACAGCACGCTTTATAAGCTTAAAAAAGTATCTGCTGGCTACATCAGCAAAGCCTTGCATCCATCTCTTTCTCTGATACCATGATTGTGCAAGCGTAAGAGGCTTTTCATCATAAACTACGGCTTCATGTGCATATCCTACTCTTTTTCCATTAAGAACTAACTTACAAGAAAACTCTAAGTCTTCAACTAGACAAGTAGCTCCCCAACCTAGTTCTTTTAATACTTCTGTAGACACCGCAAACCCAGTTCCGCCCAATTGGCTAGACAAATGAAGATTTTTTCTGGCATTTTGATACATTCTATTATTAGTCCAAAAGGATATAGAGTAATTTCCAGTAATCCAAGTATCTGTAGGATTCTTGCTATCTAGATATCCTTGAACAACTTCATAACCTTCACATAATTTATTGTTCATTTCGCTCAAGAAGTTTTTTGCTACAAGATTATCAGCATCTAATATAACCACTGCGTCATACTTCTTATCCATCTTGAAAATATTTGAAAACATCCAGTCTAATGCAAAGCCTTTACCTCTTTTGTCTTTGTTTGTACGTTCATATACTATAGCTCCGCTATTTCTTGCAACATTAGCAGTGTTATCTGTACAATTATCTGCAATTACATATATATCATAAAGCTCCTTTGGGTAATCGATTTTATGTAGACTGTCCACTACACCATTAATAACTGCTTCTTCATTATGGGCAGCTACCAGCATTGCAAACTTCTTTTGAGGCGCAAATTTCTTTTTATCTTTAAATTTAATAAGTCCGAAGTAAGTTATTATCATATAGTACATAGAAAGCACTAACATTGCTTTCGTAAAAATTGTCCATACAATGCCTAGTATTTCTTTAAATAAATACATTCGTTTATCCCCCCTAGTTCAACAGTTATTTTAGCACAAATACCATTGAATTACTATATATAATTAATTAATTTAATTAATTAATTAATTATGTAGAATTCTTGTACGGTTTGCTAATTTATGGGGTAATACTATTG
>NZ_MZGV01000130.1 GCF_002029235.1 Clostridium oryzae
AACTATATAATATGCGAAGTAATAAGAAGAAAGCTCTTAAGAAAATACTAGTAAATAGATAAACAAGAAAGATAATTTGGGAGAGGTAATATAGAAAATAATACTTTGTAAATGCATAGAGTCGGTATAGGGTAGGAAGTGGTTGGAGGAGGCATTTTCCAGCCGACGGAAACCACTTCCTACCCTTTTTTAGTCTATAGGAATTTATGATTTTTTCCAATTGTGGATAACTTTTAATCAAAATTAAGATACACCACTAAATAAGAGAAAAGGTGGTTATTAAATGAAAAAACGATACAACGTGTTTACGAAGAAGTTAACAAGAAACAGTAATATATTTTGAAATTAGAGAATTAAGATAAGAAGGCAACAGAAGCAGTATAATAAAAGCATCTTGTTAATATTAAGAGTTAGGGCATTAAAAATGGTTACATCCGACGGAGGCATTTGGAGTGAGTTTAGCAATTATCCGTGTCTTTTAGGCAAATTTACGTTAAGATGGCGAATTGTTTGAGGCGCAGCCGAGTTATGAGCCATTAGGAAATTTGACTAAAAGATGCGGTGAAATTGCTTAACGAGCGGAACTAGCCGACATAGGGTGCAACCATTTTTTATTAATCTTTTAATGCACCTTGCGTCATACCTTTAATGATGTAATCTTGAAGGAAGAAGTATAAAATTATTGTTGGAAGAGCTGAAATAACCATAGCAGCCATCATTTGAGCATAGTCACTTGAAAAACCTCCTATAAAATTAACAAGTCCAATAGGAAGAGTTTTAAGTTTATCATTAGATACAAGTACTAAGGCAAAAGCAAACTCGTTCCAGTTGTTGAGAAAGTCTAGGATTACTACAGTTGCGATAGCTGGTCTCGTCATCGGAAGAATAATCTTCAAAAACAGTCTTGGGATACTGCAGCCATCTATTACTGCTGCTTCTTCAATATCGTTAGGAAAAGCTCTCATAAATGATTCCAAAATGAATATCGTAATAGGGAAGGCAAAGGCTACATAAGGAAATATAAGTGCCCATCTAGTATTTAATAAATGCAAAAACCTCATTTGAATAAATAAAGGTACCAAAAGTGAGTGTACTGGAATTAACATACCAAACATAAAAAGGGTATAGATAAATCCACGCAGTTTAAATTTGAATTTTGCTAAGATATATGCTGCCATTGCACCTAATAACACTGTAACAATAATAGAAATGATAGCGACAAAGGCACTATTTATAAAGTAAGTACCAATATTTGCCGTTTTCCACGCATGTGCATAATTCTCAAAATGAAAGGAAGTGGGCAATGAAAAAGTATTTGTTGAAATTTGCTGGTTAGTTTTGAACGAAGTTAAAGCCATCCATATTAATGGATAAATGTTAAGTAGTCCAAATAAAATAAGAATAATGTAAAAAAGTGCTCTTAATGGTCTCACTTTAGTTATTCTAGTAGTAAGTCCCTTTTTTACAACTATATTACTATTCATGAATACACCTCCCTTATAATTCGTCGTTTCGCTTCATTAATTTTTGACTTAGTAATATGAACAATAGACTTATAATAAATATAACCGTAGAAACTGCGCTCCCATAACCATATTGATAAACAGTAAAGGTTTTGTTGTACATGTATATTGCCATTACTTCAGTAGAACGAGCAGGACCTCCATTGGTCATAACATAAATTAGATCGAAGGTTTTCATACTTCCTGCTATACATAGAACTACAGCTACTTTTACTGTGTTCCAAAGCATAGGAAAGGTAATTGATTTGAATTTTTGTATTTCTGTTGCTCCATCTATTTCTGCAGCTTCAAATATAGATTCAGAAATATTCTGTATTGCAGCAAGAAATATAATTAAATACAATCCTACATATTGCCAAATAATTGGAATACAAGCTGAAAATATAGCAATTTTAGGATTACCGAGCCAATTTAATGCTAACTTTTTGAGGCCTACTGCATTAAGCAGATTATTTAATATACCAATTTGAGAATTGTAGATATTTGACCATAATAAAGCAACTACTACAGTTGAAACAACCATCGGCATAAAATAGATTGTTCTAAAAAATTTTACCCCTCTAATTCTCCTGCTTAAGATAATTGCTAGGATTAATGCAATAGGTATTTGTCCCAATATAGATGCTATAACTACAAGAATGTTATTTTTGAAGGACATCCAAAAATAACTATCTTTTAATATTGCTTTGAAGTTTTGAAATCCAACAAGTTTTGCAGTTCCAAATCCATTCCAGTTTGTAAAGCCATAGTAAAATGATCTGAAGATAGGGATTATAACAAACATTGCATAAACAATTAGAGCTGGTGCTAATCCTGCTATAATAAGTTTTTTATTTCTTCTGATTAAGTCCACAGAATCATTCCTTTCCTTTAGAAATTTTAAAGGATTAAACGGTGAAAACATAAATTCTATTCGCTAGAAAATGGAGAATTTTCAGAGAGCTAAGTGAAGATAATAATAGAATCTTAGACCGTTTAACCCTATATTGGGAAGTAGCTTGAACTGTTAACTTATGCAAGTCTAAAAATTATCTAAACGTCTTTCATTATGACCTGTACAAGTTTAGTTTTCGCAATGCTTCCCGCAGATACCTTTTACGAAAACTTCATTTTAATTTATTACAAAATTTCTGATTTTAAATTGTTTGAAGTACAAGCTGAAATGTTATTTAGCTGCATATATGTGTAAATTACTTGCTTTCTACAGCGTTTTGAATTTGTTTTGCAACAGTTTTTGAATCACTTTGTCCAACTAATAAGCTTTGTAATCCATTGTTAGTAGCTTCAGCTGCTGGTGCAGAAAGTAGGGAGTCATAAGCAGGTGATAGTGAATGCTCTTTTGATAATTTCATAGTTTTAACAAAAACCGGATTTAAGCCACTAGTGTCAAGGGTTACATTATATGGAACTAATACGTTGTTCTTTACAGCAGTTTCAAAAGATTTTTCACTTGTAATAAACTGAATAAACTTCAATGCTGCTGTTTGCTTTGCTTTTGAAATTTGAGAATTTATTTCAACACCTATACCAGTTGCACCGGCCAGTGTGCTTTGATCTCCTTTGCCATCTGTGAAACCTGGAATTTGTCCAACTTCAATATTTTTAAGAGTGTCAGCAGAAGCCTTTGTTGCTAAATCATTAATTGCCCAAGATCCATCTATCATCATAGCTGCTTTTCCATTTGCGAAGGCATTTCTTTGCTGAGTATCATCTAAAGTCATAAAATCTTTATTAAATGCTTTTGCGTCTGAAAGCTGTTTTAACTTGTCCAATGCTTTGATAAATATGGGATCTGTGAATTTGTTTCCTTTATTAGCAGCTGCATTTTTAAACCAATCTGTTCCTGTCATGTGGTCACCCATACTGCTCATAATACAGGATTGAGCCATCCAGGAGGCTTTGTCACCCATGCTTATAGGAATAATATTATGAGAATTAAATACTTTTACAACCTTAAGCAAATCATCGAATGTTTTTGGATATTGCAAATTATATTTATCAAAAAGTGTTTTGTTATAATAAACCACAGAAGTTAATGATTCTTCAATTGGTACAGAGTATACTTTACCGTTTACAGTATAATCATCGTAGCTGCCTTTAAAGAATCCATTTTTCCAATCAGTATTGCTATTCAAAGTATCTGTAATATCAGTTACTAGGCCATTATTAGCAAACTGTTGAGTTAAAGCACCAGGCCAGTTTATAAACATATCTGGAAGCTGCTTTGCGGCGGCTTGCGTTTGAAGTTTTGTTTTATACTGATCATTAGGGATACCTTGTTCTGTTATTTTAATTTTAGGATTAGCTGATTTAAAGTCATTAAGAAGCTGTTTCATGTATTTTGTATGTGCATCGGCTCCTACAAAGATATTCCAGTAACTTAAATTTACTGTTGAACTTTTGCCGCTTGCAGAACCAGTGTTTTTCGCTTTGCTTGAACATCCTGCAAAAACAAATGTTGTCGCACCAACAAGTGCAATGCTAGTTAAACTTTTCAATGTTTTGTTCATTAATAAATCCCCCTTAAAATAATTATTTATAGATATCTTCCGTAGAAACTAAATATCAACTTTTTACATTTTTGAATGTAAGTAAATTTAATTTTTATATGGATATCTATATAATGAAAAAAACTTAAAGTAGAAAATCTTTTTCATACTTTAAGTATAAATAG
>NZ_MZGV01000131.1 GCF_002029235.1 Clostridium oryzae
CCATATTGAAGAGAAGCCTTTAACTCTCTTTATAATTAAGATCACACTTAATAATCTACGAAGAAAAATTAAAGATACAACTTCATCAAATAACGTCTGTAAAATTAACGTGTAGAAATTTTAGAGACGGTACTTTAAAACTAGCAATCTATATAATTTACAGAGCCCGCAGGGAGCGTTGACCGAGCGGTCAACGCTCCTATTGCTGGTTCGCAATTTATTTAAACTTTTACTCAAGCAAAGCTGACAATGGTTTGTTATGCATTATGTAAACTCTGTGCAAAGCTCTTGTTAGTACCACATAAAGCAGTCTCTTATCAAGCTCATTATCTCCATAATTATCATTATCACAATCCATCACTATGGCACAATCAAATTCCAAACCTTTAGTCATATAGGAAGGTAATATAATCTTATCTAAACTTATTTTTTTATCAGTATCTTTTATAAGTTTCCACTTATTCTTGCTTGCTTTTGCCAATATATTCTTTATTCTATTACACTGATTATAGTCCTTACATATAATAGCAATATTCTTTTTATTTATTGAAGTCATGTCTTTAACTATATCGTCCAGAATGCTGCATAATTCTTCCTTGCTATCATATTTAATAATGCTAGGCTCTTTACCATGTCTCAATACTGGTTTTGCAGGTTCAAGACTATTCTCCTGCTTTCTAAGTACCCTATTAGCAAAATTAACAATTTCAACTGTAGATCTATAGCTTTGTGTAAGTTCCGTATAAGTTACATCCTTATTAAAAACCCTCTCAACAAGTGGTTTCCAATCATTAATACCTTTGTAGTAATATATGCTCTGTCCTGTGTCTCCAACGATAGTAAAAGAATCTCCAATAGCCATCTGTCTTAATGCCAGCAGTTCAAAGAAACTATAATCCTGTGCTTCATCAATAACTATGTGCTGATACTTATACTTGTCTTCAATCCCCTTTATGCGGAATTTAAGATAAATCATAGCAGCTAAATCATCACTATCTATAACTTTATCCTGCATGTTTTCTGTAAACTTTTTTCTCATATATTCTGCCAATTCACCAGTTACCTTGTCACCAATAACTCGATTAAATATCTTTTCATTCACGAAAAGCCTTTCATAAAGATGTACTACGTCTTCATTACCCCATTCATTTACATATTCATTTAATTTTGCTTTAATGTCGGCTTTCACAGCAGCTATCTTAGCATCTCTTTCATCATAAAGCTCTGTAAGTTCCTTACGCCTATCTGGTCCATCCTCCTTCGAAGCTCTCACCTTATTTATCTTCACATAGTACTGTTTCTCTATATCAGCAGATATGTTGGCAATTTTGTTATCTATTTTATTAAAAAGATATCTTTTAATTTCCTGTTTTCTTTTATTTATTACATTATGAGCCAAATCCTCAGTAAAGAGTCGTTTTATATCATCACCTTTAATTATTACATATCCATCTACTATTATGTCTTCATAATCCATATCATAGCTCTCTATATACTCTATATATCTATCGATGCATTCTTTAAATTGCATTGAGCTTTTAAAACTGCTGCTATCTTTAATAAAGCCTATAGTTTCAACATCATTGTTTTCTATTATGTACGCCAGCTTTTTATCTTTAGGATTAATTTTCAGCTTAACTTTAAGAATTTCTAATGCAAGTTCTTCAAAGGTTTTCTGTTTTACGTCTTCAACTCCTAAGTTAGGAAGAATATCTGATATGTAATCTAAAAAAAGTTTATTCGGTGCAATAACAAGTACATTTTTACCAGATATTTTGTTCCTATATTTATACAAAAGGTACGCTAATCTATGCAAAGCAATAGTAGTTTTACCAGATCCAGCAGACCCTTGAACAATGAGTCCTTTGCCTCTTTCCGCTCTTATAACCTCATTCTGCTCCTTCTGTATTGTAGCAACTATATCCTTAAGTTTTCCATTCACTCCTTCTTCCAGATTGATTCTTAAAAATTCATCTTGAAGAGTATTTCCATCCTCATCTGACTTACTCTTTAGAATGATTTGATCAATTCCCTCATCAAAGGCATCAATCAACTTTCTATCCTTGATTACAAATTTTCTTTTGAGCAGAAGTTCTCCCTCGATTTTGCCTATAGGAGCCTCATAATAGCTTCTCCCCGATGTACTATTGTAATACAAATCTGCTATAGGGGCTCTCCAGTCTACCACTACTTCCTCTCCAGACACCTCGTCCATAAGCCCAATCTTTCCTATATAAAAGCTCTCCTTATTTCTTTTGGTAATCTCTTCAAAATCTATTCTTGCAAAGTAAGGCTTATCTTTTACTTCTTTGTAATTATTCAATATCTTGCTTGTAATATTATATAAATTTGTAGTAGTTTCAACGTCATAACTATAAGCACCTTTGGACTGTTTTTTTAATTCTGCTAACTTGTTTTCTAATTGGATATTATTCTTTTCCATTTTCTCAAGCTGTTTATCCATCCAATTATTTGTATTTTGAAGAATTTTTTCTTCATTAATAAATTCGTCTGTCTTTATTGCCATCGATGCATTCCCCCTTAAATCGGCGATATATATCTTCGTTTTACTTATCTATTTTATAATATATTTTAAAAAATATCATCATTTCTTTTAATAACTTACGAATATAAAAAATGGTTACACCCTATGTCGGCCGGTTACGTTCATTAAGCAATTACACCACATCTTTTAGGCAAATTTCCTAATGGCTCATAACTCGGCTACAACTCGGCTACGCCTCAAACAATTCGCCATCTTAACGGAAATTTGCCTAAAAGACATGGGTAATTGCTAAATTCACTCCAAATGCCTCCGTCGGGTGTAACCATTTTTAATGCCCTAACTCTTAATTTTTACATAATACTTTTATTTTATTAATTCTATTCCCTTTTTATCTTAATTCACTAACTTCAAAGTATATTACTATCTCTTTTTAACTTCTTCGTAAATACGCTGTACCGTTTTTACTTGATATCCATAAGCATCATATCTTCTTTAAGCCGGCTATATACTTTTCTGCCGCTAAAGCTGCTATGGTGCCATCTGCTACTGCAGTAGTTATCTGCCTAAATTGTTTCTGCCTAATATCACCTGCTGCATATACTCCCCTAATATTAGTTTCCATATTTTCATTTGTAATAATATATTTTCTATCATCTAATGTTATATAATCTTTAAATAGTTCTGTCTTAGGTTCTGTACCTATATATCCAAACACAGCATCAAGTTGAAGCTCCTTTTGTTCTCCTGTGTCTGTATTCTTTATTATGGCTCTCTCTACAAATCTATCTCCATCAACATCAACCAATTCCCATTTATACATGATTTCAATTTTAGGATTTTTAAGCACTTCTTCCATAGTAGTCTTCTCTCCATTAAAGTAATCATATCTTCTTATCATTATTACTTTCGAAGCAAACTTAGTTAGGAAAAGAGCCTCTTCAAGTGCTGAATTTCCGCCGCCTACTACACCAATCACACTGCCTCCATATACCGCTCCATCACATACTGCACAATAATGTACTCCCTTTCCGTTGAATTTTTCCTCATTTTTTATAGGAAGTTTTCTTGGTGTGGCTCCAGTAGCTATTATAACTGATTGAGTAATATATATATATTTATCTGTCTCAATCTCTTTGTGCTCATCTGAAAGCTTAACATTAACTAATGGGTCAGCTTCATCGATATTGGCTCCTAAATTTCTGGCCTGTTCCACCATTAAATCTGCTAACTCGCTACCTTCAATATTCTTAAAACCTGGATAATTCTCAATTGTATAACTTGATCTAACCTGACCACCTAAAATCTGATTTTCTAACAGTATCATATTCATCTTAGCTCTTGCTGCATATATTGCAGCTGTTATGCCCGCAGGTCCTCCGCCAATTATCACCATATCAACGTTTTTTATTTCTTTACTCATAGCTCTCAGCTCCTTATTAATATATTTATGCACATATATAAGTTTAGTATATATATATTTATATTATTTGACAATTATTATTACTTAATTATTTAAATTGATGATTAAAATTGTCCCTATTATGAAAAACTATAAATATTATAAGAAGCGAAATTACAACATCCTTGTATTATGTCTTATAAAATTGTAATTATACGTTTAGCCACATAAATAAAT
>NZ_MZGV01000132.1 GCF_002029235.1 Clostridium oryzae
ATGTAAAATTATATCTTGTGTTACATTTTAATAAATAATAAGGAGAATTTTCATGAGTAAAAATATTTTATGTTGTAAAAATATGAAAAGACATAATTTGGATTGCTTAATAGAGAATTTAAGAGATATACTTAATGATATCTGTGTTACCATTGATGACGTTGAAAATGATAATGAGAAACTTATTGTAAGTAGATGCTTAGATGAACTAATCGTTGAATATATGAAGCAAAACAGGAAAGAGAAGATGTTAAATTAGTAGAATAGTATTGAAATGCTATAAACTATAAGTTTATATTCATTCATATCTGAAATATGCAGTGCTCAATTACCTAAAGTACGAAAATTGGCAATAGGGGCACAATTCTGACATTAGATAGCAACTAATTCTTATTTCTACATACCTTTTTATAGAACATTCAGATATTTCTACATATTAATATGAATAACATAATAAAAGTTTCTTTTAATATGAGATAGTATATGATAAAATTAATAATATATTTACCAATTTTAACGATTAAAGAAAGTGAATAAAAAATGGCGGTTAGAATAAAAAATAAGAAGAGATTTGTAATTGCTAATATGACTTTACTTCTAATAATATTATTCATTGTGAAAGTAACTGTTTATGCAGCGAAGACAATAGGGAAATTAGTAAATAAGAAAAGTAAATATGCTGTTTCAGTTAATTATGATAGAAGCAAAAACGGAAATATTAAGATTGATGAAAACGAAAATTTTATAAGATTTGTTGTTAAACTGAAGGATGCGGAAAATTTCATTGATAGTGAACAAACTAATAAGGAAATAAAGCTTACCATTGATAGGACTGATAAGCTATTAATAAACTCGTCCAGTGATAAAGTGCTTGATAAATATTTAAAATTTTCTAAGGACATTTCAGGAAATAAACTGATTATAAAAAAGATAAATTCCGAAAATAATTTTGTGTACAAGCATTTTGATGACAATAATATAGTTATTCTTATAAGTAAAAATAATAATCCGTTCAAGGATGAGATAGTGTTGGATGCGGGTCATGGTGGAAAAGATCCTGGAACTAAAGCATCAGATCAATCGTTTGTAGAGAAGGATAAAACACTTGAAATATGTAAGAAATTAGAAGAAAAATTGGTGTATCAGGGCTGCAAAGTTGTTATGACAAGAAATCAAGATGATTTTTTATCTTTAGATGATAGGGTGAAAATATCCAAAGAGAGTGATGCCAAAGCATTTGTATCGATTCATATAGATTCAGATGAGGCTTCGACAGCCTATAAAGGAATAACAGTACATTATTATTATAAAAATAATTTAACAGAAAAGGCACGTGTATTAGCTACGGACATAGATGATAATATTGGAGCTAATGATACTTGGAAGAATAGAGGAGCTTTATATGGAAATAATTATTATGTACTGAAATTCAATTCAAAACCATCAGTACTTATAGAATGCGGATTTTCAAGTAATTCTGGTGATGTGAAAAGATTAAATGACAGTAAAATCGTTAATAATCTTGTTGGGTATATTGAAAAAGGAATTATGGACTACTTAGAAAGGTAACTTATATAAAGCACATTGATGTAAGTTACTGTTTGCATGACGGGAGGAAGAAAAATGAAATATAAACTAATATGTCTTGATATGGATGGAACTTTACTGAACAGCAATAAGGAAGTGACACCAAAGACTAAAGAAGCGATAAAAGAAGCTAGGGAAGCAGGTGCACATGTTGCAATATGTACTGGCAGGCCATTTGTATCAGCTTATCAGTATGCTGCATTATTGGGAATCGAGGCACCAATTATATCAGCTAATGGAGCTTTTATAAAAGATGCAAAGAGCAAAGCAGTGATATATAAGGAAATATTGGGCAAGAAAAGATGCAAATTAATATTAGATGTATTGCTAAAATATGAGATTATACCAAACTTTCATACCCCTGAGGCGATATTTACTGGAGGATATAATAAGCATTATATGGCTTACGATAAATTTAACAAAACAGCTGATGATGATAAAAAGATTAGCATAGTAATATGTGAAGATTGGGATAGGCTGTTTAATGAATATGAGAATAATATAGTTAAATGTATAGCCATAGATGATGATATAGATAAAGTTAGGAAAGCTAAGAAAGAGCTTTTAGAATTAGAAGAACTTGAAGTTGTGAGCTCCTACATCAATAACTTTGAAATTATGAAAAGCGGAGTTTCAAAGGGAAGTGGTGCAAAAAAAATGGCAGAGTTCTTGGGACTTTCAGCAGATGAGGTCATCTGCGTCGGCGACAATGAAAATGATTTGTCAATGATAAAGTATGCTGGACTTGGTGTATGTATGGAAAATGGAGAAGAGACAGTGAAAAAGCAGGCTGATTATATCACCTCCTCGAATGATGAAGATGGTATAGCAGAAGTTATAAATAAATTTATATTATCAAAGTAAAGATTAGCAGTATTGATATATATCAATACTGCTAATCTTTACACTTAAGCTATTATAATGTAGTATTTATATAGTTGAATTGCATTAAAATATATTTACTATTTTAGAATAGAGGTGTGAAATTGAATTTAAATATAGTACTATTTCAACCTGAAATACCACAGAATACGGGCAATATTGCTAGGACATGCGTTCTTACAGATTGCGAGTTGCATCTGATAAAACCACTTGGATTTAGTCTTGATGAAAAACAAGTACGCAGAGCTGGATTGGACTATTGGCCTTATCTTAAACTTCAGGTGTATGAATCTTATGAAGAACTTAGAGAAAAGTATAAGGATGGTACTTTTTACTTTTCAACGACAAAGGGCAAAAAAAATTATACCGATGTAAAATTTAAAGAAAATGATTTTATAGTTTTCGGAAGAGAAAGCTGTGGTCTTCCTGATTATATTAGAGAAGAAAACAAAGAGAATCTTATAAGAGTTCCAATGCTTTCTACTAGTACTCGTTCTCTTAATCTTTCAAACACGGTAGCTGTTGTTGCCTATGAAGCATTAAGACAATTAGATTTTCCTAATATGAAGTAGAAGGAGAAGCGATATGGACAAAATTAAAATAATAACCGACAGTACCTGTGACATACCTCCTGAGCTAGTAAAGAAATACGATATAGAAGTCATTCCATTATATATTACTTTTGGAGATGAGAGTTATCTTGATGGTGAAGAGATAAAATTGGATGAATTGATAGCAAGAATAGAAAAAGGAGATAAATTTCCAGGAACTGCGCAAATAGTACCACAGAGATTTTATGATATTTATAAGAAATATCTGAATCAGGGTTATAAAATAATATCTATTCATATATCATCTAAAATGAGTGGTACATATCATTCATCTTGTTTGGCTAAAGAAATGCTTGAAACAGAACATATATATAATATAGATAGTTTTAATGTAACAGCAGGACTTGGTTTATTGGTTCTTAAGGCTTGTCGTCTTAAGCAACAAGGGATGACTATAGAGAATATATATAACGAGATATTAAAAGCAATCCCTCATGTGAAAAGTGCACTTGCATTTGAAACCCTTGATTTTCTTGTAAAAGGAGGAAGGCTTTCTAAAACAGCTGGAACTATCGGTAACATTTTGGGCATAAAGTTAATCCTGGAAGTTAAAGATGGAGAAATGTCTGTTAAGGATAAAGTAAGGGGTAGTAAAAAGGCCGTTAGAAATATATTAGAGTATGTAAATAACACTGGAATTAAGGCTAATGAGCCAATATCCTTATTACATGTTCGTAATAAAGATATACTTGCAACATTGAGAGAAAACATTGTTGAAGAAAATATGGACTATATAGAGTGTGAAGTTGGGTGTACAGTAGGTGTTCATGCTGGCCCTGGAGCTTGTGGAATATTTTTTATTGAAAATTATTAATTAACGCAATTATATTTTATATTATAAAAATATGGGTATAGGTAACTATACC
>NZ_MZGV01000133.1 GCF_002029235.1 Clostridium oryzae
CTTATAATACGTTATTTAATTATAGGATTTTCAATAAACCTAATAATATATTAAGCACATATAGGGAATATTCTAATCACATTTTATTATATTATTAAGTTTAAATGTTGATTACCCTATATATTTATCAATATTAATTTGTCATTATACAGTACTAGCATATGTTTTAGCCCTTAACTGCACCAATCATGACTCCCTTTTCAAAATATTTTTGAATAAATGGGTAAACCATTAGTATAGGTATGGTTGAAACAATAATTACACCATACTTAACCTGATCAGCATATTTTTGAGCGTATGCTCCACCTGTTCCCCCGCCTGTTCCTGCTCCAGCTGAGAATACCTGATTACTCAAGAGTATATCTCTCAATATAATTTGTAGTGGTTTTAATCCATCTTCTCTTATATATATAAGTGCTGTGAAAAAGTCATTCCAGTGTCCAACAAGATAGTATAAGGCAATTACAGAGATTATAGGTTTTGACAACGGAATTACTATTGTCATAAAGAATTGGAAATGAGAACACCCGTCTAATGATGCTGCTTCATACAATTCCTTTGGAATTGATGTTTCAAAGAATGATCTAGTAATTATAAGATTAAAAACATTGACGCAAAACGGTATTATAAATACCCAAAACGTATTAGTCATATGAATTTGTTTCATTAATAAGTATGTTGGTATCAAACCACCATTAAAAAACATAGTAATTACGAAAAATAACATTAAAAAACGTCTTGCTCGAAATTCTTGCCTTGACAACGCATAAGCAGCAGGTAACGTAAATAACAGATTAACTATTGTACCAATAACAGTATATAAAATAGTATTTCTATATCCTAACCATATTCTTGAATCCTTAAATATCTCGCTGTATCCGAACGTGCTGAATCCTCTCGGAAATAGCGTAACTTGTCCTGTCGCTACAAGAGTTGAATCACTTATAGAAGCTATCACAACAAAATATACAGGATAGGCTATCACAACAAAAATAACAATACATAACAGATATACTACTGTATCAAAGACGACGTCAGACTTAGTCTTACCCTTTACTTTAAAAACACTCATAACTGTTCCTCCATATCATAAAAATTAAATTACCATAAGCTTATATCTGCAAATTTTTTCGAAATCTGATTAGTTGTAAATAGGAATACAAAGTTTATTATAGTATTAAAAAGACCAATTGCAGATGAATAACTAAATTGATTGGATATAATACCAATCTTATATACGTATGTGGCAATTACTTCTGATACCGGAAGGTTTAAATTGTTCTGCATTAGAAATATCTTTTCAAAACCTGTATTTAAGATATTTCCCATATTTAAAACTAATAGTATTATTATCGTTGGTATAAGCACTGGAATATCAACATTTAGCATCGTCTGCCATCTGCCAGCTCCGTCAATCTTACATGCATCATATAATTGAGAATCAACAGACGACAATGCTGCTAAGTATATAATACTTCCCCAACCACAGTTCTGCCATATATCTGATCCCACGTATACAGGTATAAAAGTTGAAGTCGATCCTAACAGATTAACTTTTCCTAATCCTACTGCATTTAATAATTGTCCAATAATACCTGTATTAGGTGATAAAAGAACAACTAGCATACCTACCATGACAACTGTTGAAATAAAGTGAGGAAGATAAACTGTAGTCTGCATAACTCGTTTCACACTATTTCTTCTTATCTGATTAAAAATCAATGCTAAAATAATTGGAGCTGGAAAGCCAAATACTATCGTTGCTAAACATAATTTAATAGTATTCTTCATTAATGTTCCAAACATGTAGTTGTTAACAAACTGATTGAAATACATTAAACCTTCCCATTTTCCTCCTGTGAGACCTTTTGTAAAATCAAAATCTCTAAAAGCTAACTGAATGCCATACATTGGAATATAGTTAAATATGAATACTACTATAATAGCCGGAAGTACCATTAACCATAATTGATAGTCTCTTCTAAAAGTATTAATAACCGTTTCTTTTTTTACACTTTGCATACCACTTGTAAGATTTGCATTTTTTTTATTAGTTTTTATATTAGTACCCATAATACCTCCTTATAATAGAGATGCATGCATTAAAGCATGCACCTCTAACTAATTGCTATTGATTATTTTTCATATATTCATCGTAATACTTTTGCTTAATTTGTATCATTTCTGGCAAACCAGCTTTGTCAAGATTTTTAACATAAGCATCCCATTCAGCATCAATTCCGCCTTTAGCTATCCATTTAGCCCATTTAGCTTTTGTGAGGTTTGTTACATTAGTATTATCAAGTGCTAATTTGTTATTATCTTGAGTGCTATATTTTATGAATGTTCCTGGGAAAACATCTTTCTTTGGATCTATGCTCTGTAATACAGACTTATTAGCTTCGTCTTCCTTTTGAATTGACTGCATGTCTGATCCTAAAGTAACTTTAAGAGAGTCGGATATATACATAGGACCATCATCAGCCATAGAGCTTGTCCATTTCCAAGTACCCGGATCCATTTTCTTGTCTTTTGGAGGCAATATCGTATAACTTCCATCGTCATTCTTTGAAATATTAGGTCCTACTGAACCAAATAAAACTTGTAAACTAGTTTCTGGATTATAGAACTGATCAACAAATTTCATTGCAGCATCTTTGTTTGCACATTTTGATGACATCTGAACCATATTTCCTCCGTAGTTAAGTGCATCAAAAGAATAATCGTATGTTACTTTGCCAGTGTAATTTGCTGAACTCTTAAGCTGTTTAATTGATTCATACTGATTAGAAACTTCAGTTCCAAATCTATCTGAGCTTAACCAGCCCCAAGTAAATCCAACCTTTGCAGTTTTTCCAGTACCACGGGCAACAGACTGATATTTAGTGTAATCCTGTGTAAATACTTCGGGGTTTACAAGACCTGCTTTAAAGCATTTATTTAAGAATTTAACCAAATTTTTATATTCATTGCTATTATATAAATTCTTAACTTTACCATTATCAACATAGAATCCATCAGCACTACCAGCTGTTAATGTAATTCCTTCTCCACCGATTAAATACATTGCATTGAAATAGCCTTGTCCAGGAGCCCAGTCCATAGGAATTTCATCTGCTTTGCCATTTCCGTTTGGATCTTTAGTTTTGAAAGCTAATAATACGTTATATAGCTCGTCCCAATTTGTAGGAGTTTTTAGCCCTAATTTTTTGAGCCACTGTTTATTGATAAATGTTCTTGTTGAGCTTACTGGCCAAAATCTCTGATATTTTGGGAGACCATATATTTTTCCATCACTCTGAGTAGCAAGAGCCTTAAGTTCAGGTTTTTCTTCAAACATCTTTTGAATGTTTGGAGCATCCTTTTTTATTAAATCAGTTAAATCTTGAAATAAACCTTGATATTGTGAAAAATCACTATCTAGAATTGGAGTTGGTCCAAAGATTAAGTCAGGAATATCTCCACTGGCAAGCAGTGTTCCTTTTTTCTGATCCCAATCGGCAGTTATCTGATCCCATTTGATCTTTACATTCGCCTTTTTTTCAATCTTAGTAAGCCACTCCATTTTGTTCAGGTCTTTTGTAAGTGGATGTTTTAACATTATAGCCTTCAATTGTACAGGGCCGCTGCTCTTAGCTGTATCAGATTTTTTGCTTGCACAGCCAGTCAATGAAGCTAATGCTGTACATACTGCGACTGAAATGCCTAGTGCTCTTTTCATTTTCATTTTAAATTCCCCCTAAATTCTTTGTTAGTGTAAAGTTTTTTACACTACTCTTTTAAAAATTTCTTTATATATCAAGGGTTACAGAGTTTTTTTGTATAAAAAAAACAATGACCCCCAATTTCATGTTATAATTGAATTTTCGACCAAAC
>NZ_MZGV01000134.1 GCF_002029235.1 Clostridium oryzae
CTCTGTTCAATTTTCAAAGACCATAAGTTCATTTAATTATGAACTAAATATCGCTAATTCTCATATTGTATTAACCAACCTGTCGTTAAGCGACTTTTACATCTTAGCATGTCCATTTCTTAATGTCAAGACATTTTTCGAAGTTTTTTTACTTCGTTTTCGGACAGCTTTCATATATTAACACGTTCATTTTCTTGTGTCAACATATTTTTTGAAGTATTTTTTCTACTTAATTTATCTCTAAATAAGTATTTATTTTTACTTCATCCTGACAGCTTTCATATATTAACATGGTTGTTTTTCCGTGTCAATACATTTTTTTAAGTTCTTTTTCAAGACTTTACTGTTCCCAGTTCCCCATGAATTAAACTTCTCTGTCAGACAGCTTTTATATAATATCATAATAACTATATATGTTTTTCGCTCCACTACTGATACACTCAATTTATATATACCAAAA
The DNA here is from genome assembly GCF_002029235.1 of Clostridium oryzae. Classification (GTDB taxonomy): domain Bacteria; phylum Bacillota; class Clostridia; order Clostridiales; family Clostridiaceae; genus Clostridium_AE; species Clostridium_AE oryzae. The sequence continues at coordinate 461 of NZ_MZGV01000134.1, forward strand.
TCATCTATTCGCTATTTTTCTTTAAATTTCATGTATTGATACGCACGGAGATGTTTCTATATTAGAATAGATTATGCATTGTTCATAGAATAACTAAATATACATCATTAGGACTATATTATCCATCTTGCTAAAATACAAAGCAATTAAATAAAAAAAGGAAATGTTGTGGTACTACGGAAATTGATCCGTTCACTAAGCACTTGTAACACAAATTTCAAAGCTTAACCCATCATACGCAAATATGATATTGTTATATTTTTTCTCAAGCTCAACATAATCGTCATAGGATTTACCCCAATCCTCTTCAAGGTGGGTAATAATAACTTTTTTAATATCGTAAACTTCATATAATTACCTATCTTTCTCTGTTACCATCGCAGCATTATCTTCATAGTTTTTAATCTATTTGTACAATTTTGGCACAATACAATACAAGACAAACTGAAAATTATGTTTTATTCCTCCATAAGGATATTCAGCATCTTATCTCTATTGTTCATGAAACTCTTCATTATCTGATAATTATCTGTATCTTCGTATGTAACCTTAAGTATATCTTCTTTAATTTCATAAATAGTAGCTTTGGGATAGGCCATTATTATTGGGGAATGAGTTGAAATGATAAATTGAGAACTCCTATTAACTAATTGATGTATTCTTGAAAGCATAGCCATTTGTCTTGATGGCGACAGTGCAGCTTCAGGTTCGTCTAATATATATAATCCATGTCCACCGAACCTGTTCATAAACAATGAAAAAAAAGATTCTCCGTGAGATTGCTTATGCAGTGAGCGGCCTCCATAAGAATCAATTACTTTAGGAGCATCGCATGGCTCTTTATCTAGTTCATCAATATCTGTAGCCAAATTATAAAAGCTTTCAGCTCTTAGAAAAAATCCATCCTTAGGGCTGATAATACCTTTGATGAGTTTGATATAGTTATGTAATTTTGAATGAGTGTCATTGGTAGCAAAACTAAAGTTCTTTGTACCTCCTTCAGCGTTAAAACCATATGCCACAGCAATAGCTTCAAGTAACGTTGATTTTCCAGAACCGTTTTCTCCAACTATAAAAGTTACTTTCGAATCAAATTCTAATTTTGTTAAATGCTTAACTACAGGTAAGCAAAACGGATATGCAGAAAATGATGGTATTTTGTCCCTCTTAATTTCTATACTGCGTAAATATTGATTTCTTTCTAACGTGCTCACAAACTCCCTCCTTACAATCTGAAACTCTTTTTTTTCATCGCGATTTTCCAAGTTTCTTCTTAACTAATTCTTCATGATAAAAATAATTTATGTATTTTATACAATTCTGGTTGCAGTAATTTTCAATTTCTATAGATAAATCCGCCCAATGTGTTTTTACGTTGTCAATATATATCTTTTCATATTCACTATATAAATAGGGGTATTTTGTAATATAAAGATGATATTATCATAATATAATATAACTCCCTATTTTCACAAGTTTAAATTTCATAAATATGGTTATACGCCATTAACAAAAAAAGGATCAGAAAAGCACTATATTTATTAATACTTTTCTGCATCCTTATATTTGAATACTATATAATCCATTGAGGTCCTTACTAAATATTTTTCTTAATTTTATTTTTTCCAATCATTATGCTAATAATCTCTTTATCAGTTTGCTTCATTCCATCCTTAGCAAGATGTCCAACATTCGTGATGGTAGCTTCAACACCTTTAGTAACTATTCCATCACCATCTCTAAATTGCTGTCCTGACTTATACATATGATATCCTAAAATTCCTGCATCTACAGCTGCTGCAATTTTGGCAGCACAGGATGCCTTTGCTCCATCGCAAATAATGCCAGATACAATAGCTAGGGCATTAACAATAGTGTGGCATATCTCCTTATAGCCTCCGCCATATAGATACGCGATAGCAGCACCACTGCCGCAGCCTGCACAAACCGCACCGCAATATGCAGATAATCTTCCAATTCCAGTTTTCTGATGAATTGTTACTAGGTTTGATAATACTAGAGCACGATATAATTTTTCCTCTGACACCTTCAATTCCTTAGCATATTCAATGACAGGAAGTGAAGCCGTCATTCCCTGATTTCCACTTCCAGAAACGATAACTACAGGTAACTCACATCCTCCCATCCTAGCATCAGAACCAGCCGCAGCCCTGGCTTTTGCTCTTATTTTTACATCATCTCCATAGCTAGTAAGCAGTACCCTTCCTATGTTTGCTCCGTAATTATTATTTAAGCCTTCATCAGAAATCTTTGTGTTATACTCAATCTGTTTTCCAATAATCTGTCTTATATCATCTATGTCAACGGTATTGGCAAAATCAACAATATCCTGAACGTTTAATAACTTTTTATCAGTAAGATCTTCTTTGAGTGATTCTGACTCCTTCGAAAATATAGTCTCTTTATCTTTTTCTATATACACAATATTTGTATGATAATTGGTAATACGCACAATTACATAGGAATCCTTATAGTATGCTGTTACCTGAATATAGAAAATAAATTGATTATCAGCTAAATTAACATTAATTAAGTTCTTATTCATATACTCTTTAATACAACGCTTCTGTTCCTCTGTAACTTCAGCAATGCACTCTAGTTTCTTTTCAGCATTTCCTGCAACGATACCAGCAGCAGTCGCTGCTTCAATCCCTTTTAAGCAGTCAGTATTTGGTACCACAACACTCTTAACATTTTTTATGATATTGGCGCTGGCATCCACAACTACTTTATCAGGTAAATTCTCTAATATTTCTCTAGCCTTTGCTGAAGCATAAGCAATAGCGATTGGCTCTGTACACCCCATAGCTGGTATTAGTTCTTCCTTCAGTATCTGTACATAGCTTTTATATTTTAAATCGGTAGTTTTCAAATTTTTTTCTTCCTTTCCAATCAAAATTGTTTTTCTATACTTCATTCAAATACTATCCAATAATCTTTAAGCAAAAATTAATTTTACAAATTAATATGTACTTCTAATTATAAATACATATCCAATAAAAAGCATAATTTTTTCATTTCTTTTTTAATTTAATAAATTTATCATGATTTTAATAAAAATTTGATATGACGTAATTTTTCGC
>NZ_MZGV01000135.1 GCF_002029235.1 Clostridium oryzae
ATCTAATATCTTTTCATTCAAACAACTTAACATAATAAATTTATTGACTTCAGCATATAAATTTCATTGATTCAGTCCTATATAGCTTTCCTCTTCACCTACTATTATTACATGATTAAGAATTATACTCTCTTTTTTTGCAACTCTTAATTCGTTAACTTTTTCTTGTGTATAGGGTTTCTATACGTAAACTTAACTTATACATGATGAATTATCGAACGCTTCAACGATCATTCGACGTGTATAAGTTAAGTTTTCGCAGTGTTTCCCTATAGATGCATCAATAACATATATTTTATTACTATTAAGTAACTTTTATATTCATCTGCAAATACTTCAACAAATACTAAATTTATCTTACACTTATACTCTATCAAAACATATTATTGCCGTTTTTAGAATTATAAATTTTAAAAATAGTAATACCTAATTTTCTTTTTGATAGATCATTGTATATATCCTCCTCATGTGCATAACTTGATATAATGATTCTATCCAAATTAAGATTACTTATTTCATTAGGCGGCATAATAATTCCATTCAAGTAGTTATTTCCCCATTTATCAACATTAGAATCAAAATAATAAATTTTAAAATCAATTTTTCCAATTAATTTTTTATAACTATTAATAAGATTTGTTGTATGCTCCCCTGCTCCATATATACCAATACACTTTCCTTTAGCGTTTTCAAAAACCGAAGATAATGTATCAACTATTTTCTTATAATTATATTTATAGAATAGTTCTCTTGTCCTTTTATTAATTTTTTTTCCTTTTTCAAAAGCGAAGCTAAATATGTTGATTAACCTCTTCTCATAAGTATGCTCTTGTATAGTTCTTATGTAACCAGCCTCTGCTATTTTTTCTCTTTCAATGTTATTTTTTAGGTAATATCTTATTTTTTCAACCATATCATCAAACGATGAATAAACTACTACTTCTTTTCCAATTCTGTAGTAACGATTTAATTCTTCAACATCGCTTGTTAATAAAAAGCCTCCACATGCTGGCACCTCAAAATTTCTCCCTTTTATTTGCTGAGGAGCGTCTGAACTTGATGAATTTGCTAAATTTAAATTTATTTTACTACTATTAAAAACATCTATCATATCATCTTGAGATATTCTTGAACTATTAGGAGCTTCTAGATTCCATCCATACCCAAAGCATTTTACATCTATTCCGTTATCTTTTAGCTTATTAATTACCTCTCTTCTATTACTATGAGGTTGTCCTACAAATGAAACGTCATATTTATAATCTAAATTTTTTTTATAGTATGTATAATTATTACATGCCCATTGAGATAGAATAATGTTATTATATCCTATTTTTTTATATTCATTAACTGCTTTAGCATAAGTAGTGATACAATAATCAAAGCACCAACACCATTTAATAGAAGTAGATTTAAATCTCCACTGGTCATCACAAAACCAATTAATTAACACCGTTTTTGTATTTTCTTTTATATATAAAAAGGTTTCTTTTTCTATTTCATCATCAAACAAGATATTAAATAGAATGTCAGGTTTTTCTTTTTCGACTAAATTAATTAATTGTCTATTCTTATTTTCGTGTAATAGCTTATCACCAAAATCACATATATCAAAAAATATTAAATCGATGTTTTTTATATTTGCTAATGTCATATAAAAATTCTCATATTCAAAGCTATACCCTCTTGATTTGTCATTATAGTCATACTTTAAACAAGATAATAAGACCTTCAATAAAATTACATCCTTTCAGCTATTACATGATATTCATAGCAAAGTAACTCTTGAGAATTTATATTTCCTAATTCGATACTGCCTAGTAGCTTGATTACTTGATCAATATTTTTATTCTCATCCTTTTCAATGTGGTAATCAGAATATTTTTTGCAAACATCTGATAATCTTCTGAGTTCTTGAGCTATATATTCGAAATAATCGCCGCTTGTGTTCATTTCAATTATTCTAAATTCATACTCATTTAGGAAATGTTCATAAAAATACCTGTTAAAGCCACTATAAAAATGGTATGGTGCAAAATGAGTTAAACTACAAAATGGAGCAGCTAATATTAATTTCCCACCTTTTTTTAGTAGTCTAGAAAACTCTTTAATAGCAGAAACCGGGTCAGGTAGATGTTCAAAAACTTCTGTGCACATTATCGCATCAAATGATTCATTCCCACAAGGAATATTAGTTATATCGCTTATTATATCTAACTTACCATAATTCCACTCGTCTGTTTGAAGACCACATTCATTACCTTTACCATTATATTTAGCAAAATCTTGTGCCACGTAATCAAGATGTTCACAAAAAATTTTGTTTTGTTGTTCTCCTGCTCCTGCATCTAATATTTTTTTCCCATTATCTAAATGATATAACTTATTAGCTAACCACTTAACTCTGTTGAATTCATTATTTGTACCTATTTCATAGTAACAGTCAAGTTCAGTACATAAATAGAATTCGAAATCTGCATATCGAAATATATTGGAAATAATACTCTTATAATAAGATGAAAAGATTATAATAACTATATCCTCATTAACTTCATTCTTCAGGCTTTCTGCTGACTTTATTGGAATATTGAATACTGACTGTCCCCATTTTTTATTATCATTATCGATAATATACGCTATTTCTATTTCTTTCATTTCAAAGCACTGCCTAAATAGCCCACCACTACCCCAAGCAATAATTTTTCTGTTTTTTATATCGCAAAATTTCTTCACAAACAACCCTCCTACAAAAATGCCATTTTAATCAATGGCTTATAACATAAATGCTTAATTCAAATTATAATTTTAAATACTAAAAACATATACCATTTTATACTATTATCAAATTTATAATTAACAACCCTTTAAGAAAAATACTTCTTATTACTAAATTCACCGTATAATACTAACCATTCTTTAAACATAAGTTCTTCCTCTATTACTTACTTTAGATATCCATTGTCTTTTTTCTTACTACATTGTGCCAGTATAAATCATGTCATACTAACATCTAAAACTTTTAACTATTCTCTATTGTTCAATTAACATCTCTAAAATTATTTTTTCAAAAATGATGTTTCTAGATAAGCTGCACACATATTTAATCTCATAAATTTTTTTATCTAATTAGGATTATTTCTTTTAATTTTAGTTCTATCACCTAGATGTTCCACAATGTAAAAGCATATGGTTAATACAAT
>NZ_MZGV01000136.1 GCF_002029235.1 Clostridium oryzae
AAATATTAATTGTATAGATGAAAATAGGATGAGGGAGAATTCCTCAAAGATGTCTCCTACCTCTATACTACAAAAAAGATAAGTTTATAACCAGTTTTACTTGGCTATAAACATATTATACGAGGTGAAATTAAATGAAAAATGGAAGAATAGAAAAACTGAACATGCTTGCTCAAACAAAGTTTTTAAGCCTTTATGAAGCAGAATATAAAAATAAAGCTGGCAATAAAAAACGCTGGACGATAGCCTCCAGAAAAAGCTATGAAGTTCTCAAAGCACAATATTTTGACGGAAAAGAAGAGAAGATGGATGCTGTTATAATAGCAGCGTTTCATAAGGAACAGAAAAAAATTGTGGTTATTAGACAGTTCAGAGTTCCGCTAAATGATTACGTATATGAATTACCAGCAGGTCTTATTGATGGTGATGAAAAAATAGATGTTGCTGCGACAAGAGAGCTAAAGGAAGAAACCGGATTAGAACTTACAAATATAAATCATGAAAAGACAAGAAATAACGTCTATGCTTCTGCGGGAATGACGGATGAGTCGGCAGCTATAGTGTTCTGTACATGCAAAGGAGAGATATCTAAGGATTACATGGAAGAGGATGAGGATATAGAAACTTTTTTGATGTCACAGGAAGAGGTCAAGGAGCTTTTGAAAACAGATTCAAAAATAGATATGAGAGCATTTATTATGCTTCAAGGCTTTGCTGAAATCGGGGAAAAGATGTTTTAGGAGTAAGAGATGAAATTAAATCGTTTGATTGATATTATTTTTATTTTGCTTAATAGACAGAATATAACTGCTAATGAGTTAGCGGAACGTTTTAACGTGTCTGTAAGAACAATATATCGTGATATTGATACTCTTTCGGAATGTGGTGTTCCTATATACACCAGCAAGGGATATATGGGTGGAATATCGCTTATGGAAGGATTTACGCTGTCAAAAGCTTTTTTGACAGAAGAAGAAAGAGAGAATATTATTTTTGCTCTGGAAACACTTCAGATAACAAGGTCTCCTGATTCTGATCAGGCTTTGGAGAAACTCTCATCTCTATTTAAGGTAAAACAACAAGATTGGATTTGTATAGATTATGTACCTTGGGGTTCAGAAACTAATAACCTGACAAATCTCAAGGACGTGAAGCGTGGGATTTTGCAGCATCGATATGTATCTTTTGATTACGTTAATACAAGAAATGAAAAAGCTTTTAGAACTGTGGAACCGCTTCAACTGATCTTTAAAGAGCATTCCTGGTATCTTAAATCCTGGGATACGAATAAGAAGGATTTTAGAATGTTCAAACTTATTAGGATGAGAAATTTTAAGGTAACCGATAGAGTTTTTGACAGCACTGTAGTTCATGAGCAAATACAGCCAAGCAGTGATGAACTAAAAAGAAGGCCTGTAGTGAAGGTAACACTTGAGTTTACTGAAGCTGCGCTTTATAGACTGTATGATAATTATAATTATGAGGATGTTATTAGAAACGAAAATGGTACATACACTGTCGTGGCTGAATATGCTGAGGATGATTGGTTGTATGGATATATATTGAGTTTTGGACGTAATGTGAAAGTTATTGAACCTGCTTATATTCGAGATATAATAATAAGTAAAATACAGGAGATGGTAAAACTGTATAACCAATATGACAGCTAGATGACATATTTCTTGTGATAAAATTTATAAAAAACAAGGAGGTGCACTATGCTGCATTTAGGTAGTGTGTATCTTATAGCAAGAGATATGGGAAAAGCTATAGATTTTTATGAGAAATTGCTTGAGATGAAGGTTTCTGTAAAGAGGTACGACAGGTGGGCACAATTTGATTTTGAAGGAAAATGCCTTGCTTTATTTAATGAGACATTCGATGAGAAACTAATTAGCAAAAATAAGGAATTAGAAAAACATTACAACAAGGCATACATTAAGTATTACTGTGAAAATATGATAAAGCATGGTAATAGCACTGTTTTAAATTTCTGGGTAGAGGATTTAAGAAAGGAATATGAGCGATTAAAGCTTTTGAATATTGGCAAGCTGTCAGAGATAATGTATATAAATATATCCTCGCCTTATTACATGTTTGTTGTAAGTGACCCAGATGGAAATACCATTGAAATTACGGGAAGATATACGGAATAATATAGGAATCACCAGGAGAGAAATGTCATGTTCTAATTTTTTGCTCTTTGGAAGTTTGTGTCTTTAGTCGATTGTGGATAATGCTAAGATACTTTTATATAAAACAAAAAAGATAAGATTAAATAAAGAAACATTAAATAATATTTACGGAGAAATAAAAAAGAAACAGTAATATATTTTGAAGTTAGTGAGTTAAGAGAAGAAGGTAAAAAATTTTAAGAGACAGAGCATAGAAAATGTTGTGGCGCGAAAGAGAAATAGAGTGAACTTAGCAATTGTTAGCGAATTTGCATAAAATTCGTGCTACAATTGCTTAATGAACAGATCGGTCTCCGTAGTACCACAACATTTCATTTTTTATTCTATAGGAAACTACACTGGTGTTCAGAGAATGGAAATGAAATCATATTGACAAGATAAATAGAAAACTTTAGTAGCGGGTCCAAAATTTTAGCATTTAAAAAAGTCAGTATCCTTAGTAAAGTAATGTTTGGACAAACTTTTAAGGAGGATACTGACTATTGAAAAATAATAATAATTTGAAATATGAGGTACTCCTTCCTATACTGAAATCAATAACACAAAAATTATTAGTATCAACCAAAGTAAGCAGTCGCTTAAAAAATTTGGAACTATAAAGCTTATAGATTCTACAACTATAAGTGTTTGCTCAACCTATTTTAAATGGAATGAAAAAATATCCTATATACATTAAAGTGCATTTATTGGACAACTGTACTCTTTTCTTATGAGAATATATTGATAAATATATGTAATATTCATGTTTATATAATTTGTGGTTACTGCATTACTTTTTTTAAACAATGTTTTCCATTCTCTGAACACCAGTGAGGAAACTATGTAATTGCAAGGTTGTGGATAAGTGTGTAAAATATAGGTATTATGGTAGATAAGAAAATAACAGTAAAAGAAATATTAGTAGATAAGTATCAGGATTTTAAAAATAAATATTGGAGT
>NZ_MZGV01000137.1 GCF_002029235.1 Clostridium oryzae
AACGCTCCCTGCGGGCTCTGTAAATTATATAGATTGCTAGTTTTAAAGTACCGTCTCTAAAATTTCTACACGTTAATTTTACAGACGTTATTTGATGAAGTTGTATCTTTAATTTTTCTTCGTAGATTATTAAGTGTGATCTTAATTATAAAGAGAGTTAAAGGCTTCTCTTCAATATGGAAACTGTTATAATTAACTTTCTTTTAATAATCCAACTACTTAAAAGCCTATTAATCGTGACAGGGCTCTACGAAGAAGCAGGTTTTCGAAGCCAAGACCTGTCCTGCTTAGATAGCTTTTTAAGGTTATCTCTATTAAAATGGATATTAGTTTTAGCAATTTCCAAATTAAAAAGATGTTTTTTATCTTTCTAAAAAATTAGCGATGCACTTTAGTTTTCTTCGAAGAAATTAAAAAATTGTTATTCCATAGAATAACGTTTATCCAATAGCACTTAGTTTATATTTAAAAGATACATTAAATAATTAACAGCTATTTAATTTACAGAACCCGAAGGGCGCAATGACCGGTAGGTCATACCCCCATCGTTGGTTCGCAAATTATTCATTTTTTCTATAGAAATTAAGTAAAGGAGTTTTAAATTGTGGATATTTCAGCGATAAATATATTGATTTGTGAAGACGAAGATGACATAAGACAGCTGCTTAAGATACATATAGAAAACCAAGGATTTACTGTGTTTGAAAGCAGGAATGGTCTAGAGGCAATAGAAATGATAAATAACAATAAAATAAATCTATTATTATTAGATGTTATGATGCCGATTAAAAATGGATTTGAAGTGATTAAAGAATTGAGAAGAGCACATAATTTAATTCCAATAATAATTCTTACTGCTAGATCAGAAGATGATAATAAGATATTAGGGCTTGATCTAGGTGCAGATGATTATATATGCAAACCATTTAATTATAGGGAAGTTATATCCAGAGTTAAAGCTCAATTAAGACGGTATTTTTCTTTTAATTCTACGGAGAATAAGATCTATAAAAATGGAAAGCTTAAAATGGACATGAATAATTTCGAAGTGTATAACGATGGAAGACTGATAAGTTTAAATCCACAGGAATTCAAACTTTTAGAGATATTTATGGCTAATCCGGGGAGAGTATTTACTAAGGAACAGCTGTATGAAAAGGCTTGGAATTCTGATTATATTAAAGATGATAATACATTGATGGTTCATATTAGCAGACTTAGGGACAAGCTTCAGTGCGGAGAAGATAAAAATTATATTCAAACTATCAGAGGGTTGGGATATAGGATGGTGAAAATTGAGAAATAAAAAGGATAATTATAGAAGTTCTTCATTGCAAAAAAATCTATTTAGAAAATATACTATTTCATTTGTAGTCTTTCAGATAATATACATCATAATTATGAGCTTTTGCATGAAATTTCTTTCTAATAAGTCTGCTAATTTTGTGTTTATGGCAGATGATGTATATAACTCAATTAATGATAATGGATTAAAAAAATATTTATCTAATAGTTTTATTCAAGGAAAGAGTTATATAGAAATTTTAGATTTGGATTATAGAGTTAAATTAAGTATTAAAAGTCCACATAAAGTAGGCTACATGTATAGTAAAGATAGGATGTTAAGCATAGCAAATAATAGAATAAAGAATTTGCATCAGTATTTTCTCGCTAAGAGACAACAAATACTTCTAGTATATGAAGATGATGATGTAAATCCGTATACTACTATTTACGCTTTGGCAATTATAGCATTTTTATCGCTAATGATCCTTGCTTATATTATATTCTTTAAAGTCATGGCAGCATTGGTATCAAAGACTATTGGTAAGCCGCTTAGTTTGCTGTTAGAAGGCGTAAACGCCTTTAAAAATAAAAATTATAGTCATAGAATAAATTTTAATTCAAATAACGAGCTTAATGAATTGAAGAAAGCTTTTAACTCTATGGCAGCTGAATTAGGAACTGAAATAAGTGAAAGAATTAAGGCGCAGAACATTAACAAGCAAATGATACTGGATATAACCCATGACTTAAAAACTCCGCTTACGAATATTGAAGGGTATAGTGAACTGCTGAGGGAAAATCATTTGTTAGAAGAAAGCGTGAAGGAAAAATATCTAGATATAATAATATCTAACAGTAAGAGAACTAATAACTTAATCAAGGATCTTTTTGATTATACTTATTTTGATAATAAGTACATAGTGAAAGAAAAAGTTGATTTCTGCGAAATGCTGAGAAGACTTCTGGTAGAATATATACCAATAATTGAAGATAATAAGAAACAATATGAATTCAACATTCCTGAACAATCCATAAAAGTATTTATGAATAGAAAGATGATGGAGAGGGCAATATGCAACATAATCAACAATTTTATAAAATATAGTGGTGACAGTACTAAAATTCAGTTTGATTTATCTTATGATGAAACAAGTATGGAACTCGTGGTGTCAGACAACGGAGCTGGTATTTCTAAGGAAAAACTTCAGGATATATTTTTGCCTTTTGTAAGAGGTGACGATTCTAGAAATCCAAAGACAGGAGGCACAGGCCTTGGCCTTGCTATAACTAAAAAGGTGATAGAGGACCATGGCGGGAGCATTAGGATAGAACAAAGGCAAGAGGATGGCTGCAGATTTGTTATCAATCTACCAGTGTCAAAATAAATATATAGACCTAAAAATTGAGCGTTTTTTAAACGTATTGGAAACACTGAGATAATCTTATTTAAAACAAAAAAAGATTGCATCTGAGGCAGGCATTCGGAGTGAAATTGCTATGGGGTTATCTAAACATGTTCGTTGGCAGTTGTGGATAACTCTTAACTGTGTGTGAATAAATTGTCTGTGCTATTAAAAGCATGTATTTATATAATATACGAAGTAATATGAAGATAACTCTCAAGAAAATACTAATAAACAAATAAACAAGAACTATGAATGAGCGAAATTGCAAACAAATATTACCAACACGAAATAAAAAGCCCTTACGCGGCTTTGAAAAGCTGTAAAATATCATCAAGAGAAGACCCAGCTTGAGTTCTTTCATAGATAAATGATA
>NZ_MZGV01000138.1 GCF_002029235.1 Clostridium oryzae
TGTTTGGTTAGAGATTCAATTATAACATGAAATTGGGGGTCATTGTTTTTTTTATACAAAAAAACTCTGTAACCCTTGATATATAAAGAAATTTTTAAAAGAATAGTGTAAAAAACTTTACACTAACACTATATAGCGGGAGGAATTTATATGAAAAAGAATGTTAAGTTAGAGTTAGCATCAAAGGAAATATTACCAGATGTTTGGATGATTGGAGGCTATATAGCTAACGATTTTTTTCGTAAGCCGCCTTCATCCAACGTCTATATTTTAAAAGATAAAAATACGATATATATTCTTGATCCTGGAAAATACAAATGCTATAAGAAAAAAATTATTGAACTAGTGAATATGTACAAAGAAAAAGGTGTAAACAAAGTTGTACTGCTAATTACGCAGGGACATTTTGATCATGACACTAATAATGATGTTGTTTTAAATACAAGTCTTCCTTGGGAATTTTATCTTCCTGAGGAAGAAGTTCCTACTATGAAATCAGTAGATGATTTTATGAAGGATATTGAGCTGCTGTCAAAGTATGAGAATGTATTTCAAACAATGTTCCCTAAAAGTGGACTAAGTGCAATATTTAGAGGAATTGCAAAGATATCGCCTAATACTGCTAAAACATTGTTGAAGCTACTGATAAAAGTATCTATGGGTACTAGTAATCATTTAGCTGATAAAGCAATTATTCTAAAAGCAGCTCAGAGGATAAAAAAAGACTTTGGCAGCGTATCACTTTATGGATGGGAACTTGGACGGTTTTTTATAGTATTTGATGGTGCTCACTCTCCAGGACACATTTGCATATATGATCCTATAAACAAATTAGTTCTTTCTGGTGACACTACTGTTGAGGTAAATCCTGCCTTTTGTTATAGTTCTCTTAATAGACTTATAGATATTACAGGAAAATTTGAAACTATGGCGGATGAGGGGTATATTGAATATGCTGCAGATTCCCATAGATCAAATAAATATATGTCGGCTTTTATTAAAAGTTTTAATACAAAAGCAGTTAACGATATACAATTAACAGAGTATGCAAAAACAGGTGTTGAGTGCAAAAATTTATTTCATTTTTTCAATGAATACTACAGAGAAATGAAAAGAGAAGTGATTTTAGCACATAGTAAAATTGGGCGGGCTACAGTAGGACAAATTGTAGATGAATTACTTAAGTCTAACAATAAGTATATTAAATTTAAAGCAGCTTTGATATTTCCACAAGCTCCTTCAAGAATGGATGTATTAGTTGTGCAGACATTGATAGAGGAAGGTGCTGCCCCTATAAAAGTAGGGAATAAAATTTTTATTGATCCCGTAAAGTAGAGATTTAAATAATTCATAACGGAACCGTAAATTGTTGTATTGGGCAATCCATAGCTATTAGCAATCATAGAACGGTAGGGGCTATAGCACCACGTTCAGAAAAGCTAGCTTGCAAAATGGTTGAAGATATTGATTTTTTTAACACTTCCTGTATTATTGAATTTGGCCCTGGAACAGGAGTTTTTACAGAAAAGATATTAAATAAAAAGAAGGAAAGTATATTATAGCTATAGAATCCAATACAGCTCTTTATAATATTCTAAAAAATAAATTTGGAAATGGGGCAAACTTCATACTAATTAATGACTCTGCAGAAAATTTAATAGAAATAATAGAAAAATATAAGATAAGCAAAGTTGACTATATTGTTTCTGGACTTCCATTTGCAAGTGTACCTGATGCAGTTAGCAAAAGAATATTATCGGTTACAAAAGAAATATTAAAATCAGATGGAGAGTTTATAACTTTTCAATATACCCTATTTAAAATAAAACTTTTTAGAATATATTTTGATATGATTAAAAGAAAAAAAATCTTTTAAATCTGCCACCAGCTTATATATTGAAATGTAAAATTAGAGAAAGCTATAGTATGTCTATAATGTTTCTATCTGCATTCTTAAAGGCATTTTTATCTATAGAATTAGGTAAAACTTGCTGCAATTCTTTGTTAAATATCAAACAGGACTTGACAAGAGAGTATAGTAGCTATACACTTTTAGTATGATGAATTTAAATAATGAACGAAAAAATAAAATAAGTTATTCCTTGTTAACAGTAATTTACAAGTTTATTGAGAATGATACACAGACCCGTTATTATGGAACTGATACACCTTTATTCAGCTCAGAAATACATATGATAAGAGCAATTAAAGAAGAGGAGGGGATTCATATTACAGGATTGGCAAATAAATTGGGTGTAACAAAAGGGGCTGTATCACAAATTGTTAATAAATTGAATAAAAAGGGCTTCATAACAAAAGAAACTGACTTACATAATCAATCAAAGCTTATTATAAAATTAACTCCAAAAGGTGAAATTGCAGATGCAAATCATGTGAAATTGCATAATAAATTTGATGCATTAATTAATGATATATTAAAAGATGCTTCAAATGAAGAAGTTACTTTCCTAAAGAATTTTTTAAATAAAGTTGAAGAGCAGATTGACGATTTTGAAAAAAAGCTTATGGAATAAATATTTTTTTTAGTCTCTAGGAAATGTTCATGAAAGCGTGTTTTCACCAAGTAGAATGAAAAAGTAATCTTCTTTTTCGTAGGAAATGCCCATGAAAGCGTGCTTTCACCAAGTATAATGAAAATTGGATGCGTTTGTTAATAAAGACGAAATCCTGTCAATAATAAAGAAAGGTGAGGAAGTAAGCCCGTGTAAATTCTGGTAGCAAGAACTCCTTGTAGGAAACTGGCTTCGGTAATTAAAAGTACAAAGTATTGTGCGGAGAGCACGTGT
>NZ_MZGV01000139.1 GCF_002029235.1 Clostridium oryzae
CTCCGGTTATTAATTGTTTTTCGACAACTCAATTATACCAAAACCAGATGGTTTCATGCTATTTTTATGCCAGTTATTATTGAATTTTCAAGGTGCATAGGCACTTATTCAAGTGCGAAGTTTGAGTTAGTGAATTAAGATAGAAAGGTAATAGAATTAATAAAATAAAAGTATTATGTAAAAATTAAGAGATAGGGCATTAAAAATGGTTACACCCGACGGAGGCATTTGTAGCGAATTTAGCAATTATCCGTGTCTTTTAGGCAAATTTCCGTTAAGATGGCGAATTGTTTGAGGCGCAGCCGAGTTATGAGCCATTAGGAAATTTGACTAAAAGATGCGGTGAAATTGCTTAACGAGCGAAACTAGCCGACATAGGATGTAATCATTTTTTATTATGGAGAACATTTATAATTTTAACTTGAATGTACATACTATATTTGGAGGTGGGTTTATGAAAAGAGAAAGAAAAACAGATAACGTAGAAAAGAAGGATAAGTTAATGTCCGGGCCGCCAAATACTGGATCTTATGGAATATCAACATCATCAAATATTACTATTGGGTCTGCAGGTGCAGAAGGAGATGGAAGCCATTCGTTATTTCCTGACTTTCATAAGTCTGAAAGCTGGATAGCTAAAACCAATCCACCTATTGATGAGACTGATGCTGAAAAGACTAAAAATAAATAAAATTTATTTTTGAAATGTCTTTTATATGATTTGTTTTTAATGCTCATGTATAATTCAAGAAAAAAATATATCCGTGACAGTCTTCATTTCTGGATTTCTCTGCTTATATGAGAAGTCTGCCACGGTTAATAAGATAAATTCCTGTTTTCGTCTTTATATTCATATCGTTGAAGTTTTATATGGTCGCAGACCAATACTATAATAGAATTGGTGGGATCATACCACATTCCACAGTAAGCAGCAAAATTTCCATCAAGAGTCACAGCTGCTATCTTTAAATTCAAGTCAACATTAGGACGGAGCATCTCCTCATCAATAGATAGCTTTTCTTCTTCTGAAAATTCAAAATCGCCTTCGTCGTTTAATTCATGATTAAAGCCTTTCCATAATACACGCAAATATTGATAGGGATTGTATGTCTATTTCATTGTGGTAATATGGAAGCCGTCTGGAAGAGTATATTCTGTAGACGTTTTGTTTAAATAAAAAATAGCGCCATTTTCTTTTTGATCGGTTGCGATAAAACCTAAGGTTGCAGCAATATCTTGAAATTTCAAATCATTATCAGCAATAACTACACCGAATTTATCAGCACAGAATTATTTTGTATCTATTCCCTTAAGAAAATGAAAATAGCCTACATAGTGCCATAATATTTCATTTTTTATTTATGAACAGTTCTGTTTATAAAGTTAGTAATAATACCTATTATGAGTCCTAGCATCGCAGGAAAAAAAGCAAAAAATAAACTTGTAATATCAAAGGTATGAAATATTAAAAATGGAATTATTTCACCTAGTATACCAACATATATTGGGTACAGCCAAAATAGATATCCCTTTTTCAATGTAATAAAGTAAGCAGTAATTACAGTAAAAAACGGCATTATGATATAAAAATTAAGAATGCAGTAACCCATTTCATCTCCACCTTGAAGAGAGATACCTGAAGCAGCGATTATCATAAAAAGGACGGTAGATATAATGTAACCTATTATTGAAATTCTTTTGGGCAAACTAATGCTTTTCAAAATTATAATACCTCCAGAATCTTTGTATCTATATACTATCATAATTACGTATTTTAAGAATAATTACAATGTTTTTACAAAAAATATCTTAAGAATAGAACGCATTTGCAGCATATTGATGTTAAATTTCTAATAGATTAGGCACTGTCCTATTTTCTAATCGACGCATGTTTAAACATTTTTAACTCTTTAGAAAATTACGATATTTTACAATTGTGGATAACTATTCGTTAAAATCAGGTTATACCCCTAAAGAGTAAGAAAGATGGGCATTAAATGAAAAAACGGTATAGCGTGTTTACGAAGAAGTTAAAAAGAAACAGTAAAATATTCTGAAGTTAGTGAATTAAGAGAGGAGAGCAACAGAAGCAGTATAATAAGAGTATTTTGTGAATATTAAGAGTCAGGGCATAGAAAATGTTTACAGTCGGGGTTTATCTAAGCACGCTCATTATCATTCGCAGATAACCCGTTAAAGGTCATTTAGGCCTTTAACCAACGGAGATATAGAGCGAATTAGCAATTGCCAACAAGTTTGCATAAAATGTATGTGTTACTAAAAGGATATAACTATATAATATACGAAGTAATATGAAGATAGCCCTTAAGAAAATACTAATAAATAAACAAACAAGAAAAAATTTGTGAGAAGTAATTTAGAAAATAATACTTTGTAAATGCATAGAGTCGGCATAAGGTAGGAAGTGGTTGGAGGAGGCATTTTCCAGCCGACGGAAATCACTTCCTACCTTTTTTTCTCTTTAGGAAATGTCCATGAAAACTTGCTTTCACCAAGTATAATGAAAATTGGATGCGTTTGTTAATAAAGACGAAATCCTGTCAATAATAAAGAAAGGTGAGGAAGTAAGCCCGTGTAAATTCTGGTAGCAAGAACTCCTTGTAGGAAACTGGCTTCGGTAATTAAAAGTACAAAGTATTGTGCGGAGAGCACGTGT
>NZ_MZGV01000140.1 GCF_002029235.1 Clostridium oryzae
CAAATAATATTAAGCATTTTTCAGACATTGAGGAGTTAGATGTAGAAAATTGGGTTTAATATTATATAAGGTATAGTTTAATGGTTAAATAAATCTGTAGGATATGGAGAAATGGAACTTGATGATACCTATTTAAGGACAATAGTTATCATCAGGTTTTTATGTCTTGTCTTACGAAAGGAGCCTGTGAAGAAAAGTCTGTAAAAAACAGCTTTCTATGATAAAATCAAAATATCATAGGAGGCTGTTTTGTTATGAGAAGAAAAAGAGAATCAATGAGTGAAGGGAAAAAGAATATTATTGCTGCATTACTACAAGAGTACGATATCCAATCTGCTGAGGATATCCAAGATGCGTTAAAAGACTTGCTTGGGGGAACAATTCAATCAATGTTAGAGTCAGAAATGGATGAACATCTAGGCTATGAACCTTATGAACGTACTGACAATGCAAATTCAAGAAATGGTAAGAAGAGCAAGACAATACGAAGCAAATATGGAGAAATAGATATAGAAGTTCCACAAGATAGAGAAAGCACTTTTGAGCCTAAAATCGTAAAAAAACGTCAAAAGGATATTTCAGGAATAGAAGACAAAATTATATCAATGTACACAGATGGCTTGAGTACAAGACAGATTTCAGATCAGATTGAGGATATCTATGGCTTTGAGATAAGTGAAGGTATGGTGTCGGATATAACAAACAAGTTGCTTCCAGAAATTGAAGCATGGCAGCAAAGGCCACTAAGCAGTGTATATCCAATAGTATTTATAGATGCTGTTCACTTTTCCATCAGAGGAAATAATGTTATAAGAAAAAAGGCAGCATATATTATTCTTGGAGTAAATGAAGATGGGAAGAAAGAAGTGCTGTCTATACAAATTGGGGAAAATGAAAGCAATAAATTTTGGTTAAGTGCCCTTAACGAGCTAAAGAACAGAGGAGTGAAGGACATACTTGTACTTTGTGCAGATGGGCTTACGGGGATAAAGGAGTCAATTGCAGTGGCATTTCCTAACACAGAATACCAACGTTGTATAGTTCATCAAGTAAGAAACACGCTGAAATATGTAGCAGATAAGGACAAAAAAGAATTTGCAGCTGACCTAAAGACAATATATCATGCACCTTCAGAGGAAGTGGGAGTTGAGATAATGAAAAAAGTTACGGAAAAATGGCAGGATCATTACCCAAATGCAATGAAAAGTTGGAAGACGAACTGGGATGTTATAAGTCCAATTTTCAAATTTTCAGCAGATGTTAGAAAGGTGATTTATACTACCAATGCTATAGAGAGTCTAAATAGCACATATCGTCGTTTAAACAGGCAGAGAAGTGTATTTCCTAATGACACAGCGCTGTTAAAAGCACTATATCTTTCCACCTTCAAAGCTACGAAAAAATGGACTCTTCCTCTACGAAACTGGGGAAAAGTATATGGTGAGCTCTCTATAATGTTTGAAGGAAGATTAGGTTAAAAAGTATCTAAAAGTACTGTAAAAAACATCCTCAATGAGGATGTACTTGACATGCAACTAATTTATCACTATATTGTAGTAAAAGCATGAAAATCCATTTCTGGTTTCATGCTCCACATAAAATTATCATAGAAAGCTATTTACAGAAAAGACTTCACACTCTCTACGAAGTAAATTTAGTTCCACAATCCTCTCAAAATGCCTCCTAGAAATCTGATAATCTCCTCTTTTCCAATGATCTAAACTGGAAGGGTCAACTCCAATCATCCTAGCCAGTTTTCTTAAACCATATTTTTCAACAAGTGGCTTCAACTTTTCTTCCTGCTCAAGTACAAACCTGTAATATTCATCGCAAAGGATATCCCTATCGAGTACAGTAAGCAGCTTAAGCAAAGTAGGTTTTAAAATCTTATCTCGATATCCGGCTTCAACATCATTTAAAACAGAACGACTGATGCCAACCTTCTTTGCTAGCTCTTCTTGAGACAGTCCAGTGAGCAGCCTTGACTTCTTAAGTCTCTCAGCCAAGGTATTGCAAGGCATGCCAGAGTATTGCAATAACTTCCAATTCGTCGCAATTTGGAACACCATGCTGAAGCCATCGCCAGCGGCTCTCTAGCGGGATATAATGCGGTTTGCGAGGCTTTTGGGCATGGCACACTAATACTTCCTAGAACTACAGCAATCGGAGATATTATAGCCTATGCAAATGAAAAGATGGAGACTAAGGAAGGCAGGAGAAATAGATATACTTTTGCTGGAGCAGAGTACTTTGAGCATATGAAGGAAGTTGGACTGTACACTTTGGATGTTAAGGAGATTGAAGAGAGAATTGAGAAGGCTGGACTTAGGGATGTGTTTAAGAGAAAGATTGTGTAGAGAGTAGGAATTAGGAGCTCGCTGATGTCCTGGAAGAGGGATGTTGGCGAGCTTTTGTGTTTAAACATTTGTAATAGTATAAGAATGTTTAGGAAATATGCTATAATTATCATAGAAATTTTATGAAGAAAATTAAGAAATATCATTAATTATACTACATAGATTTATTAATATAAGTTTGATAATATTTAGATTTTAATGAATAAAAATAAGGTCTATAATATGAATATAAAAAGATATATTAGCATATTTGGAGG
>NZ_MZGV01000141.1 GCF_002029235.1 Clostridium oryzae
TTTTTATAGTATCTATATAAAGTGTGATAAAATTCTTATATTGTGGCTTCTAAAATATCAATGCTAAACAGGTTCGACCATATAATCTTCTAGAAGACAGAATATATTAGAATTTTCACAATTTATATATTTAGCTTTTGTAGATAAATTTAAAGGTCAAATTCTCTACGATATAATCATGATTCAAGCAAGTTTTTTATTTTTCTATGCTTTCTAAAAAATATATTTATTCCATATTTGTCGCACAATTTTAATAAGCAATAAGACGAGATCATCAGTACATATGGCATAGCAGGATAGAAATATCGTCCCATTGTAAA
This sequence comes from Clostridium oryzae, assembly GCF_002029235.1. Classification (GTDB taxonomy): domain Bacteria; phylum Bacillota; class Clostridia; order Clostridiales; family Clostridiaceae; genus Clostridium_AE; species Clostridium_AE oryzae. Next base: position 321 of record NZ_MZGV01000141.1, read on the forward strand.
AAAGGCAAATATACGGCGATAAAATATATTATAAACATCATAGGCAGTAGAGCTAATTTGTTTTTTAGCTTATCTCTTGCAGATAAGCATATACCCATGATACATAATAGTATCATAATAACATGATATAAACCTGCTGCAATGAAGATTATTCCTAATATTTGATTCAAGTAGAATGGGTAGTTTATCTACCACCATGTTTTTTCAAAAGTTCACCATAATGTAAATTTTAATGGGTATTTTAGAAAAAGTTTCTCTAACCCATATTTTGAGATATCTATCTCTACATCATTCTGCTTTTGCTCGGAGTTATGTATATAACTGTAATCAAATTGTCTATAATTTAAGTCATCTGTTTTTCTAGAACTTTGATCATAATTTATGTATGTACCTTGAAGCATAGGATTTCCTGTAGCTAAAGTGAAAGGTATGAATTTATGAAAAAGGTTGTAATTTCTTATCCACCATGGAGTTAAAATTGCTGAAAATATGATAACAGTAATCGAGGCATATTTTACACAATCAATAAATTTTATTTTCTTATAAGCCACATTATAAGTATTACAATATGATATAAATCAATTGTTGGACTAGATAGTGTTGCGAGTCCCCAAAATATTACCTCAAACATATAGTATATTAATTTATTCTTTTCTAAAGCCTCTAGGGAAAAAAGTACTAAAAGCATGACAAAAAACTTAAAGAAAGTTTCTGTCAATATGAGATTAGCACACCATATTTCTGATATGCAGAAAGTATCAAAAAGTACTGAAATAATTACAATCTTGCTATTAAATATTTTTCTTTCGATCCTATTATAAAAATCTATTATATATTAATTGCAAAAACAAGCTTGTAACTAAAAAACATTAGCTTTTTCTATATTATATAAGAAAATAACTATAGGATTAACAATAATACTGTCTAATAGTAGTTGAATTTACGTTAGAACAATTTGTATTTATTTATTAATTATAACATAATAAACCATAATTGAAAGCTTTTCAAACAAGCTTAATTAAGGAAACGTAAAATGAATTTGCAACTTCCATTTTTTTGATATATTTAAAAAATATGAGTTGGCGGCTAAAAAATTGATCTTCCTCGAAAGATAAAGCTTAAGTCTAGGAAGAAAACTTCTACGACATCTTCAGATAGCAAGGCATTACATAGAATGGGAAGAACATATGTTGATTTTAATTTGTTTCTTGTAGAAAATTCAGATACTTCAGTAGGTGAAATGGATACGGTCCATGGTACAAGAAACGGTAAAGTACTTCTAACATTCTTTTTCTGTAAATGCTCATTAATGCTTGCATTTATAATTGATTCTTGCACTCAATTAGATGTTAAGAAGATCATAGATGAGCTTTACGAATCTTTTGGAGAAGAAGTATTTAAGGAAAGTTTTCTTGTGATATTAACTGATAATGGTTAGAGTTTAAAGCACCTGAAATATTTGAATATGATGCTTATGTGAATAATAGTACAAAGATATTTTATTGTGACCCAATGGCTTCATATCAGAAGCCTCACATTGAAAAGAACCATGAATACATAATATATATCTTTCATAAAGGTGAATCATTTAATAAATTTACTCAGCAACAAATAACTTTGGCTATAAACAATATCAATAGTACGTCAAGAGCCAATTTAAATGGCCACATACCATTCAAACTGGCTCAAATGCTAATGAACAAGCCTCTGCTAAAACAAATTCAACCAGACGAAGTGTATTTAAAACCTACACTTTTAAAAAAATAGGATAGTAAAATCTTGGATAAATATCTCCGGATTTTAGTTTTTAATAAATTTTGGGTGGCCTATTATACATGCAAAAAATTCATGTATTTTGCTATCTCATAGAGATTATAAACTATTTTTACAATAATAAACACTGATTTTACGCACCAAAAACTGAGTTTACTCCTTTAATTTAATAGAAGTCGGGAAAACAGAAGTTATTTTTTCAATTAACCTTAATTAAGGAAACTTCATAATAATTATTTACAGTTGAAAAATATCAACAAAATTATAT
>NZ_MZGV01000142.1 GCF_002029235.1 Clostridium oryzae
AAGGGCGCATGGAGAATGCCTTGGCATCAGGAGCCGAAGAAGGACGTGATAAGCTGCGAAAAGTTTCGGGTAGGCGCAAATAGCCAGAGAACCGAAAATGTCCGAATGGGGAAACCCTCGTGTAAAACTACACGAATCATTAACTGAATACATAGGTTGATGAAGGTAAACCCGGGGAACTGAAACATCTAAGTACCCGGAGGAAGAGAAAGAAAAATCGATTTTCTAAGTAGCGGCGAGCGAAAGGGAAAGAGCCCAAACCAGAAACTTGTTTCTGGGGTTGAGGAATAGATATAAAGCTTATTGATTGGAGTCGAATACAACTGGAAAGTTGAGCCGCAGAATGTAAGAGTCATGTAGGCAAAAGAGAGATAAGCGAATCTATATCCAGAGTACCACGAGACACGAGAAACCTAGTGGGAAGCAGGGAGGACCACCTCCCAAGGCTAAATACTACCTGATGACCGATAGAGAAGAAGTACCGTGAGGGAAAGGTGAAAAGAACCCCGGGAGGGGAGTGAAAGAGAACCTGAAACCGTGTGCCTACAACCGGTCAGAGCACCAAGAGTGTGATGACGTGCTTTTTGTAGAACGAGCCAGCGAGTTACGGTATGTAGCAAGGTTAAGTACTTAAGGTACGGAGCCGAAGGGAAACCGAGTCTTAAAAGGGCGAGAAGTTGCATGCTGTAGACCCGAAACCGGGTGACCTATCCATGGACAGGGTGAAGCGGAAGTAAAATTCCGTGGAGGCCCGAACCACATTGGTGTTGAAAAACCATGGGATGAGCTGTGGATAGCGGAGAAATTCCAATCGAACTCGGAGATAGCTGGTTCTCCTCGAAATAGCTTTAGGGCTAGCGTCAAGGTAAAGAATAGTGGAGGTAGAGCACTGAATAGGCTAGGGGCCATTGAGGTTACTGAACCTTATCAAACTCCGAATGCCACTATATCATACTTGGCAGTCAGACTGCGAATGATAAGATCCGTAGTCAAAAGGGAAAAAGCCCAGATCGTCAGCTAAGGTCCCAAAGTGTAAGTTAAGTGGGAAAGGATGTGAGATTTCATAGACAACTAGGATGTTGGCTTAGAAGCAGCCACACATTAAAAGAGTGCGTAATAGCTCACTAGTCGAGAGATCTTGCGCCGAAAATGTCCGGGGCTAAAACTTACCACCGAAGCTACGGGATTTAGATAAACTAAATCGGTAGAGGAGCGTCCTGCATGGGTAGAAGCTATACCGAAAGGAATGGTGGACTGTGCAGGAGAGAGAATGCTGGCATAAGTAGCGAGAACTAAGTGAGAATCTTAGTGGTCGAAAATCTAAGGATTCCTGAGGAAGGTTCGTCCGCTCAGGGTAAGTCGGGACCTAAGGCGAGGCCGAGAGGCGTAGTCGATGGACAATCGGTTTAAATTCCGATACCACTTTTAATCGTTAAAACCGATGGGGTGACGCAGAAGGATAAGATAAGCTTGCTGATGGATATGCAAGCACAAGCATTGAGGCAGAACATGCAGGCAAATCCGTATGTTCAATGTCAAGATGTAACGTGGAGCGAAATAAAGTAGCGAAGTATCTGATTTCATACTGCCAAGAAAAGCCTCTAGGGAGAGAGAAAGTGCCCGTACCGCAAACCGACACAGGTAGATGAGGAGAGAATCCTAAGACCATCGGAAGAATTGCAGTTAAGGAACTCGGCAAATTGACCCCGTAACTTCGGGAGAAGGGGTGCCATGGAGACATGGTCGCAGAGAAAAGGCCCAAGCAACTGTTTAGCAAAAACATAGGTCTCTGCTAAAGCGAAAGCTGAAGTATAGGGGCTGACGCCTGCCCGGTGCTGGAAGGTTAAGGGGAGTGCTTAGTGGGAACACGAAGGCATGAACTTAAGCCCCAGTAAACGGCGGCCGTAACTATAACGGTCCTAAGGTAGCGAAATTCCTTGTCGGGTAAGTTCCGACCCGCACGAATGGCGTAATGACTTGGGCACTGTCTCAACTGCAAATCCGGCGAAATTGTAGTGCAAGTGAAGATGCTTGCTACCCGCGATTGGACGGAAAGACCCCGTAGAGCTTTACTGTAGTTTAGCACTGAGTTTCGGTATTGTCTGTACAGAATAGGTGGGAGACTGGGAGAGCAGGTCGTCAGGCTTGCTGGAGTCGACTGTGGGATACCACCCTGATAGTACTGAGATTCTAACCGGGCACCATGAAGCTGGTGACGGGACAATGTTAGATGGGCAGTTTGACTGGGGCGGTCGCCTCCGAAAGAGTAACGGAGGCGTACAAAGGTTTCCTCAGAACGGTTAGAAATCGTTCGAAGAGTGTAAAAGCAGAAGGAAGCTTGACTGCGACACC
>NZ_MZGV01000143.1 GCF_002029235.1 Clostridium oryzae
GCTTGTTATTCTTGATTTACAGGAACAACAATGCTCTTAAGCTCTCTGTTTTTAGCTTCCTGAGCCGTAATTAAATACTTAGCCATCCTTTGGACTTGCCCTTGATGGTATTGATAAATTAATGCTATAATGCTGTGATATTGACGGTTATATCTCTCTGTTTTTGAGTTCCTTCGCCGTTAATACTTTCCTCACTGCATTAATTTGTCATGCTGTCAAGGGTGGCGGCTTCCTTCACCTACCTATTTTTCCTTGCTTTTTTTCTTCTTTTTCTCTTTTCAATCCTACTTTTTTTCTCTAAATTTTTTTCATAGCAAACTTTACACTATCTCTTTTCTTTATTTTAAAGTGTTCGGCTTTCTGTGTCTACAATATTATACTAACACCAATAATTAATGGACTTGCTATTGGTACACCATAGTTTGCACTTTTATAGCTTTTACCTTTCATATACGTGTCTACTTTTGATTTGGTCGGGTTTGAAGATCCCCATGGCCATTCCCAAGTCATGCTGCCAGTTGCATATCCTAAGCAATTATAGCTTGAAGTGGCTGAAGCGTCATAAGTCCAAGTCCAGCTAATTGCGTCATAGAAGCTTTTGGGATTGACCAATGCAAAAACAGTAGTACTGGAAACTATTAGCATAGTTAGTGCCAAGAAAAGGGTCATTGTTTTGTTTTTTAGATTTTTAATCATAGAATATCTCCTTTCGGTATATACCTATATATAGGATTTAATGGTATACAACCATCACACCATATAATACCAATTATGTAAATAATAGTTGAACTGTTTTGCATAATTATTCACAAAAATATTTATAAAAGGCTATGTCATAATGGAGCCTCATATTTAATTGTTACTTTTTGATTTTACTATCGTAGTTATCGCTTTAATATTCCAATTAAAATATGAATATAAAAATAAAAACTTATCAATATTTTTACTATAGAAACATCATTTTAAAAGTTTAGCACTTTTATCTTATATAGATTGCTGTGAAAGTTTTAAAGTTATGAAAGAAAAATAAATCTGAATTAATCTTGCATGCTTAAATTGAATGATAGTATATTACGTGGTATAAGTTTCATTGGTATTTTATATAGAGCTGTTATGTTTATAATAAAATACGCCAAAAACTAAACGACACATTAATCTTGATTAAATAAACATCAATATGTGCACTATTTGTTTTGAAAAATTTGAATCATTTAAATGGTTCTGATATAATCAAATAATAACATTATTGTAAAAAAATAATACAGATGGATTAATTTAGATGAATAATATAAATAGTAAATAGAGGAGATATCAACCATAAAATAGATATTATAATAATGATATACTTAGTTTTGTAAAGATATCTATCATGGCTTAGTTTAATATTGCTTAATGTTTTAACTTTCTTGATGATGTACAGTGTAAGTTATTTTGCTATTATAAATTCAAATAATATCCCATATTATAAATTAATGAAAGGAAGAACTATTATGAAATTAAGGAAAACTTTATTAATTATTCTAGCTTTAGTACTATTTTCTTCATTATCAGGTTGCGGTAATAAGAAACAGGTTGTGGAAAGTAGTAATAAGAAAGTAGAAGTGGCAATTGACTCTAAAATTACTGAATATAGTCCTCTTATGTCGTCTATCCCAGGTATACCTCTTACAGCAAATTACAAATCAAAAATAAAACAAGATAATATAAAATTTCATTGGATTACTGAAGAAGGTACTTTTTTAGTGTGGAATAAAAAGAGTGGTAAAACTAGAATATTAGGTAATGACATTAAAATCAATAATGAAAAGATATATTGGGCTATCAATTCAAATGAAAAATTAAAAAAAATACCTTTTAAAATATATTTGAAAATTGAAAATGAACATTCGTCAAAAGTAATATGCGAGTCAAGTATTCAAATAGAACAAAATAAAAAAAATTGGTTCACGATAAAAAAGTAACAATATTTATATTTTGATGACAATTACAGTTATCAATTTAGAAGTCGCCAATATTAGTGTTGATGCTTAATTAAATTCTCTATACACCACTTTTTTGCACTTAATCACTATCTTTAGGCCTCACTACAGTCGTCACTAGCTTATTAATTCTTTTTAAAGAAGATTGAATCATGAATCGCAAGGAAGATATTCTTCCAAAAATTCAGGATGTGCTTCAAATTGTACATCTGGTTGATTTTTAAACAATAATTTGAGATATATGTTGTTTTGTAACATTAATGCTAATTCCATTCCTACAATATTTTTTTCTAACTCTACCATTACTAATTCTCCTATAAAT
>NZ_MZGV01000144.1 GCF_002029235.1 Clostridium oryzae
GTTTTTACATTACAATGAGGAATGGTTAGATTTTATATTAGAATGTAGGGAAGGAAGCAATATTTATTTAGAATATGACATAATTATAGGTGGTATTGCTGATGATAGAGTATATAACACGATAGAATTGTATCGTGACAATCTAATAAAAAAAGATGAGGCTTTGAATAGATTACAATATTATAAGCCTAATCAACAGATTTGTATTATAAATCAAGAGATTATCGATAAATATTTAAAATATGAAGAAAGCAAGGAGGGGTAAAAGTATGTTGGCAAATAAAACTTTGCTGCAATCTTTATACAAAGATATAATTATAGAATTTTCAAAAAAAACGGGCAACAGTATAGAAGAAAGTATGGATTATTTCTATAAATCTAAGACCTATGAATTAGTAAGTGAAGGAATCGCTGATATGCACTGTAAGGGGGTTAAATATCTAACGGATGAATTGATGCTAGAATATGGATTTAGAGAGCATAAGGGCTATCCCAAAAATTTGTTACAATAGTTCTGTACTTACTAATGTAGTGTATAAATATAATTTAAAGTTAGAATGTTTTTATTATTACAATGCATGAAAATAATTATTCTTAAGCTGTTACTTTTCTAATCAAATATTAAAATTGGATAATAAAAATTATTGTGGCAATATTCAATGCTGAACCTTGTGACTTTTTTCATTTCAATGATAATACGAAGAATCTCTCGAACTTAAATTACAATAAATTCAGTTGTACAATCCTCCCAAAATACCCTTTCTTTTCCGATGATCTAAGCTAAAATCATCGATTTCAATTTGGCTAACTAAAAAGGCGTAATATAACATTTAATTAATTCATATTCCATTATATTATGACATAGTATGAAAAAATAACGAAGGAAATAGTCTTTGAAATTAGGTGTATGCTAAATAACTTTTCTTTTTTAATATAAATAATCTTAGATGTCTTTTCCAACAGGACAGGGCTCCGCAAGGAGCACAAGTTTAGGGCAGAGACCTGTCCCGGAGAAAACTGATGCTATAATTCTTTTAAATGAGAGAGAACTATATTTTTATCTCTTTTAAAAGAGAAGGATGTTAAAGTCTCTCATAATTAAAAAGAAAGTTTAGCTTTAGCACTTACCGGGACAGGTCTCAGCCACAAAGAACTACATCTTGGAGAGCCCTGTCCTGTTGGAATGGTTTTACAAGACAATCTATATTATGAAGAAGATAGGTTTCAGCAGTCAGCCGAATATAAAGTAACTTACTTCGCATTTCAAAAATAATGAGAAGAATTTTTGAACTGAAACTACAACAATTTCAGTTCAAGAATCTTCTCAAAGTACCTCCTAGAAATCTGATAATCCCCCCTTTTCCAGTGATTCAAACTGGAAGGATCAACTCCAATCATTCTAGCCAGTTTTCTTAATCCGTATTTCTCAACAAGTGGCTTCAATTTTTTCTCCTGCTCAAGTACAAACCTATAATAATCATCGCAGAGAATATCCTTATCAAGTACAGTTAGCAGCTTAAGCAAAGTAGGCCTTAAAATCTTATCTCGATATCCGGCTTCAACATCATTTAAAACAGAACGACTGATGCCAACCTTCTTTGCTAGCTCCTCTTGAGACAGTCCAGTCAGCATCCTTGCCTTCTTAAGTCTCTGAGCCAAGGTATTGCAAGGCATGCCAGAGTATTGTAAAAACTTCCAATTCGTCGCAATTTGGAACACCATGCTGAGGCCATCGCCAGTGGCTCTCTAGCGGGATATAATGCGGCTTCCCAGGTTTTTGGGCATGCCCCACTGCAACTTCCTAGATCTACAGCAATCGGTGATATTATAGCCTATGCAAATGAGAAAATGGAGACAAAGGAAGGCAGGAGAAATAGATATACTTTTGCTGGAGCGGAGTACTTTGAGCATATGAAGGAAGTTGGGCTGTACACGCTTGATATTAAGGAGATTGAGCGAAGGATTGAGACAGCTGGACTTAGGGATGTGTTTAAGAGAAAGTTGGTTTAGAAAGTAGGAATGAGAGGCTCGCTGATGTTCTGGAAGAAGGGCGTTGGCGGGCTTTTGTGTGTTTATTTATCCTGTCGATATAAGAATACATGTAATATATGTTACAATTATACTAACATGATACATAATTGTAATTAAAGATTATTTAGATAATACACAAACACATAGTAATTTGAAGGTGGTAATGATTTATGGAAATAGTTAAGTTCACTTTAA
>NZ_MZGV01000145.1 GCF_002029235.1 Clostridium oryzae
ACTCCAATATTTATTTTTAAAATCCTGATACTTATCTACTAATATTTCTTTTACTGTTATTTTCTTATCTACCATAATACCTATATTTTACACACTTATCCACAACCTTGCAATTACATAGTTTCCTATAGAATAAAAAATGGTTACACCCTATGTCGGCCGGTTACGTTCATTAAGCAATTACACCACATCTTTTAGTCAAATTTCCTAATGGCTCATAACTCGGCTACGCCTCAAACAATTCGCCATCTTAACGGAAATTTGCCTAAAAGACATGGGTAATTGCTAAACTCACTCCAAATGCCTCCGTCGTATGTAACCATTTTTAATGCCCTTACTCTTAATATTAACAAGATGCTTTTATTATACTGCTTCTGTTGCCTTCTTATCTTAATTCTCTAATTTCAAAATATATTACTGTTTCTTGTTAACTTCTTCGTAAACACGTTGTATCGTTTTTTCATTTAATAACCACCTTTTCTCTTATTTAGTGGTGTATCTTAATTTTGATTAAAAGTTATCCGTAATTGAAAAAAATAGTAAATCCCTATAGAATAAAAAAAGTGTATTCATAATCTATAAGACAGATTACTGAACACACTTAATTCAATGCTATATGAATATTAGTTATTTATTAAAATTATTATTATTTTGATATACTAATATTTCCTTCGGAATTATTAAGTTTCACCTTATTAGAACTGCTTCCCACATTTCCCTTAAGAGTACTTTCTGATCTAGAACCTGAAACAGTTACAGGAAAATCACATTTTAAGTCACCATCATCTGTATTAGCCGCTAGATTAAACTTAGCATCCCTCGGGAGCTCTAGCTGGATATCTCCATCTGAAGATTCTATCTGAACATCATTATTAAAATCATTATACTGTACTTTTGTATCTCCTTCACTATTAACCGCCTTGATATCTCCGCTAAAACCAGAGATGTCAATGTCACCGTCTGAAGATTCGAAGGATGATGATTTGACTGATATATTATTTGCTTCAAGGTTCCCTTCGCTGTTATTATAAGTAATTGACGCTGCATTAAATTCATCTAATTTTACATCTCCGTCAGATGAGTTAATTGATGCGGAATCCGTAGTTATATTTTTAGCAGTAATATCTCCTTCTGAATTTTCATTGCTAAATTCACTGACATTTATATTACTTACATTTAAATCTCCATCATCCAACTGGCAATTGAGCTTATCAATTTTAAAGTTGCTTATTGACACATCTCCTTCCGAAGATTTTACTTTGATAGAGTTTTTATATGCTTCAGGAATATATACATCCATTTTCATATTAGAACTATCGGAAAACATAATTACCTGATGACTTTCTCCAAATTCAACATGCAAGGTATTACCCGATTTATAATATTTAAGGCGTGGTTTACTATAATTACCTATCGCACTCATTGTTCCATCCACAGCTGTCTTAAGCTTATTTCCCTTCCCACTATAAAAATTTAAATTAGCATCAGAAACATCTACAGATATTTCATCTATCCCATTAAGGCTGCTAGTTTTAGTTTCATTAATAACATATCTGTGTCCTTTCACATGCCGAAAACCAAGTCCAATGAATGTCCCTAAAAATATAAAAGCTAAGAATATAATTGGCAGAGCAATAAATTTACGCCTTTTTTTCGTTCTATGCTTATTGCCCATATTGTTTTCTATATTCCAAGCTTCTGCGTTTTTATATGCTGAGCTTCTGTATTGTGCAGCTATGTCCCTAGGATTCCCAAACTCTCTCAAGAGCTGTATATTATTTTTCCCATTTTCTTCTCCCATTTTAAATTGCTTTTCATAATCATATAGTATTTGATTTCTTTGCTCTTCATTAAAATCAGAAAGTTCCCGCTTTAATTCTCTCATAAAGTCCTGTTTATCCATTTATACTTCCCCCTTGTATAATGTAGTCATAACATTCAATAGAAAACTGTCTTTATTAATTACGAACATTACAACTCATTTTTTTCTTATTATTCTTAAAATCTTTACCCTATAGGGTATTTGTTTCTACTCTAACTT
>NZ_MZGV01000146.1 GCF_002029235.1 Clostridium oryzae
ACTCCAATATTTATTTTTAAAATCCTGATACTTATCTACTAATATTTCTTTTACTGTTATTTTCTTATCTACCATAATACCTATATTTTACACACTTATCCACAACCTTGCAATTACATAGTTTCCTATAGAATAAAAAATGGTTGCACCCTATGTCGGCTGTAACCATTTTTAATGCCCTAACTCTTAATATTAACAAATTACTTTTATTTTATTCCTTGTGTTGCCTTATTCTCTTAATTCATTAACTTCAGAATATATTATCGTTTCTTTATTTAATGATTATCTTTCTTAGTTCTAACAAAAATATATCTTAACATTATCTTTTTGGAGCCAGAATCATAAACATATTTCTGCCTTCTAATCGCGGAGTTTTTTCTACAACTCCAAGATTATCTAATTTTGATATAAAAGTATCAAATACCTTAATTCCCATGTTCGTATTGTTATTTTGTCTACCTTTAAATCGTATTGAGACCTTAACCTTATCACCATTTGATAAAAATTTTTTTGCGTTGTTAGCTTTGATCATTATATCATGCTCTTCAATAGTAGCACTTAACCTAACTTCCTTTAGTTCCACAGTTTTTTGATTCTTCTTAGCTTCTTTTTGTTTCTTTGATTGCTCGTATAAAAACTTACTGTAATCCATTATCTTGCAAACTGGTGGTTTGGCAGAAGGTGAAATCATAACCAAATCCATATCTCTTTCCTGAGCTAATTTTAATGCATCTATGGTACTAATTATTTGATTTTCCTGCTCTCCCGCCAATCTAATTTCCTTTTCTCTTATACCATCATTAATGTTTACATTTTTATTAATATAAAACACCTCCAAAATTTAATTAAAATACTATTTAAAAATACAATTACGAATTCTATACAATAAATAAGCTACCATTAGCCTTAAGCATTGGTAGCATCTTAAAGTACTGTTAGTCTATTGATTCAGATAAACACTCATTAATAACATCTTCTGTAGCAATATCTATTACAGTAATACTTTTATTATTCATTTACATATCCTCCTTTATACCTTATAAAAACAGTCTCCAAAGAATACAGAAACTGTATGGCATAATGTAAGATTTCAAGTGCATTCAATATAAATACCATATGTTTTCACTTATATACTCATAAAAACTATGTTATTAATAGTTCTAAATAAATATTATCACTAATAGGCATTTATACACTACAAAAGTTAAAAAACTATTTATTATGGATAAAACTAGAATATAGATTTTGAAAAGTCTAAGAACGGATAATTAGAGATTTATCTCTTTACTAATTTTATATAATTGTAATTTTAAATAACTCTGATTAGGCAATTTGCATCTTAAAATGCTTTTATAAGTTTAACTGATGTCTAATTATACTCTATCACAGCGATAAAAACAAGTGATTATTAAAAACTTAGTTAATTGTTAGCTCGTTGTGTCATGCCCTTTACTATTTCTAAATATGATTTAGATACGTCAGGACACGAAAGTAATATGTTATCTATAACATAATCTATATTGCTATCATCAATTTTTTTCAAGTGATTACCATAATTTGAAACAACACATTCACTATCTAATGAATTATAAATTTTATCTACCATAGGTGACTGTTTAACCATGTTATCTTCAAAACAACTGTCAGAAAAGTATAATATGCCTTCATCCACTTCAAGCTGAGCATAGGAATACTCCTTTAATTTTTCAGATGAATCACCTTCTAAATCATCTGAACATTTATATTGAATATGTTCAACATGTTTTAAGTCAAATCTATTACTATATTCTTTTCTTGTTAAGAATCCTCTTGATTCTAGTTCCATGAGCCTATTTTTCATATGATCAGAAAAATTTTCTCCAAACTCTGCTATAAACTGCTTTAAAGACATTGAACTCTTAGTTCTATAAATTTGTTTAGCCATTTGTACTCTCCTTTATATTTATATTTATATTTTTACCTAATTAGTTGGTTTCCAGATATAAAAGCCACCTTTGAAAAAGGCGGCTCACATTTACTATATACTAAAT
>NZ_MZGV01000147.1 GCF_002029235.1 Clostridium oryzae
TAATTGCATAATATAGTATTTTTGACATTATATTATATAATTATATAAAATGTTTTTACGTATTTCGGACAAGCTATTTTAACTGTGGAATAAGATCTAAAAATGATTGGAGGCGATAGAATGATAAAAAAAGCAAAGATGATACTTAATAAAGATTACAAGATAAGTGATATAGATCCGAGAATATATGGTTCTTTTATAGAACATCTTGGAAGAGCAGTCTATGGAGGTATATACGAGCCTACTCATCCAAAAGCAGATGAACATGGATTCAGAACAGATGTAATAGAGCTTGTAAAAGAATTAAATGTTCCTATAATAAGATATCCTGGTGGAAATTTCGTTTCTGGATATAATTGGGAAGATGGAGTTGGACCTAAGGAGAACAGGCCAAGAAGAACAGAGTTGGCATGGGGGACTATTGAGACCAATGAAATGGGGACAAATGAATTTGCAGATTGGGCAAAAAAAGTAAACACAGATGTGATGATGGCAGTAAATTTAGGAACTAGAGGAGCAGATGCAGCTAGAAACCTTGTTGAGTATTGCAACCACAATAGTGGTACATATTGGAGTGATTTGAGAAGAAAACACGGATATGCTGAACCGCATAATATAAAGACTTGGTGTTTAGGAAATGAAATGGATGGTCCTTGGCAGATATGTCATAAAACAGCAGAGGAATATGGGAGATTAGCTGCTGAAACAGCAAAAGTAATGAAATGGGTGGATCCTTCTATAGAAGTGGTAGCTTGTGGAAGCTCAAATAGTGCAATGCCAACTTTTGCAGAGTGGGAGGCTACTGTACTTGATCATACCTACGAATATGTGGATTATATTTCTTTACATCAGTATTATGGTAATGCTGAAAACAACACAGCAAACTTTATTGCTAAAACGGAAGATTTTGATAGATTTATTAAGTCTGTAATAGCTACTTGTGATTATGTAAAAGCAAAGAAGAGATCTAAAAAAACTATTAATTTGTCTATTGATGAATGGAACGTTTGGTTTCACTCAAATGAGGCTGATAAGAAGATTGAAAAATGGTCTATAGCTCCCCATCAATTAGAAGATGTATATAATTTTGAGGATTCTTTATTAGTTGGAGGTATGCTTATTACCATGCTTCAACATTCGGACCGAGTAAAAATGGCTTGCCTTGCTCAACTAGTAAACGTAATAGCTCCAATTATGACCACAAATGGAGGAGGAACTTGGAGACAGACTATTTTCTATCCTTTTATGCATGTCTCAAACTACGGAAGAGGATGTGTGATTAATCCTATTATATCATCTCCAACCTATGACAGCAAAGATTTTACTGATGTTCCTGTACTTCAGTCAGCAGCAGTCTTTAATGAAGAAAAGGAACAATTAACAATTTTTGCTTTAAATAAAGCTATAAATGATAACTTAGAATTCGAGTGCGATATTAGAAGCTTCGAAGGCTATAAAGTTTTAGAACATATAGTTCTTACTCATAATGATGTAAAAGCTGTCAACACTGAAAGTAATCCTTTTAATGTAAAACCCAATTCTAATGGAAACGCTAAAATTGTTGATGGAATTATACATGCAAATCTTGATAAAATTTCGTGGAATGTTATAAGATTATCTAAAAAAATAAATTAATTTTTGTATATTTTGTCTAAATCTATTGACAGAAAATATCAATAGTACTATCATATAATTATAGTTTAGATAAACATTAAATGTTTTAAAATAATATAAAACATTAATTGTCTAGACTTTATTTAGAAGATACAAGAAAACGTTATATAGGAAAATAAACTAAGGATCCAAAATGTATATAAAATGCGGATAAAAAGAATATTACCGCTTTATATATAAAAAGAATTGATAGTGTAAAGTTTGCTATGAAAAAAATTTAGAGAAAAAAAGTAGGATTGAAAAGAGAAAAAGAAGAAAAAAAGCAAGGAAAAATAGGTAGGTGAAGGAAGCCGCCACCCTTGACAGCATGACAAA
>NZ_MZGV01000148.1 GCF_002029235.1 Clostridium oryzae
TTGAGCCTATGAACATTTATGTTTCTCCTTTGTTGTGTTTTGCGCAACTTAATTATAACAAAAGAGTGCATAAATGTTTTTGTTTTTTGTATTGTAAATTATTGGATGTAAAAACGCTCATTTATAGCAAGAAAAATAATTTGGAAGAAGTAGTATAGAAAATAATATTTTGTAAATGCATAGAGTCGGCATAAGGTAGGAAATGGTTGGAGGAGGCATTTTTAGCCGACGGAAATCACTTCCTACCATTTTTTATAGTGTATTAAACACAATTTTTCCATCTACTATTGTAAGGCATACCTTTATTTTTCGTATATTTCGTATATCGGTACAGAAAACATCGCCATCTAGTACTGCTATATCTGCAAGTTTGCCAGCTTCAAGAGTACCTAAGATATTCTCATGGTAAAGGTTATATTGTCCACCCTTGCTCCAAGCAGTTAGAATTTCTGAAATAGTAAGAGTGTTTTTCTTATTAAAAGCCTCTCCGCCTTCTGGAAAGAATCCACCACAGGCATGATATATTGACTCTGGAATATCTGGAAACATAAGAGGCAAATCTGTTCCGCAAGATAATATAACACCGCTGTCGGCCATCTTCCGGCGATTCCAATAATATTTTCCTCTATCCATACCTATTTTTTCTTTGATCATTGCTATTTTTTCTTTTGACGTAGTTATAGACATAATTTGCGGATATATTTCAGCTATAACTCCTAGCTTACCCATTCTTTCCAGATCTACTGGGTCGGAAAATTCTATATCTGTAATAGAATGACGGTTTACAAGGCGGCCATCTTTTCTGTTACATTTTTCATATATATCAAGGACTTTGCTAATAGCAGCATCACCTTGGGCATGAAGAGAAAAACGAAAGTTTTCTTTATCGGCTTCAAGAGTTTCTTTTTCAATCATATCATAATCTATCTGCTGAGCACAGAGGAGTTCAGGAGCGCAGTTATAAGGCTTTTTTAAATCTCCGCATAGACAGGAAATAGAACCGTCAGTCATCCTATTAAACCCGCTGAATTCAACAAATGTACCTTTAAAACGTTCTTTCATCTTTTTGCCGTAAGCTATGTTAGCACCATAACCTACTGGCTGGGACATAAATGATACTCTTAAAGTAAGCTCTTTGTTTTTTTCAAGCTTCTCAAGGGTATCTGTAAAACTATAAAAATCATCAAATCCCATTTCCTTTACGGCAGTTATTCCGCGGCTGTTAAGCATAGACATATAGCTCTTAAACTGATTTTCAATGAAGTGTTCATCTGTCAAGACCTCCTCAAGCAAACGCCAGTATGCTTCTGGGTAACAGGTGTCTGGTGTAAAATGATATGTATCAACTGCAGTAGCATTCATCCAACATGTCTCTCCTCCTTTAGCGAATAGAATAACAGGTCTTTTACTGAATTCGAGATTCAATGAAGAATTATCTTTTACATCTATTACCTCACTGTTCCATCCATGTCCTAATATTGGTTTATTAGCAGGCAGTTTATTTGCGTAGTTTTTGGTTAATGCTAATATTTCTTCTGGAGATTTGGCAGAGGATAAATCTGCACCTGCAAAGCCTAAAACATAACCAGTAAAAAAACAATGAACATCTACAAAACCAGGGCAAACAACTTTGTCACCAAGTTCAATTATTTTTGTGTCAGTACCTTCGTAGATATGGGCATTTTCAGGTTTTCCTACCGCAATAATTTTTTCTCCGGATATTGCAACAAAACCGCTTATAACAGTATCAGAGGAAGCTGTAAAAATATTAGAGGACTTTAAAATAATATCTGCTTTACTCATAATTCATTCTCCTATCTTATGATAACGTTATCGAGAAAAGTCAACATTAAATATGCAGTATAAATATATATTCTCTTTTGAGTTTATTATATATCAGATATGTCTATTTGTATACAAGAAGTAAAAATAATTATACCAATTCGATAAATAAATAATCAGTATATCATAATAG
>NZ_MZGV01000149.1 GCF_002029235.1 Clostridium oryzae
TGTTAGTGTAAAGTTTTTTACACTACTCTTTTAAAAATTTCTTTATATATCAAGGGTTACAGAGTTTTTTTGTATAAAAAAAACAATGACCCCCAATTTCATGTTATAATTGAATTTTCGACCAAACAAAAATAAACAAGAAAGGTTGTCATTGTATGGATTCAATTATAACGTATTTACTTTTATATAATCAATATCTTTTAAAAACTATTTTTCAACTTGTTTTATTTATTGCTAAACATATTCCTCTTAAGCAATGGGCTTTTGAGGATTCTAATAGTCCGGATTACCAAAAGTTTAAAGTTGACAAGCTACCTAAGATTCTTCGTTTTGAGAAGATAGATTATCAGCTTCTTTTAGCTTACTATAAACACAAATACAATAAGCTTGTTAAACCTATTAACCGCCGTAATGGTAAGTCTATTCCTGAGTACATCATTTGTCCTAAGTGTGGTGCTCCTCATGACTACATTTATGATAACAATGGAGCTAAGGGGCAGTATCAGTGCAAAGTTTGCGGACAGACCTTCCATCAGTCTAATCATGGTACTAAACCGGTGGTTTTTGTTTGCCCTTATTGTGGTCGTACTCTTGATGCTAAAAAGGATCGTAAGCATTTTCGTGTCCACAAATGTGTTAATCCCAAGTGTTCTTACTATCTCAAAAATATTTCTAAGCTTCCTAAAGATTTACCTCCTGCTGACAAGCATAAATACAAGCTTCACTACATCTACCGTGAATTTACTGTGGATTTTTTTAAGATGGACTTAAATTCTCTTCCTGCTAGAGCTATCAATTTTAGTTTTAAGAAGTTCAATCCTCATATTATGGGGCTTTGCCTTACTTATCACGTTAATCTTAAACTCTCAACTAGACAGACTGCTCATGCCCTTGAAGAAGTTCATGGTATTAAGATCTCTCATACCATGGTTGCTCACTATGCTACTACCGCAGCTGCTGTCATCAAACCATTTGTAGATAGCTTTAACTATAAACCTTCCAACATCCTTTCTGCTGATGAAACATATATTAAGGTTAAAGGGATTAAGCATTATGTTTGGTTTATCATGGACACCTGTAAGAAATCTATCCTTGGCTACCAAGTCTCTGATAACCGCGCTGTCGGGCCTTGTATTCTTGCTATGCGCATGGCTTTTAACAAGTTCAAACAATTCCCTAGTAAGGCTTTAAAATTCATTGCGGACGGCTATAGTGCCTATCCTCTTGCTGCTCAACAATTTAAACTTGAAAAAGGTTGGGATTTCGATATCACTCAAGTTATTGGACTTACTAACGATGATGCTGTTACCTCTGAGTTTCGTTGGGTTAAGCAAGTTATCGAACGCCTTAATCGTACTTTCAAGTCATCCTATCGTGTTACTTGCGGTTATGGCAGTGAAAACGGTGCTCTTTATGGCGTATCTCTTTGGGTTGCTTACTACAATTTCCTTCGTCCTCATCCATATAACTACTGGCGTCCTCTTAATGAGCTTAAGGAATTTAGTTTAGCTGACAATATGCCTGCAAAGTGGCAAATTCTCATTCGGCTAGGTCAGCTTGCTATTCTTGATTTACAGGAACAACAACAACACTGTTAAACTCTCTGTTTTTAGCTTCCTGAGCCGTAATTGAATACTTAGCCATCCTTTGGACTTGCCCTTGATGGTGTTGATAAATTAATGCTATAATGCTGTGATATTGACGGTTATATCTCTCTGTTTTTGAGTTCCTTCGCCGTTAATACTTTCCTCACTGCATTAATTTGTCATGCTGTCAAGGGTGGCGGCTTCCTTCACCTACCTATTTTTCCTTGCTTTTTTTCTTCTTTTTCTCTTTTCAATCCTACTTTTTTTCTCTAAATTTTTTTCATAGCAAACTTTACACTATC
>NZ_MZGV01000150.1 GCF_002029235.1 Clostridium oryzae
CACCTCGTATAATATGTTTATAGCCAAGTAAAACTGGTTATAAACTTATCTTTTTTGTAGTATAGAGGTAGGAGACATCTTTGAGGAATTCTCCCTCATCCTATTTTCATCTATACAATTAATATTTATATATTCAATAAAGATTATCCTGTGGTAAGATATCAGCAGAGTCTGATGTCCAAAGGCACTGCTTTTTCACCTTTCAGCCAACTCTTGTTGTGTCTGCTTCTTGAGCTTTCAGCCTGGTTCATGTGGCACATTCCGCTTACACAGATGTTTCATCTCCTGTCGTAGCTCCAGCAAAAAAGCTGGCAGGATGCATGCTGATTACGCGAGGTTGCGGTTACTACATGATGCCCAGGATAAACCTTTTACTTCAGATTTCAAGAATACTTAATCGGAAAGGATGGTGATATCATGTTAAAGATTAACT
The DNA here is from genome assembly GCF_002029235.1 of Clostridium oryzae. Taxonomy (GTDB): domain Bacteria; phylum Bacillota; class Clostridia; order Clostridiales; family Clostridiaceae; genus Clostridium_AE; species Clostridium_AE oryzae. Next base: position 434 of record NZ_MZGV01000150.1, read on the forward strand.
TTATGTCTACTTTGTTTGTCGGTATTGATGTCAGTTCTAAATCCAATGTTGTTTATGCTATGGATTTTTATAAAAATAAATATATACAAGCTTCTTTCTCCAACAATCAGCCTGGTGCAGATGAACTCTCTGCTTTAATCAAGGATTGTATGGTTGCTCATTCTGACTTGAATACCATTGTGATTGCTATGGAATCCACTTCTGTTTACAGCATTCACATTGCAAACCATCTTTCTACTTGTGAAATATTGCTTCCGTTCAAGCCTTACGTTTTCTGTCTAAATCCTAAAATGACAGCTAACTATAGAAAAGCTTTTATTGGAATGGCTAAGACGGATCCTCTGGATGCCTTTATTATTGCTGATTTTGCACGAGCTGGCTTAATCGAAACACAGCCTTGGCATGGCAGTCAATTTTTAGCTTTAAAACGTCTTACTAGACATCGTCTGCATCTGACAGAATGCATTACCAGAGAGAAAACATATATGGTTTCTAACCTATATCTCAAATTCAGTGAATTACAGCTACTTGATGGCAAGAACCAACCATTTAGCAATATTTATGGTGCTACTTCATCTGCTATCCTTACAGAATATTTATCTCCTCAAGAGATCATGGATGCTTCTGAAGAAGAGCTACTTACATTCATAGCTGAAAAAAGCAAGAACAGGATTACAGATATTTCAAAAACCACTGAGCTTTTGAGGAAAGCTGCAAGAGATTCCTATCGCCTTGACAAATGCCTATATGAGCCTTTAAACGTCTCTCTGGCAAGTTCTTTCAACTGTATTGATACTTTTAAGAAAGAAATCAAGGCTATTGATGATGCTATTGAAAAAACAATCAAAGGCATGAATCCTAATGCACTTACCATTCTCAAATCAATTAATGGTATAGGTCCTGTGTTTGCCGCTGGAATCATTGCTGAAATTGGCGATATAAATGTTTTTCATTCATCCGATGCTTTAGCCAAGTATGCAGGGCTTACTTGGTCAAAAAGTCAATCTGGTGACTTCGATGGAGAAGACACTTGTATGCAGAAAGCTGGTAATACCTATCTGCGCTATTACCTTGGCGAAGCCGCCAACAGTGTCAGAAGACACATTACTGAGTATCGGGACTACTACGTTAAAAAATACAGCGAAGTCCCGAAACATCAGCACAAAAGAGCACTCGCGTTGACATCTCGTAAATTCGTACGACTCGTTTTTGGTTTGCTGGTCAAAAACCAACTGTACACCGGTGAAAAATTAGACACCGAATTTCATATCGAGACGAACTGACATTCGATTTTTTATTAAAAAATCCGAATGTTTATTTCTTGCACCCTTTTTTAAGAAAAACATATCGAAACATTTAAAAAAACTATCTTGACATATTACCAGATTGCTC
>NZ_MZGV01000151.1 GCF_002029235.1 Clostridium oryzae
CCTTGTATAATGTAGTCATAACATTCAATAGAAAACTGTCTTTATTAATTACGAACATTACAACTCATTTTTTTCTTATTATTCTTAAAATCTTTACCCTATAGGGTATTTGTTTCTACTCTAACTTAGTTTTCTATTTTCCCTTAAGGGGAAACAAAATTAGTAAACATTGATGTATAATATCTCTTGAATAGAAGATAGATGGTTTCCTCCTGGGAAGTAGCTTTGAAGAGTTACTGTTACCCGTAAAATAGCGTATCATTCCATCAGTGAGAATTCTGTGTTTAGCTGGTTAGGTTTCCCTTTGGGAATTACCTGTGTCACAAACAAGGTTACAAAATTACTGATAGAAATGGAATATCTATTCTATCTCATAAAAAGGAGATATTACATATGAGTAAATTTTTTTATAGACCAGTTGTTGGAATTGATGTATCAGCGGACTTCTCAGTAGTTGCTATACTAGCACCTGACGGTGAAATTTACAGAAAGCCTTTTAAGATAATGCATAATAGAAATGGTTTTGATTACCTAGTAGATCAAATAAAAAAAGTGGAAAAAGAGTTTTCTATGAAAACTGGCATTTTCATGGAATCTACTGGTGTTTACCATCTCACTCTTTTCCACTTTCTTAAAGATACTTTTGAAACATGTATCCTTAATCCACTCATTACTAATTGTAACAAAAATGGTGACATAAGAAAAGTGAAAAATGATAAGAAAGATGCATTAACCATTGCTACTATTGGTAAATTTCAAAATGTTAAATATTCTTCTAACTTTGATGTTGAAATTTACACTTTAAAATCTCTTTGTAGAGATTACTATAAATTTACTGATAGTAAGTCTACATTTAAGAAAAAGCTTTCTACTGATTTAAAAGTTATATTTCCTAGTTATAGTTCTGTCTTTTCAGACATTACTGGTAAAACATCAATAGCTATATTAAAAGCTTATTCTAGCCCTGAAGCGGTTTTAAATGCTGATAGAGATGATGTTATTAATCTCATTTCAACCAACTCTAGAAAAGGACTAGCCCATAGTGAAAATACTTATAAAAAGCTGTACGATGCTGCTGAGGAGGCTACTTACATTGGTCTTAAGTCACCAAGTCTATTTGTTAAAATAATTAACACTATTGCAATAATAGAAGCATTGGAATCCCAAATCGGAAATCTATTAACTGAAATACAACTACTAATGAATAGCAATAGAATTCCTGATGAGTTTAAGAAAAATGTACAATTGCTTTACTCAATACCAGGTATTGGACAACTTTCTGCCATCACTATTATGAGTGAAATCGGCAATATTAAAGGCTTTGTTAAACCTAAGCACTTAGTTGCTTATTTTGGCTTAGATCCGTCTGTTAGCCAATCTGGTAAGTTTAATAGTGACAAAAATGTCATGTCTAAACGTGGTACCAGAATAGGTCGTAGGGCCTTATATGCTATCGCGTTAGCGTCCATACGTAAGAATAGAAATGGTGAACCTATAAATAGAGTCCTACTAAATTTCTATAAAGAAAATATGCATGGTAAGAGTAAAAAAGTAGGTTTAGTGGCAATAATGCATAAACTAATTAACTACATATTCTCTGTTCTTAAAAATCAGAAAGAGTATGAACTTCGTGACCCCAAAATACATTCAAAAATGTATCTAAACAACAAATCGAGCCATGCTGCTTAACAACCCTAACAATTAAGAGCAATTTTCCATTGTTCGTGTTTTTCAATGGTCTTTTTGTGTTGCTTATTTTTATCAATTAATTTTTTTATAAAAACTTATTGACTTTTACTAGCTGGTCTA
>NZ_MZGV01000152.1 GCF_002029235.1 Clostridium oryzae
TTGTTTTTTAGTAGAAACGTACTTTTTTCTTGTTAAATTTAAGTTTAGGAGCAATAGCCTTAAGTGCATAGGCAACGGTTATACCGTCGACTTCTCCCAAAATTCTAGTAAGCTGTTCTATATTCCAAAACAAATCTGATGGATGTGCAAGGTGACACCCTGCATTCCAATCTGGAATACAGGCAAAATATCCTAATCGTGTCTCACCGAATATCACCATAATACCAGATCTGCTCTCAATTCTCATCTCATAGTAACTACCGTAACCGGTCAGATTAACAATAAGCCCTGACCACTTTTCAGTGCCATCTGCAGTTTCTCTAGTACAATCAAATCTCATTTATGTACCGCCTCCCTAAACTTGATAATTGAGATTTTCATGGACATTTCTCAATATATATTCAGATACTATAGTTTCCCTGCGTTTTAGAGCAGCTAGGAGTCCCCCATAGCAAAGCTGATTTATTCTTCTCGGAACGCCAGAGGTAACACTATGGAGAAAAGGAAAACACTGCTCATCAAAGACAGGAACTTTTGCACCAACAACATTAAGTTGACTAAGTATATATTCTTTAGTTTCAGAAAGTGAAAGAGCACAGCAATCAAGGAAAACAAAGATTCTCTGTTTGAGCGGCTGATTTACTGCTAAATTCAGCTGGTTTTTAAGTGGAGGAAGCCCTGAAAAAACAAGAGAAAAGTTAAGTCCTTCATCATAGAAGCTTCTAAGTTCATCGAAGAGAGAAATAGATAGAGTGTGAGCTTCATCAATAATAACAGTGTTAAATTTGCCTTGAGCATTTTCCTCGTCAAAGAAATTTATGAGTTGAAGCTTAATATCATCAGCGTTATAAGCAGGTTTTAACCCAACCTTAATAGCAAGAGTCTTATATAGCGCTTTCTTGTTTGGATTAGAAAGTTCTATACCTGCAATTCTAAATTGAGATGGTTCAAGCTGATTTACAGCGTAAAAGATAAGAGAACTTTTTCCTGTACCTGAAGCACCAGTAATACAAACAATTTGTCTTGTCATGAAAGCTGAGGAAAGAAGTTCCAAGTTGTCATTGAATTGTTTGTACTCAAAAGAGGTCTTAGACCTTTCGAGAAAAGGGACACAATTTAGCTTAAAGTGCTGACACAAAGAGCTGTTTATATTATTCATTTACCTTGCCTCCAGATTCTTTTAGAGAAGCCAGCTGGCTTTCATACTGTTTTTTTATTTCTGAAAGATAGTACAGAAAGTTAAGGTTAAAATCAGAAGACTTAGACTTAATGTCATCAAGTATAGCTATAAGAATATCCTTGTTAAATTCTTTAAAGGTGCTCCAAAGCTCATAAAGCTTAGCTTTTTCAGTAAAAGTTATGGTTTGAATTTTAAGGGCATCAGAGATAAGAGAAACAAACTCATTTTTATCAATGGCAAAAGCTTTATCCTTTTGCGCTCTAAAAGCAGAATTATCAGTGGTTACAATTTGATTTTCATTTTCTGCCAAAGCCTGTTCTTTAGAAATATACTGCTTCAGCTGCTCATTTAGATACAGTTGATAGTTACTTTTTATGTTGGCAAGGTATATTTTTGCTGTTTCAGATTCTACTTTAGGATCTTCTTCCAAAGCTTTAACATCTTTATGCTTGCTGTTATTAAGGTCAATAACTTTGGCCGCACCGTAGTATTTACTATCAAAATATATATGTAGAACCTCAAGGTGAAAGGGATTGTAGTGAACTTCAATTTTTTTGCCTACCAGAGCACCATCTACCTCATAGGTATTTCCCTCAAAGGATATAAC
>NZ_MZGV01000153.1 GCF_002029235.1 Clostridium oryzae
TTTTTTATCTATTTTATCATAATTGTAATAATTGCTAAATGCAAAAATTTGTCTATTATCATAATACATTTTTTGTTTTGAATTAGCTATGAGAACATTTTTGGGAGGGATTGTCAATGTCAAGAGGAGTAAAAAAGTACAAAGATATTGAGAGTAAGCTATATAAGTATTACAGAGATCAAAAAGCTTTAGAGCAGAAGATGAAACAGAAAGTATTCTATGAAGAAAGTAAGACCAAACTAGAAAAAATGATTAAGTGTTATGCAGAGGATGAAAAGAAATGTGACGAGTTAAGCGTACACATAAATAGCGTAAAAAAACAATTGATGAACCTTCAGAAGGATATATTAGTAACGGACTTATCGGTTAAAAATATACAGATTATTATTAGCAAGCTAAATGACGAAGAGAAGAAATTTATCAAATGGAGGTATAGTGATGGAATGAGCTTATATGCTATAATAGAAAAATTTCATTATAGTGCTCCTACATATTATAGAATAAGAAATAAGATATTAGAGAGGTTACAGCAGGATATGTAAAGTACTTATCAGTGAGCTGAATTTATTGATTATCTATATGATAAAAAACTGATAACTTTATGAAAATTAATTGATAAAACATTGAGAAAAATTTTGTTTGTAAATATATTACAATATATTTAATGAATTTAGCAAGTATTATATCAATTAAGTGATGGCAAAAAATTAACTGAATCAACCTGTGAATGATAGGCGTAGTTAAGTTTTATACGTATATATTGTACTTGCATGGAAGGGGAAAGAATTTGAATAAAAAAGTCGCAGCTATAGATATGTTTATAAACAAAGGGATGACCTGTAAGGAAATTGCTGAAGAGTTACATGTAACTGTACAGGAAATAAATAAACTATTAAATTTAACGAAGGAATATAAGGATTACTGTCTCAGGAAGAAAAGCAAAACTGAGAAAATAAAAAATGATATACTTAATTTATATTTTATCGAGAAGCTTAAAATAAAAGCTATTGCTGATATAAATAATGTGTCTGCTGCCTATGTAAGCAAAATAATAAAGCTTGATAGTAGATATGAGCAAGAAAAACACAGACGAAAAGTGGTTAATAAGGATAAACATGAGAGGCAGAAAAGAATATTTAATATGAAAAAGAGAAAGAAAACCTTAATAGAGGATAATATTATTTTCTCCAACCTAGCAGCGCTTCAAGTGCAAAATGCTAAAGCAATGTCTACGAAGAGAAAAATAAATGGTGATACTATGATTAAAATCAATTTGCAGCATTATAGATATAATAAATATAAAAAGCGGCTAGAATATGACGGTGCTGCTGGAATTTTACCAATGGGAATATCAAAATTAAGATATGATAAAAAATATTAGCACAAAAGGAATTCAAATTTGAGTTCCTTTTGTGCTTTTTAAATTTAGAGCTTATATATGAGTTTTATTGAAAGGAGGTGATGATAATGAGAAAAAGAGAAGAATTTATAGTAGCAAGAGATTTACAGAATAAAAAATATACAGGAATGCCGTTAGGCAACATGAAAATCAAATCATATTCTAACATGAGAAATAATTAAACAATGTTTTATAGAAATGAAGAGGAGAAACTTATAATAAGGGCTAAAAATAAAGATAAGGAAGCACTTAAATGTCTTATTCTTAATAATAT
>NZ_MZGV01000154.1 GCF_002029235.1 Clostridium oryzae
ACTCAAACTTCGCACATAGATATTAGCTATGCACCTTGAAAATTCAATACCTGGCAGTTGTTCAGTTGTCAAAGTTCAGTCCTTATGCTGCTTGAAGCTGTGTTTTCAGTAAAACTGGAAGTGCATTCATAAATGCATTTACCAGTTCATCGATTTTCTCTTCTGATAATTCAGTGTTATTAGCAAGCATGGTTTTGAATAATTGAAGCATCATTTGAAAAGCCTGTATCCAAGTGATATCAGACATTTCATCAGAAAAGTATAGAAAGAGTTCACCAAGTGAGCGGTTGTCATTCGACTCCCGGTTTTCTAAGGACAGCATCATATATCGTGTAAAAACAACTGCTGTATGTGCAGTCATTGCATCATAGGACAGTGAATTACATTCCTTACTGAGGTTGAGATAGCTTTTGCAGACTTTAAAAAAGACTTCAATATCCCACCTTTTTCCATAGACACGGATGATTTCATCTGCATCCAAGGTTACATCAGTGGAAATGATGCACAGATATTCTTTACGCTTATTACGATTGCGGACATAAACCACTTTAGCTGGAATGATTTTGCCATCTTTTACAACATCAATGATAACGGATAAAAGATATCTAGATCTGCCGCGTCTCTTTTTATTCTTGTTATAGATTGAAATCAGCGACATATCTTCACCGTTGTAACGAAAGAACATCTTAGGTGTTTTCTTCACCATGCCAATGACATCATACCCAATCTCTTTCACGGCATGGAGAGTACTTGGAGATGAAAACCAGCTGTCAAAAAGAACGTATTTTGAGGGAATTGCGGCTTTCTTAGCTGCATTCAGCAGTTCAAGCATAGCATGGGTTCCTTTTTCCATAGATAACTTTCTACGTTTGTAGCCGGTCGTTCTTTTATCAACATCAGCTGCTTCGTTGATCCGGTTCCTTTTACTTTCTGATGAAAGAAGAACACTGTTGATTGGAAGAAATGTACTTCCGTCTGACCAGCCTAATGTGAGCATTCTGAATCCAAAACGATATTTATGCTTCGCATGGTCGAATACTTTTGCAAGTAGTTCCACTTTTTTAGAACGGTTACGTTCAAACATAGAATCATCTATGATAAGGACATTTGCACGGTCTTGAGAATCCAAAGGAATAATTGCATCATGAATGATTCTGGATGCAAGGGTCGTTGTAAAACGAATCCAGTTGATCTGAATCATTTTCATAAAACGATACACCGTATCTTTTGCAAAATCAGGAGTATTTCTTCCTGTGATCAGATTCATATACATGCTTCTGTTTGAAAAAATCAGCAGAAATAGATACTGAAAAATCTCAATTACAGGAGTTCCCTTCTTCTTGTAAGCATTGGATGCTTTTAGTGCTGAAGAAACATGAAATCTTGCAAAAAATCTTTTGATAGATTTCGAAATTTGTTTATCATTCTGGGTCGCTTGTGGTATACTTTTATTCATAGCATGAGCCTCCGGTTATTAATTGTTTTTCGACAACTCAATTATACCAAAACCAGATGGTTTCATGCTATTTTTATGCCAGTTATTATTGAATTTTCAAGGTGCATAGGCACTTATTCAAGTGCGAAGTTTGAGT
>NZ_MZGV01000155.1 GCF_002029235.1 Clostridium oryzae
TAAAAAAATCCCCTACCGGGGACTATGAGTTTTAGAATGGAAAAGGTTCGTTCTCATCAACTAAATACGAACCTTCTTCTACTTTCTTTTCTCCTGAATAATAAAAATCTGCATCACAATTAGGGCAGACCATTACTGGCATTCCCTTCCTTTTACCTTCTTGTTCCAAACTATATTCTTCTTTACAATACTCATCCATATCCGCAAACTCTTCTACCACATCTGCAGGTGCCCACTCCCAATAATTACATTTATAGCATTGATATTTGTAGTATTTTTCTGTGTATTTGTGTTCTACCATTTTGGGTTTCATATAAGATATCCTCCTCGTTCATCGTCTCCCTTATATCATATATCACCCCGTAGTCCTTATGCCATATCTTCCATAATATCTTTTCTTCTTTACACTTCTTACACATCAATGGATTTTCTCCAAAGTTCTCTATTATCCTTTCTTTCCATGTTTTCTTCTTTTCATCCTGCTTTTTCTTATCTTTCAATATTGTTTCTATTGTCATTTGCTTCATGAAATTGTATAGCTGCACTATCTGCATTGACAGCTTATTTTTCTTTCTTGCATATACTCCATATCTTCTTACTGTCCTTAATCCTTTTGGCATTATATGTTGTGTTATTTTTCCTATGAACTCTAAAACTCCTTCACTTACTATTACCTTATGTCCGTCATCATGATCTGCATACCAAAATGTTACTATCTCTTTTTCATATTTTATTATTCTATATTCTGCTATTGCTGCTCGCGCCAAATATCTTCCTATATACTTTACTGCCTGCTTTGTATCATCTAATCTTCTTTTCGCATTTACATAAAATCCCTTCGGATACTTCTTATATAACTTACTTACCAATTGCCTTGTTTTATAACTATTAAAGTTCTTCTTTATTATGTCTAGCAGTACTTTCTGCCATGCCTTTTTCAGATATGGATACGGTATATATTCTACTGGCTTCCACCAATTTGTTTCTTTGTTTATAGCTCCTTCTGTTACTAATGCATGTACATGTGGATTCCACTTTAAATCTCTTCCAAACGTATGAACTACTGCTATTACTCCCACCTCATACTTTTCGTTTTTGTTCTTGTTATACCAATAGTTTATTACGTTATATACTCCATCTTGTAACTCTTTCAACAATTCTTTTCGTGAATAGAAAAAATTTCTTAATTCATCTGGCATTGTAAATACACTGTGTCTATGTCCTACTCGTAACATGTTTTTCTCCTGCTTTTCTGCCCATTTCATTGTGTACAATCTTCCACACTTATTACAGAACTTGCTTTTGCATGTAAATCCTACTTTTGTACTTGCTCCACATTTGGGACATACATACTCTGCAAATCCTTTCTTTATATCTCCACATTGCAACGCTTTTTTTACCGTATTATCTATATGCTCTCGCATATTTCTAGGTACTTTACTCCAATATTTATTTTTAAAATCCTGATACTTATCTACTAATATTTCTTTTACTGTTATTTTCTTATCTACCATAATACCTATATTTTACACACTTATCCACAACCTTGCAATTACATAGTTTCCT
>NZ_MZGV01000156.1 GCF_002029235.1 Clostridium oryzae
ATATAGTATTAATTAACCTTTAATAAAAAGTAAAGAATTTATTAATTTATTTACATACAGTGCACAAAATCTATTTATTATTCTAACTAATTATGTTTACTGCCATTTTGTGCAATTAAAAACATTATGTTCATACCTAGCGCCGTAAACTTGCTCTCGTATTCCGTTAAAATATTATATTTAAAGTCACTATTATGAAGATCATAAGTCTTATAGTTTATAGAGAAACCACTATCATTAAAATATTCCAGTGACTCGTTAAACAGACCTTGATCATCTGTCTTAAACCATATCTGTGCATCATCAGTAATAAATTTCTTGTATCTCTCTAGAAATCTTGTATGTGTTAATCTTCTCTTCTTATGTCGTTCCTTGGGCCAAGGATTGCAGAAATTAATATATATCTTTGATATTTCATTTTTATCAAAGATATCTTCAACTTTAGCAATATTAAGCGGCACTATCCTTACATTTGTAAGTTCGTTTTCCTCAAGTTTTCTCAATACATAGATTAATACTTCATCTTTTAAATCTATAGCAATATAATTAATATCTCTATTTTGAGCTGCTTTTTCGCAAATAAATTTACCCCTTCCGCACCCCAACTCCAGATGTATCTCATTACTATTATTAAATACTTGCTGCTGCCATACTCCTTTGTACTTTTCAGGCTCTGTTATTACCAACTCACTTTGTTCCATTTCAGGTCGAGCCCACCATTTTTTTCTAAGTCGCATTTCTTGCCTCCTAATACAGTCTACATGCCAATTAAATACCCTAAATTAAATATTGTAAACAGACCACTTTCTATAAATTGAACAGCTAAACCAAAGATTTGTCTGAATATTGGCAGTGAAAATATCACAATTGCTATAAACAATCCATAATTTTGTACATTATAAGGTATCTTGCTAAATGCTTTAGGAAATATATCTGCTAGTATGTTATAGCCGTCAAAACCTGGTATAGGTATTAAATTTAAAATAAAAAACATAACATTCAAATCTATTACTTGATATATTATTTTTAATAGAATGCCATTTAAATCTTGATTTGAAATACTAGGCATAAATTTATTTATATAAAGCCATAAAATAGGTGTAAAAATAAATGCTATAACCAAGTTAGCCAGTGGTCCAGCGATGGAAACCTTTAGGTCATCCTTATAGTAATGCTTAAAACTTGATCTGTTGACCTGAACAGGCTTTGCCCATCCGAACTTAAATACTAATATCATCAAAAGACCTATCAAGTCTATATGTGCAATGGGATTAAAGGTAAGTCTGCCTTGGAATTTCTGACTCTTATCCCCTAGTTTATATGCTATAAATGCATGAGCATATTCATGAAAGGTAAATGCAATAAGCATAGCCGGTATTATCAAAACAATGTTTATTAATTGCTCTCTCAAAATATTTAACCTCCAAATTTATTAATTTAGAACATTATATCAAAAGTAGCCTTTTAACTTCAACATTATTGTAAAAGAAAAAAAGAACAGTCTGTAACACTGTTCTAAAAATAATATATATAAAAT
>NZ_MZGV01000158.1 GCF_002029235.1 Clostridium oryzae
CTTGTATAAAGACTCTACCAACGGTAATTTAAACATAAAAAATGAGATATCTATGCCAAATATAGGATCCTTAGTATTAAAATTAGATGAATTAGTCATCTGTAAAATCCTATACCAATATTTAGATGAGATAATATATGATAATAATAGTGATATAAGCACATTGATAAGTATAAATATCCTCCCATATAACTTCTTCTTAATCTTATCAATTTCAATATGCTGTTTCACCTTAATTATTGAGTTTACTATACTTCTATAATACAACTCAATAAATACAAAGCATAAAATAAAAATTGGTATCATTATCTTAATTGTTGCTAAAACTCTTGTAAAATACACAGGAACATATCCCATTTCTTTAAACCACTGAATATTAACAAAAAAATTTACTACTCTATCAAAAAAAATTATGATAAGTGCTAATATAACTATCCCTGTTATTATAGAATATAATTTTTTCAATACTACTCCTCCATTATCCTTGCTAATTACTACTGTATATTAATCACTCGCTAAAAAACCCTTTAACCTTAATTCCTCTTTTATATCATCAATTACTGATTCATTTTCCGCATCTATTGTATGAATGTGTATTCCTCCAGTAAGTCCAGAAATAGGCTCAGCATTTTTACTATTAAATCTTTTTATAAAATTCTCTAAATCTTTTAATGATTTTATCATAAGCATACCCTTTATTTCTCCATATACAGGATGCTCTACAATTACATCTTCAATTATAGCTCCATACTTAATAATAATCTTAAGTTCTTCCTCTATATCATCTTTTGAATGATTTACTGCTATCATCCTCTTTATTGTCTTTCTAACTGTTTTAGGTATGATATATCCTTCTGGAGTAGCAATTATATTATTACCCTCAGCTCTTAAGATTGCTATATCCTTCACAATAACCTGTCTAGTTACTCCAAGCTCAACAGCTAATTTATTCCCTTTTTGAGGAGTATCATCCTTCAAAAATATATCTAATATGAAATCTCTTCTGTCCTTTGGTGTCACTTCTCCGACACTTCCTTATCCTTAAATAATCTATTTATTAAATTCTAACACAGTAACATACTTATTGAAATACCTACATAATAAAAAAAACTATGGATTATATCCATAGCTTTTAAATGGTGGAGATAAAGAGATTCGAACTCTTGACCCCCTGCGTGCAAGGCAGGTGCTCTCCCAGCTGAGCTATACCCCCATATTAAGTGGACCTTCAGGGACTCGAACCCCAGACCGACCGGTTATGAGCCGGTTGCTCTAACCAACTGAGCTAAAGATCCAATTTAGACCTGGCAACATCCTACTCTCCCACCCAGCTTCCCGGGCAGTACCATGGGCGATGTAGAGCTTAACCTTCGTGTTCGGTATGGGAACGGGTGTAACATCTACTCCATCATTACCAGATAATCGTTTTGTGATAACCTTCGCATTATTG
>NZ_MZGV01000159.1 GCF_002029235.1 Clostridium oryzae
CTATGAATGAGCGAAATTGCAAACAAATATTACCAACACGAAATAAAAAGCCCTTACGCGGCTTTGAAAAGCTGTAAAATATCATCAAGAGAAGACCCAGCTTGAGTTCTTTCATAGATAAATGATATTTTTTCAGATTCTAATTGAACTCTTGCAGTTTTCAAGCCTTCACTGAATTTTAAAGTGTCAGTGGATACTTCAAGACCGCAATAAGCATAAGTAATCATCATAATGAGGAAGTAGCGTTTAATACTTTTTTCACTACGAACTTGATAGTCATCTAAACCTAGCTTTTTCTTAGATTCTCTGAAAAAAGTTTCTATAGGCCATCTGTGTCTATAATGATTAAGTAAATCTAGAACAGACATAGTTAAATCCGTAGTGCTTACAAAAGCTCTTAAACATCCTTCTTTGAAAAGGGCTTCTTTAGGCCAACTAAGTACAATTAGAGCTTCTTTTAGATCATTCAATCTACCTTTGTAGGAATAAACATAATATTCAGAATTGCCAACTTTGACTAGGTCAACATCCTCATTAGTTAATGTTTTTCCAAGATGATTAATCTTAATGCCAAGCTTTTTGTACTTATCAGGATAAATTACTCTATTAGTACGAAAACCACCAATATACTTGAATCCAGCGTCTTTAGTAGCACTAAAAACTTTTTTACAGCTGTACCAACTATCGCACAAAACAAAACCTTCATTAACTGGAGAAGGTAAAGATTTTATAAGCTCAACAGCCATTTCAATTTTACTTTTGATTTTTTTATCATAGATAGAAATTGAATAAGGCATAACAACATCATCACAAACAAGCATAACAGTTACCAACTGGTGACCGTAAACAGTTTTACCTTTTAAATGAGACTGGTGGAAACTACATTTTTCAATAGGATGAAGCGCCTTTGACGAGGGCACGGTTCTTTCTGAAATTGTATCATCTATAGCAACGTAAATAGGTTTATTAGTTGCTTTAGAAATACCCCAAATCTTTTGTACAACTAGTTTGCGTAATGCTCTTTCAACAAAATCTTCATGCCAAGGGCTTTGAGATAAGAATCTACCTATATTGGTTCTATGTCTGAAAGGCATTAAGTCAGCTGCATCTGTAACTTTGCCAGAAAATCCTTTTTTAATCATAGCGCTCATTATTAGAGCAATGATATGCATTTGTGGTTTAGTGAAATAAAGCCCAAGCTTTGATTTCTTTAAAAATTTGATTATAGATGACGAATTTGTTATAATTGAGCCTATGAACATTTATGTTTCTCCTTTGTTGTGTTTTGCGCAACTTAATTATAACAAAAGAGTGCATAAATGTTTTTGTTTTTTGTATTGTAAATTATTGGATGTAAAAACGCTCATTTATAG
>NZ_MZGV01000160.1 GCF_002029235.1 Clostridium oryzae
TATCATCAAGTTCCATTTCTCCATATCCTACAGATTTATTTAACCATTAAACTATACCTTATATAATATTAAACCCAATTTTCTACATCTAACTCCTCAATGTCTGAAAAATGCTTAATATTATTTGTAACAAGTAAATAATCGTTACAAATAGAAAACGCCATAATAAATACATCTGCATCTTCAATTGTCTTTCCCTTATTCCTAAGTCCAGCATAAATTTCTGCAGACTTATCTAAGATTTCAGTTGTTAACTTTCCAATCTCAAACAACTCGCAGAATTCATTAAAAACTTCAAGCTTTTTAGTTGCACCAATAGCAATTAGTCCTCTTTTTATTTCATAATAAGTTATTGGATTTATCACTATGTTATTTCCAGCTTTAAGTGAATCTCTTAATTTTTCATCTATTCCATGACTACCCTTCAATAGATAAGAAAATATGTTAGTATCTAACACAAACGTCTTTCCCATTGTTATAAATCTACCTTTCTTGATATATTCATCCTTTTAGCCAGAACTGTATCAAATTTGCTGATAACATCATCAGGCTCATTTTTTAAAATCCCATTTAATCTATCAATGGCTCTTAACTTTGTTTCCAATATATCATTAGGCTCTACATATTCATCTAATATTGTTATAATTGCTGCTTTGTTTTTATCTATTTTAATATTTCCAATAGGCACAAAATTTTTCCCATCATAATATCCTTTTATAGCTAACATGTATTCCATCTCCTCTCATATATATTTCTCAATCATCCTTTTATCTATATTGATATTATATACCATATAGAAATTATTCTAAACTATTTGTACTAATAATTTTATTGCTCATGTATAATATAAATTTCTATTTCCCAATATTATGATTATTTTCTACGTTAAGTGCATGAAGATTGTTTCCATTGTATTCAAGTCCCAAGGTGCTGGTTTTTCATCAACTTTAACAAATCCATATTTCTCATATAGATTGATATGGTCACTTACAAGATACACTTTGTCAAATCTTAATTCTTTTGCATATTTTAATGCAAACAAAATTAATTTTTCACTCAATCTATTACCCCTGTATTGTTCTCCTACAAACACATATCCAATATAAGGAGTGTAGGTAACATGTGGTATACAGTCAGTTTTCGCTAATGTGCAATAGCCTGCTATATTGTCATTATCTATTGCAACAAAAACTCTTTCCCAGTCA
>NZ_MZGV01000161.1 GCF_002029235.1 Clostridium oryzae
AACAAAGCAGATACCAATCTTATTGAATTTATCAGTAGAAACGTGAAAGAAGGTGAAAGTGTTTTTGACTACGTCAATGATTCTGAGAATTGTCTTGATAGTGAAGATATTTTAATACGTTCCTGCCACAAGGTTGAAAAAGCTTGTAAGAAAAAGAGGTTTTCAGGACTGCTGAGTAGTAGACTTATGGAAATACTTAACATGAATACTGAGGTTTTGAATTTTTCTGAGTTTCTGAATTCGAAGCTTAAGTTTAAAGAAATATGGCTACTACTTAAAACCGCTGAAAGTTGCTGCTTTTATGATATACTTACTGATTATAGTCTATCTTCACTAAACCTGATTTTTAAATTTTTACGATAATTTTCTTCGGAAATATTACTGTCCACTTTTTGAAATTACGAGTTTTTCGATTCTTTTCTAGTTTTTTCGTTTGGATTTTCTCATATTTTCATAGAAATTTTTTTCCAAAGTTCAGGCTTGTTCTATGTTAGCAGCTTGTCTTAATAACATATCTTATAACAGCAAGAAATTCTGTGTTTCTTGTACAAGCTCCTTATGATTAAGATTAGTATATCAAATTTTACAGGAGGTACTGTACCTATGATAGGAAACATTAAGGAAGAAGATGCCATAGCATTTTTCAGATACCAAGTCATTACTCCAATGCTTGAAGCGCAGAAGGGCTTTATCGATAAGACAGCTGTTGAGCTTTCGAAACAGCTGTTTAACGATGTTATAAATAAGAAGATGGTATCTTATTCTTACAGAACCCTATACAAATTCTATTCCAGCTATAAAAAGTTGGGCTTTGATGGGTTAAAGCCTAATGCTAAGTCAACCAAAGGAAGCCACCCTGCTATACCACAAGAGCTTATTAAGGAAATACTACTGCTTAAGGAAGAACTTCCATCAAGATCGGCTCAAAAAATTATCATAATGCTGGAACTTGCAAAGAAAACAGAAAAAGGCTTTCTTAAACTTCGCACAGTGAACAGGCTGCTTCAACATTACGGCTATACTCGTGAAAACCTTACGAAGGATAACAGGGTATATTTTAAACATGAAAAAGAACGCATTAATCAGATGTGGCAGAGTGATATCATGGAAGCTTGCTATCTTAAGGATTCAGAGGGCAATGGTCGTATGGTTTATCTTATTGGATT
>NZ_MZGV01000162.1 GCF_002029235.1 Clostridium oryzae
GTTAGTGTAAAGTTTTTTACACTATTCTTTTAAAAATTTCTTTATATATCAAGGGTTACAGAGTTTTTTTGTATAAAAAAAACAATGACCCCCAATTTCATGTTATAATTGAATCTCTAACCAAACAAAAATAACAAGAAAGGTTGTCATTGTATGGATTCAATTATAACTTATTTACTTTTATATAATCAATATCTTTTAAAAACTATTTTTCAACTTGTTTTATTTATTGCTAAACATATTCCTCTTAAGCAATGGGCTTTCGAGGATTCTAACAGCCCAGAATATCAGAAGTTTAAGGTTGACAAGCTGCCTAAGATTCTTCGCTTTGAGAAGGTAGATTACCAGCTTCTTTTAGCTTACTATAAATACAAGTACAACAAGCTTCTTAAGCCCATTAACCGCCGTAATGGTAAGTCTATTTCTGAGAGTATCATTTGTCCTAAGTGTGGTGCTCCTCATGAGTACATTTATGATAATAATGGTTCTAAAGGACAATACCAGTGCAAAGTTTGTGGACAGACCTTTCATGAGTCTAATCATGTTACTAAACCTGTGGTTTTTGTTTGCCCTTATTGTGGTCGTACTCTTGACCCTAAAAAGGATCGTAAGCATTTTCGTGTCCATAAATGTGTTAATCCTAAGTGCTCTTATTATCTCAAAAATCTCTCTAAGCTTCCCAAGGATTTATCTCCTGCTGACAAGCATAAATACAAGCTTCACTACATCTACCGTGAATTTACTGTGGATTTTTTTAAGATGGACTTAAATTCTCTTCCTGCTAGAGCTATCAATTTTAGTTTTAAGAAGTTTAATCCTCATATTATGGGCCTTTGTCTTACTTACCATGTTAATCTCAAACTCTCTACTAGACAGACTTCTCATGCTCTTGAAGAAGTTCATGGTATTAAGATTTCTCACACTATGGTTGCTCACTATGCAACCACTGCAGCTGCTGTTATTAAACCATTTGTTGATAATTTTGACTATAAACCTTCTAACATTCTTTCAGCTGATGAAACATACATTAAGGTCAAGGGTATTAAGCATTACGTTTGGTTTATCATGGACACCTGTAAGAAGTCTATCCTTGGCTACCAAGTCTCTGATAACCGCTCTGTTGGACCTTGTATTCTTGCTATGCG
>NZ_MZGV01000163.1 GCF_002029235.1 Clostridium oryzae
TTTGGTTAGAGATTCAATTATAACATGAAATTGGGGGTCATTGTTTTTTTTATACAAAAAAACTCTGTAACCCTTGATATATAAAGAAATTTTTAAAAGAATAGTGTAAAAAACTTTACACTAACAATATAGAGAAGAAGGTAGAATAATGCAAGTTTTAAATGTAGAAAAGTTGACTAAAGTTTATAAAAATAACAATAAATTAAATCAAACGCATGCTCTTAAAGGGATGAGTCTAAAGATTAATAAAGGGGAATTTGTTGGTATAATGGGCCCATCTGGGAGTGGAAAAACTACTTTTCTTAATTTGCTCAGCGGCATAGATAAAGCTACGTCAGGTGTAATAAATATTAGTGGAAATGAAATAAATAACATGAATAAAAATGATTTAGCGCTCTTTAGACGACAACATTTAGGATTTGTATTTCAAGAATTTAACTTGTTAGATAGTTTAACTTTAAGTGAAAATGTTATGCTGCCTATGATTTTGGATAGAAAGGATGTAACTGAAATTGATAATAGAACAACTGATGTTATGTCATTGTTTGAAATCAATGAAATTAAAAATAAATATCCTTACGAAGTTTCAGGAGGACAACAGCAAAGAGCAGCAATTAGTAGAGCAATAATTAATAATCCTGATATTGTATTAGCTGATGAGCCAACAGGAAATTTGGATTCTAAGTCTTCAAGAATAGTAATGGAATGTTTCCAAAAACTAAATCAAGCTCAAAATTGTACAATACTAACAGTAACTCATGATGCATTTGCTGCTAGTTATTGCAAAAAGATAATTTTTATAAAAGATGGTATGATAAACATGGAAATTACTAAAACAGGTTCTAGAAAAGATTTTTTTAATAAAATTTTAGAATGTCTTGCAGTCTTGGGAGGAGAAAATGATGGATTTTAAATATATTACTTTTAAAATTTTTAAAGCTGATTTTCGAAAATATATACTATTCTTATTATGTTGTAGTTATTCAATAATGGTATTC
>NZ_MZGV01000164.1 GCF_002029235.1 Clostridium oryzae
TATGTATACTATTATTTAACATTTTATCTGGAATATTATTAGTGGTCTTTAAATCAATATATGCGATATCATACGGATTGTAAGCAATTGCCACTCTTTGTGATTGTGACATAATTATCACACTTATAGTTGTAAAAAAAATTGTTATACTTGTAAGTAAAGTGATAATAAAAAGAATCTTTTTTGTTTGTCCTAATGTATGTTGTAAATTACTAATAATAAGCATAGATTTATATCTCAGTTTTTTTGAACATTTAAGTATAATCGAAATAAAGAAGATAATATTAGAAATACACAAATACACTCCAATAAGTGATACAATAAAAGACCTAGCCAAGACAACAGAATTTCCTATATTATAATTATATAGCATGTCAAAAAACGAAAAAAATATCATAATTGCACCAATAATACCCCATAACGGATAACTTAGAATATTATTGTCGCTAATTCGATATTGTTTTAGTAAACTAACTATTTTGTACCTTTTACATGATACAACATTAATCATTAACATTAGTATAAATATTATCAAAAAAAAGGCAATTGAGTAAATATAACTTTTTACGCTTAGCTTAAAAGAAATGTTATTTAATTTAACTAGATTATTTATCAAATAATAAAATATGGGTGACAAAAGTGTACCAGAAATTAATCCTAATAATAATGATAATACTATAATAGTACATGTTTCAATTACTAACATTTTAATAATATACGAATATGTCATTCCTAATATCATAAAAAGTCCAAATTCTCGCTTTCGATACTTTAAAAAAGAATTATAAGAATACATTATAAAAAAAGCAGAAAACATTGATACTCCAATAGAAGGAGCTATAATATTACTAGCAATTGAACCTGTTCTAAAATTGTTCATAAAATTCGTATTAGTGTATATAGTAGAAAAGATAAAGAATACCAT
>NZ_MZGV01000165.1 GCF_002029235.1 Clostridium oryzae
ATCCTATAAATTTTTTAATCTTAAGGTTTTGCTTTATCCATTTAAAGAAAATTTCGATATTCCATCTTTGTTTATAAAGCCAAGCTATTTCTTCAGTTGATAAATGAAAAAGATTCGTAGCAAAAACTATTTGTTTGCCATCTTTGCCTGTGATTTTAATTATTCTGTACGGATATTTTGTTTCATAACTCCATGGATTGCCTAGGTGACATACATTATCATAGATAATTTCTACATCGGCATCTAGTAGATTATCTTCTCCCGAAATAAAGTGGCTTCCTAAGATTTCGCCAATAACCGAATTTTCCTTAAGTCTTGTTATAAAGAATTTTTTATTCTCAAAATACTTATCGAAGTTCTTTAGGTCTAGATATGCTCTGTCGAAAATATATATAGCATTTTTATCATTATTTAATTCATTAACTATTACGTTATCTTGAACTTTTGCATTTGTAACAACAATAGTATCAGGAATTCCCTTTCCTAGATCATATCTCGTGTGCATCTTTACACCAGATTTTTTGGACCGATATTCCGCCCATTTAAAATAGGTTGAGCAAACACTTATAGTTGTTGAATCTATAAGCTTTATAGTTCCAAATTTTTTTAAGCGACTGCTTACATTGGTTGATACTAATAATTTTTGTGTTATTGATTTCAGTATAGGAAGGAGTACCTCATAGTTCAAATTATTATTATAATTTGACAAGCTTCCTAAACTAACCCTCTCTATTACTTGTGTCAATTCTGATTTTGATCTCATAAACTCCTCTATGTCTCTTAGGCTATCAAGCTTAGATATATGGAAATATAAATGAGACTTTAAATGGTTTGAAATTGTTCTATAGTTTATATTTAACTTATATGAGCTTTTCTTCAACAAATCCCATTCAATTAAATCTAACACTTTTTCGAATAATAGTGT
>NZ_MZGV01000166.1 GCF_002029235.1 Clostridium oryzae
TTCTCCTACAAACACATATCCAATATAAGGAGTGTAGGTAACATGTGGTATACAGTCAGTTTTCGCTAATGTGCAATAGCCTGCTATATTGTCATTATCTATTGCAACAAAAACTCTTTCCCAGTCACAAAAACCATTTTCTTGCATTTGCTTGGCTAAATATTTACCCGCACCCCAAGAACAATTATGTGCATATTTAGAAACAGACTTCCATAGTCCATCGGTATAAATCAAAGATTTTATTATCATACGCCTATCCTTTCCTATTAAATACTATAATAATAATTTCCTACCTTTTAATATCTCAAACTGCAATTTATCAACATGCTCATATACTTAATTGATATCTCAATGCATCTTCAGTAGGATTATCATAATACTCTTTAAAAGTTCCTACATTTCTGAAATCAAAATCACTAAATATTTTTTGCATTGGATAGTTTGTAGCTCTTGTCTCTCCTCTAAAATCTTTCACTCCTTCCTTTTTCATCTCACCTATCATTTTTTCAAATAATTTATGAGCTAATTTTTGTCCTCTAAAACAACTTTTAGTTCCTATACTAGTATTTTTAACGTAATTTTTTTCTTTTCCCCAATTGAATATCGATAAGTATGCAATTAGCCCATTATTCTGTTTCACTAAATAAATAATATTATGTTCTAAATGATTTAAAATTTCTTGCCACAATTCATTATCCCAGTGATTTATCCCAAAACATTCTTTATCTAACTCTAATAACTCATTTTTATCTTTTAAAGTGAACTTAACTATTTCCATAAATCATTACCACCTTCAAATTAC
Organism: Clostridium oryzae; assembly: GCF_002029235.1. Taxonomy (GTDB): domain Bacteria; phylum Bacillota; class Clostridia; order Clostridiales; family Clostridiaceae; genus Clostridium_AE; species Clostridium_AE oryzae. The sequence continues at coordinate 803 of NZ_MZGV01000166.1, forward strand.
TATGTGTTTGTGTACTATCTAAATAATCTTTAATT
>NZ_MZGV01000167.1 GCF_002029235.1 Clostridium oryzae
CCCGAAGTCCGTGAGTTAACCGAAAGGGGACAGCGGCCGAAGGTAGGGTCAGCGATTGGGGTGAAGTCGTAACAAGGTAGCCGTAGGAGAACCTGCGGCTGGATCACCTCCTTTCTATGGAGAAAATCTGATAGCTAATTCATTAGTGAATAGATATCAGTAAGAATTACGGTTTATACCAAACACTCTGTTCAATTTTCAGAGACCAAAATCTCTGAAACATTTTGGGGGTATAGCTCAGCTGGGAGAGCACCTGCCTTGCACGCAGGGGGTCAAGAGTTCGAATCTCTTTATCTCCACCATTTCAGTAATATAGATTACTGAATCTGTTCTTTGAAAATTGCACATAAGAAATGAAATATTGTAAAGCTAAGAATATTTAAAATGTTCTTTGTACGATAATCAATGGTAATGAACTTGTTCATTACCGAGAAGAGAGCTGTAAGTTAGATAGGAAGCCTGAAAAACGGCAACTATAAATTAGCACTCTCTGGAGTCGTGTTAGAAACGAGCAGAACAAGGAAGCGACAGAGCGCGGAGCGGAGTTGGCTATAATGCCAATGAGCACCACAGCGACGGAGCTGACGCAGTAATGCGAAGTTAATCACACGACGACTAAGGTCAAGCTACAAAGGGCGCATGGAGAATGCCTTGGCATCAGGAGCCGAAGAAGGACGTGATAAGCTGCGAAAAGTTTCGGGTAGGCGCAAATAGCCAGAGAACCGAAAATGTCCGAATGGGGAAACCCTCGTGTAAAA
>NZ_MZGV01000168.1 GCF_002029235.1 Clostridium oryzae
CACCGTAGTATTTACTATCAAAATATATATGTAGAACCTCAAGGTGAAAGGGATTGTAGTGAACTTCAATTTTTTTGCCTACCAGAGCACCATCTACCTCATAGGTATTTCCCTCAAAGGATATAACACCATATTTGGTTACAGTTCTTTCACAGCAATGCATAAATATTTCATCAAGCTGTACAGGCGAGAAATATCTTAGTTTAGTGCCTTCAGAAAGTGACTTCTTCCATCTTTCAACAGGAGTAGAATTTATGGAAGTATGAAACTTTTCATGGTATTCATATTTAAGCCAAGCTTGAAAAAGATCATTAAGTTGAATGATATTTTCAGCTTTGTTCTTTCTGATTTCAGGAAGAAAAGAACTCTGTACAAACTTCCAGAACACCTCAATTTTTCCTTTCCCAGCTGGATGATAGGCTGTTGCATATTTTAAGGTAATTCCGAGCTTTGCACATATTATTTTAAACTGCTCAGATATATACACCTTGCCATTATCGACGTATAGAGAATTAGGAGCACCAAACTTAATGACAGCCTTCTGAAGACAATCTTCAAGCCTGGTAAGTGTAGCATCAAAGTAAAATTGACAATGGAGAATTCTCCGACTGTGATCATCGATAAATCCAATAAGATAAACCATACGACCATTGCCCTCTGAATCCTTAAGATAGCAAGCTTCCATGATATCACTCTGCCACATCTGATTAATGCGTTCTTTTTCATGTTTAAAATATACCCTGTTATCCT
>NZ_MZGV01000169.1 GCF_002029235.1 Clostridium oryzae
CACCGTAGTATTTACTATCAAAATATATATGTAGAACCTCAAGGTGAAAGGGATTGTAGTGAACTTCAATTTTTTTGCCTACCAGAGCACCATCTACCTCATAGGTATTTCCCTCAAAGGATATAACGCCATATTTAGTTACAGTTCTTTCACAGCAATGCATAAAGATTTCATCAAGCTGTACAGGTGAGAAATATCTTAGTTTAGCGCCTTCAGAAAGTGACTTCTTCCATCTTTCAACAGGAGTAGAATTTATGGAAGTATGAAACTTTTCATGGTATTCATATTTAAGCCAGGCTTGAAAAAGATCATTAAGCTGAATTATGTTTGAGACCTTGTTTTTTCTGACTTCAGGAAGAAAAGAACTCTGTACAAACTTCCAGAACACCTCAATTTTTCCTTTCCCAGCTGGATGATACGCAGTTGCGTATTTTAAGGTAATTCCGAGCTTTGCACATATTATTTTAAACTGCTCAGATATATACACCTTGCCATTATCGACGTATAGAGAATTAGGAGCACCAAACTTAATGACAGCTTTCTGAAGACAATCTTCAAGCCTGGTAAGTGTAGCATCAAAGTAAAATTGACAATGGAGAATTCTCCGGCTGCGATCATCGATGAATCCAATAAGATAAACCATACGACCATTGCCCTCTGAATCCTTAAGATAGCAAGCTTCCATGATATCACTCTGCCACATCTGATTAATGCGTTCTTTTTCATGTTTAAAATATACCCTGTTATCCT
>NZ_MZGV01000170.1 GCF_002029235.1 Clostridium oryzae
TTTTACACGAGGGTTTCCCCATTCGGACATTTTCGGTTCTCTGGCTATTTGCGCCTACCCGAAACTTTTCGCAGCTTATCACGTCCTTCTTCGGCTCCTGATGCCAAGGCATTCTCCATGCGCCCTTCATAGCTTAACCATAGTCGTCGTGTGATAAACTTCGCATTACCGCGTCAGCTCCGTCACTGTGGTGCTCATTGGCCATTAGCCAACTCCGCTCCGCGCTCTGTCGCTTCCTTGTTCTGCTCGTTTCTAACACGACTCCAGAGAGTGCTAATTTAAAGTTGCCGTTTTTAGGCTTCTTTTTAATTTACAGCTCTCTTTACTCGATGATGAATAAATTCATCATCATTGTATAATCTACAAAGAACATATAAAATGTTCCCAGCTTTACAATGTGTTTCTTATGTGCAATTTTCAAAGAACTTTTTTCAGAGATTTTGGTCTCTGAAAATTGAACAGAGTGTTTGGTATAAACCGTAATTCTTACTGATAACCATTCTGTGAATGTGCTACCAGATTTTCTCCATAGAAAGGAGGTGATCCAGCCGCAGGTTCTCCTACGGCTACCTTGTTACGACTTCACCCCAATCGCTGACCCTACCTTCGGCCGCTGTCCCCTTTCGGTTAACTCACGGACTTCGGG
>NZ_MZGV01000171.1 GCF_002029235.1 Clostridium oryzae
AAAATAGGTAGGAGGAAGAAGTCGCCACCCTTGACAGCATGACAAATTAATGCAGTGAGGAAAGTATTAACGGCGAAGGAACTCAAAAACAGAGAGATATAACCGTCAATATCACAGCATTGTAGCATTAATTTATCAACACCATCAAGGGCAAGTCCAAAGGATGGCTAAGTATTCAATTAGGCTCAGGAAGCTAAAAACAGAGAGGTTAGTAGCGTTGTTGTTGTTCCTGTAAATCAAGAATAGCAAGCTGACCAAGCTGAATAAGAATTTGCCACTTCGCAGGCATATTGTCAGCTAAACTAAATTCCTTAAGCTCATTAAGAGGACGCCAGTAGTTATACGGATGAGGACGAAGGAAATTGTAGTAGGCAACCCAAAGAGAGACGCCATAAAGGGCACCGTTCTCACTGCCATAACCGCAGGTAACACGATAGGATGACTTGAAAGTACGATTAAGGCGTTCGATAACTTGCTTAACCCAACGAAACTCAGAGGTAACAGCATCATCGTTAGTAAGTCCAATAACTTGAGTGATATCGAAATCCCAACCTTTTTCAAGTTTAAATTGTTGAGCAGCAAGAGGATAGGCA
>NZ_MZGV01000172.1 GCF_002029235.1 Clostridium oryzae
ACGAAATCCTGTCAATAATAAAGAAAGGTGAGGAAGTAAGCCCGTGTAAATTCTGGTAGCAAGAACTCCTTGTAGGAAACTGGCTTCGGTAATTAAAAGTACAAAGTATTGTGCGGAGAGCACGTGTAGGAATATTTTTCAGAGAAAAATTACCGTTAACTCACTAGATTTATTATGGAGAGGATATGAATGGAAGCAATAGTAGAAAGATGTGCAGGGTTAGATGTACATGAAAAGACAGTAGTAGCATGCATACTAAAGGGAAATGTAAATGAAAAACCGGAGAAAGAAATAAGAACATTCAACACAACAACAACAGAATTGCTAAAACTTTTAGAATGGTTAGAAGAAAGTAAATGCATACAGGTAGCAATGGAAAGTACAGGGGTCTATTGGAAACCAATATGGAACATATTAGAAACAGGGAGTTTTGAAATGATACTAGCAAATGCAAGGCACATAAAAAATCTACCTGGAAGAAAAACAGATGTAAAAGATGCAGAATGGATAGCGCAGTTATTAAGAAGCGGGTTAATAAATAAAAGTTTTATACCAAATGAAACCATAAG
>NZ_MZGV01000174.1 GCF_002029235.1 Clostridium oryzae
CTTCTTCGGCTCCTGATGCCAAGGCATTCTCCATGCGCCCTTCATAGCTTAACCATAGTCGTCGTGTGATAAACTTCGCATTACCGCGTCAGCTCCGTCACTGTGGTGCTCATTGGCCATTAGCCAATTCCGCTCCGCGTTCTGTCGCTTCCTTGTCCTGCTCGTTTCTAACACGACTCCAGAGAGTGCCAATTTATAGTTGCCGTTTTTCAGGCTTCTTTTTAATTTACAGCTCTCTTTACTCGATGATGAATAAATTCATCATCATTGTATAATCTACAAAGAACATTTTAAATGTTCCCAGCTTTACAATGTTTCATTCTTATGTGCAATTTTCAAAGAACAGTCTTTTGTTATAAACTTCGCTTACGCTCGTTTCTAACAAAACTCCAGAGATGTTAGTCTCTGAAAATTGAACAGAGGATTTTGGTATAAACCGTAATTCTTACTGATAACCATTCTGTGAATGTGCTACCAGATTTTCTCCATAGAAAGGAGGTGATCCAGCCGCAGGTTCTCCTACGGCTACCTTGTTACGACTTCACCCCAATC
>NZ_MZGV01000175.1 GCF_002029235.1 Clostridium oryzae
TATTGTTATAAGCCAACAAAAATATCAGTAAACAAGTTATTTTTAGCCAATAAAAATTACAGATAAAACAAAAAAGCACAATAGGTAGTGAATACCTTTTGTGCTTTTTGTCTAGGATTTAAGTGACAATGCAAAAACCCTATAGTAGTTTGATTCTAATAAAACAAACCTATAGTAGCATTATTGACAATTATTGTGATTTTATACAAAAAGGTTTTGTTCGTAAAGAACTTTGCATTCCAGAATCAGATAAATTAAAGAAGAATGGTACTTTTAAGAGAGATTTATACTTTCTAGATGGTAATGAAATTAAATATGCTAGAGTTAAAATCCAGACTTTGCTATGGACTAGAGCTGATGGCAATAAAGTATACATCAGTGTGTTTCCTACCAATATTATAAAGTACAACAAAGCAGATACCAATCTTATTGAATTTATCAGTAGAAACGTGAAAGAAGGTGAAAGTGTTTTTGACTACGTCAATGATTCTGAGAATTGTCTTGATTGTGAAGATATTTTAA
>NZ_MZGV01000176.1 GCF_002029235.1 Clostridium oryzae
CTTATACTTATATATTATGGTCTTTTCATCTTCATCTTTCTCTTTTTTTATAATATTTATGCTGTTGAGTTTTACGAAATAGCCATTTTTATATGCTTCTTCAATCCTTAAATAGGATACTCTAGTTGCATAAAATTCTTGATAAGCTTCGGCGGATAGATATTGTTTAAATTTCTTGGTGTGTGACTCATAACTTTTATCAAATTTGGCGATTCCTGATATTTTAGTACCGCTGTTCATTTGTTTGTAATAGTTATAATCACTTTGATTTACAGTATAGTAATCTTTGATAAAGTTTTTTATAGTGGTTTCTCCATCATCAGTTTTGCATGAAATAAATAAAAACATTGTAAATAATACTGCTGTTGATAATGCAACTATCTTTTTCACTATAATTTCTCCTCTAAAATGATTTTTGAAAACAATTTTTTATAAAAGGATATTAATACTTCAGATTACATTAATTGCTTAAATAAATTACACCATACATAAGTATATGTTCAACATAATAACATATATGG